>JARFXR010000002.1:600672-1201345 GCA_029194535.1 Nitrospira sp. | reverse complement strand
AGCCGAGCACCACGGCATTGACATCGTTGAGCGTGACGTTGTTGCCGCTGACGATCGACACTGCCCCGGTGAAATTGTTCGCGTTGTCGAGCGTGACGTTGTTCGCCCCGGCCGTGAGCGTCGTCGTGCCCGGCACGATGATGTTCCCGCTGTCCGTGATGGCTCCACCGGCCGTCACGTTGAGGTTGCCTCCCGCCGCGAGGGTGAAGGCCGGCAGTGCAACGGCTGTGTTATCGAATTGGAGAGTGAGATTCCGCAAGGCGGTCAAACCTGCGAGAGCCGGAACCGTCGCCCCTGCACTGACATTGCGAATCGACAGGTCCCGGAAATTCCCTAGCGTGCCGGCAAACGAGAGCGCTCCCCCGAAATTGTTGGCCTGCGTTCCCAGAAGAATATCCGTATTCGCCGCCGTGGCGGTAAACGATGTCGTCCCGGTCACATTGAGCGCGCCAGACTGGGTGAGGGCTCCGCCTGTCGTGAGGGCCAAGTTGCCGCTCACCGTGGAGGCGCCTACTACTAGCGCATTGGTGTCCCGCAGACTGACATTGTTGCCGCTCGTGACGCTGACCGTGCTGAAGTTGTTGGCCGAAGTTGCCAGGTTGATGGTGTTGGCCGCACCGGAGGTGAGCGTGGTCGCTCCGGTCACGTTCAGCACACCGCTCTGGGTCAGGGCTCCGTTCGTTGTGACGCCCAATGTGCCGGAGACAGTGGAAGCGGCCAGCACCAACGCGTTCGTGTCCGTGAGGACGACATTGCTGCCGTTCGTGATGCCGACCGTGCTGAAATTATTTCCGGCATTATTCAGCGTGATGTTGTTCGCGGCTCCGGCTGCCAAGGTAGTGGCGCCGGTTACGGCCAACGCGCCGGTTTGGGTCAGCGCTCCGGCGGTGGTGAGAGCCAACGTGCCTGAAATCGTCGAGGCGCCGAGCGTCAGCGTGTTGGCATCACGAAGCGCCACGTTGAAGGCCCGACTTACGCCGACCGCGCCGATGAAATTGTTGCCCGCGGTGTTGAGGGTAATGCTCGCCGCAGCGGCTCCGGTGGCGAGCGCGACAGTTCCCGCCGCGCCGGTGTTCATGGTCAGAGCTGCGCCCTGGGTGATCGCGCCGCCGGTCGTATTCCCTCCGACCGCGGTCTGCCCGCGAGTAGAAACCGTCGCAGTCCCGCCGTTCCCCGTCGTGATCGAACCGCGGAGAGAAGCCGCCCCTGTGCCGCCTGTCGGACTGTTGACAATGATCTGAATCGCATTGGCCCCAGCATTGGTGGTGGTGATGGAGCTGCCGGCGTTCATGGTGAAGTTCTGACCACCTGCCCCGTCGCTGTTGGCGTTAATCGTGACGCCGCCCGAGCCGGCGTTGACTGCGCCGGAGAGCGTCACATTGAGCGGAGAGGTCATCGAAATGTTTCCAGTGGTCGTCGTCAGGTTCCTGACCGTGGTGATGCTGCCGGGATCATAGTTTCCCGCCGTGGCAGGATCGATGTTCAGAGAGATGCTTCCTGTGCCTGAACTGAGATTTGCTCCGGCTGCGAATGTAATGTCTCCCGCAGTCCCGTTGGCCCGGTTCGCAACAATCGACGACGAATCGTTTGCGGTCATCGAGATATTTCCGTTGTTTGTACTGACGGCGGCGTTGACGCGAATGTCGCGACCGGCCTGCATTGCGATCCCGACGCCGTTGTTGGTCATCGCGATGGCATTCGTCACCGTTATATCGTTGTTGGCCTGGAGAACGACATTGGCTGCAGCGGCGTTGATGCTGGCGGGAGTGATAGTCACGTCTGCAGCCGGAGTATTCGCGAACAGATTGTTGACGCCGGGATTGTACGCGACGCCGCCCGCCGTCGCGATCGTGATATTTCGAGGATCCAACAGCAGGGTTCCGGCTGATCCGAACGGAGCTAACGCATTGACCGTCCCAAAGAACCCAAGGTTCTCATGACCTGAGACCTCGATCTGCCCACCGTTGCCGCCGAATGCTCCTCCGCGCGCGAGAATCGAGCCGCCGAATGTCGTGCTCTTGTCGGACCAGACCACGATGTTGCCGGCGCTCGAGTTTCCTACTCCGGACGTATTGATGAGACTGTCACTCGTCCCTACTGTCTGATCGGTGGATGAAATGAGGACACGTCCGCCTGGAGCGCCGTCGGCCCCCTTAGCGAGGATCGATCCGACCAGTCCCACTTGCTCGCCGGTGATCGTCACCTGCCCTTGCGCCGCCCCCGGTTGCGCGGCCGAGACGTCGATCGTTCCGGTGTTGAGGACGGCCCCGTCTGCATGCTTGATTTGGCCCAGGTTGGCTTGCCGTCCCACGGTGCCGGAGTTCGTGACGGGGTCCGATCCTTCCAAGCGAACGACCCCGCCGTGGTTCACGAGACTCTTGGCTCGAATGACCCCGCTTTGGTTGACGACGGATGAGAAGATGTCGCCGGAGGCCTTTGCCGACAGGATGACCTGCCCTCCGTCTGCCTGGATGGTTCCGCTATTGCTGACCGCCGAGCTCAGCGGCTTGCCGTCCATCCCCGTCACCTGGTCCAAGACCTTCCCGCTGATGGCGTAATTGATGAGTCCGTCACCCATGAGGTCCAGGGTCAGCTGTTGTCCCGAACCCAGCAACACCTTGCCGAGGTTGGCGACGATCAGGCCGTCATTGGCTACGCCCGGCGCCACAAGGAAAACGAATCCATGGTCTGACACCCGAATGGTGCCGTGGTTGATGACGCTTCGCAGGCCTTTCAGGGGATCTTGTGCAAAGAGATAGCGACCGGCCATGAAGTCGCTGTCGCGAATCTGCAGTGTGGTCGCCAGCAGCCCGCCCACATCGATCTGGGCTCCGGCACCGAAGAGAATACCGTTGGGATTCACCAGGAAGATCCGACCGTTGGCCTGCAATTGACCGAGAATGACCGAGGGATCGGCGCCGATCACCCGATTCAAGGCGATGGAACTCACCGACGGCTGGACGAAATGCACCGCTTCATGCGCCCCGATTGAAAAGCTCTGCCAATTCAGAATGGCCTTGTCGGTCGTCTGCTGAATATTCAGCGTGGTAGGGTTCGTCTGGTGAATAGTCGCATGTCCGCCGACGACGTGTCCGTCGCTGGGAAGGGCGGCAGCGAGGCTCGGAACCAAGAGCTGAAGGGATGCGAGCGCCATGCAAAGCATTTGGCGAAGCCCTGGCCACCGACGCCGGTGGCCGGAAATCGCAATTGTCTTGTCGGGGGGCTGTCGCCTCATCGCTCCGAATGACTCCTCTTAGTTAGAGTGTAGCCGAGGGACGGCGACTCGTCATGAGGCGAAGGGTGTGCCGTCATGCTGCTTAGAATCTCGCAATGGCCTGTATATATATGATTGGAGAGCGATCTCCCGAAATCGTGCCTCCGCTTGGCGTGGGTCCCAAGGGAAAACCTACGTCAAACCGCAGCTTGGTCGAATAGTACGGTAGCTCAGTCTGTAGCCCGAACCCCGTACCGGTCAGATTCGTTGACGCGACCTCGCCCGGTTGAGGATTCTTCAGCCGACCTGCGCCGTAATCAATGAAGACGTCCCCCTGCAAGTGCTTCAGCGGGGTGGGCATCAGAGAGGGGAAAATCGGGATCCGTGTCTCGGCGGAGAGGGTGTAGCCTTCGTCCACGAACCGTTCGCCGAGTTGATAGCCTCGCACTGAATCGGGTCCCCCCAGGAGCATCTGCTCGATGACGACGAGAGGACGAGTCGTCAGCTGGCCGCTTGCCCTCAGCAGCAACAGTACATCATGACCCAGGCTCTGGATTCTCCCGGCCGTCAAGGTTCCCTTCGTGAAGCGGTCGTCTGCGCCGGCTCTTGTCGATTGAGGGTCGTTGTTCGGCATGCCTCCCAACGCTTCGCCGAGTCCCTGGAAACCGTAGAGCGAGAAGTAGGTACGACCGGACAGGTCGAGGCGATCGTAGTTGACTCCCAACTTCAACTCCCGAATCCGGTCGTCTCCGGTTTGCTGGCTGAGCGTGAAGAGCTGATTGTTCTTTCCAGCGAAGCCGAAATCGGCGAGCAGGGACTGAAACCGCGTCTTGATGAAAGGGTGGTTCGCCGAGATATCAAACGTCTGAATACGGCCTTCGATGCCGAGGGCCGCCAGCTCCGCTCCCACGTTGAAGAGGCCTCCCGATCCGGACAGGACAAGCTTGGTTCCGTGTACGCCGATCGGGACAGCATAGGCGCCGAAACCGAAGAGCAACTGATCAGGATGATTTCCGATGATGCCGTTCAGGTTGAGCGTGGCGCCGTCGAACAGAACGTTCCCGGCTTCGATTCCGGCACCGACGCGGTAACGAGAAATCGTGTTGAAGCCGTAGTTGTTGAAGTCCAACGTGGCATGCAGCGGACGCTTGTCCTCGGCCTTGACCTGGATGTCGGTCGAGCCGGTCGAGGCACCCGGCTGCAAAACGGCCGAGACCTTCAGATCCGGATAATTATTCAGCAACAGCAGAGCCCGCTCCAACGCCACATTGCGGATGACGTTGTCTTCCATGGCTTGAGCGAAGCTGCCGCGGATGAATTCCGTTGAATAGTGCCGATTCCCTGTGACAACGATGTCTCCGACCCGACCCTCGAGTATGGCGATGTTCACCACGCCGAATCGGATGTCCTGCTGAGGAATATAGGCGGTGGCAAGAGTGTAGCCCTTATTCTTGTAGAGGTCCTGGACGGTTCCAGCCACACGTTCAAGGTCCGGTAATGCGAGCGACTGGCCGATATAGGACTGAGTCAGTCTCTCCAGCTCCATCTGCGAGACGACGGTGTTCCCCGTGAACGCAAACCCCTTTATCAGCAGATGGTCGCGATCGACGGATTCGCCGAAGCCAGCCGATGGGAGGATTAAGGAGACTGTGACGAAGAGATGGACGGCCAGCCACCAAAACCCCTGCACGTTGTGACTTGTCCCCTGGCCCATCTGGTGTCGCTTCACTTTGCCGCCGAGCTATGCAAAGATGAGCCGGTCGCTGTCGCTGTGAGGTGTCGCTTGTTGATCCGGTCGCTGCTCATTCCGCTCTTCATGGTGGCCACGGGCTGCGCCGTTTACCCTGACGCCTCTTCTGAGATTCGGAACAAGACCGAATCGGGTGAGGCCGAGCCGCCGCCTGCGGTCGAACGCACGGAGCCTCCCCAGCGGCCCACTACGACCTGTCCAGCTGGCATGCGAGGTTCCTGTTAACGTGCGCGAGACGAAACGGAAATACGTGCAATTGGATCGTCTGACCCTAGCGTGAATGGGTCAAACGGTCAATTTATTGTCAGTTTGTGTACGTATGCTGGCTCGTTCTCGTTGAGAACGATTGAGGAGCAGTCATGACCATCGGAGATACGACGAAGACGGAGATGAAGCGTGCCTTGGCTCGAGCCTTTCACGAGACTCGGTCGTTCAAGTGGGATTCAGAGAACGGATTCGTGCTGGCTTCCGGAGAGAGGAGTCCGTACTACGTCGATTGTCGCTCGCTCATGGCCTATCCATCGGCACGTCGTCTCGTCGGGATTCTGGCGAATGAAGCCTTGGTCGGAGACGAGATTGACTGCCTCGGCGGACTCGAGCTCGGCGCGATCTCGATCGCGACGACGATCTCGGATTGCGGATATCGGGGCAGTCCGCCGCGCGACTGGCGTACGTTTGTCGTGCGCAAGGAAGCCAAGGACCATGGTTTGGGGAAATTGATCGAAGGGGCCGTGCGACCGGGAGACCGGGCTCTCGTTGTGGATGATGTGTTGACCAGCGGAGGCTCTCTGTTGAAGGCGGTGGCGGCAGCCAGACAGACCGGGTTGATCGTACGACAGGCGCTCGTGATTGTGGATCGCAAGGAGCAGAACGGCCGTGCGCGCGTGGAGCAAGAAGGCGTATCGCTCATCGCGCTTCTGACGATCGATGATCTCACCCGTCAGCAAGCGACGACGGCCTGAGCGGCCGGTGACACCGATCGCTCGCGTTACTTGCATCGAAACTCAATACCCCATCGCCGCTCACGCACCATTTCTTGAGACCCCTGGACCGCGCCGACTATTCGAGCCCGACCTTTGGCTTCGCCCTCGCGGACGATGGTATAAAGACCGCCGCACTTTTCTTTGATCAACCCCAGCGCCTCTGTCCGAAACGAAGAGAGCATGGCCCCCTGGTCGGCCTTAAATGGGTACACCACGACACCGCTGTCTCCATTATCCTGTACGAGCTTGGCGCCTTCGGCACAACCGGCCAGGCAGATCAGCAGCAACGAGACCCTGAGGCTTGACCCGATCTTCATGAGGCTCCTATCATAGTTGTTGTCATCGGCTCTGTCGAACGATTCACCACGCTTGCCGTTGAGCAGGAGGTCGACCATGATCACACGACTATTGGCGCTCTGTGGAAGCGCTCTGTTGTTGTCCACGCTGACAATCGGTATCGTCTCGGCGCATCATTCGTATCTGCTGACCGTGCAGCAGTTGAAAGCCGGATTGAACAAAGCTTCGTCGACCTCCCAGAAAGGATTCATTCTGGTTGATGTCCGCTCAGCTGAAGAACATGCCGGGGGCTACATTCCGGGCACAGACTTCAACATCGATTTTCGCGAAATCAAGGCACGTCACCGGGAACTCGGCGCGGACTACGGTGATCACATCGTGGTCTATTGTCAATCGGGCCATCGCAGCAACATTGCGGCGGAGACGCTGGCCGATGTGGGGTACACGCGGGTGTACAATGTCAGCGGCAGCATGAATGCGTGGATGGAAGCGGGCTATCCCGTTGCATCAGCGGGGCGATGACTTACGCGGCGGGATCCCCTGGGAGAGCGTGGAGGGGCGTCTCGGGCTGATGCCGATGACGGCGGGCAATCCGATATGTCCCGCGCTCGTGTCGCCCAGGAACGACATCCAGGCGGCCCCAAGATTGGCGTGAGTCGCGTTGCGGCGCAGCACGGGAGCCAGCGCGACGTCGGAAGACGATCCTCCATCCATCGCCATGGCCCTCCGGATCGCTGGAAACGCCTCGTGTAGACATTGACCGATGTCGAACAACGTCGAAGGTTGAGTCGTCTTGACCACCAGCACCTGCCCGCCGGTCTCTTCCGCCAGGATCGTTTGATGTGCTTGTTTTCCGGATCGTCGCACGCGAATCGTGCCATTCTCATCTAACAGCATGAGTGATTGCGCCGCTTCTCGATATGGAACGTGCCGGACGTCAAAGGATTCGACAGAAAGGTCCAGAATCCTGACGGGAGGAGCCCCGGCCTCGGTCGGCTCCGCGACGAAGAGCCCAAGCCACGTCCCGTGTTGCTTGCCGCCGAGCGAGAGTCCGTTGCCGAACAACAGCCCAAGATAGGCGAAGTTTTCACGAAAAAGGCCGGCGTTGAATACAAGATCGTGCCCCATCCTCGCCTGCCATTCATGAATGTCGGGCGGTTGGGCCAGTCGCTCGTTTCGATAGTAATGCACCGCGAACCGATAGCGATCGGGGTCGATCTCGATCATGAGTAACGGCGGGACATCCGGACAGGGCGTCGCCCACAGCGTGACGCGCAATCCGTCGGTGAGATGGTCCCAGGTAGGAGGCTGGGCCCATGTCGTGGTCACGGTACCGGTCAGCGGTGTTAGGGATGCGAGCAAGAGCAAATAGAGACAACAGCAAACCCGGGTGAACCCAGTGGAACGGGATGAAGCATGCTGGAATATCATTGCCGGATGAGCGGGCATGACACTATTGCCAACGTTACCGCCTCCGTCCTGACGCACGCCCGGGCATGGCCTTTGGCCGGGGGACGGTCGTATCGAGAAGTTGGCGTACCGTCTGAGCCAAGACCTCTGGGGTGAACGGCTTCTGTAGAAATGCCGTGGTTCCATCCTCTTGGCCGGACAAAATCCCAACGTCGTCCGTGTAGCCAGACATGAACAAGATACGTAGATCCGGTTTGATGACCAATAGGTGGTTTGCCAGTTCCCGGCCACCCATGCCGGGCATGATCATGTCGGTCAGCAGCAGGTGCAAGGATCCGACGTGCTGGCTGGCGAGTAAACAGGCCTCGATGCCGTTTTTCGACTCGATCACATGATAGCCCAGCTTTCTGAGTTCGTCGCGAACCAGTATCCGCACGCTCGCATCGTCCTCGACCAGGAGGAGTGTTTCGGTGCCACGGCGGGGCGGAGCATGTTCCTCCTGCGCCGGTGAGAGGATTTCCCCCTGGACGTTGGGAAAATAGATGTCGAATCTCGCGCCGTGGCCCAGGCGGCTGCTGACATCGATCGCACCGCCGCATTGCGTGACGATCCCGAAGACGGTCGACAGGCCCAGACCGCTGCCCTTGCCCTCCTCTTTCGTCGTATAAAACGGCTCGAAGAGATGTGACCGTGTCTGACGATTCATGCCGCATCCTGTGTCGCTGACCGACAGTCTGACGTACGGCCCGGGAGTCAGCGGCCGTACGTGATACGGGGGACTTGTCGTGATGTCCACGAGAGCGGACTCGATCGTCAGAATCCCACCGTTGGTCATTGCGTCCCTTGCATTGACGACCAGGTTCATCATCACTTGTTCCAACTGGGCTTGATCGGCCCGGACCTGGCTGTTGCAAGGATCGAGTGCGATGGCTAGCCGAATGTCGGCGCCGATCACCCGTCGCAGCATGCCTTCGAGGTTCGTGATGACGCCGTTCAGGACGAGAAGCTTCGGTTCAAGGGGCTGCTTGCGGCTGAATGTCAGAAGCTGGCGGATCAGCATGGCGGCCCGTTCGCAGGCTCTGAGGGTTTCATCGATCTTCCCGTGCAGCGGATGGTCCGATCCCAGATCAGCCGACAGGACATGACTGTATCCCATGATGACGGTCAGCAGATTGTTGAAGTCATGGGCGATGCCCCCCGCGAGGCGTCCGACGGCTTCCATCTTTTGCGCTTGCCGGAATTGCTTCTCGCTCTGTCTGAGGGCCTGTTCGGCCCGTTGCCGCTCTCGGCGTTCGTCGCGCTCTCTTAGCGCCCGTTGGACGGAGGGTGCCAGCCTCCTCAGGCGCTGCTTCAGCACATAGTCGGTCGCTCCCTGATGCATCGCTTCAATCGCGAGTTCTTCACCGATCAAGGCGGAGACAAACAGAAAAGGAACTTCCGGAGCATATTGGCGGGCCAGCGCCAGCGCGCTCATACCGTCAAATCCCGGCAGAGAGTAATCCGCCAGGATCAGGTCAATGGCTCCCGTCTTGAGCGAGGCCAGGAAGGTGGTGCGGGTATCCACCCGCTGAGCAGCGCATGTCAGTCCTGCTTCGGTTAACGTCGCGATGACCAACTCGGCGTCGACCGGATTATCCTCAAGATGCAGCAGACGGAGCGGCTGGTTCACTTGTCCTTTACGGAGAGGTTAGGAGCGAGACTCAATGCCGGGTGGCGGGGGCTCGTTGATGACCCCCCAGAAGACTCCCAGCTCTTTGACGGCCGTGATGAATTGATGAAACTCAACCGGTTTGACCACGTAGGCGTTGGCTCCCAGGGCGTAGCTCTCGGCGAGGTCGCGTTCCTCTCTCGACGAGGTCAGCATCACAACCGGAATCGGTTTGAGATCCGCGTCGTTCTTGATGGTCCTCAACACTTGCAGCCCATCGATCTTCGGCATTTTGAGATCGAGGAAGACGACGGCCGGGTTTCCCTGTTGGCGCCCGCGATAGGAGCCGCGACAATACAGGTAGTCCAGCACTTCGGCTCCATCGTGGCAGACGACGACCTTGTCGGCGATGTGGTGCTCTTCCATGGCGGCGAGCGCCAGCTCCGCGTCCCGTGGATTGTCTTCAGCGAGCAGGATGGGTTTCACGGTAATCATCAGGCAGACCTCTTGAGCGGGAGGGAGAAATGAAAGGTGGCTCCCTGGTCAAGGGCGCCGTCCGCCCAGGTCCGGCCTCCGTGCCGATGGATGATCCGTCGCACATTGGCCAATCCGATGCCGGTTCCTTCAAATTCATCGTTTCGGTGCAGCCGCTGGAACACTCCGAAGAGCTTGCTGACGTATTGCATGTCGAATCCTACCCCGTTGTCGCGCACGAACAACTCGACCTCCCCCGGCGCTCCGTCCCGGGCGCCGATTTCAATCTTCGGCTCGTTCCTCGTCGACGTAAACTTCACGGCGTTGGAAATGAGATTCATGTACACCTGTCTCAACATGGCCGCATCGGCGGATACCTCGGGTAATGGGCCAATTGTCCAGGAGATGGGTTTGGCTTGCAAGTCAAGCCGCAAATCATGAATGACGCTCTTTACCAGCTGATTGAGATCGACCGTGGCATGTAGCATTTCCTGACGGCCCATGCGGGAGAACACGAGAAGATCGTCGATGAGCTGACCCATCTGCTTGGCGGAATCTGAAATTGTCTGGAGATAGCGCTGCGCCTTGTCGGTCAGCGTCGTCGCCGCCGTCTTGGCCAGGAGCGAGGCATAGCCGTCTATGTGACGAAGCGGGGCGCGGAGGTCGTGGGACACGGAGTAGCTGAAGGCCTCCAGTTCCTTGTTGGCGGCTTGGAGGAGCTCGCCGCGGCGCTTGAGCTCGGCGGCAATGCGGCGGCGCGCCGTCACGTCGTAGTGGATCAGGTAGTAGACGGAAGCGAGGAGAACCAATTGCAGCAGGGCGCCGAGGCCCAGCAGGGCGATGGTATTGCGGGTGCTCGCCGTCGATTGGACGACTCGGGCTTGGGTCAGGCGTTGTTCATCGGATTCAAGCTCGGCAATCACGGCGTGAATCTCGGAGAGTTCGTGCTTCGCGACGCCGGAAAGGGCGAGATGCCGGACGCTCTCCGCGCCGCGGTGCTCACGCTCTGCGATTGCCGCGACTTCGGTTTGGATTTGCCGATTGATCAGCTCCTCCAGCCGTACCACGCGAGGCGCATGCTTCGGCGTATCGGCGGTGAGTAATTCGAGATAGCGGAAATATTCCGGAGCCTGTTCCAGGACGGCGCGGTGCGCTTTCAGATAGGAATCGTCGCCCGTCACCAGAAAGCGACGGTGGCCGTTCTCCGCGGCATCGAGGGTTTGGCCGATGGAAGCCAGCAATTGGATGAGCTCGTGACTTGCGGTGTCGAGCTGGCTGTTGCGGACGACAACGGAGGTATTGCGATAGGAAATGGCACTGATGACGACGATGCCGGCAAACACGAGGCCGAAGCCGACCAACACCCGTTGTTCGATCGACCACCGGGTTGCCCAAGCCGGCAGTCTCCGGCGGGCTGGCATGCGAACCTTCGGCGAGGCCGGTTGGGCGTCTGACGGATCAGGCGAAACGATCGGTAAGGAGGTTGGGCGGTCCTGTGTGGCTGATTCCATGGCTGAGCGAAGCCGGTCAGCGGGACGGGCACGGGGCGCCAGCTTACGGAACTCTACTCTGGGGCCGAGTGTGCTGCAAGCAATATTTCAGTCAAGAAACGAAATACAGCTGCCGACACGGATGAGGCTCAGCCGCCCGAGGGGGTGACCGGGAGAGGTGCGGGGAGCGAGGCAGCGGGACCGGCCAGGTCGCTGAACATCATCGTCGCCGAGACCACCCAATCGATGGCCGGCTGCGGATACACGCCGATGATGAGGGTGCCGGCCAGCCCGATGTACACGACGGCCTTCATCGGACCTGACACCGTCAGCGGTGAGGGATCGTGGGGTTCGACGATGTACATCTTCTTGACGACGATCAAATAGTAATACAGGGAAATGACGATGTTGATCAGCCCCACGGTGATCAAGGTGTACAGACCTTCTTTGATGGCTGCGACGAAAATATAGAGCTTGCCGATGAACCCGGCCAACGGCGGCACACCGGCTAGAGACAGCAGGAAAACCAGCATCGAAAAGGCCAGAAACGGCGAGCGCCGGCCCAAGCCGCTGTAGTCGTCGATTTCTTCACTGCCGATGGCCTGGCTGACCACAATGACGATGGCAAAGGCACCGAGATTGGCGAACAGATAGGTCAAGAGGTAGAACAGGATCGCGTCGTTCCCCATTTTCGTCCCGGCCGCCAGGCCGATCAACACGTTGCCGACCTGGGCGATGCCGGAGTAGGCCAGAAGCCGCTTGATGTTCCGTTGAGCGATGGCCACGATATTGCCGTACGTCATGGAAAGGACGGAGGCTGCCACAAGGATCAACACCCAGGTCGGTTTGAATGTGGCGAGCGCGACGAAGAACATGCGGAGCAAGATGGCGAAGGCCGCCCCTTTGGGAGCGATCGACAGGAACGCCGTGACCGGTGTCGGCGATCCGTGATACGTGTCGGGAATCCAAGAATGAAACGGCACCGCCCCGATCTTGAACCCTAAGGCCCCGAAGATGAGCAGAAACCCGATGATGAGTCCCGGTGTGACTTGGGTGGACTTCATATCAGAGAAGACAAGCTTACCGGTTTCACCGTAGACGAGGCTGATTCCGTAAGCCAGCAGGCCGGCGGCAAACACTCCCAGGATGAAGAACTTCAGTCCGGCCTCGTTGGAGGCCACGTCCTCGCGCAGGTAGGAGACCAGCACGTAGAACCCGAAGGTCGAGAATTCCAACGTGACGAAGACCGAAAGCAAGTCGTTGGCCGAGGCCATGAACATCATGCCCAGTGCCGACATTGCGACGAGGAAGTAGTATTCGCCGCGGAAAAATGTGAACCGGTGTACGAACTCGATCGAGGCCAGAATCACCAGGATCGTCGCAGCCACGATGAAAATCTTGAAAAACAAGGCCATGCGGTCGACCACGAACATGTTCGAGAAGAGGGTGCCGGTGACCCCAAACAGGTCGAAACAGACCAGGCAGGCCAGTGTGCCCCCGAGCCCGACGATGCTCAAATAGGCCAGGTGCTCTTTCGGCAAACGGGGAAACGAGAAATCCACGATGAGCAGCACACAGAGCCAGCAGGTCAGGATGATCTCGGGCAGCAGCAGAAGTAGATCCGCCGACGACATGTTCAAGGAAAAGGTCATGGTGCGACCTCCGAACTCCGACGTACCAGAGGAGGGAGCGCCGGGGTGGTGGCATCACCGATCGAGGGAGCGGACAGGGGCACGGCATCAGGAGGTGCCGAAGCCACCGGAACGACGCGCGTGACCCTGGCGACGAGCGGATCGACCCCGGACCGCACGACGTTATACAGATGCATCGGGAAGAGCCCGAATCCCACGCTGACGGCGATCATGATCAACAGAGGCAAGCGGTCCACCATCGCGATGGCATCATGCGAGTGGCTGTACTTCTGGTCCATCGGGCCGTAGAAGAGCCCCCGCATCATCTTGAAGAGATAGGCGAGCGTCAGAACGATGCCGACGACGGCGATGATGACTTGCAGGGGATATTTGTTCCAGCTTCCCACGATGATCATGACCTCAGCGATGAAGTTCACGGTGCCGGGCATGCCGATGGATGCCATGCAGCCGACGACAAAACAGCCGGCGATGAACGGCATGCGATTTGACAAGCCGCCGAGGGAGGGAATGTCGCGCGTATGGGTTTGATCGTAGACCCAGCCTGCCATGGCGAAGAGCATGCCGGTGGCCATGGCGTGGGCGAACATGTAGATCACTGCCCCACTGAGGCTGATGTAATCCAATGCGGCCATGCCCAGGAACACATATCCCATGTGGCTGGAGCTGGAATAGCCGATGACATATTTCGTGTCCTTGGCATAAAAGGCCACGAAGCCGCCGTACATGATGCTGAAGACACACAGGACTGCGGCGATCGGCATGAGTTCGCGGGTCGTCTCAGGCAGAATTTCGAACGCCACCCGAATGATCGAGAAGTGTCCGAGCTTCATCAGGACGCCGGCGTGAAGCATGCTGGTAGCGGCCGGTGCGGCCGCATGGCCGACCGGAGACCAGGAGTGCAACGGCCAAAGCGGAGCGATTGAAGCAAATCCGAAGAAGATCAAAATCCAAATGATCTTGTCCAGTGTCGTTCCGAGAACCGGGATGTTCATAAGCTTGGCTTGTTCGCGCAGCATCAGGATGTCGAAGGTATTCAGTCCTGCGTACTTGTAGATCAAGAGAATACCCATCAAGGCGGCGACCGCAAACGCCGAGAGGAACAGCACCAGTTTCATGGCTGCGTATTCCTTGCTGTTCGCGCCGAAGTTGAAAATGAACCCCACAGAATCCCGGAGCTTCAGACCGTCGGCATCCGTCATCTCGAGATATTTCTTGGTGTGGCTCCCCCACATGCCGAGCAGCAGATACATGGGGATCACGGACATTTCGTAGAAGAAATACAAGAAGAAGAGATCCAGGGACATGAACACGCCGATGGTGGCGGCGGCCAGGATCAGCAGCCAGATGTAGAACTCTTTCGTCCGATCCTTGATGTGCCAGGACACGAAGATGCCGGCGAACAGCAGGATGGACGAGGCAAGTACCAGGGGAGTGCCGATCCCGTCCACGCCGAGATGCAAGGAGATGCCGAGCTGACGGGACCATTCGAACTTTTGAACGAATTGGAAGCCTCCCGCGATGGGATCATAGGCGTAGAAGACATACAGGGACACTAGGAGTGACACAAAGGCCGAGAAGGCCGCAATCCCCCGCACGAGCAAGGCCTGGCGATTGGAGACGAGGATCAGTGCGATGGCACCGGCAAAAGGCGCGAAGAGAATGTACAGCAGCGCGTAGTCGCTCATGGCGTCAATCGACCCTCTCGTACGGCGGGATTCCAGCAGCCGCAACGGTGGCGTGATTGAGCCGATCGACCAAGGCCTGCACCGATCCATTCATCATGCGCAGAAATGGGGACGGATAGAGTCCGATCCAGAGAATCATGATGGAAAGGGACACGGCGATCACCGTTTCCCGAGGGTGCAGATCGGCGATGGAATCCTTCACCGCCTGGCCGACGGGTCCGAGGATCGCCCGTTCGTAATACCACAGAAAGTAGGCGGCGCCGGTGATGACGCCGGTCACGGCGATCGCTCCGTATATCCAATTGGCCTTGAACGTGCCCAAGAGGATGAGGAATTCTCCCACGAACCCGTTCGTGCCAGGCAGCCCGATCGACGCAAGGCCGATCAGCAAAAAGAACGACGCCAGCAACGGGGTATGTTTTGCCATCCCGCCGAATGCCGCCAATTGGGTGGTGTGCTGCCTCGTGTAAAGAAAACCGGCGATGAAGAAGAGGCCGGCCGTACTGAATCCCAAATTGATCATGGTCAGCAGGCTGCCTTGGAGTCCCTGATAATTCAGGGCGAACAGCCCGACCACGACAAACCCAAGGTGGCTGATGCTGCTGTAGGCCAGAAGCCGCCGGAAATCGAACTGGACGAGCGCCATGATCGCCCCGTACACGATGGCCGCCAGTCCCAAGATCATGGTCACGAGTACCACGGTCTTGCTCATGGCCGCATCGGGGAGCAGCGGGATGCTGAAGCGCAAAAATCCGAACGTGCCCAGTTTGACGCCCGCCAGCATCACGGCCATGCCCACGGGACCTTCCAACAGGGCGTCCGGCAGCCAGGTGTGAAACGGAAAGACCGGGGCTTTGAATGCGAAGCCGAGGAACATCAGCCAGAAAATCAGCACTTGTTGGCTGAAAGGAATGGGAACGGTCAGCAGTTCAAGAAAGTCGAAGGAATACACGCGATCCATGTGATGAACGGTTGCCCAATTGTGGTAGTTGATGTCCAGAAGGGCGATACCGACCAGCATGAACACGCTGCCCAGAAGGGTATACAGGACGTACTTCAGAGCCGCATAGTGGCGCTCGGCTCCTCCTCCCCACAACTTGATCAGGAAGTAGCTCGGAATCAGCATGAGCTCCCAGAAGACGAAAAAGAGGATGAGATCCAGGGAGATGAAAATACCCATGGTGGCGGTTTCCAACGCCAGCAGGGACATCATGTAGAGCTTCATTTGATGGCGGATCGTGTCCCAGGAGTAGATGACGACCAGCGCGGTCAAAAAGGCCGTCAGTCCGACGAACAAGATGCTGATGCCGTCCACCGCCACGTGGTAGCTGATACCGAGCGCTGGAATCCACTGAACCCGTTCGACGAATTGCATGGCCGCCGAGTCCGGCACGAAACGCACCATGACGAAGATCGTCAGGGCCAGTTCGACCAGTGAGATCGTGAGAGCCGAAGTTCTCAGCATATCTTCGTCGTCGATCAGCCACAGAACGGCAGCGCCGACGAGCGGAAAGAAGAGGATGCAGGACAGGATGGGAAACGTGGATGAGAGTTCTTCTAGCATGCTCGTGATTTACCGCTGTACGATGAACTGCACGACCAGCGCCAGCAGGAACAGCCCCGCCACGATGATCGCGGCATAGTGATGGACCATGCCGCTTTGCAGTTGGCGCCATTGCTTGGCGAGGAGATGATTGCCGTATCCGATGACGTTGAGACCGCCGTAGATGACGTGCTTCTCGATCCATGTCGATCCCGCGGCACCCAGTTCGGCGAGCTGGCCGACGGCTCGCACGAGGCCGTCGATGACGGTACGATCGAACCAGTCCAGCAGGAGCCCGAGCTTCTTGGTCGGCTCGACAATCAGCAGGTCGTAGATCTCGTCGACGTAATATTTGTTCAACAGGAGTCGATAGACCGGCTCGACCCTGGTTGCCCAGCGGTCCGGAGTGGCCGGAGAGATGCCGTAAAAATAATGGGCCAAACCCCAGCCGAGAAAGGCGATCCCGGTGGCGATCATCATCAGAGTCAGCACCAAACCGGTGCTCACCTCATGCTCGCTGCCTACGCCGACGACCGGAGCCAGGAAATGATGGAGCCAGCCCTGTTCTGGAGGGAACCCCAAGAATCCTCCGACGAGCGACAGCGCGCCGAGCACGGTCAGCGGGGCGATCATGACCGTCGGGGACTCATGGATGTGTGCTTCGGTGTGATGATCCATCCGTGACCGGCCATAGAAGGTCAGATACGTCAGGCGGAACATGTAGAACGCTGTCAGGAAAGCTCCGGCTGCCGCCATGCCGTACAGCAGGTACCGGTGATGGGTGAAGGCATGAGCCATGATCTCGTCCTTGCTCCAAAAACCGGCCAACGGGGGGATTCCGGCGATGGCGATGGTGCCGATGAGGAAGAGCCGGTAGGTCCACGGAATCTTCGAGCTCAGTCCTCCCATGTTCCTGATGTCCTGCTCCCCTCCCAGCGCGTGGATGACGGACCCGGCGGAGAGAAACAACAGCGCTTTGAAAAAGGCGTGCGTCATGAGATGGAAGATGGCGGCGGTGTATGCGCCGATGCCGCAGCCGAGAAACATATAGCCGAGCTGACTGACGGTGGAATAGGCCAGCACCCGCTTGATGTCGGTTTGCACCAACCCGATGGTGGCGGCAAACAGCGCTGTGGCGCCGCCGATCAGTCCCACGATGCCCATTGCGGTGGGCGACAGGTCGAAAATAGCGTGATTGCGGACGATCATATACACGCCGGCCGTCACCATGGTGGCGGCATGGATGAGGGCGCTGACTGGAGTCGGACCTTCCATCGCATCGGGAAGCCATGTATAGAGCGGAATCTGAGCCGATTTTCCGACGGCGCCCACGAGCAGGCACAGCGCGATGATCGTGGCCATGTCTGGAGACAGTTGGCTGACCTGTGGGAAGACTTGGGTATAGTCCAAGGTGTGGAAGTTGATGAAGACCAGAAAAATCGCCAGGAGAAAGCCGGCATCGCCGATGCGGTTGACGACGAAGGCTTTGGAAGCCGCCTTGGCGGCCGAGATCTTGTCATAGTAGTAGCCGATCAGCAGGTAGGAGCAGAGGCCTACACCTTCCCACCCGATGAAGAGCACCACATAGTTGTTGCCCATCACAAGGAGGATCATCGACACCATGAAGAGGTTCATGTAGGTGAAGAAGCGGGTGAAACCGGTCTCCCCGTGCATGTAGCCGACGGAATAGACATGGATCAGGAAGCCGACGCCCGTCACCACGAGCAGCATGACGCAGGTGAGGGGATCGACGAGGTAGGCCAGATTGATCGTCAGGTCGCCGCCGAAGATCCACTGATAGGCCACGATTTCTCGCGCGGCGCCGGTGCGAAGGACGTCGATGAACACGCCGATCGTCGAGAGGAAGGAGAGGCCCACCGAGCCCCACGCGAGCCGGTGCGCCAGTTCATGGGACCAGCGTGTGCCGGCCAATCCGTTGGCGATCGCCGCCAGGAGGGGAAACACCGGGATCAGTTTAATCAGCAGTTCGGTCACGTTACTCCGATACCTTAGAAAGCGCTCAAGATGCTCGTCTTCTCATCCGCCACCCTCTCGCGCCAAGACACGCGGTTCACCGGGCGAGGCCGCAGGGAACGAGGATCCTGAGGCGTTTTCAGGGCGCGCTACCACTTTAAGAGATTCATTTCGTCCACATTGGTCGAAATTTTTCCGCGGAACACCACGATGATGATCGCGAGGCCGACGGCCGCTTCGCCGGCAGCGATCGCGATGACAAAGAGCGCGACGAGCTGACCGGCCATCGACTCCAGATAATGCGAGAAGGCGACAAGATTGATGTTGGCCGCGTTCAACATGATTTCAACGGCCATCAGAACAATAATGAAGTTTCGGCGGATCAGGACGCCGAGCAATCCCGTGATGAACAGGATGGCGCTGACGGCGACGTATGCGGACAGAGGAACCATAGAGACCAATCTTTACTGTTGAATGCTCAATGCCGAGTGACCGATCGATTCAATTGAACACTCACCATTCATCAGTGAACATTGCGTTCCTCGTCCATCGGCTTCGGTGTTTTTGCCAGTACAATGGCCCCGATTATGGCTCCCAGAAGAAACACGCCGACAATTTCGAATTGCAACAGGTACTCACTGAACATCTTGATCCCGACCGCGAACGTGTTTCCGTCTTGGAGAACCGCCTGTGCCGGCGCATCGCCCTTGGCTCCGCCAAAGGGCGAGTGAAAGAGCTGCGCGAGGACGTAGAGGGAGCCCAGAAGGGCCGGGGCCAGAAAGTATGTCGAGGAGGTATGAAAGTACCGTTCCTCCGTCTTGAGGTTCAGGAGCATCAACACAAAGAGATACAGGACCAGGATGGCCCCCGCGTACACGACCACCTGCACCGCCCATAAGAACTCGGCATTGAGCAGGATGAAGAGACCGGAGACATGAAGAAGCAAAGCCAGGAGCGCGAGACCGCAATGAACGGGGTTCTTGAGGGCCACGGTGAGCACCCCGGCGGCGATGCTCATCAGCGCAAAATAGGCAAAGAACACTGAGATCATGGTCGGAATCAACTCAAATGCTTCGGCGTCGACTGCGTGGGCTTGGCCACGGATTGCGGGAAATAGTACCGATACTCCCGGCTTCCTTCGACGTTCTTTTCCTGGTTGTGAGCATAAAGATACTTCTTCGCGTCGTCCAGATGGCGTTCGCCGATGTCGTACAGGCGTTTCTTGTCGAACAGGAGCGTCCGTTTGTCGTGCGTAGAAAACTCATAGACCTTCGTCATGGCCAAGGCGTTGACGGGACAGGCCTCGACGCAATATCCGCAAAACACGCACTTGGTAATGTCGATGTAAAACTCGCTGGCGTAGCGTTGAAGGGGCCGTTCGGCATCCTCTGAACTAATGACCTTGATGCAGCGTGAGGGACAGGCTGCTTCGCACAAATCGCAACCCACGCACCGTTCGCGACCGTCGTCGTAGCGTAACAAGCCTAGCGCTCCCCGGTGCGTGTCGGGAATCGCCCGTTGCTCCCGGGGATACTGGAAGGTGATGGGTTTGTGGAACATGTGCTTGAACGTGACTTTCATCGCATCCCAGATCTCATAGAAGAGCGCCGCCTGAAGAACTTTTTTTGTCAGTGTGCCCACGCTCATGTTCGTCTCCGTTCCGGGCTAGACCGCTTCGATCGTGACCCGCGTCTGCTTGAACGAGGGCACGCCGGTGACGGGATCCACATGAACGGCCATGAGATCCTTCACGGGCGGATCATTGAAGTGCTCGGGGAAGAAGCAGGTTCCCGGCGCAAGTGTGTGGTCTCGCTGGACGCCGATTTTCAGTGTGCCATGATCCGAGGTCAGGCGGACCGTGCCGCCGTCGCTCAAGCCGAGGCGTTCCATGTCTGATGGGTTCATCCCGATGCGACGCGTGTTGGGCGCGATCTTGATCAGCCCCGGCGCCGCGGTGGACAGTTTGCCGGAATGATAGAGCACTTGGCCCATGAGCAATGTGAATGGGCGTTTGGAATCCGCGAGCGGCGTCTTGTAGCGCGCCGCGACGGCGCTGCCGTAACCGTTTGAGAGATAGCGATCCGCGGTCGGAACGATCCTGCGAGGTTGGCCTAGGTTGTAATATCCGGGCAGGAGCTTCATGATTTCGCCTTGAATGTCGTTGGCCGACTCGTATTCCCACCGGCATCCCAAGCCGTTTGCCAGAGCGGACATGATATGCCAATCGGGCACGCTTTCTCCGATGGCATCCATCGCCTGCCGAACACGCAACACTCGCCCTTCCAGATTGGTGAAGGTGCCGTCTTTTTCGGCGTAGGTCGCTGACGGAAGGACGACATGCGCCAGGCCAGCGGTGTCGGTTAGGAACGGATCCTGGACCACGAGGAGGTCCAGCCGCTCCAATGCCGTCTTGACCTCGAGGGAGGCCGGCAGCGTGGCTAGAGGATTTTCACCCACCACGTACAGAGCGCGGATCTGGCCGCTTCGGCAACGCTTCAGAATCTCGACCAAGTTTGCGCCCGTCCCGACGGCCGGGAGTGTCACGTCCCAGGCCTTGGCCAGCCGATCGCGCATCGCCTCATCCTCAAAACCGATGAGCCCGGGCAGGAACTCCGGTGCCACACCCATATCCGCCGCCCCTTGCTCGTTCACCTCCTCCGTCACGGTATTCACGCCGCAGCCGGCCTTGCCCAGTTTTCCGGTGATCCAGGCCAGGTCGATCAGCTTCAGAACGTTTTGGTAGCCGTCCGGTTGACGCACGATGCCCTCGGCACAGAGGAGGATCGCTCGCGGCGATTCGGCAAAGATTGCGGCCGCCTCCTTGAACGCGTCGACGGTGAGGCCGGTCTTAGACGCCAAGCGCTCCAACGAGCAACTCGCGAGCGCCGCCTTCAGCGCGGTGAACGCCTGTGGATGGGAGGCGACGGCTTCTTCGTCCACGAGATCGAGATCGATGGCCGCCTTGACGAGTCCATCGACGACCAACCCTTCGGTGCCCGGCGTGATCAGATGGGGGTGCGAGGCCAGCTTGCCGATGTTGGTGATGCGAGAGTCAAACACCATGATCTGCGCCTTGTAGACGCGGATCGCCTCCTTGATCCTGACCGCGGTGAGTGGATTGGTCTCCGTCAGGTTCGAGCCGATGATGACGACCGCTTTCGCTTTGGTCAGATCTTCCCAATCGTTCGGCGTGCGTCCGAGGCCCAAGGCGTGTTTGGCGGCGCGAACGAAATTCATATGGCCGTAGCGAGCACTGCTGTCGAGGTTGTTGGTGCGGAACCCGACCCGCATGAGCTTCTGAAACAGATACAGTTCTTCGTTCGTGCAGCGAGCGGTGATCAGCCCGGCAATGGAATCGGACCCATGCTTCTTTCTGATCTCGACGAACCGGTCGACGGTCGAGTGCATGGCCTCCAGCCAGGGTACCTCGACCAGTTGACCCTCCTTGCGAAGCAGCGGTTGCTTCAGCCGGGCTGGCGAGTCGATATATTCGAAGCCGAACCGTCCTTTGACGCAGATGCCGCCGTGCCCCTTCGAGGTATCGGCTCGATCACCCCATTTGTTTTTCCACGACAGAGGGGAAGTTACGCGAACGACTTCCGAATCCTTCGTCTCCACCTGGATCTGGCAGCCGTCGCCGCAGTAGTTGCAGGTCGTGGTCGTCTTCTTCATCTGCCAGGGCTTGTACAGATACTTGGAGAATTTGTTGGTGATGGCGCCGACGGGACAGACGGCGAGGCAGTCCCCGCAGAATTCGCAGGACAGCGGGAGATCTCCCTTCGCCACCACCTGGTTGAAGCCGCCTTTTTTCATGAACTGCAGCGCATCGATCATCAGCACGTCCTTGCAGACGTTGATGCATTCGGCGCAGGCGATGCAGCGATTCATGTTGAAGTCGAGCACCAGGCTGCGGGTGTCTTCGGGGATAAATTTCTGTTTGGCGTTGGGCAAATTCGTGACCCCATGGAGAAACGCCATGTCCTGCAATTCGCAATGTCCGTCGGCATCGCAGACCGGACAGTCGAGCGGATGAACCGAAAGATGTTTCTCGACGGCTTTCTTTCTGGCCTGAAACAGGTCGTCTCCTTCGGTCCGGATGATCATGCCGGCCGCCGCTTTGGCCGTACAGGAGCGAACCGGAGCCTTCTTGCCTTCCTGCATGACCAAGCACATTCCGCAGGAGCCGAACGGATCGAAGGTGTAGTGGTAGCACATCGCCGGCACGATCTTGCCGGTGCTCGCGATGACGTCATAGAGCGACACACCGTCTTTAGCGCTGACGATCTTGCCGTCGATGCTCAGCTCGATGGTCGCAGCTTCAACTTCTGGATTTGTGGCCGGTTTCAGTCCCATAGGTTCCCCAGTGCTGAGTCATGAGTGCTGAGTTCTGAGCCCCGTGCTTCGCGCCGTGTTGTCCTACGCTCGGCCCATCGCACCCAGCACTCGGCAGCTCTCATCGATCGCACTCTCCCATAACGATGTCGTACGTACCGAAGAGCGTAATCGCGTCCGCGATCATGTATCCCCTCGACATGTGATCGAACGCGCCCATGTGAATGAACGAGGGAGCGCGGATCTTCAGCCTGTAGGGCTTTCCACCACCCGTACTGACGATATAGAAGC
This sequence comes from Nitrospira sp., assembly GCA_029194535.1. Classification (NCBI taxonomy): domain Bacteria; kingdom Pseudomonadati; phylum Nitrospirota; class Nitrospiria; order Nitrospirales; family Nitrospiraceae; genus Nitrospira; species Nitrospira sp. Next base: position 1,178,602 of record JARFXR010000002.1, on the reverse strand, counting down.
CCAATTCTCCCTTATGGGCTTCGGTCCCGCAGTAGATCTCTCCAGGCGGAGCGTTGAATCCCTGCGAAAAGAGCTTGAATTGTTGAATCATGGACTCCAAATTCGTGAAGACCCGTTCCTTCGGCGGCAAGGTCACGCTGGGGACGTCGGCCATGATCGGCCCCTCCTGCAGCTGTTCCAAGCATTGCCGGATGATCTTCACGCTTTCGTAAAGCTCCATGACGCGGATCCAGTACCGGTCGTAGGTATCTCCATTCTTGCCGAGCGGTACGTTGAACTCGCATTTCGGATAGGCCGAATAGGGTTCAGCCTTGCGCAGGTCATAGTCCACCCCCGAGCCTCGGAGCGTCGGCCCGCTCAGCCCGAAGTTGACCGCATCCTCTGCGGAGATCACGGCGACGCCTTTCGTCCGGGCCAGCCAGATTCGATTCTTTTCCAGGAATACGATGTATTCATCGATCTTGGGAGGGAAATAGTCCAAGAACTGCTTCAGTTTGGCCAGCAGCGAGGGCGTAAAATCCCGTTCGACTCCGCCGATACGATACCAGCTGGTCGTCAGTCGAGCCCCGCACAGTTCATCAAACCAATCCAGCAGGATTTCCCGATCCCGAAAGCAATAAAAGAACACGGTCATGGCGCCGATGTCGAGCGCCTGCGTACCGAGCCAGAATTGGTGACCGATGATCCGCTGGACTTCCGCCACGATGGTGCGGAGATACTCGGCCCGCTCCGGTACGGTGATGTTCATGAGTTTTTCGACCGCACGGCAGTAAGCGAAATTGTTGTACATCGCGCAGACGTAGTCGAGCCGATCGGTGTGGGGGATGAACTGATGATAGGTGCCCTCCTCCGCCAGCTTCTCAACGCCCCGGTGGAGAAACCCCATCACCGGGGTCGACTTCACCAGCCGCTCCCCTTCCAATTCGAGGATGACTTTCAGCACCCCGTGCGTGCTCGGATGCTGCGGACCCATGTTGAGCAGCAGCTCCTCCGTGCGGAGCGTCGGCAGGGATTCGCTTTCCGGGTGTGCCGGATCAACTTTGTACACCGTGGTGCGTTGATCTTCAAAAGCCATGGTTCGACAGGTCCTTAACGCGCCGTCTCGTCCAGGAAATCAAACGTGTCGCGCCATCCTTTCCCCCGGAGCGGAAAGTCTTTCCGTAGAGGATAGCCTTCGGTATAGTCGTCCGGCATGAGGATGCGGCGAAGGTCGGGATGCCGACGAAATCGGATCCCCATCATGTCGTACACCTCCCGTTCCATGAAGTCTGCGCCTTTCCAAATATCAGTCAGCGAGTCCACGACGCAGTCCGATTCCGCCACGCGCGTCTTGAGCCTGATTCTGTGGCACTTGCGGATAGAATAGAACTCGTACACGACTTCAAAACGCAACTCGTCGTCCGGCCAATCGACGGAACTGACATGAACGATGTAGTCGAAGTCCATTGCGGGATCGTCGTGTAGGAACTGCGCGACCTCATGAAGCCGTTCCCGACTGACCGTCACCGCCAAATCTCCCCGCCATTCGACGGCTTGAATGACCGCCTCGCTGAAATTCTCTTGAATGCGATTCGATATTTGCTGGAGAGACATGGACGCTCTTTACGCCTTGACGCGCGGCTTGACCTGCTCAGGCTGCTTCAAGAACACCCGCTTCTGCATGATCCGGTCTTGCAATTTCAAGATTCCGTCGAAGAGGGCTTCAGGAGTGGGGGGGCAGCCTGGCACATAAATATCCACCGGTACGAACCGATCGACTCCCTGCACCACGCTGTAGCTGTCGTAAATGTTGCCGGACGTTGCGCATGACCCCATGGCGATCACGTACTTGGGCTCCGGCATCTGGTCGTAAATCTTCCGAATGACCGGAGCCATCCGGCGGCAGACGGTCCCGGCCACGATCATGAGATCTGATTGCCTCGGAGAGGCACGAAACACACCGGCGCCGTAGCGGTCCATGTCATAGCGCGAGGACACGGCCGCGATCATCTCGATGGCGCAGCACGCCAGGCCGAACGTCATCGGCCAAAGGGAGCCTTTGCGGGCCCAATTCACCGCCTTTTCCACCGTCGTCGTAATGACGTCCGGTGCCCCGTCCTTTTCCTGTCGGCCCAGTTGAATCAGTCCCATTCGAGCGCTCCCTTGCGCCACGCATAGACGTAGGCCACCACAAACAAGGCGATGAAAATCAGCATTTCGACCAGCCCGATCAGGCCGAGCTTCTCGAACGTCACGGCCCAGGGATATAAAAAGATCACCTCAATGTCGAAAATCACGAAGAGCATCGCAAAGATGTAGTAGCGGACCGGAAAGGGCATGCGGGCGTCCGAAAAGGGTTCCGACCCGCATTCGTAGGTCGAGAGTTTCTCCGGTTCAGGATACTTGGGTTGAACCAAGTAACTGAGCAGCAGCGTCACGACGCCGAACGCCAACGCGATAAAAATGAAAAGCAGAATCGGAAAATACTTCGTCAGATACTCGAGGAGTAACTCAATGCCACTCATCGAAATGACCTTTCAACACCTTGAGTTGCGCCAGAATGGAGGATCTTAGACGGCGGATCGCAGAGATAGCAAGCGTACAAAGGACCTAGCGGAGTCTGACCCCAAAAGTCCTAGGAGAGAGGTTCGGGATTCCGCTGGATCTCGTCGAGGTCCCTCAGCGAAGCGGGAGGCTGTTTCAACGGCTTCGGCTGCGATACCATCAAAACTGAGGCCATTCGAAGGTGGGGTGGCTTGGCTGGATCTGCACGGTCCCATTCCGTTTCCAGAGGAGACAAGGCCAGGGCGTTCTTTCGCCGATGGATCTGCGTCTCAATGGGAGAGCGCCGGGATCGCCCCTGAACTTGGTGGGGAAGTGCGGACATCGTCCTCAACCCTGTGCCGCCTGCTTCATTCTCGCGGGACCTTACCACCGGGTTTGATGTCGGGTCAATCGTTGGACAAGTCTGCAATATTCTTGACAATCTGGGACTGTTTGCTAAGGTTCTCTCAAGAGCATTGGTTTCCAACAAGAAGGACGACCCATGAGCATCTATTTCACTCGCACCGCATTGCCGTTCCTCCTCAGCGTGATGATCCTTGCACCCGTTGTGGCCTGGGCGGATGATCTGGACGTGATTCGATTCGGAGAAGCGGCGCTCGCCTTCGCCGCCGGCTCGATCCAGCAGACTAGTCCGCAGGACGGGGTGGTGAATGTCACTACAGGGGACAATCAGACGACCGGTGATCGGATGCAATTGGGATTACGGGATACCCTCTATCTGCGGCTGAAAAATCCCGGAACTGCGGCGGTCGGCGATCTCTATACGGTATTCAAGAAAGCCCGCAAGGTTTTCCATCCGGTGACGAGGGAGTATCTTGGATACCTGGTCATTCGTCTGGCCATCGTCGAAGTCGTACGGACCGACAAGACGCTCACCACGGTGCGGGCGATCCGAGCCTACGGTGCGGTATCTCCCGGTGATCCGGTGGTGCGGTTTGTGCTGCCGACCGAGCCGGAGCCGGCTTCACTCCCGTCGTCCGGCGATGTCAACGGGATGGTAGTCGAGCTACAGGCCGACAAGGCCATGACCTTGGTTGCGCAACGCAACATCGTCTATGTCGACCGAGGCAGCAACGACGGAGTGCGGCCTGGTGATTCCATGGAAGTCATTCGCTCGGGCGGGAATTTGCCGCCGAGGGCGGTTGGAGAGATCAAGATTCTCTCGACGGAGGCGCGAACCTCGGCCGCCTTGGTCACGCGATCGACCTCACGAATTCTGCCCGGTGACCGATTCTTCGTCAAGCCACCGGAGGGAGAAGCCGTTCCCGTCTCCATGCCGACCCCGCAAAAATTGCAGTCGCTGAGCGCGGCCCATCACGGGACCAACAGCCCACAGACCACAGAGGCGGTTCGGGAGGAGGCTCGGAACGTTCAGTCCGTGTCGCGCGAGACACGCATCACCCTCAGCGATCTCATGAGGCAGTTGCGGTACGAGTCGGGCGAGGCTACGATCAGGCCGGAGGGCTATAAGGTACTCGATGCGCTCGCCGAGCATCTGAAAACTGCACCTGCGGACCAGCTCATTCGTGTGGAAGGCCATGCCGACAATATGGAAATCGGCCCCGCCCTGAAATCGCGATATCCGACCAACTGGGATCTTTCGAAGGCTCGCGCAAGCGGTGTGCTGCGCTACCTCGTGGAGAGGGGGGGGATTGACTCGGTAAGGATCTCGTCCGTGGGATACGGCGATACGAAACCTCTGGTGAGCAATGCCACAGACGTCGGTCGACAAAAGAATCGCCGGGTGGATATCGTGCTGTACCTTCCGGAGTCCGATGCGACTCTCCCCGAGCAGGCACGGGGCCCGGTTGTAGAAGAACGTGCGGAGAAGGTCGGTGCTCTACCGTTGGAAAAACCGGAGGTCTCGATGGCTTCTGCCGACCGAGCCCCGACCCCGCAGCCAAGCGCCACTGGTACTGTTGCCGAGCGGGTCGGAGCTGCTCAACTCACCGCGGACAAAGCGACGGAGACGTCGGAAGCGATCGGTCAGGAACAGACTGCCGAAGCGTCCGTTCCCCTTCAACCCTAACTCGTTCAGTTCATTATGAGACGGAGGGGCATGCATACGCGTGCCCCTCCGTCGTCGCCCTTCCGTTGTCCGCCCATTTCTTCTGCTGCTACAATGAGTCATGCGAGACGCTTCGCCTGCGAAGTTGCCCGTTCCTGCTCCGCATCTTTACGCGGAGATCGTCGTCCCCCGCCACATCCGGAGTTCATTTACCTATCTGGTGCCCGCGCATCTACGGCCGATCCTTCGAGTCGGGCACTGTGTTCACGTGCCGTTTGGACGGAGTCAGCTCAAAGGCACTGTGATCTCGATCGATGAGCACCTTCCGGTGGGAGTAAGCCGGGAACGACTCAAAGAAATCAGTTCCGCCACCACGGCCGACGGACTCAATGAAATTCCGCTTGAGCTGCTTGAGCTTGCGAGGCGTGTGGCAGACCACTATGTCGCCCCGTTGGGGCAATGCTTGAGGTTGGTCCAACCTCCTCCTGGCGGCAGCAAGCAGCGGAGTCGCTGCCTCAGATTGACCATATCGGGCCGCGAGGCACTGAGAACAGGATCTCTTGGAGACGAGCCTCGTTACCTGCTCGAACGGTTGCGAAAGAAGCCGACGGGGCTCAGGATGACCACCCTGTTGAAACACAGCGCCCCATCACAAAGACGAATCGTGGAGGACTTCGTCAAGAAAGGTTGGGTCGCTGAGCTTCAGGTACGATCCGATCCCGTCGGTTCTCCTCCGGTTGAATTGGGTCAGACGACGGTATCCGGTTCGTTTCCCCTCGGGGAGCATTCGTTTGCGGATGACAATACGTCTCGTGCCTTCGAGTCGCGCCTGCGCGCGGCGCTCGAGAGCGGTCAATCGGACACGTTTATTCTCCAGACATCCCTCGCGGACCGTGTGGAATATCTATGCCGGGCCATTCATCGAACGGTCACCGGCGGACGGTCGGTCCTGGTATTGGTCGGAGAAACGGATCGAGCGCGGTGGTTGGCCGACAGGCTCACCAAGCGGGGAATCACCGTTGCCGCCTGCCTGCATTCGGCTTTATCCGATGAGACGCGGGCGGAGGTGTGGCGTCGAGTGAAGGAGCCGACACCGCAGGTCGTGTTGGGAACCAGGTCAGCCGTGTTTCTTCCGTTCTCGTCCTTGGGAATGATTTGGGTCGAGGCCGATGGCGATACGTCGCTTAAGGAACCGCAGGAGCCGCGCTATCACGCCCGGGAGGTGGCGCGCCTGCGTATTGAGGAGAGTCAAGGTGTCCTGATTCTCGGCTGTTCTCAGGTCCCGCTGGATGTCGCCAGTCCCATGAGCGACGCGGGTACTGTCATCCGCCAGGCGCCGCCGGTGGGATCGAGGCCGAACGTCGAGGTTGTCGATCTCCGGTCTTTCGGCAAACGTACGCTCTTGACTCCGCCGTTGCTTGACGCGATGCGCGAGGCAATCGACCGCCGATCCGGTGTCCTGCTCTTCCTCAATCGCAAGGGCTATGCGAACGCGCTTGTGTGTCGCGATTGCGGCCAAGTGCCACGATGCGCATCCTGCCGGATTGCACTAGGCTATTCCAGGCGGACCGGGCGGTTGCTGTGTTCGTATTGTGGAACATCTACGGCTCCTCCGAGCACCTGCCCTGTCTGTTCCGGGCATGATCTGCAGCCGATCGGTGATGGGACTGAACGTGTTGAGGAAGAAGTCGGCTGCCTGTTTCCCGGTGCACGGGTGGTTCGGGCTGATGGGGACACCATGCGGAAGCCGTCACAGGCGATCGCAGGGTGGAAAGTCATTCAGGACCGTCAGTGGGATGTTCTCATTGGGACGCAACTGGTCCTTCGGGACTATGCCGTGCCTCTGGTCGGTCTTGTCGGTGTCCTTTATGCCGACGCCAGTCTCAATCTTCCCGATTTCCGAGCAGCCGAGCGCAGCTATCATATGCTCTGGGGGGCCGCGGCGCTGGCCCGCCCGGCCAAAGACGGGGGACGCGTCGTGATCCAGTCTCACCTGCCGTCCCATCATTCCATTCAGGCCGTCGTTCACGAGGATGAGACGATATTCTCCGCCGAAGAACTTCGCCATCGAAGAGCGCTCCGGTATCCGCCGGCCGTTCACTTGATCGGGCTTTACGTGTCAGGAAGGGATCGGAACCTTGTCGAGAAGGCCGCGTGTGATCTGGTCGACCGGCTCCGGGCGTCTCTGATCATGTCGGATACGGTGCGACCAACCGGTTTTGGTGAGGATGCCGTACTCGGGCCGGTTACGCCTCCTGGACCCAACATTCGCGGGCGGCATCGACGCCAGATTTTGGTCAAGTCTGCCTGGCGGGAACAGGGCGTGCGGTTGGTGCGGCAGAGTCTTGAACTCGTCGAGGACGCCCATCCGAGTCATGCCGTCAAATTCGACGTCGATGTGGATCCCGTCGAGATGTGGTGATCAGCGTTTCTTTCGGGAAGCAGCGCGCACGGCCGGAGGCGCGTCTCCGACGGATCCCACGGCCGGTGTTGCCGATCGTTTAAACAATCCGTAGGAAAAGGCCAACCAAAACGCTGCGGAGAGAATGCCCATGAGCGCGGCGGAGAGCAGCACGCCCAGCTGCTCGTCGGAGGGCTGAGAGGTTGTGGAACTGATTTGCTGCATTGTGACGATCGGCCAGAGGAAGCTCTCGATTCCCAACAGCAAGGTGACCCAGGCCCAAATCGTGGTGATGGTTCTACCTCTCCGTGCCAGAAATCCAAGAGAGACGGCAAAGATGATACCTCCTCCGACAGGCGAGAGTTGAGCCCACGCCAGCCAGGCGCCGATGGCCACGACGGTACTGCCTGCGAACGCGTTGATGAGTTGGACCCGGAACTGGTTCATACCGTAGCATGTGTCCGGTTTGTTCCAGTGTGAGTGTGGGGGACGGTTTTGTCAACGCGGGGCGGGCCGAGTATAACGGAATCTTCAGGCAAGGAGCGCGGATTCAGCTGCGTCCAGTAGAGCTTTCATCTCAAAGGGTTTTTGCAGCGTGCTGTGCGCGCCCAGCATTTTTGCGACGTCCAGAAATCCAAGGACTCCGATCATGTCGCTGCCGCCGGTAATGGCGATGATCTTCACGCTTGGCGATTCGCGTCGCAAGACGGTAATGCACTCCAAGCCATCTTGATCGGGCATTAAGATATCCGTAATCACGACGTCCGCGGGTTGAAGGCGGTACTGCTCAAGCGCGTCTCGTCCGTTGCTGGCCTCTGCGACGCGATATCCGGCTTCTTCAAACGTCGTTCGAATCAGTTGGCGAATCTGGTGCTCATCGTCAACGATCAGAATGGAAGGCATAGCGCTCCCCGTTCGCTTTATGGTCATATCCGCCCCGACACGACTCATTTCGGTCGTGTACGTTTCATGGATCACTCTAGCATCCGCTGTGTGGGAGGGCAAACAATTGGCGTCTTTCACGTGGAGAGGTCCGCTTGATGCAGGCTTTGGACGTGAAACCGGGAGCAGGTGACCGATGAAACGAGCCGCCCAGTCTTGTGTCAGCCGGCGTCACAACTTGAGAGAAGATGATGTTGGTGCCGAAGGCGGGACTTGAACCCGCACGGCTTTCGCCACACGCCCCTCAAACGTGCGTGTCTGCCATTCCACCACTTCGGCACTAAAGGCACACTGAAAATGCCCTTCAACGTCCTTTTCGGTCGCCTGTTTCACTGGGACGTAACATCCCTCCTACGCCTCATTCGCAGGCTCCCTGCGGCGTTGTTCTACGGGCATTTTGTGCATGCCTGAGCACTTGGCTCTCGCTGACTGACGTCTAGTCGCCGGCCCGTTTGAACATCCTGCTCCTCGCGACACGCAGCGGGTGGCCATCCGACTCAGAGGGAGCGGCATTATAGGAGGAGCCCAAAATTCTTGTCAACGAACGGAACGTTCGGTAGAATCGGCCCGCACGTCTCGAATGGGTTCTGTGCACACCTTTCGGATCATCCGACTCAGGACGACTCATCAATGCCGCCCGCTCATATGCTTTCCCGATCTCGGACCGGGACTCAGGTCGCCGCGTTTTTTGATTTGGACAACACCTTGCTGCCTGGCGAGGCCACCGAGGTGCGATTCTTCCGGTCCCTCTGGAGGTGGAAGGTCGTCGGGTGGCCGGAATTGAGGACCAGCGCAGGATGGCTCCTCCGGCATTTGCCCGCGCCGTCGCTCCAGCCTCTCCGGGAGCACAAGTTGTATCTCACCGGTAAACCGACCCAAGTGATTGGGCCGCTGGGAGAGGAGTTCTGTCGCGAGGAGATCTGCCCCGTCGTGGTGGTCGCTGGGATGAGGCGGATGGAAGAACATCGTCGCGCCGGGCACCGGATCGTTCTCATCACCGGCTCGCTGGATTTCCTCGTTCAACCCATTGCGGAGGTGCTCCGCATCGATCGATCTATTGCGGCAGTACCTGAGCAGGTCGAAGGACTCTATACGGGCCGATTGGTGGCTGCCCTGCCCTACGGCGAAGAGAAGCGAGCAGTCATTCAAAGGCTGGCTGCCGAGTTGGATGTCGACTTAGGGTCCTGCTTCGCCGATGGCGATAGTGCGGGAGATCTTGAGATACTCAGAGCGGTCGGCCATCCGACGGTCGTTAACCCCATCTGCGGGATGGGCACGGTCGCCGTGCAACATCACTGGCCGATCGTGCGCTGGCGGTAGAGGCGCGCGTGAGCGATCTCCAGAACGGAACGTTCGGCATGCGAATCACCGAGATCTTCCACAGTATCCAAGGGGAATCCACCTACGCAGGGCAGCCCTGCGTCTTTGTACGGCTGACCGGCTGTCCCCTCCGTTGCACGTGGTGCGACACGGCATACGCATTTCATGGAGGAGAAGAGATGTCCGTTGCCGACGTGTTGACCACCGTCAAGTCATACGGGTGCAGACTCGTCGAAATCACCGGGGGAGAGCCTCTGGCGCAATCCCAAGCCCTCCAGCTTATCGAGTCATTGTGTGAGGCGGACTACACGGTGCTGATTGAAACCAGCGGCGCCATCGATACTTCGCCGGTTGACCGCCGTGCGCACGTGATCCTCGATGTGAAGTGTCCGGGAAGCGGGATGACGGAACGGATGTGGTGGCAGAACCTGACGCGGTTGAGCGCAAAGGACGAAGTCAAATTCGTGATCGCCGGCCGGCACGACTACGACTGGGCGGTCGGGATCATCGAGCGGTATGGTCTGGCAGGATTGTGCCCGGTGCTCATGAGTCCGGTCTTCGAGAGCCTTGAACCACGACAGCTCGCTGAATGGATCTTGACGGACCGGTTGCCGGTTCGGTTCCAGCTGCAACTCCACAAGTTCATTTGGGCACCGGACGCGCGCGGCGTCTAAGAAACCGGTTCTGGCCGTCGGTCTGGCGGCCGGAATCTCACGCTCAAGCAACCGCAAGAAGGGGAGGGTCATGAAGCTGATGCAGGTTCAGATCAACGCGGGGCGGCCCGAGTCCGAGTCGGTCGAGGTCCTGGTCCTGACGCATTGTGAAGGGGAAGCCTTGGCCAAGCAGGATGCAGGCGCGATCGATAAGGCGCTCGGCGGCTCGCTGCAAGGTCTCCTCCGGAGCGGAGAGTTCGAGGGTCGGACGGGCGAAACGATGCTGTTTCACACGCAAGGCAAGGTGCCGGCAAGACGCCTGCTCTTGATCGGATTGGGAAAGAAAAAGTCTCTGACGCTGGACACCCTGCGACAGGCGATGGGGCACGCGGCTAAACGTGCGCGCCAAGCGAAAGTGGATGCGTTCACGGTCTGCTATCCGACGGCGACGCCCAAGGGACACTCTGCGGTGGAGATCACTCAGGCCATGACGGAAGGCGCCGTTCTCGGCGGGTATCAGTTTATGACATACCGCACCGAGGATACCGACGCAAGAGACATCGGTTTCATGACCCTGCTCGTGCCGCAAAAGAGTCAGGTGCGTCAGAGTGCCGAAGGCGTCCGCCGGGGTCTTGCTACGGCGGAGGCCACGATGTTCGTCCGCGACCTGTGCAATCATCCCTCCAACGTCATGACCCCGACGCGCATCGCCGACGAAGCCAAAGCGATCGCCAAGCAGGAGCATCTTACGCTCAAGATGCTTGAGCAGAAGGACATGAAGCAACTTGGTATGGGGGCGCTGCTGGGCGTGGCCCGGGGCAGTCACGAGCCGCCGAAATTCCTCATTCTGGAATACAATCGGGCCAGGAAAAAGGATGAGCGTCCGGTCGTGTTCGTCGGAAAGACCATCACGTTCGATACGGGAGGGATCTCGCTGAAGCCGGCCGAGAACATGGAGCACATGAAAGCGGACATGACCGGCGGCGCCGAGGTGCTGGCGGCAGTCAGGGCAGCCGCTCGCCTGAAGCTGCCGCTTCGGCTTATCAGTATTCTACCGGTGGCGGAGAACATGCCGGGAGGGCGAGCGATGAAGCCGGGCGACATCGTGAAAACGCTCTCGGGCAAGACCGTCGAAGTGCAAAATACCGACGCGGAAGGGCGGCTCATTCTCTCCGACGCGCTCTTCTATGCCCAGCGCTACAATCCCGCAGCCCTGGTCGATATCGCAACCCTCACGGGCGCCTGTGTCGTGGCTCTCGGCCAATTCGCCATCGGCATGTTCGGAACGGACGCCAGGCTGAAGGAGCAGGTGCGGAAGTCCGGCCTGACGTCGGGCGAACGCGTCTGGGAGATGCCGCTGTGGGAAGAGTATTTTGAGCAGCTGCGGAGCGATGTCGCGGACATGCGGAATATCGGAGGCCGCGGAGGAGGCATGATCACCGCCGCGCTGTTCCTAAGCAAATTCGTGGGCGACTATCCGTGGGTGCACCTCGATATTGCGAGCACCGATTGGAGCGAGCGGGAGCGGGCCTATATTTCCAAGGGTCCGACGGGCATCGGCACGAGGCTGCTGATTCAGTATCTGATCGATCGGAGTTTGTAGCGTGGTACGATCTCACATGACGATTCGCGAAAAGGTCGGCCAGCTGTTCATGATCGGTTTCATGGGCACGTCCGTGACGCCCGAGCTCGCGGGCTTTCTGAAAACCTACAAACCGGGCGGCGTCATTCTCTTCTCGCGGAATCTGGAGTCCATCGGCCAGATCGTGGAATTGACTAACGATCTGCAGCGATGCAACCCAAAGTCGCCCCTCGTGATCTCGATCGACCAGGAAGGCGGCCGCGTCTCGCGATTGCCGGCCGGTTTCACGATTTTTCCTCCTTGCGAGGTGCTGGGCCGGTGCAACTCCGCCGAGTTGACCTATGCGGCTGCCGCAACCATCGCGAAGGAGCTGCGGGCCGTTGGAATCAACATGAACATGGCACCCGTACTTGATGTGAACAGTAACCCGAACAATCCGATCATCGGCGACCGAGCGTTTGGGGCGACATCAGACCTCGTCAGCGAATCGGGCATCCTCACGGTCGCCGGGCTGCAGGACAACCTGGTGGTGGCCTGCGGGAAGCACTTCCCAGGTCATGGCGATACCGTGACAGATTCCCATAAGGAGCTTCCAGTGGTGGAGGCCTCTCGGGAACGGCTCGACACGATGGAGTTGGTGCCGTTTCGGCGTGCGGTCGCCACTGGTGTGGCCGCGATGATGACCGCGCATGTCCTCTACAAGGCGCTGGACCCGCAGTGCCCCGCGACGCTGTCTCCGTTCATCGTCACGCAGCTGCTGCGGGATCAATTCGGATATGACGGCGTCGTACTCACAGATGATCTGGAGATGCGCGCGATCGTCGACCACTATGGAATCGCCGATGCCGCCGTCCGCGCCATCCAGGCCGGTTGCGACGTGCTCCTGATCTGCAAAGATCGGGGGCGTGAAGTGGAGGCATTTGAGGCGATCGAACAGTCTGTGGCGGCTGGCGACATCACGATGGAGCGTCTGGATCAGTCCGTGGCGAGAATTCAACGGTTGAAGCAGCGCTATGTGCTCCCCTACAGGCCGGCATCGATTTCCGACGCAAGGCTCGTCGTCGGTTGCCGGACCCACCGAGCGCTCTTGCAGAGCGTGTATCAGACAGGGGCCAGAATGGCCAAGGCGTCGATTCCGCAGACTCTTTAACCATAATCGTATTGTGAAGGAGATCCCGTGCCGCTGAAAAAGGGCGACCTGATCGATGAGCGAAAGCGCCATCCTGACTCGTGCGGCTTGGTGGTCAAGGTGATGGGGGGAGGAGCAGGCTTCGAAAAGATCATGTGTTGCGATCATGAACTAACCGATGAGGATGTTGTTCCCGAAATCCACCCATCCGGCGGCCGGAAGAAGGGCGCCCTGCCGCTGGCCGTGGTTCTCGATGAAAAGAAGTTCTACCCTGATTCCTGTGGGCTGCGGGTTATGATCATGGACGGGGGTGCCGGCTTCAAGGAAATCCGCTGTTGCGGTCACTCACTCACCGTGAGTTCGATGCGGGATCTCAGGTACGGAGCGTTGCGGGGAGCAGATCCAGAGGGAGGATCGGACGCTCAACCGAATGCGCCGGCTGGAACCGCATGATCCGGATGAAGTAAGAGGATTCCATGCAGGATCGCAAAGCAGTCATGAACCGCTGGTGTGGGGTGATGGAATGGCTGGACCGGCTCGGCTATATGACAGCCGGATTCAGTCTTCTGGTTTTGGGCATGCTCTTGTTCGCCCATGCCTGGTACGTGTTCGCCACCAGAGCCGGTCAGATCGGGCTCTTGCCGTCCGGTCTCAAGCTGTTGAACGATATCTTGCTCGTGATCATTTTGCTCGAGTTGTTTCGCACGGTGATCCGTTTCCTCCAGACTGAGGTGCTCGATCTTGAACCCTATCTGGCCGTCGGCATCATCGCCTGCACGCGACGTGTGTTGACCGCCAGCGCAGAGCTGTCCCATCTCCCGTCGATGAATGAAAATCAATTCTATCAGTACCTCATGGATGTGGGGCTGAACGTGATGGTGATCATGGTGCTGGTGGTCGGCGTCTTTCTGGTCCGTAAGGTCCCCGCACAACCTCATACGATCTCGCCGTAGGGGTGCTGGTTCCGCGCTTCCTTTCTCCTCCATCACTTGCGCCGACAGTGAGCGACTTCGCCGGTGGAGCTGTGGTGCGTCAACCTCTCGTACATGCGCCCGGCCCTCGGTGCAGCGTGGAGGCGTGCACCTGGACAGGGCGCATTGTGCGAGCAAACGGGGCAGCCTCCTTGCCCTACGCTTATGGCTTGTGGCATCATGCCGCTTCTCTGGAGTCGACATGGCCAATCTGATCGAATACGTCGGCTGCGTGCACATATTCCTTGGGCCGTATCGCGGGAACCCGATCGCGCTGTACCTGAGAAGGACGGACAACCAATGTCAGATTGGTCCGAAGGTCTATCCTTGGAACGAGGTGGTGGGGACCGGAGAGACTCCCAACAAGGCTGCCGCGGATTTCGAGAACAAGTGGAAGGCCAAGGGACTGTCGGCCGACATGTACTCCGGGCCGTCATGGGACGGTGGAATCAAGCCGGAGAAGCCTGCGCCTCCCAAGCCACCCGCTCCTCCCAAACCCGCGGCTCCACCTGCGGCAACTCAAGCAGGAGCTCCCTCCTCTCCGACAGCCGCGCCTCAGCCGTCTGCACCGGTTTCTGCTGCCGAGCCCGAAGGCGGTCCGGCTGCTTGATCATGGTTGCTTCTCAGGGTAGACGAGCTGCGCATGCGGCTCGAGCGTTGCCAGCCTGCTCTGTTTGAGTCCATACCCGAGATAGATCAGGATACCGATGACCGTCCAGACGCCGAAGCGAATCCATGTCAGTCCGGGCAGCTGCCACATCAGCCAGAGACAGGCCAATGTGGCGGCTACCGGGACGATTGGCATGAACGGAAGCCTAAACGGTCTGGGATAGTCCGGGTTGGTGTAGCGCAGCACGATGACGCCGACGCAGACGAGGACGAACGCGAAGAACGTTCCGATGTTGGTCATATCCGCGGCCTCTCCGATGGGAATCAGCGCCGAAAGGACCGCCACGGCGATGCCGGTCAGGATCGTGGCTCTATGCGGCGTGCCGAAACGAGGATGGACGGCGGATAGCCACGGACCGAGCAGTCGATCGCGCGACATCGCGAAGAATACCCGAATCTGTCCGAGCATCATGACGACAAGAACGCTGGTGATCCCGGCTACGGCGCCGATCGCCACGACCGCGGCCCCCCACTTGAATCCGACGAGCTGCAACGCCTCCGCCACCGGAGCGTGGATGTCGATCCGGCTGACCGGAACCAGCCCGGTCAGCACAGTCGCCACCGCGATGTAGAGGATCGTACAGACGGTCAACGATCCGATAATCCCAATAGGAACGTCGCGCTTAGGGTTCTTAGCCTCCTCAGCCGCCGTTGAAACGGCATCGAATCCGATATACGCGAAGAAGACGATGGCGGCGGCCACTCCCACACCGGCAAACCCCTGCGGCATGAACGGAGACCAGTTGCTTGAATTCAACGAGGTACTTCCAATCCCAATGAAGAACAGAATGACGGCTAGTTTGATCACGACGACAATGCCGGTCATTCGCGCGCTTTCCTTGATGCCAACGACGAGGACGACGGTTACGAGGAGCACGATGATGGCAGCGGGAAGGTTGGCGACACCCCCCTCGGAACCACCTGGCGGATGGGTCGCCCAATGGGGGAGTTCAATGCCGGCCAGCCGGAGCAGATTGTTGAAATAGCCGGACCAACCGATGGCGACCGCCACGCAGGCGACCCCATACTCGAGGATCAGATTCCATCCCGTCAGCCAGGCGAGCATTTCTCCGAGCGTCGCGTAGGAAAATGTGTAGGCGCTCCCGGCTACGGGAATCATGGCCGACATTTCGGCATAGCACAGGGCGGCCAGCGCACAGGTCAGTCCGGATAGGACAAAGGAGAGGATGATCCCCGGTCCCGCTCCAGGCCTGTGGTCATCTCCGACAATCGCGGTGCCGATCAGGACGAAGATGCCGGTTCCGATGATCGCACCGATGCCCAGGCAGGTGAGGTCCCAGGCTGTCAGGGTTTTCTTCAGTCGATGGGTGGGATGATCGGCGTCTGCCAGAATCTGTTGAATCGGCTTGGTCCGAAAGAGGCTGCGTATCACTGGTTATCTCTTGTGCGCGGAAGAGACAATCGGAGGGCGTCAATCACCTGATCGTGTACGTCAGGCCAAGTATAGCAGGTATCTCCGCATTTGCTGTGGTCCAACTGAGCGTCACCGCGTTATCGGGCGCCGTTGCGCAGCACGCAAGAACGCTTCAAACAGTCGCCGATGGGGCCGATGCCGATCGAAGAGAAACTCCGGATGCCACTGCACCCCGAGAAAAAAATGGTGCTGCCGTGACTCAATGGCTTCTACGATCCCGTCGGGAGCCACGGCGCTCGCCACGAGCGATGGGGCCACATCTCTGACGGACTGATGATGAGAGCTGTTGACACGGACGGTGGCTGCGCGGAGGATTCGACGAAGGAGGCTGTGCTGGGTGACGCGTACCGCATGGCTGAGGCGGGTTGCGCGTGCCGCTTGGCGATGTTTGAGGGCCTCTTCCACCTGGGAGGCAATGTCCTGGAAGAGACTGCCCCCCAATGCCACGTTCATGGTCTGCATCCCCCCGCAGATGCCCAGGACCGGCAAGTCGGCGGCTTGGGCCATCCGGACCATCTCAAGTTCAAATGTCGAGCGTCGCTGGCTTACGAGATCGAATGTGTATCGTTGGCGTTCCCCGTACAGTCCGGGCGGGAGATCCGGACCGCTGCCGGTCAGGAGTAAACCATGAATACTGGTGAGTAGGCGGCGGCGGGCATCGCGGTCCGTGGCAAGGGGAAGAACGATGGGAATCCCACCAAGTTCTTCGACGGCGCGAACATAGCGCGCCCGCAGGAAGTATGTGGGCTCCCTACCTCCCCAGTCTTTTCGATCACCGGCATTGAAATCAGGCGTGACGCCGATGAGTGGTTTCATCAGGTCAGCGGGCTGGCTCCACCACCGACGACGGCGGCGTTTCCGCACTGTCGGCTACCCCGAGGAAGCGGATGGGCTTGTCACCGCGCAAATGCTCCGGGGTGATGACGTAAGTGCCGTACATGCTGGTGGTCCAAATACTCTTCGCTGCGTTCTCGTTTCCACCGGAGAACACATAGGCCAAGCCTCCGACCAAGCCGCCCCCGATGGCGAAAGCGGTCTTAAAGGGCAGATAGAGAATTGTGCTCAAACCCGAAAGCACTCCAATGCCGGCGCCCGAGGCGCTGCCGCCTTCGGACGAAGGGGCCGGGGCGGCATCCTGACTCCCGGCCTGTGGCGCCATGGTGAACATGCACAACGCCAGGACAAGGATCATGGCGACTGCCCTGGACCAGGCGGTGACGGATATCGATGAAGGCGAATGAAGATTCACGGAAGGCCCTCCTTCTTCAACTGGAAAAATATGAACTGCGGCGGTGGCACCTGAGGGCCATCCACATGCATGCCCCTGTCGGTTATAACAAATTCACCTGTGAATGCAACCCCCCTGCCTCTTGAAGGCATTAGGTGTCCCTGGTATAAGTCGGATCTCCGGGCTGAAGGTCCATTTCGGCCGCGACGTAGGATCGGATGAAGTCGGTGCGCCGGATCAGATCGGCTTGTGTTTCGGCGTTCCATGCGTCGGCCGTTAGACGCTGGTTCTCCTGGGCGATGCCGGCCTGTAACAGCCGTTCGAGCCGGTAGCGGCAGAGAGCTTGGACGAACACCTCGCCGGCCCGCGCTTCCTGTGATACGTGATCGTCCAATCTCGTGGCGGCCAAGGTTTGGCTGAGCCACCGAGAAAATTGTGTGGCGGTGCGGCTTGCCTGTATTTGAGCTTCGGTAATCTCCACGAGCACCTGGATGCCCCCCTTCCAACTGCGCTTCTTGACGTTGAACACGCAGGCATGGGTGGAAGGCTTCCCTTCCACCGCCTCCGGCCCGAAGAACAGCGTGATTCTGTATTGAATTGATTCAGTACAGGGGTCCGTCGGCATGAGGGGCATTGTAGCATGCCCTAATAGCCGACCGTCACGTCGTTGACGGCTCCGCAGACCCGACGATAAGATGCGCCTCGTGACCGATCAGCCTCACCTGGACCGTGTGCGAGCCGTTCAACTGGCACTGAAAGAGGCCGGAGGCATCGACGGCTGGCTGTTCTACGACTTCCGAGGGAGCGATCCGCTGAGCTACCGCATCCTGTTGCTTGACGTTGCCATGCACGTCACCAGGCGGTGGTATTACTGGATTCCGACCGAAGGAACCCCGCAAAAGCTGTTGCACCGTATCGAGCCGTACGTGTTGGATCCGTTGCCCGGCGAGTCCCACCTGTATGTGTCTTGGACTCAACAGCATGAATTACTCTCGCAGATATTGGAGGGGCGGCGCCGAGTCGTGATGCAGTATTCTCCCATGAACGCCGTGCCATATGTGTCGCGGGTCGATGCGGGAACCGTCGAACTCGTCGAGAGCCTCGGAGTCGAGATCGTCAGTTCGGGCGATCTGACTCAAATCTTTGAAGCGGTCTGGACCGATGCGCAACTGGAGTCTCACCAGTATGCGGCCGAGGCGCTGAGACGGATCGTGGACGAAGCCTTTGCGCACGTCGGAGAAATGGTGGGCGGCGGAAGGGTCCTGACAGAATACGGCTTGCAGCAATTCATTCTTGGTCGGATCCGGGACGCAGGGATGACGACTTCGAGTGCGCCGATTGCCGCCGTCGGCGCGCACAGTGCCGATCCGCATTACGGACCCCCGCCGTCCGGATCCACCGACATCAGGCGGGATGATCTGGTCCTGATCGATCTCTGGGCCAAACGCGCGAGGGCCGGTTCGGTCTACGCGGATATCACATGGACCGCGTTTGCCGGACGGACCGTTCCCGATAAGCACCGCGCAGTATTCAATCTCGTCAAGGAGGGCCGGGATGCAGCATTGAATTTCGTGCGTGGGCAACTGGCGGCAGGAATCCGTCCATTCGGATGGGAGGTCGATAATGCCTGCCGGCGCGTCATTGAGGCGGGTGGCTACGGCCCCCAGTTCCTTCACCGCACCGGCCATTCGATCGGCGAGGAGGTGCATGGCAACGGCGCTAATATCGACGGCCTCGAGACGCAAGAGACACGTAGACTCATCCCGCGCACGTGTTTTTCCATCGAGCCCGGGATCTATCTGCCGGGCGAATTCGGCATCAGGAGCGAACTCGATGTCTATCTGTCCGAAAGCAACGCGCTGGTCTTCGGACTTCCGCTTCAGGAAGCGTTGGCACCGCTGTTGTGACGGGGCTTCACTCGGAGCGCTTCCTTGACAGCAGATCCGGTCGGCCTATACAGTGGACACCTGCGAGGTCGCCTTCTTCGCGCGAGCCAAAGGACGATGCCATGTTCGGCACCATGGGTATTTCGGAATTGATCATCATCCTGGCGATCGTACTCATCATCTTTGGGGCGGGTAAGCTTCCTCAAATCGGGGAAGGCGTCGGGAAGGCCCTCAAGGGATTTAAGAAAGAGGTCCACGACATCCCCTCCCCGGAAGCGACGCAATCTGAACAGGCCGTGCCACCCGCGAGTCAATCCGACATCCACCAGGTACAACCTCCAGCGAGTTCCGCAGCGGCATCCCCTCAGCCGAAACCCACGGCGCCGTACACGCCCGGTCCGGAATTGACTCCCGGAACCACCGCGGCTGCGATGTACAACATGGGACCGCAGGTCCACTCAGCCTCCTCCAAGGCTCCCGTTTCGGCGGCTGCGACCGACGTGGGTCAACGCCCTCCTACCATGGAAG
This sequence comes from Nitrospira sp., assembly GCA_029194535.1. Classification (NCBI taxonomy): domain Bacteria; kingdom Pseudomonadati; phylum Nitrospirota; class Nitrospiria; order Nitrospirales; family Nitrospiraceae; genus Nitrospira; species Nitrospira sp. Next base: position 1,159,306 of record JARFXR010000002.1, on the reverse strand, counting down.
AACGGGCCGCGGCGCCCGTACCCATGATGCGGGGGCAGTACCCCCCTCTTCCCCAGAACGCGCAGCAGAAGCCTGTGATGACCAAGCGGCCGTCGGCCGTCGTGAACAAGGATGCGGTGGCTCGCGTCCAGGCGCAGCAGGCGTCGATGAAGGCGAAGGCGGCGCAACCGACCGGCATCTCCCCGGCGGATATGCAGAGCTTGGGTGAAGGCTTGGGGGATGCTTTGCGGACGTTCAAGCAAGCCGTGGCGGACGTGCGCAATTCGGTTGACCCTGAGATGCGGACCATTCAAGCCGAGATGGACGCAGCTCAGAAAGAACTGCAACAATCGATCGAAGCCGCCAAAGAACTCCCGGTCGTTCAGGAAGATCCCCCCAAACCAGCGTGAGGCGATCGACGGGCAAGGACGCCGAACGGGGATGTAGTAAGGCATACCGTCGTGCCGTACCTGCATTGATTGCAGTGGGTCTCTTGTGGTCCCCCGGATGCGTTCGAGAAACACCGCCGTCGCGGGATGAGGCCGTAACCGTCCTTCTGGCTCTTCTCCGTGATTGCAGTGCGGATACCCGGGAGACGGCTGCAGAAGCCTTGGGGAAGATCGGAGACCAAACCGCCGCCTTGCCCGTAGCCGACCTTCTGAGCGACGAGTCCGCGACCGTCCGACGTGCCGCGGCCCGAGCAGTCGGTCGGCTTGGGGCATCGTCCCGGGATAATGTGATTCCCCGGCTGCTGGGCGCCTTGGCCGATCCGCAGGAATCGGTGCGACAGGCAGCAATCCTGGCGATCGGTGAACTGGAACCGCCGGTCGGGTCGCTCCGCTCCATGGCGGATCTCCTGGTTTCACCTGATGTCGAGCTTAGAAGAGCGGCGCTGTCGGCGCTGGTCGACGTCGATGTCACGCCATGGCTGAGCATCCTCGAAGCGGTGCTGCGGGATGATCCGGATCCCCAGGTGCGTCAAAGAGCGGTCGCCGTTCTGGGGGAGATGAATACGCCGGCGGTGATGGCTCGGGTACGAGAACAGTTGACAAGAGATCCTGATCCAAGCGTCCGCGCGGAAGCAGCCTATCGACTGCGAATGACCGGGGATGAGGCCACGCGACAGGCGCTCGACCAAGCGGCGAGAACGGATAGGAATCGGACTGTGCGTCGGTGGGCGGAACGCGAGCCTACATAACACGCGAGCGATTCAGGGCGGCCACCAATTCGACCAACTCCTTCCGAGCCTGATCGTCGATAGCGGTGAATTGAACCCCCATCCCGGGAAAGAGCAGGAAGCGCTCGGGTTTGTTCCTGGTCCAGGCGACTTTGGCTTTGGCCTTGTGCTTGGCCCACGGGCGGTCCGGCAGGGTGAATTCAACGGCCAATTCAGTTCCCGGCGCCAGAGGCGTGCTGCTTTCAATAAACAACCCTCCTCCACCGATGCCGCCCGTCAGACTGTCGTATTGCTTTCCCTCCGGCGTCGTATAGCGGACCTTGACGGCAAGCGGAGCCCGCGCGTGAGCGCGGGCATGAGCAAACCGATGGGCGTCGTTGGTGGCCACAATTCGTTCGATGATTTCCTGCCATGTCATGGTGCCGAGTAGTTCGCCGTGCTTCTCATGCAGCGCAATCAGCTCTTGATTGGTGTCGATCTCGAGGGTTGTCCCATCATGCCCCGGTGTCATCGTGACCGGAAATTTCATCGGGTCTGTCCTTCGGCTAGACAATCGCTGCGCAGCGGCTCCTGAATCCATCAGGCGGCCGGTTTGCCCACATGCTGGATGCTCTTCACGAGTTCCACAACCCGGTTCCGGATCTCCGGGGCAATTTCCGTGAACCGAACGCCCATTCCAGGGCTGAATGTGTACTGATCGGCCTTCGGACAGACCCATGCGACCAGGCCCTTGGCCGGGAGCCATTCGTTCGGGCATTCCGGCAGGGAGAATTCCATAGCGAGTTGGGTTCCGACGGCGAGAGGGGTGAGACTCTCGATGAAGAGGCCACCGCCTCCGATCCCATCGGCCCGACTTTCGAATTGCTGTCCCTCGGGAGTCTTGTATTTCACTCGAAATGACAGAGTGACTCGCGGTTCGGAGCGTGACTCACGTGCAGCCGGAGGCTTTCTATACGCAAGAATTTGGTCGATCACGAAATCCCAGGAGAGATTTCCCATCGATTCGCCGTTGATGGCCAGCAGTGTGACGATCTCGCGGGCCGAATCCATCTCGATCGTCTTACCTTTGTGTCTGAGGCTAGACACGACGTGATACTTCACGACTTCCCCCAGCGTGGCGATACAGCGCAAGTATAGCGCAGCATTTCCGCTTGTCGAGGAAAACCACACACTTATCAACGGCGGTCGGCCGGTAGTGAGGGTGGGAGCGGAAAAGAAGCCTCGCCCGGTGGGATCGCAGCTAGATACGAAGAGCAGTGCGACGGGTGGCCGGTCCTAGGCTGTCTTGGCGTCCTTGTCTTGCTCGAAAATTCGGATCGGCGCGTGTTTCCCGAGGATCGCGTCTTCCGTGATGAGTACTTCTTTGATCTGTTTCTGGGATGGGGCGTCATACATCACGTCCAGCATGACTTCTTCCAAGATCGCCCGAAGACCCCGTGCGCCAGTTTTTTGCGTAAACGCTTTTCGTGCGACAGCACCGAGAGCGCCCTCCGTGAATTTGAGCTTGATCTTCTCGAAGGAGAGGAGTTTTTCATATTGTTTGGTCAGGGCGTTTCTCGGCTCCGTCAAGATGCGGATCAGGGCGCGTTCGTCCAGCTCGTCGAGCGTGGCCACGACCGGAAGGCGGCCGACAAACTCAGGGATCAGACCGTATTTCAGGAAATCCTCGGGCTGCACTTGCTCGAACAGCTCGCCGAGCCGGATGTCGCCTCGGCTCCGGATCTCGGCGCCGAATCCCATGGATTTTCTGTTCAGCCGTTGTTCGATGAGTTGCTCAAGCCCGACGAAGGCGCCACCGCAAATGAACAGGATATTGCTGGTGTTAACCTGGATGAATTCCTGATGAGGGTGTTTGCGACCGCCTTGAGGAGGCACATTGGCGACGGTTCCCTCGATCAGTTTGAGCAGCGCTTGCTGGACACCTTCACCCGAGACATCACGGGTGATCGAGGGGCTGTCGCTCTTCCGACTGATCTTGTCGATCTCATCGATGTAGACGATGCCCCTCTCGGCCCGTTCGACATCATAGTCTGCCGCTTGAAGGAGTTTCAGGATGATGTTTTCGACGTCTTCGCCGACGTAGCCGGCTTCAGTCAGCGTGGTGGCGTCGGCCAGTGTGAAAGGAACATCCAGATACTTGGCCAATGTTTGCGCCAGTAGGGTCTTGCCCGTCCCCGTGGGGCCGACCATGAGGATATTGCCTTTCTGTAGTTCAACGTCGTCGACGTCTTTCTCCTTGGCGGAGATACGTTTGTAGTGATTGTGCACGGCGACGGAGAGAATGCGCTTCGCTCGTTCCTGTCCCACTACATACTGGTCAAGATGGTGCTTGATCTCCGCCGGCTTTTTCAGCTTGGATGAGATCTCTTCTTTGGCCTCTTCCCAGTCCTCCGCGATGATGTCGTTGCACAGGTTGACGCATTCGTCACAGATGTAGACAGTCGGCCCAGCGATCAACTTGCGGACCTCGTCGCGGCTTTTCCCGCAAAACGAACATCGCAGATGCCGATCCATCTTTTCCTGCTTGGCCATGCGTCCTCCTGCGCCGGTACCGGCTATTTATCCTTAGAGCCGTCCTTGTCCGATCCTACCGCTTTGAGGGCCTTGGGGGCGCGAGTGATGACCTCATCAATCAGGCCGTAGCGCTTGGCTTCCTCCCCGGACATGAAATAATCCCGTTCCGTATCGAGCGCAATTTTCTCGATAGGCTGACCCGTATGCTTCGCCATGATTTCATTCAGGCGTTCCCGAATCTTCAGAATTTCTCTGGCATGAATGTCGATCTCGGTGGCCTGGCCCTGGAAGCCGCCCAACGGCTGATGGATCATCACGCGGGCGTTCGGCAGGGCGAAGCGCTTCCCCTTCGTGCCTGCGGTCAGCAGCAACGCTCCCATGCTGGCGGCCTGTCCGAGACAAATCGTATTGATCGGTGGTTTGACGTACTGCATGGTGTCGTAAATGCCGAGGCCGGCCGTGACGCTGCCGCCCGGCGAATTGACGTAGAGATTGATGTCCTTTTCCGGGTCCTCGGCCTCCAAGAACAGCAGTTGGGCGATGATCAGGTTGGCGAAGATGTCGTCGATCGGCGCTCCGAGAAAGATGATGCGGTCTTTCAAGAGTCTGGAGTAGATATCGTAGGCGCGTTCGCCTCGGTTCGTTTGCTCAACGACGATGGGAACTAGCATGCAGGTTCTTCCTTTCCAGATTGTCCGGACGGTCTCGCGGACCCTCAGTCGCTGTCGGGCTATCCTTGAATCACGGCGTTGCGATAGACGAAATCCAGAGATTTTTCGGCAAGAATGCGTGCCCGCAATTCTGCCAGAGAATCCTGGCCGCCCGCCTGGATCATCTTCACCAGGTCGCCATGGGCGATCTTGAGTTCGTGTGCGAGGCGATTGATCTCCTTGTTGACGTCTTCTTGACTGACGCTAATCTTTTCCTTCTCGGCGATCGCCTCAAGTATCAAGCCGACCTTCACCCGGCGCATCGCCTCATCCCGATTCTGCTGACGGAGTTGTGCAGGATCAGCCGCCTCTGCGCCCCCAGGAGCCTCGTTTCCGACGCGCCCCTGCTGTTGGGCATATTGCCGGATGATGGCCTCCAACTCACGCTCAACCAGCGTGTCGGGAAGATCGAAGTGGTGGGTGTCGATAAGGCGTTTTATGATCGTATCTTTATGCAGTTCCTCAACTTCGCGCTTCAACGCTTTCTCCATTTCGCCGCGCAGGCGGTCGGTGAGTTCAGACAGTGAGGCATAGGCTCCGCAGTCTTTGGCGAACTCGTCGTCCAGATCGGGCAGCTTCTTCACCTTCACGGCGGTCACCACAAGCGTAAAGGTGACGGTCTTGCCGGCCACGCGAGGATCTGGGTGGTCGACGGGGTAAGGCTGTGAAATCGTGACGCTCTGTCCTTCCGTCGTGTTGACGACGTGAGGATCGATGCTCAAGCCCAATAGCGAAGCCTTCGAACCGACGCGATGTAGATGCCCCTCTTTCTTGGTCCCGTCCAGCGGTTGGCCGTCCAAGTGGCCGGCCAGCGACAGCACGACGAAATCCCCTTCGGCGACTCGATGGCCGGTGGCCGCGGCTTCAAGTCGGGCATGCTGCTCCCGCAGGACATCCATGCCCTTCGCGACCTGCTCGTCGGTGATGCTACGCTTGTCCGGTTTCAAGGAGATGGGATTCGGAGCTTTATAATCCCGCAATTCGATCGTTGGCTTGATCTCAACGGTGGCCGTGAAGGTAAATGGCGCGTCCTTCTTGATCTTGACCCGTTCCAGGGGCGGGATTTCCACCAGGACCGGAGAAATGCCGGCCTGACGGACGGCTCGGTCGTAAAAATCAGGGACAAGGGTCCGGACGACATCCTCCTCAACCGCTTTGGCGTAGCGCTTTTCCAGCAGCGCGAGGGGGGCTTTTCCCGCACGGAACCCCGGCATCTGTACCTGGCGGTTCAGTTCCTTGTAAGCCTGGGTAAACCGCTGCGCAACCTCTTCTGCCGGCACTTCGATCTTCAGGGCTCGTTTCATCGGCCCCAGCTCTGTCATTTCCATTTTCATGGGCTGCATTCAATCCTTCTAGCTGTCGTTGCCTTCCTCTGTCGTTGACAACACCGGGCAGGCGGCATCTGCCTTGGCTTGGGCCTGGTGCGAGAGGGGGGACTCGAACCCCCACGGTTACCCACGAGATCCTAAGTCTCGCGCGTCTGCCAGTTCCGCCACTCTCGCACGGCGGAGAGTCCCGGAGTTCGGTCTCATCCGATTCAACAAACAGGCGAAATTACGCGCTCCTGCCGGTATTTTGTACCGTTGGACATGTGCGACTGTCAACCCATACTCCTGCGGGGCGGTCAGCGGGTTTGGGGGAAGGCGGCGGAGAGATTTCGGCGCGGACGGTCGCGGCATACGATTTGTCACCGCGTAACCGATTGAGGTACTCACAAGGGGTACGAACTTCCGAAGTCTCTCAATCGCTTCTATTCCTGACGACCGGGTTTGCGACGCCCGAGAGAACCGGTATAATCATCGAAGGCGTAGTTCGTCGGCATGCTTACCCTCTGAATGAGGCCCGCCATGCACGCTGCTCTACATCATGTGGTACTGACGACGGCATTCTGGTTTCTGATTCTTGTCGATCCGTCCCGTTCGCTCGCCTATCGAGATTATTTCACCGCAGAACAGAAGGCCCAACTCGAGAAAATTCAGACGGTTCAGGTCGAGGCTCTGATGCTGTCTGATAAAGGATCTGTCGATGCGGCGCCGATCGCCGAGCTTGTCGCTCGGCGACTGAGCGAATTGGGGTATCGAACAATCGGGGACGCAAGCAAACCCCACGACGTCCTGTTTAGGGTCAAATGCGAACAACGAAAGACCTGGGAGGGCACGACCGTGGCAGGGGGTGACGCGGACCTTCCTGATGCCCCGTCGCGGCTTTGGAAAGGTCCGGCTTGCCAACTGACCTATGTGTTGGGTGAACTGAAGGTCAGATGGCAGAAGGAGGTGCGGACTGACTTCGAGGATGCTGTGTCAGCCGCGCAGGCGGCCGATGCTGGCGACCCGGGCGTCTTTGCTGCGGGCAAGTTGCGGGAGAAACTCGAGCAGTATGATTTCCCGGTCTTGCTGACCGCTGAGTGGGGTCAGCCGGATCGATTACTGAAACTGTTGGAAGCGACGGATACGCCGCAGATCCGTAAGCTCAAGATTATTTCTCTTCTGGGCGAAATGCAGGCGGATGAGGCGCTTCCGAAGCTCAAAGCCGCCCTCAAGGACAAAGATCTTTCCAAGCAGGCTGCAGTAGCGTTAGGCAACATGGGTAAGGAGGGCATTCCGATTCTGGTCGACATCTTGAAACATTCTAAGCAGCCGGAATTGCAGGCCGCGGCCGCCAAAGGGCTTGGGGATCTCGGGAACACGCATAATGATTCGTCGGTGGTACCTCCCCTGCTGGAGATGTTGGACGCTCCGGGCGTCGATATCACTGTGCAGACAGAGGTCGCATGGGCGCTTGGAAGGGTGCCGGACCGGCGGTCGGTCCAGCCACTCTTTGATCTCGATAAGAAACTCCAAAAAATCCGGCAAGACCCGGTAGATCCTCAGATGAAGAAACTCAAGGAAGCAGTATTCTGGGCGATCAAACAGGTATACACCGAGGACCAATACAGCTAGTCGGGTACTCACGCCCCTCATTGGTGACAGGACAACCGGAGGCACGGGGCCCGGTCTAGGGTGAGATGCCTTCTTTGTCACCCGCGGAATCTCAATCAGATCCGACCGATACGACACAACGACCCTGGAACTACTCTTCCGTCTTTTCGCGCGGCGGGGCTTATGGGGATTGTCCGACAATCCTACGCGCGGAAGTCGGCTGTCCCAGATCTCTGTCATCGCACGACAGGAAAGCGTACGGACAATAGAACGATCCGGGTATTAGACGGTTCTCCCCGCCGGAGTGCGGCATTGGCGGCTGAGCCGATTAAGATCGGAATCCTCGATCCATTGTCCGGTTCGTACAAGACTTCGTCGATCCATGACGTGCACAGGGCCGATGTGGCGGTTGATCGTTTCAACAAGAGCGGCGGCGTGATCGGGCAGCCAGTGGTTCCGCTTGAGGCGGATGATGCATCCATTCCCGACACGACGGTCAAAGCGACGACCAAGTTCAACCGTGAGGATCGGCTCGATTTCTTGAGGGGGAGCTTCAGCGGCAGGGGCCTTCCTGATGAAGGCTCCTGCCGCCGTGGGGGGTGCGCTATCTGGTCACGCGGATTTCCACCCGTCGGTTCTGGGCCCGTCCGGCATCGGTGGTATTGGAGGCCACCGGTTTGGTATCCGAGTAGCCGGCGGTGGATGCTCCAGAGAATCCGCCACCGGCCAGCGCCTCTGCGGCATTCCGCGCGCGCGCTTCAGACAGTTCCACGTTGGACGGAAATTTGCTTTTCAGTGCGGCACGGATCGGCCGGTTGTCCGTGTGCCCGTCCACCGCGACGTGGTATTCGGGGAATTCCTTCAGAATCGCGCCGACCTGTTTCAAGGCCTCAGCACCCCCTGGCTTGAGCTGATCGTCTCCGGAGTCGAACAGGTAGCCGGAGTTCAGGTTGATGAGGAGCCGTTCGTTGTTCAAGTCGACGGTGATGTTTTTCTTGTCGATCTGGGGTCTAAGCGCCCGGATCAGGCCGCGTTCGGCTTCCTTCAGCTTCGCCATCTCCGCCGAGAGGTCACCGCGAAGGCTCGCCAGTTCCCGATTCCGGTCCGCCAGCTGCTTTTCGAGATCGGCCGTATGCTGCTTGGCCGAGGCCACCTCGGCCATGAGTGTATCCTTCTCCGCCGAGAGGTCACCGCGAAGTCCTGTGAGATCCCGATCACGATCGGCCAGCTGCTTCTCAAGGTCGGCGGTCCGCTGTTTGGCTGCCGCCACCTCGGCCGTGAGTCTATCTCGCTCGCCCGCGGCGCTTCCGAGGGCTGCGCACTGCGCTTCAAGCTCCGCTGTCCGTTGTTTCGACGCTGCCAACTCGGCGGCGAGCTTGTCCTTGTCGTCTGCGCCGGCCTGAAGGGCAGCGATCTCCGCACCGGAGGAGGCTGAGAGGGTGCTCATCTGCCTCTCAAGATCAACCGTACGGTTCTTCGAGAATTCGAGATCCCGTTGTGTCGAGGACAGCTGTTGGGCAAGTTTTTCAGAATCGCTCGCACTCGAACGGAGTGCCGCCAATTCGTGAGTACGATCGGCGAGCTCCCGGTCGCGATCGGCCAGTTGGCGCTCCAGATCGCCACTCCGGCCCTTTGCCTGGCTCAAATCGCCCGACAGTCCGTTCAGCCTAGCGATTTCCTTGTCCCGCTCCGCCACCATACGTTCCAGTTCTGCGATCCGCAGATCGCGCGGATCCGCTGGAGGGGGTACCTCCTTGGCTTTGGCCGTCATCTCGTTGAGCGCCCGGCTCGTGCTGTCATTCGGCGCCTCTTCCTGCAAGTACCAGGCGGCACCGCTCTCCCCCGTCACTCCGACCGTGACGACTAATCCCAGGACGAACGCTGCCAGTCTCTTGCCTCGCATTGACTCCTCCTTGGCTTTTCGATGGGCCCCTCTTATGTCAGACGGAAACGGATCTCCCGTGCGCGGCGAGGAGGGAGCGGTTCCTCGCCGACCGTAGAATTCAGGAATGGCATCATACTCAATGCCGCTGGTTCTTGATCGCGTCTCGAATCTCCATCAGCAATTTCTCTTCATTGGTAGGGCCGGCCGGTGGTGCCGGCGGAGCCTCTCGCTTGAAGCGGTTGACTTGTTTGACCAGCATGAAAATCACGAAGGCGACGATAAGAAAGTCGAACACGCTCTGGAGAAATACGCCGTAATTGAGGGTCGGCGTTCCCGCCGCCTTGGCTGCAACCAGCGAGGGTTGTGGGGTACCCGACAAGGTCAGGAACAGACTGGAAAAATCCACCTTCCCCATCAGCAACCCGATGGGCGGCATCAGAATGTCGCTGACGAGCGATGAAACGATCTTTCCGAACGCTCCTCCGATAATGACGCCGATGGCCATGTCGAGCACGTTGCCCTTCATTGCAAAATCCCTGAATTCTTTCAACATCGGAACCCTCCTTGTATCGAGTGATTGAGGAGAGAGACTTTCAGCCGAAGTCAACGCCGTCGCGTCGTGTCGAAATTGTAGCCGAACGTGATGAGATACAGCGTGTCAGTGCTCTGAACACCGGCCGGGGGTTTGTTGTTATAGCGGTAGGTGTACTGAAAATTCGCGACGAACCCTTCGATAAGCTTTAACCGGATGCCCTGGTCCATCGTGATGTAGTAGTCCTGACTGTTCTGGAAAGAGGGGAAAAATTCGCCGAAATGATAGAGCACGATTCGCTCATCCAGCATGGGCCAATTGAGCCTCAGAGATCCTCGTCCGCGCACGGACGACTGATCGGGAAGATTCTTGAAATCCTCATTGAAATAGCTGACGCCGAACTCACCCGACAGGGTGATGTCCTTGAAGTACGGGCCGGAAAAATCGCCCAGGTCGATAAACTGATAGCCCGGTCCGGTCGCCAGTGCGGTCCGAAGGTTCAGATCCTGGAATGTATCCTGCTCGAAGTAGGCGCTGGTAAAGGCATAGAAACGTTTGGTGAAAAAGAAGTCGAGCTTGATCGTGCCACGGGCATTCCGGGCGGCGAGTTGGCCGTTGTTCTCGTTGTAGACATACCGGCCGTTCAAGAGCAGCCGCAGCTTTTCACTGCGTCCGGTGAGGTCCAACAGGAAACTGGCGTTTTGAAAATTGGTGTTGCCGTTCGCTGTCGAGATGCCGGCCGTCACCGCGCCGACGAAAACAACCGGTGGCTGAACGAGGGGGTTGATGGAGGCGACCGATCCGACTGGAATCGTCAGGGGTTCGGCCAGCGATTCCACTTTCAGCAGGAGGAAACCGTCCTTGTCCGCTTGGGTCGTGCCTACCAAGATCGTACCCTCCTTCAAATGGAACGGGAGAGGATGGGTCACGGTCAGCTTGGACACCTCACTCCACTTGACCTTGAATGCCTTGTCGGCGCTGTCCACGGTCTTGAGGAGCAGCGTCCCCTCGGTCATTTCGATGACCTCGCCGTACAGAATGCTGCCGTCTTTCAAGGTCACAATATCGATGGGGACCGGGGCCGGAGGACCGGGCGCTACATCGGTGTCCGAGGCGAGTGCGGCTAAGGGAAAAGCCAAACAGAGAGCCAGGACGATTGCCCAGGCGTTCAGGGTCGAGGATCCTCGCATGAACGTCAAATTCCCCTTAATTCCGTGGACGGCCTTCCGATGGGTTGATTGCGAGAATCGTCGGTCGAATCAACTCGAGCGAGACTCAGGTGTATAACCGAATCCTCACGGCTTTGGCAATAATCACACCCGCAGCCTGACGACGAGCCAGGTCGGTGCCGCGGGAGACCGATGTCATTGGCAAGAACTGCGTAAGCAGTTGTACCCGCCCCGCTGATCCTATATGAACAATCTTTCTGGGCTGGATGCAAGATGCTCCTGAGTGAGGGCGATTCCGCGGCGACGGACGAAACCGTTCCGGTTCGATCCCCGCGATGGCGGATGACGAGCCTAGGGCCTTGGTACAACGGCGGAAGGGGCAAACTCGATCTGCGCGGCCCGAAACCGTTCCATCACTGCCTTGTTGATTTCCCCTTGGGTCGAACCGTAATCCGCGACGGCCGTCCAGGGTTGAATGGCAATGGTGATGGCCGGCTGGCCGAGCGCGCTGATACCGACCGACGGAGCTGGATCCTTCAGGATCTTGGGGTGGCTCTGGAGCACCTCCCGCGTGATGGCCAATGCCCGGTCCATATCGGCCGTGTACGCGATGTTGACGGTGAGAGTCATTTGACGGATCGTGCCGAAATTATGAAGAATCTCTCCGATGATCTTCCGATTCGGGATGATCACGCGGGAGTGATCCGCGTGCATGAGGACGGTGGAAAAGATGTCGATCATGACGACATCTCCGTGCACGCCCAACACCGAGATGTGCTCGCCGACCCGGTAGGGTTTCGTGAAGATAATGGACAGCCCGGCCATGACGTTGCCGAGTACACCTTGGAGCGCGAGTCCGATCCCCACGCCGGCGACGCCGATGCCTGCGATCAAGGGAGCGATGGGCACTCCGAGCGCCTCCAGGGCGATGACCGTCGTGAACAACAGGACGATGATTCTGACGACGCGAACCAACAGCAGCCGGACCGGCGGCTCGAGCGTGTGGCGCTCAAGCTGCTGTCTTGCCAGGTTCCCCGCCCATCTCGCCACGATCACTCCGACGGCGAAAATCCCGATCGCTACCACAGCTTGCAGGCCGTATCGCACGGCGTATTGCGTGAGCGTCTCCATTGCAATCATCTCGGCGCCTCCTTCTTAGCGACCAACCATCTCCTCATAGGAATTCCCTGCTGGTACCACGGGCCCGCAGCTTCGTCCATCTTTCAAGATTCACGTCATGCGACCTCTCCGCGGATCGTCCGGCAGTATAGGAAAGCATCGGAGTAGCGTCAAACGCTCACCTTGCCGCTCAAAAACGCGCGTGCTAAGATCACATTTCCGAGAATTGCGGAGAGGTGCGAGAGTGGACGAATCGACATGCTTGGAAAGCATGCGTCCCGGCAACGGGACCGTGGGTTCGAATCCCACCCTCTCCGCCAAACCACACTTCGTGTGAACCGTTCGCTCTTAGTCGCAGTATCGTGATCGTTGCGGGCGGATAGACACCTCGGTATGAGTGAGTTTTGACCCGGAGCCTCACTGATTGTGAGGATGGTATCGGACTTCAGTGTTCAGTGCCGGGTAGCAAGTGCTGTGTGCTGAGTTTCAACGACGCGAGGGTGGGCTCAATAGGGCTAGGCTCAGAACTCGTTCCTCCGGACTCAGCACCTTGAAAAAGGGGCCAGGCCCTGTGCAACGGAACCCTGTGAACCCCGCCAGGTCCGGAAGGAAGCAACGGTAAGCAATCAGTTCTGGGTGCCGCAGGATCACCTGGCCCCGCTATGCAGGATGTTGAAACGTACCCCAAAACCGTACGCCTCGGAGTTCTCAGTCCCTGCGACCTTGTCGGATAGCCTGTTTGAATATCCTGCCATGTGGTGGAAGGGCTACTGAGTAATCGCAATGGATTACCAAGTCTCTGCCCGCAAATACCGGCCCGGCACCTTCGACGATGTGATCGGTCAGCCGCATGTCGTGCAGACGCTGATGAACGCCATTGAGTCGAAGCGGGTGGCGCAGGCCTATCTGTTTTCCGGGACACGAGGTGTCGGCAAGACCACGGTTGCCAGGATTCTTGCCAAGGCGCTTAACTGCGAGCGCGGGCCGACGGGCTCGCCATGTGCCGTCTGCGTCAATTGCTGCGAGATCGCGCAGGGAAATTCGGTCGATGTGATCGAGATCGACGGCGCCTCCAATACGAGCGTGGACGATGTGCGGGAGATCCGGGAAAACGTCAAGTTTGCTCCGTTCAGAGGACAGTACCGGATCTACATCATCGACGAAGTCCACATGCTGTCGAACTCCGCGTTCAACGCGCTGCTGAAGACTTTGGAGGAACCTCCGGGGCACGTAGTGTTCATCTTCGCGACCACGGAAATCCACAAGATACCGGCGACCATCCTGTCGCGCTGCCAGCATTACAATTTTCGGCGGATCGCCCGAACCGAGATCGTGGAGCGGCTTCTTCACGTGGCGGCGCAGGATGGCATTACGGTAGAAGATCGAAGTCTCGCAGCCTTGGCTCGGGCCAGTGAAGGCAGCATGCGCGACGCCTTGAGTTTACTCGACCAGGCGATGGCATTCGGGGGAAAGACGGTTGTCCATGCAGATCTCGAACTCCTGCTGGGTGCGGTACCTCAAGAGTTGGTCCGAGCCATGATCCAAACCCTTATCGCACAGGACAGCGCTGGCGCGCTGCACGTCTTGTCGACCCTGTTGGATCGAGGACACGACCTGCGGGCCTATTGCGCGGAGATCGTTGAGTACCTGCGAAACATGCTCGTGGTCTCGGTCACTGCGCCGCATGAATGGCCGCGGTTAATCGAAACCTCTTCGGAGGACCTCGCGCAATTCGAGTCGGATAAAGGTGCGTTTAACCCTGACCAACTGCAACAGCTCTTCGCTATCTTTACCCAGGCTGAGGATAGTCTTCGGAGCAGCGCCCATCCTCGGTTCGTGCTGGAGACAGCATCGGTGAAGGCGACCCGCCTCCTTCGAAAAGGCGAAGCATCCGCGGGACAACCCGCTCGCCCGCTCGCAGCGGAGCGCCGGCCCATCCCGGCGGCGCCGCGTACGGAGAAAGGTCTCGGGCCGGAGCTGCGCGCGGGCCCTGCGTCGTCGCCGACACGTCAGGTGTCCGCAACGGCCAAAGCGGCGGCCACACAAGACCCCTTTGCCTCTACTGCGGCAAAGACGGGGACTTCGTCCGCGCAGTCCGCGAATGCAAAAGAGGACGCCGTGCGTGCCCCTATAGAGGCGGCACCTGGATCGCCCCCGAGCGGCGTTGTGGTGACGCTGGAGTGGGAGCAGTTCCAGGACGAAGTGGGGCGAGCGTTTCCCAACGTCGCACCCTTTCTCGAGAGAGGGCGTTTGGTCGGCATTGAGGGCGGCGTGATCACGATCGGATTCGACAAGCAGGCCACTGTGGCGCGAGCCATGCTTGAGAAACCGGACAACATGCAGGCGCTGACCGCGCTCTGCACGAGACTCAGCGGTCAATCGATGCGACTTCGCATCGTTGAGCAGACGGAGGAGGCTCCGCCGGGGCCCACGATGGCGCAGATCAGAGCGGCAAGGGAGCAGGATCGGCGGCTGGTGCTGTTCGAGCAGGCGCGCGCCCATCCGGTCGTGAAACGGGCGTTGGAAATCTTCGGAGCAGAACTCACCGACGTCAGACCGGTGACGCGGCAGAAAGAGGTGGAGGAATGAAGAATCCGTTTGGAAACATGGCCAACATCATGAAGCAGGCGCAGGCCATGCAGCAGCAAATGGCGAAGCTGCAGGAAGAGGCGGCGAATAAAACCACCACCGGTTCCGCTGGCGGCGGGACCGTCACCGTGACGGCCAATGGCGCCATGCAACTCGTCGGGATCAGCATTAATCCCGAAGCGGTCAAGCCCGACGACGTGGAGATGCTGCAGGATTTGATTTTGGCTGCGACGAACGAAGCGCTTCGGAGGGCCCATGACATGATGGCCGAGCAGATGAAAGCCGTGACCGGCGGCATGAACATGCCTGGATTGTTTTAGGGCCGAACGACCATGGCTGTCGATCAACAGGGATTGCTGGCGCGGCTGGTTCGGGAGCTGGTTCGCCTTCCGGGTATCGGACAGAAGACTGCTCAACGACTGGCGTTCCATCTGTTGAAGGCTGAGCGAGACGACGCGCTGCGATTGGCTGACGCGGTGCGGGCGGTCAAAGACGGCCTTTCGTTTTGCCGTCAGTGTCGGAACATCGCCGAAGGCGATTTGTGCGAGTTCTGTCTCGACCCGAAGCGTGACCGTTCGCGGATCCTGGTGGTGGAGGAGCCCAGTACGCTCTATGCGATCGAACGTGCGGGAGGGTATCGCGGCCTGTATCACGTCCTCCTAGGGGCGCTGTCGCCGCTCGACGGCGTGGGACCGTCGGACATTCGCGCCGAGGAACTCATCGACCGGGTCAAGTTGGGGGGCGTTGTGGAAGTGATTCTGGCGACCAATCCGACGATCGAAGGAGAGGCCACGGCGATCTACCTCACCAATCAACTCAAGCCGTTGGGAACTCGGGTTTCGCGCATTGCCTACGGGATCCCGGTCGGGATGGATATTGAGTATGCCGATGAGGTCACGCTGCTGAAATCCATCGAGGGCCGGCGGGAACTGTAGAAATTCCGCGCCGCGCGTTCCCGCGTCCCATTGACCCTCTTTTGGCCCCCCTGGTATAGTCCGTACTGGTGCCGTCAGGAAGCAATTTTGGTATGAAAGCACGCCCCCACGTCAGACGCACCGGCAGCGCTTCAGTGAAACCTTCCGTTCCCAAACGAAAGGTTCAATCTTCCGGCGGCGCCGGGAAGTATTCCGCCATACGCAAGGAACTCCAAAAACAGCGGGCTGCCATCTTGGAGGAGGCCGGAGAGGGTCTCACCAAGCGAGACGGTCAAGAGGCGTTTCCGGATGTCAGCGACCAGGCTTCGGCCGAGGTCGATCAGAATTTTACGATGCGTATCAAGGAGCGCGAACAGAAGCTCCTCAAGAAAATCGATGAAGCGTTGGAACGGATGAAGAAGAGCACCTATGGGATCTGCGAACGGTGCGAAGAAGAAATCCCCTACCAACGGTTGAAGGCCCGTCCTGTCACCACCCTCTGTATCGCGTGCAAGACCCTGCAGGAAGAAGAAGAACAAGCCCGCCGGTAAACGGTCCAACCCGTCAGTGTTTCAATTTTTTGACGCGTTGTTGCACGAGGGCAATGCGGTCGGCTTCCTCGGGAATGCCATCCGCCAATGCCAGGTAGGTCTCATACTCGGTGAGGGCCCGTTTAGGATTCACGGGCTCGACGGTCTCCGCCAGGTTGAAGCGAGCGATCGCATAGTTGGGTCGCAGGATGATGGCTTTTTCGAATGCCGTCTGGGCCGCCGTCTTGTCGCCGAGCTTGAGGTATACCGAGCCGAGATTGTTGAAGGTATCCGGCGTATTGGGCCGGATCGCCAACGACTGCAGCATTTCGCTTTTCGCCTTTTCGTATTGTCCGAGTCCAAAGAGCGCTTGACCGTATTTGTGGTGGACTTCCGCCTGCCACACCTTATTTGTGAATCCGCCCGAAATAGCCTTCTGGTAGGCATCCGCCGCAACACGATAATTCTGTGGTCCGCAGTATGAGAGTTGAGCGGTCTGTCCCCTGGCGAACTGCTGGAGCGATGCAAACGGCTCTTTGTCCTCTGATCCCTGTGGTTCGATCCGTTGTCCTTCTTTCTGGGTGCCGGTCGACTTCAGACGGGCCAGGAACTCCCGGCGGTAGGGAGAGAAAAGTCTGACGTAGGGATCGGTCGTGACCGAAGCCTGCAACAAGGTCGGGTGCTCCCTGAAGCCGATCACCAGATACTGCGTGGTCGTTTTCTCGTCGCCCGTTTCGTAGAGGGCGGAAGAATCGAAACTCGATTCGGTCGACAAGCCCGGAACGTGGAGATAGAATTCCGTGACCGGTTTGAGCAGAGACAGAGTATGCCGGAGCGTCGGGTACGGTTTCAGATCCAGACCGCTGCGAAACGTGTAGAGGACGCCGGCGAGAATTCCATCTTCGTCGAAAAAATACGACTCGTCGCCGTGGAGAGGGCTTTGATCGGCGGGGACCATGATCTCCTGCCCCGTGCCCCACGGCGTCACTTTCAGGGACGAGAGCGCGTGTCGTTGGAGAAAATGCTCCTTGCGCTCGCAGAGCGACTCCGATTTCAGAAGTGCAAGGTCACTTTCTGACGGAGGAAGGTTGGCTTGCCGTGGATTCGGCGTTTCACAGGCCCCTAGCAACAAGGCCAGCCCGACGAGGCATACGACAACGACACCGGTTCCGCGAGGAGGTGCGTAGCGCGCTTCCGGAAGAATCATGCAGCCGAGGATACAGAAACTCTATCTTGATTGCCAGCCGCACAACGGCCGGCGACTGCGTCCCCTTGAAGGAACGAGCCGACGGCGCTGACACGTTTAGTACAAATAGAAGGGAGTCGAATCAGCGACGCTGGTTGTCCAACATCGAGTCTTCGCTGGTGTAACCGAAGAGATAGGGCATCTTGCTCGACAAGCCGTAGAAGATCGGCCGGTTGATCCCGTAGTCAAGCGCCTGCCCGGCTGGATGGATAACAAAGGCCGTCCACCGCAATGGGTGGTCGTTCAACGGCGCGCCTGCCGCAACATCGGTGTAGACCAGTGAGGTACTGTCCATGACACTGTAGATACTGGCAGGTGCGACGTAATCCCCATTCGTATCGACCGTCTGTTTGTTGGCTGTGCACCCTGCGAGCGCCAGCAGCAGGAGGGCTCCCATGGCACGAGCTGTCGTCTTCATGTGCATCCCTCTTAGTCGGTAGAGTTCGATGTAGACGAACTGAAGTGTAACCGACCTCCGGAGATCTGTCCAGAATTCGAGAGATTTCGGTCGGGAGAGCTCAAACCGGCAGTGGCACAGCCCCGTGCGCAGCAGATGGTGGGCGATACAGGTATCGAACCTGTGGCCTCTTCCGTGTGAAGGAAGCGCTCTGCCACTGAGCTAATCGCCCACAGGCCGCGAGTCTAGCATGGCCCTGACCGCCGTTCAACGCAAGAACGCCTGTTCTTCGAGTTTTCGCGGGATCTCGCGAGGCATCTGGAGCATGATCGCCTTGACATCGTCAAAATGAGATTCCTACAATGCGCGTCCGCCTTAAAAATCCCTCTTTGGGACTCCTCTCTCATGCGTCAAGACATCGTCATTATTGGCGGCGGGTTAGCCGGATCCGAAGCAGCTTGGCAGGCAGCCAACCGCGGTGCCAGAGTGACGCTCTATGAAATGCGTCCGAAGGAGATGACGCCGGCTCACAAGACGGGGAGCCTGGCCGAACTGGTCTGCTCGAACTCGCTTGGATCCGCGGATTCCACAACGGCCCCGGGAATCCTGAAGGAGGAAATGCGCCGGCTTGATTCGCTGGTGATTCGAGCCGCGGAACAGGCGCGCGTTCCGGCCGGAGCGGCGCTGGCGGTCGATCGTCAACGGTTTTCCTCCCACGTGACTCAGGCTCTTGAGAGCCATGCCAACATTCGGATCCTGCATGAAGAGATCACCGAGATTCCTCAGGACTGCGTCTGTGTCATCGCGTCGGGACCGTTGACGTCCGACAAACTTTCGCGGGCGATCGGAGCCCTCGCCCACTCACGCCATCTGTACTTCTATGACGCGATCTCGCCGATCGTCGATGCCGACTCCATCGACATGAAGGTGGTCTTTCGTGCTTCGCGCTACCAGAAGGGGGGAGACGACTATCTGAACTGCCCGATGGACGAATCGAGGTACGACAAGTTTTACGAGGCCTTGCTCGCGGCTGAAAAAGTGCAGCCGAAGGAATTTGAAAAAACTCCGTATTTCGAGGCCTGTCTCCCGATCGAAGTCATGGCGGAACGCGGGCGTCTGACCATGCAGTTCGGGCCGATGAAACCGGTGGGACTCGTGGATCCCCGCACGGGGCGACGGCCGTTCGCAGTCGTGCAGTTGCGCACGGAGAACAGCCATGGGTCCTGTTATAACCTGGTCGGGTTCCAGACGAAGTTGACCTATGGCGAGCAGAAGCGGGTGTTCCGAATGATACCGGGCTTGGAACAAGCGGAATTTCTCCGTTATGGCAGTCTTCACCGCAATACGTTTATCAACGCGCCCCAATTGCTTCGCAACACGCTTCAGCTCAAGGCCCGCGAGTCGTTGCTGTTCGCCGGGCAGTTGGTCGGGGTCGAAGGCTATACGGATTCGGCTGCGATGGGAGGGCTCGCGGGAATCAACGCGGCTCGCGCGTTGGCCGGGGAGGCCTTGCTGTCGCCTCCGCCGACAACGGCTCACGGCAGTCTCGTAGCTCATATCACCACCTCAGATCCCGGGCGTTTTCAGCCGATGAACGCGAATTTCGGCCTCTTCCCACCGCTGGCCGCGGTGGTGAGGGATAAATCGCAGAAGCGTGGTCTCATCGCCCAGCGTGCGCTGACGGACTTTGCCGCATGGATGGCGCAATCCGGGCTTTCATAGCCTTCCTCCGCGCGGAGCGACGCGCCTCGCCCGAGACACTGCGCGGCTATACGTCGGATCTCCGTCAATTTCACAGCTTTCTCCTTGCCCATCGCCTTGCCGTGCCCCCCGTGGATCCCGGAACTCTATCCCGCGAGACCGTCCGCGCCTACCTTCGGTGGCTGGATCGAGGCGGGATACGGCGCAGTTCCCTGGCGCGGAAGCTGGCCAGTCTCCGGAGCTTCTACCGATTCCTGGTACGCGACGGATTCGTCACGCGCGATCCCACGCAGGATATCCGGACGCCGAAGCAGCCCAAGCTGCTTCCCCGGGTTCTGACGAAGGAGGAGGCGGCCGCCGTGATGACAGGTTCCCCCGTCAACCCCCCGCAATCGGCGAGAGACTGCGCGCTGCTGGAGACGCTCTATTCGACAGGCGCTCGAGTCAGCGAGGTGGTCGCGCTGGACTTGGAAGATGTCCGCCGCTCGGATGGGATCGTTCATCTACGGGGAAAGGGGCAAAAGGAACGGCTCGTGCCGATCGGGGATGTGGCGCTTCGAGCGATCGGCGCATACTTGAAGCAGGCCCCGATTCCCTCGCGACCGGCCGGTTCCTCGAAGCAGTCTCGGGTGCCCCTGTTTCGCAATCGCCTGGGAGGACGATTGACGACCAGGAGCGTCGCCCGCATCGTGGCGCAGCATTCCAGCGGCTTGACCGGCGGTTCGGTCAGCCCCCATACATTGCGCCATTCGTTTGCGACGCATCTTCTCGACGAAGGAGCGGATTTGCGGTCGATCCAAGAAATGTTGGGGCATGCATCGCTGAGTACGACTCAGAAGTATACGCATGTCACGATGGACCAACTCCTGGCCGTCTACGACAAGGCGCATCCGCGAGCCGACGCAGCCACGCCAGGCCAAGAGCGGAAGGCGGCCAGGCGGCGCTAGGATTGCCGGAGGTCGGGCCTGTGTCCGTCATGCTGATCGTGGTAAGGTAGCGTTCCGAGGACACGCCCACCGTCTGTGAGGAGTACGGAATGAACAAGCTGATCAAGAAGGCCAATGTCCTGATTGAGGCGTTGCCCTACATCCGCACGTTTCGGGGCAAGACCGTCGTGATCAAGTACGGCGGCAATGCGATGATCGAATCCTCGCTCAAAGAACGGTTCGCGCAGGACGTCGTGCTTCTCAAGTATGTCGGTCTCAACCCGGTGATCATCCACGGCGGCGGCCCTCAGATCGACAAGATGCTCGATCGACTCGGCATCGAATCCAAGTTTCTCCACGGCGTCCGGGTGACCAGCGAGGCCACGATGGAGATCGTGGAAATGGTGTTGGCGGGAAAGATCAACATGGAGATCACCGATCTCATCACCCGGCACGGCGGCAGCGCGGTCGGTCTCAGCGGTAAGGACGGTGGTCTCATTCTGAGCAAGCCGCTGACGGCCAAGGCTTGGGCGGAAAGCCTGGAGCGGGATTTTGACGGAGACGACGCCGAAAGCGATTTCGGATTCGTCGGTGATATTGAAAAGGTGGACCCCAGCCTGCTGCTGAAACTCCAGGGCGATCATTATATCCCCGTGATCGCTCCGATCGGGACCGATCGAGAAGGAAATACCTACAACATCAACGCCGATTTGGTGGCGGGAGCCATCGCCGGGGCGTTGCGCGCCGAGAAACTGGTGATGATGACGGACATCAAAGGGATTCGAGATGCGAACGGTCGCCATCTCTCGACCGTTTCCCGGAAAGATGTGCAGCGCATGGTGAAGAAGGGCACGATCACAGAAGGCATGCTTCCGAAAGTCCACGCTTGTTTGGATGCCCTCGAGCAGGGTGCCGCCAAGGCCCACATCATCGACGGGCGGACCCCGCATGCCGTCCTCCTGGAGATCTTTACCCACAAAGGCATCGGAACCGAGATCACGTCGTAAGCGGACGCGATCACTATCTTGTGTCGACCCGGCGCGTCACCATCCTCCGCCACCTTCGGGCGCTCGTGCGTGAACGCCACCCCGACACCGCTCCGCAGGCGTTGCGGCAGACTGCTGAGTACCTGGCAGACGAATTTTCCAGGTACGGCTGGGCGACGACCCGACGGACGTTTCACGCAAGAGGCCGAACCTTCGACAACATTCTTGCCGTCTCCGCTCCCATCGATCGCCGGGAACGGCAGACTGAGGCGCCACTCCTCATCGGCGCGCATTACGACACCGTGGTCGGGTGTCCCGGCGCTGACGACAACGCGAGCGGATTGGTCGTGTTGCTGGAGTTGGCGAATCTCCTGCGGAAGGTCCCGTTACCCAGGCCCGTCTGGCTGGCGGCTTTCAACCTTGAAGAAGAGGGTCTGGTCGGGAGCAAGGCCTTTGCGGGCGAGCTTCGAAGGGCGAAGCACCCCTTCCGCGGAGCGATCATCCTTGAATGTGTCGGGTACGCGAGGAACGAGGCGGGATCGCAGCACCAGCCGCCCGGCATCCCCGTCGCGGTTCCCACGGTGGGGAATTTTCTCGGCATGGTCGGAAACGAGGCTTCTCGTGGCCTGCTCGACGCCATGGCCAGGAGCGCGCGGAACCCGGAGCGGGTGCTCGAGACGGTAAGCATGATCGTACCGGGGCGCGGAGAACAACTGCCCGATACCCGCCGGAGCGACCATGCCGCGTTTTGGGATGAGGGGTTCCCAGCGGTCATGCTGACGGACACGGCGAACTTCAGAAATCCGCACTATCATCGACCGACGGACGAGATTGAAACCTTGAATCTCGATTTCCTTGAGCGAGTGGTCGACGCCGTCGCCGGGATGGCTCAGTTGCCCGTGGAGCGGGATTCGGAATGAAGAATCGTCGAGTGATCCGATCCTCGACCCGGGCGGTCATCCGGCGGATGTTCGATCGTCTAGAATATCGGACGCTCGGGGCGATCTATTGCTACGAGGGAGGCGATGAATTCTGGCGTGCCAAACGAGAGCCTTGCCGGAGGTTGGGGCTTCGCGTGGCCCATGCCCTCGTCGCACGATTGCCTCGGGTAGGACGAAGTCTGTACGTCGGAGCGGGAGTGGCGGAACTGCCGGTGCTGCTGGCGGAAAGCCTTGAACTGGGACGCCAGACCATGGCGCATAATCTTCGTCGGCTGGAAGTGGCCGCGCTCAATCGCGCCTGCCGCGGAACCGGCGTGCGGTTCAGGGCGACGGATGCGGCGACGGCCTCAGGTTCCTACGATCACATCTGGATCGTCAGCGTCTTGAACGACCCCGAGCGATTTCCCCACCTTGCCCCGTTGTCCTATGGTCGAGCCGATCCCGTGACGTTCGACCCTGTCGCGTTCGGGAAAGAACGTCGAGTCGTGCAGTCGATCGTGGATCGATGCCTGCCTAAACTGCGATTGCCCGGAGTCGTGACCACGTCGGTCGAGGAAGTGGTTTGGATTGCCGATTGGTGTCACCGGCATCGGATTCCCTATCTCGTGGAGCGGCGCCAGTATCCCGCCGCGCTGGTCGGGGATCCCATCTGTATCATGAAAATCGGAGTCCGACGGAACAGAAACCCGTCAAATCGCTACAGGCGGAAGCCGGGCGGCGATGTCGAAGCGCCGCCCATGTAGAGCCGCGCATACCTGACATAGTTCTGAGCGGACTCCCTGATCCAGGCCAATTCCTTCTCCGTCACCGAGCGCTTGACTTTCGCCGGGGAACCCAGGACCAGACTCTTTGGCGGCACGACAGTTCCTTCGGTGATCAATGAACCGGCGCCGATGACGGAATCTTCGCCGATCTCCGCCCCGTCCATCACGATGGATCCCATGCCGACCAGAACGCGATCCCTGATTGTGCACCCGTGCAGCACCGCACTGTGGCCGACCGTGACGTCATCGCCGATGAGCAGCGGATGCGTGTCGTGCGTGACGTGCAACATGGAGAGATCTTGAACGTTGGTGCGATGTCCGATGCGGATGAAGTGGACGTCGCCTCGGATGACGGCATGAAACCACACACTGCAGTCCTCCCCCATCACGACGTCGCCGATGACGATCCCGGTGTCTTCGATGAAGCAGGAGGCGGGAACGGTCGGCATCGTTCCTTGGAAGGTGCGAAGCATGGTCTCACGATAGGGGAAGCGGCCGCGGTCTGCAAGCGCTATTTGACAGCCTTTTCGGCGGTCCCGTAGACTGATCGGCTATGGCATCGCTCATTCAGATCAGCGGCGCAGGGAAGAGATCCCCGCTCGCGGGAGCCGGGTCAGCAGAAGGGGACAGGCACCGGCCTTCACGGAAGGTGTCGCCCGGAGCCAGCCCCCGGAAGACGACCATCGGCTTCGTCAATTTGGGCTGCTCTAAGAATCAGGTCGATTCCGAGATCATGCTCGGGACGCTCGTTCGCGAGGGATTTGAACTGACCGCCGATCCGAAGAAGGCCGAGGTGGTCATCATCAACACGTGCGGCTTTATCGAGGAGGCCAAGCAGGAATCGATCGACACTATTCTCGAACACGGCACGTTAAAGACGAAAGGAAGTTGTCGGATCCTGATTGCAGCCGGCTGTCTGGCGCAACGCTATCAAGGCGATCTCCTGAAAGAGTTGCCGGAATTGGACGGCGTGGTGGGAACGGGTGAGTTCGGACGGATCGCCGAGATTTGCCGGGAGCTCCTGGCGCCGAAGCGGCGGCACCGGCGCTTGTGGCTCAGCAAACCACCGTATTTGTACGACGAGCTGGCTCCGCGCCTGCGGCTCGGCGCCGGCCACAGCGCCTACGTCAAGATCGCGGAGGGTTGTAACCGCAACTGCGCGTTCTGCGCGATTCCGCTGATGAGAGGGAAGCAGCGCAGCCGGCCGGTGGAGTCCATTGTGGCCGAAGCGCATCGGCTTGTGTCCGAGGGTGTGGAAGAGATCAACCTGATCTCGCAGGACACCGTCAACTACGGCGTCGATCTCGCACTCCGCAACGGGCTGGTGACGCTCCTGCGGGAGTTGGTGGAGGTGAACGGTCTGCTCTGGATCAGACCGTTCTACCTCTATCCGCAGCAAGTCACTGATGAGTTGCTCGACCTCTATGCCGGCGAGGAAAAAATCACGAAATATATCGACATGCCGTTGCAGCATATCACCGATCGCATGCTGAATCGGATGCATCGGTTGGGAGATCGTGCGGCAATCGAACGGTTGGTGGAACGTATTCGACGGCGCATTCCCGGCGCGACTTTTCGAACGGCGTTCATCGTCGGGTTTCCCGGTGAAACGGAGGCCGATTTTGACGCGCTCAAGCGTTATGTGGAGCGTACCGAGTTCGATCGGGTGGCGGCGTTTCTCTACTCCGATGAGGAAGACACTCCCGCGGTCGCCCTGGACGACAAAGTCGACCGGGCGGCTATGGAAGAACGCCGCAACGAATTGCTGGCCATCCAAGAATCCATCGCGGCTGCGAAGAGCCGGGAAAAAATCGGCACGGTGATGGAGGTGTTGGTCGACGGACCTTCAGAAGAGACGGAGCATCTGCTCCAAGGCCGCCACCAGGGTTTGGCACCGGAGATCGACGGAGTCGTGTACATCAATGACGGGCTCGCCGCGGCCGGAGACAGGGTCAAGGTCGAGATCACCGATTCGGGAATTTACGATCTCGTCGGGCACATCGTCGACGATCGACCCTCACCGGCGCCTCGCGCACGGACTGTGCGGGAACGGGGCGCCCGCTGACGGCGCGCCCCGTTCCCGCCGAAGTCCTCATACCTTGGCGCTCAAAAACAGAGCATTGCCCCGGCGACTGATGAGGATCAGAATATTGTCGCCCTTTTTGACGGCGGAGGAAACCTTCTCAAACTCCTTCACCGACTTGATCGGCTGACGGTTGAGTTCCCGGATTACGTCGCCCGGCATCAGGCCCGCCTTGTCCGCGCCGCTGTCCGGCTCGACGCTGGTCACCACCACCCCCTGTGCCTTGCCCTTCAGGCCCAATTCTCGGGCCGTCTCCCTGTCCAGATCCTGCACGGCCAGGCCGGCGAAGGCGTAGTCCTTTTCAACGGATTCCGCTTTGGCGACCTTTGACGTGTCGGGCTGCTCCCCGATCGTGACGGTCACCTCCCGCTCATGACCTTCGCGGACGAGTTTGAGCATCGTCTTGGCGCCGACCGGCGTTCTCGTGACCATCCGCTGCAACGCCATGGCGTCTTCCACGGGCGAGCCCTGATAGGAGACGATCACGTCGCCCTGCTTGAGACCTCCATGGTCGGCGGGGCTGTCCTCTCTGACGTCGCTGACCAGCGCGCCCTTGGCGTCCTTGATGCCGAAGGATGCAGCCAGGTCGCCGTTCAAATCCTGAATGCCGATCCCGAGAAAACCGCGCACGACCTTGCCGTTTTTGATCAGGCTATCGTAAATCGGTTTGCTCATGCTGGTCGGGACGGCAAACCCCACGCCTTGATAGCCGCCTGTCTGGGAAAAGATCGCGGTGTTGATGCCGACGAGTTCGCCTTTGGTGTTCACGAGCGCGCCGCCGGAATTGCCCGGATTGATCGCCGCGTCGGTTTGAATGAAATCTTCGTATTGAGTGATACCCATGCGGCCTCGTCCCAACGCGCTGACGATGCCGAGCGTCACGGTGGAGTTGAGACCGAAGGGATTCCCCACGGCGAGAACATACTCACCGACCTGCAACTTGGACGCATCTCCCCAGATGACGGTCGGCAGGTTCCGTGCGTCGATCTTGACGACCGCGAGGTCCGTCTTCGGATCGGTCCCGACGATCTTGCCTTTGAACTCCCGTTTGTCCGGCAGGGTCACGGTGACTTCTCGGGCTCCGTCGATCACGTGATTGTTGGTCAGAATATAGCCGTCGGCCGAGACGATGACGCCCGAACCTTGTCCGCCGCCACGGTGGCCTCGCGGCTCACCAGGGCCTTGAGGTCCTCGAAAGCCCCGCGGTCCGAACGGACCGTTCGGACCGCCGAAAAATTCCTCCATACGCTCGCGCGACTCGTCCGGGCCGTTCCGACCGTCCCCTCCCTTGTCCGTCAGGACCGTCGTGATGTTCACGACGGCGGGAGTCACGGCTTTGGCCACCTCTGTGAATCCCGCTGCGGGAGGTGCCATGGGAGCCGCCGTTGCAACCGCAGCGGCGCCCGGCGATTCCGATGCGTGGGAAGCCATGAACGGCTGAGCGCTCAAGAGCAGGGTCGCGCCGAGCACAACGATACCGACCCCAAGACCAGCTTTCCTGCTGACTACATGAAGCGAGGACATTGCGACCTCCTTGCTGATAATGACCAAACGATGGGTTGACCCGCAGGAAGACACTAACAACCGGCAATGAGAAGCGGATTAGGAAGGAATTAAAAGGCGTTAAGCGAAAGGCAGCAGGACGGTAAAGGTCGAGCCCTTGCCGAGATCACTCTGCACCTCAATGCGACCGTGGTGCGACTCGACGATCCAGGCGCAAATCGACAGGCCGAGACCGGTGCCTTTCTTGGTGTGTGCACGCGCGTCATCGGTGCGATAGAACCGATCGAAAATGCGTTCGAGATCGCCGGGACCGATGCCGATGCCCTGGTCGGTGACGGTGACCTTGGCGAACTCGGGTACCGTCGTCATCGTCACCTCGACCGTTCCTCTCTTTCGGGAATATTTCACCGCATTGTCCACCAGGTTCAGGAACAGTTCGCGCAGACGCAGCTCGTCGCCGCGTACGACGACGGGCGTGATCCGCCCAAGCACCACCTGAATGTCCCGCTCCTGCCCCAGCAACGAAGCCTGTCGTGAGATGTCCTCAAGCAAGCCTTCGAGGTCGACCGGCAGGTGCTCCATCTTGACTTCGCCCATGTCGGCTCTGGAAAGGAACAGCAGTTCATCGACGATGCGGGTCATGCGATCGATCTCCTCCAAGTTGCTTTCCAATACGACGGTATAGGCCGCCGCCTCGCGAGGCCGTCTCAAGGCGAGTTCTGTCTCTCCCTTCATGACGGTCAAAGGGGTTCGCAGTTCGTGGGATGCGTTGCTGCTGAATTGGCGGATCTGGCGAAAGGACGTTTCCAGCCGAGCGATCATGTTATTGAAGGTGTCGGCGAGCCGACCGATCTCATCGGCCGACGCGGGAACGTTCAGTCGTTGGGTGAGATCTCCTGCGGCAATCCGTTGAGCGGCCAACGTGATGGCGTCGACAGGACGGAGTGCCCGCCCGGCGAGGAACCAGCCGCCGGCCAGGGAGACGGTCAGGGCGACGGGCGTGGTGACCAACAGCACGAGCAACAGCCGGTTCAGGGTCTGCTCGACCGATTCCATGGACGTTCCGACCTGGACGATGTAGAGCAAGTTACCGCGATAGATGATCGGGACCGAGATCAGCCGCAGCGGGGGTTCCTTCGGATACTTGGCCGACTCAAAAATCGTCCGCCCCGAAAAAGCCACCTCCAAGGCTTGGCGGCTCAAGGGCAACTCGTGCTGTTTCACGTTCGGCGAGCGGATGGTGATGGTGCCGGATGGACTGAAGATCTGGAAGAATTTGTCGATGCGTGCCAATTCGGGGAACTGCGACATCAGCTCTTCTTCGTTGATCAAGGGAAGAAACCCGCGTTCCTCCAGCGATCGCACCGCGGCCGCCGCGGTCTCTTCCAGCGATTGATCGACGGAGTCTCGAAGGTTGCGGGCGGTGACCAGGTAGAGGACGGTCGAGAAGATGATAAGCACAAGCGCCAAGGCGCTTCCGTACCACAGCGTAAGGCGAAGGCGCAGCGGCATCAACAGACTCCTAGGCTGAGGTCGAGGTAGAGGTTGATCAACGCCCTGCCAAAGTGCCGGAAACCCGTTGGAGCGTCCTGCTAGTCCGCCTTCAGCATGTACCCGCTGCCTCGGATGGTATGGATGAGTTTTTTCGCACGTCCACGGTCGATCTTGTTGCGCAGATAATTCACATAGACGTCGATGACGTTGGTGAAGGTATCGAAGTCCTGATTCCACACGTGCTCGGAAATCATGGGACGGGTGAGGACCCGACCGCTGTGCCGCATGAGATACTCGAGCAGCGCATATTCCTTCAAGGTCAAGTCGATGCGTTGTCCCCCTCTGGTGACTTCACGCGTCGCCGGGTTCAGGATCAGATCGTCGACCTGCAGTACTCCGGGGCTATCCGTGGCGCCCCGCCGAAGCAGCGCACGGATTCTCGCGAGCAGTTCATCGATGGCAAAGGGCTTCGTCAGGTAGTCGTCAGCCCCGGCATCGAGCCCTGCCACGCGCTGATCAACTTGGGATTGGGCGGTCAGAATGAGAATGGGCGTCTGGATCCGTTCGCGGCGGACGGCCCTCAGAATGTCCAGTCCGGACAGCGAGGGGAGCATCAGGTCGACGACGATGGTGTCATAGCTCGTCACCAGCGCCATTTCGAGCCCCTTGGCGCCGTCCTCGCACAGATCGACCGCGTAACTCTCCTCTTCGAGCGCGCGCTTGATAAAGCAGCCGACCTTGGTCTCGTCTTCGATCACTAAAATACGCATGGCTGGTGGGTGTGGATTATATCAAAACCTCCGGCTCCCGATCTTCAAGCGCGGAATGGTCGTGACAGAACACTTGGATAAGCAGGGGGCGCCGTGATAACCTCATTCCGTACGTCTGAACCGCGACGAGTCTCTCAGAAGGGCGAATCACTTCCATGTCTGAACCAGATGTCTTGAAATCGACCGATACGTTTATCCGCCGGCATCTCGGCCCGACGGAAGCCGATATTCGCGAAATGCTCGCGCTGCTCGGCCATCAATCTCTCCGCACCCTCAGTGAGTGCATCGTCCCGGGCGATATTCAACTCAATCGGGGTCTGGACTTGCCGTCGAATCGGGGCGAACGGGCGACCCTCCAGGATCTGCATGGTCTGGCGGCGGAAAACCGAGTGTACCGGTCGTTGATCGGGATGGGGTACTACGACTGCGTGACGCCCGGCGTCATCCAGCGAAATGTATTGGAGAATCCCGGGTGGTACACGCAGTACACCCCGTATCAGGCCGAGATCGCGCAGGGACGGCTGGAGGCGTTGCTCAATTTTCAGACCATGGTCGCCGATCTGACCGGTCTGCCGTTGGCCAACGCGTCTCTGCTGGACGAGGCGACGGCGGCAGCCGAAGCGATGGCGATGTGCATGGCCGTCGCGCGGAGTGCCGGACAGGACCGTCAGGGGTTCTTTGTCTCACAGGACTGCCATCCTCAAACGATCGCCGTCTTGCAGACCAGGGCCGAACCGTCGGGAATCGCGCTTCACGTGGGACGGACCGGTGCCATCGACTTCGGGAAGGAAAAGTTCGCCGGCATTCTGCTGCAATATCCCGCCACCGACGGGTATGTCGGGGACTACAGCGACGTCGTGACTCGGGCGCATGAGGCGGACATACTGGTGGTGGTCGCCACGGATCTCCTCGCCCTCTCATTGCTTCGGCCGCCCGGAGAATTCGGGGCGGACATTGCCGTGGGTTCCTGCCAACGATTCGGCGTGCCGCTCGGATTCGGCGGACCTCATGCGGCCTTTCTATCGACCAGGGAGGAATACAAACGGCAAATACCGGGTCGGATTGTGGGCGTTTCCAAGGATCGAGACGGACATGTGGCCTATCGGTTGTCGTTGCAGACACGGGAGCAACACATTCGGCGGGAGAAGGCGACCAGCAACATCTGCACCGCTCAGGTGCTGCTGGCCATCATGGCGGGCTTCTATGCGGCCTACCACGGTCCGGAGGGGCTGCGCCGCATCGCCGAGCGCGTTCACAGTCTTGCAGTCACGTTGGCCGCCGGGCTACGGCGATTGGATTTCGAGCTCGACACCGAGGTTTTCTTCGATACGCTCCGGGTACGAACGACAAAAGCGCAGGCAGATCAGGTGGTGCTTCGAGCCGATGAGCAACGCATCAACTTGCGGCGGTATGACGATGACTCCCTCGGGATGTCGCTGGATGAAATGAGCACAGAGGACGAAGTCCGCCGCCTCATGGAGATTTTTGCGGGACACGAGCGGCTGCCGTTTACCGTCCCGGACCTGGCGGGAGGTGCGGCGACGTCGTTTCCATCCAACCTGGCTCGTATGACTCCCTATCTGACTCATGAAGTCTTCAATCGATACCATGCCGAACATGAGATGCTGCGCTATCTGCACCGGTTGCAGTCTCGGGATCTGTCGCTGACCCATTCCATGATCCCCCTGGGGTCCTGCACGATGAAGCTCAACGCGACGACGGAGATGCTGCCGGTGACGTGGCCCGAATTCTCCCGCATGCACCCGTTCGTCCCGGCCGAGCAGTCGAAGGGATATCAGGAACTTTTTCGCCAACTGGAGGGTTGGCTGGCCGAAATCACGGGATTCTCCGCGGTGTCGCTGCAGCCGAACGCGGGTTCCCAAGGAGAATATTCAGGCCTGATGGTGATCAGAGCCTACCATCGAAGCCTGGGTGAATTTCATCGCGACGTGTGTCTGATACCTGTCTCCGCGCACGGAACGAATCCAGCCAGCGCGGCCATGGTGGGTTTTACGGTGGTACCCGTGGCTTGCGACAAACAGGGGAACGTCGATCTGACGGATTTGGAGGCGAAAGCGGTCCAGCATCGCGAGCGCTTGGCGGCGCTGATGCTGACGTATCCTTCCACTCATGGAGTGTTCGAGCCGTCGGTGCGTCGCGTCTGCCAGATCGTCCACACGCACGGCGGCCAGGTGTACATGGACGGGGCCAACATGAACGCGCAGGTGGGGCTCTGCCGGCCCGGCGACATCGGCGCAGACGTTTGCCATCTCAATCTGCATAAGACCTTTTGCATTCCCCATGGTGGCGGCGGCCCCGGCATGGGGCCCATCGGCGTGGCGCGGCATCTCGCTCCGTTTCTGCCGGGGCACCCGGTCACAAAGTTAGGTGGTCCTCAATCGATCGGTCCCGTCTCCGCCGCTCCGTACGGGAGTCCCAGCATATTGACGATCTCCTGGACCTACATCGCCTTGATGGGACGCGACGGCCTGACCAAAGCCACGCAGGTCGCGATGTTGAACGCCAATTACATGGCGAAGCGATTGGAGAAGTACTATCCAATCTTGTTCACCGGTGCGTCGGGGCTCGTGGCGCATGAATTTATCCTGGACCTCCGCCAGTTCAAGGACAGCGCCGGGGTCGAGGCGATGGATGTGGCCAAGCGTTTGATGGATTACGGGTTCCACGCGCCGACGGTGTCCTTTCCCGTCGCCGGCACCTTGATGATCGAGCCGACGGAGAGCGAATCAAAAGCCGAGCTGGATCGGTTTTGCGATGCGATGATCCTCATTCGCGCGGAGCTTCAAGACATCATCGATGGTCGCCAGCCCCGTACGGATAACCTCCTCAAGAATGCCCCGCACACGGCGTCCGTGGTCACGACGTCCAAATGGGATCGTCCTTACGGCCGAGAACAGGCTGCCTATCCCGCGCCATGGGTCCGGGACCGGAAGTTCTGGCCGTACGTGGGCCGGATCGACGAGGCCTACGGCGACCGCCATCTCGTCTGCACCTGCCCCCCGATGGATCAATACTGAAGTAAGGTCAACCCGCCGTCTGCATGCGCCGGATGCCTCCGTCGCCCTTCCCGCTTTGCAGTAGTCCAGTGATTGGTCCTCTCCACTTCACCGCGAAGCCCGTAGGGAGCGCCGGCTCTTGCTCGGTCTCCGGTCGTCGCGGTAGTGTGGGATATTGGATCTTCCTGCTCAAGGGAGGCTCTCATGGCCATGATCGATCGTCGACGCTTCTTGATCCGAACCGGCCTGGCCCTCGGCTCCGCCGCCCTTGCCCGCCATGCGGCGCTGGCCATGCCGGAAACAGAGCCGTCGCCCGTCTCAGGCGGGTCGGACTGGCGGAGCGTGCGAGCACAGTTCCCGCTTGCTCCCGGGCTCATCCATCTTGCGGGATTTTTCCTTGCCTCTCATCCGCTACCGGTGAGGCAGGCGATCGAACGCCATCGTCAAGGGCTCGATTTGGATCCGATCGGATATTGGTTCGAACATGAGGCGAAGCAGGAGGCGGCGGTGCTTCAGGCGGCGGCTGGGTACCTGGGCGTAGACCCGAGCGAAATCGCCCTGACCGACAGTACGACAATGGGGCTCGGTCTGTTGTATGGGGGGCTCTCGCTTGGCGAAGGGCAGGAGATTTTAACGACCACGCACGACCATTATTCCACCGAAACCTCTTTGAATCAGCGGGCGGCGCGTACCGGAGCCGGCGTGCGCCGGATTCCGCTCTATCAGGATCTGCGGGCCGTCTCGCGAGACAGCCTGGTCGAGGTTCTTGTCCGGCATGTCCGTCCCCGCACCAGAATCGTGGCGGTCACCTGGGTGCATTCCAGTACGGGCCTCAAACTGCCGATCGCGGAGATGGCCAGGGCGTTGGCGGCATTGAATGCCTCGCGGGCCAAAGAAGATCGGATCATCTTCTGTGTCGACGGCGTGCATGCATTGGGCGTTGAGGATATGCGACCCACCGAGGTGGGGTGTGATTTTTTCGTCGCAGGGACGCATAAGTGGATGTTCGGTCCGCGTGGTACGGGATTGGTATGGGGAAGGCAGGAGGCCTGGCCCGCTGCTCAAGCCATCATTCCCACGTTCAACACGGAGGCGTACGACATGTGGATGAACGTGATACCGCGGAGAGCGTTGCCACAATCCGTCTACATGACGCCGGGCGGCTTTCATTCGTTTGAGCACCGGTGGGCGCTGGACGAAGCCTTCAAGTTTCATCAGGCGCTTGGCAAATCGCGCGTGACGCAGCGGATCTACGAGCTGAACCAGCAACTCAAGCACGGGCTTGCGGAGATGTCTCACATCACGCTTCACACGCCGCTGTCACAGGAGCTGTCGGCCGGGATCGTCTGCTTCGAGGTGGCGGGCTTGCCGCCGCAGCAGGCGGTCAAGAAGTTGCGTGAAAAGGGAATCATCGGCAGTGTGACGCCCTACGCCACGCAGTACGTACGACTCGCTCCAGGGCTCCTGAATGATCCGGGCGAAATCGATACGGTGCTCCAAGAAATACACCGACTTCGCGGGTAGGGTGATACGTCTTTGGACGCCACCGTCTTGCGCAATGGGGGCTGCTCCCCTCCTTTCGGGGCATTGTGAAACGGCGTGCATTTCAGCGATAAGCAACTATCATTTTGGCTTCCTGAAACGAGGCGTTTACATGTCTCAAATCTTGAACCTGAGCGAGCATACGTCTGACGACGAGCTCCAGCGATTGACGACCCTGCTGTTGTTTCATCTCGTTGAACAATGCGGCGGGCAAGTCCAGTTCAAGCTGGAGGATGCTCAGCGAGTGAAGACGAGTCTCACCACGAAGATGGTGCAGATGCAGGTGGGTGACGAGGTCAGGCTCCGTATTATTGATCGCCTGCCGGAGTTGCAATAATCCTTAGCAGCTCCTGACGAATTTCTGAATGACAGGGCTGGGCTGCTTCCCTGCCTTCCTGCCTCCCGGAACCACCCTCCCGGACTCTTCCGGGTGGAATTCTCGCCGCCGTAGATTTCGGCGCCGACCTTCTGGAATTCCCGCGGCCGCGATCACGGATCGCGGTGCCTTGGTCAGTTCCAGCCTTCCTTCCCGGAAGAGTCTCGGTGAGTCCCGGTTCCTGCGGCAACGTCGGCAGGGAAGCGGCCCAGCCGATGGTTGGCTAAGAATCCGGATATGCTGTGAGCTGATAGGCGGGTAGACTGCACGTTCGCCATCTATCCCGACCGGCTGAACAGGACCAATATTGAACAAGTGTTGGATGTTCAGGTAGTGTTGCTTCCTCTTGGACTACTTAGGCAGCAGTGCTATGCCGCACGGTAGCCTGCAGCACATTTGATAGTTAGACCGACCGAAGGGAGACATGCCTCCGAAGGAGAGCAAGAAGGTGGCCTCGCGGTTCGCCCGCTACCTCGGGCCTGTGATTGCCGCAGTCCGGGAATTGGGCGGATCAGGACGGCCAGACGAGGTTCGGGCTGTCATTGCTCGTCGCCTGAGCATTTCGGAAGCGGAGCAGTCGGAACCACTGCCCTCCGGGGTTCAAACTCGATTCGAGAATCAGGTCCATTGGGCTAGGTTCTATCTTGCCAAGGCCGGATACATCGATTCATCGCAGCGGGGTGTTTGGACCCTCACCGACAAGGGCCGGCAGCTTGGTGACGTAAGCGACACCGACATCATCTCAATTGTTCAAGAGGTCAATGCACGGACAAGGGGTGCAGCCGTCGACGATATTGATGCAGCACCCAGTGTAACTGGCACCGTACCAATCGTCGGAAACTATCGCGAGGAGCTGGCTCGAACACTGCAGGATCTTCCGGCATCGGGCTTTGAGCGATTCTGTCAACGCCTCCTCAGAGAATCGGGGTTCCAGGAAGTGACCATCACGGGACGTTCAGGGGATGGCGGCATCGACGGCATCGGTATTCTCCAGGTCAACCCGCTCGTAAGCTTCAAGGTCCTGTTCCAGTGCAAGAAGTACACGGGTTCTGTTTCCCCGAGCCAAGTGCGAGACTTCCGTGGCGCGATGACGGGCCGTGCCGATAAGGGCATCATCATCACAACCGGCTCGTTCACGTCGGAAGCGCGCAAAGAGGCCGTTCGAGACGGTGCCCCTCCAATCGAGTTGGTTGATGGCGAGAAGTTGGCTGGAATGCTTGAGGAACTTCAGCTCGGCCTGAAGCCGAAGCGGACCTACGAACTCGACGAATCGTTCTTCAGCCAGTTCGCCAAGGATGTGGTCTAACTTCCGACCGCAGCCGACGGCGGCTGGTACCATTGTGAGCCACCCGCAGCTGAAGCGGCGCGTTAGCCACTACAGAGCAGCCATGACTGTGGCGGTTGATTTCTTCGCTGACGGGGAAGCCTATCATGCTTTCGCCGCAGAGGTTGACTCGGTACCTGTCTGAGAATCGTCAGAGGTTAATAGGTTAAAAGGCGTTACATAGCTCCATGCTTCACATCTCCTCCCATGTCATCATCCCCGACTCTGAAATCGAGATCCATGCGGTGCGGTCGCAGGGGGCCGGGGGGCAGCACGTCAACAAAGTATCGTCGGCTATTCATCTGCGCTTCGATATCGGCGCGTCTTCGTTGCCGCCGTTCTATAAGCAGGAACTGCTCAAGCTGAAGGATCACCGTATTTCAGACGACGGCGTGATCACGATTAAGGCGCAGGAGCATCGCAGCCAGGAGCAGAATCGCGAAGAGGCGTTGGGTCGCCTGCGAGCCCTCATTCAAAGCGTGGCAGTGCCACGCAAGAAGCGAAGACCGACAAAACCCACCAGGACTTCAAAGCAGCGGCGGCTGGATAACAAGGCCAAACGTGGACGATTGAAAGCTCTGAGGCGAACGCTGGAGTAGACACGACTTGCGTGGGTGATGTCGATCTGGGCCTTGCTGGGCTTGGCAGGGCTGGAATGCCGAGCACGCGACTTGTGCGAAAGCTCGGGTCCCGCACCGGCAAGGAGAGACGGTCGCGAAGCGACAGTGAGGACTGTTCGATGTTCCGTTCAGCGAAGCTCGGAACGGAACGAGTTCCGCAACTGAGTCTCGACGAGCCGCTGAGCGGTCGAGCTGAAGCACTTGGAGCGTGCTGGTGTTCCAGCCCTACGACGCATTGACAGCCACCGCTGCCATGACTCGTCGGCCGATATCTTGCGGGCGGATCGTAACATCGGCTGCCGCCTCCTCTGTAGGTGGGGGACGCCGGACACAGTGATTGCTAAGCCGATGGGTTTGCACTTGACTTGCTCGCGTCACCTCGCTGAGACTGCCTTGCAATGCAACATCGGTAATCTGCAGCACACTCGTAAAGTTAGCCCTCCACAAGAGCGGGAGCGATAATCCATGTTCGTGACGGCGGTGTTCATATGAACAAGGCTACACGGATTACGACCAACCCCCAAGTTATGGGTGGTAAACCTTGTATTCGGGGGCTGCGGGTGACAGTTGGGACCATCGTTGGTTTGGTCGCGGCCGGCCGATCGAACGAAGAGATTCTCAAGCTGTACCCATACCTGGAAGAGCCTGACATTTCAGCGGCTCTTTCCTACGCGGCCTGGCGTGCTGAGGAGATTGAGATTCCTCTGGCGTCCACGTGGAAATTCTCGTTGATATGAATCTGTCGCCCTCATGGGTGTCAGCTCTTGAACGCCACGGCTTTTCGGCAATCCACTGCTCGTCTGTCGGCGACGGGAGGGCTTCAGATTCTGTGATTATGGGGTGGGCACGGGAGAATGAGTATGTGGTGTTCACCAACGATTTGGATTTTGGCGCCATCCTTGCGATTTCGCAGGCAGCAGCTCCAAGCGTTATTCAAATGCGGGCGCAGGATGTAAGCCCTGAACATCTGGCTGATCTGATTGTTCGGGCTCTTCGGCAACATGAGGTAATCCTCCAGCAAGGAGCTCTTATCACGGTCGATGAGGCACGGCTCCGGTCACGCATTCTTCCCCTGGTTCGGTAAACGCAAGAGTTCTGCCGCGATGTACGGGCACCTTTTTCAGAACCATTTCGAGCAAGAAACGAAAACCGACGAAACCCACCAGGACTTCAACACAGCGGCGGTTGGAGAGCAAGACGAAACGAGGGCGACTGAAAGCGCTCGGGCGAACGATCGATTGAGTGCTGCTTACGCCTCAGGCGCAGGCGCCCTGCGGCGCGACTTGTCGAAGAAGCGAGGCATCCGCCGAGGGGGCCAAGCTACTCCATTGAGACCAGCGACCCCAGGATATGATAGCCGCCGTCCACGTAGATCACCTCTCCGGTAATACCCCGGCTGAGCGGGCTGATGAGAAAGAGCGCGGTGTCGCCCACTTCTCCCTGCTCGGTGGCGTGGCGGAGCGGAGCAAACTCCTTGTGATGATCGACCATCTTGCTGATGCCGGATACGCCGCGAGCGGCAAGCGTCTTGATTGGTCCGGCGGAGACGGCGTTGACCCGTACGTTCTTGGGACCCAGGTCGTGCGCGAGGTAGCGAACGGTCGATTCCAGCGCGGCCTTGGCGACGCCCATCACGTTGTAATGCTGGACCACCCGTTCGGCGCCGAGATAGGTGAGCGTGACGATCGAGCCGCCGTTGGTCATCAGCGGCAACGCCGCTCTCGTTACGGCCACGAGGGAGTAGGCGCTGACATCCAGAGCGGTGGCGAACCCTTGTCGCGTGGTGTTGACGAACTGACCGGTCAGTTCCTCCCGGGGAGCAAAGGCGACCGAGTGGACAAGGAAATCGAGGGTGCCGACCTCTTTTTGCACTTGCTGCATCAGAGCGGAGATCTGCGCATCGTCGCCGACATCGCAGGGAAAGGCTTTAGCGCCCGGCATGGTGGCGGCCAATTCCTCGACGTTCTCTTTGAGACGCTCATTTTGATAGTTGAACATGAGCCGAGCCCCCTGGCCTGCGGCTGACTGGGCGATCGCCCAGGCGATGCTGTGCTTGTTGGCGACGCCGACGACCAATCCTTTTTTCCCCTCTAATAGCATGAGGACTACTCCCCTGGTTCTGTGCCCAAACAGGTGAAACGTATCCCGTGAGGCGTGAAGCGAGAGCAACGAGCGAGATGCGAAGGACGCTTCACGAGCGACGGGATACTGAGTCTGCCGGTCGGGAACATAGCATGATTGAGAGGAGTTCTTCCAGGCTACGGGAGGCGGGATCGTCAGTTGTTTCTATTGGCCGCGGCGTGGAGTTGGGCGACGACACGCTTCGCTTCTGGAATAAAATCAGCGCGATGCTGCGCTTCGGCAAGGGTGAGGGCTTCCGACGCAAGGAGGACCGCCTCGTTATGACGGCCTCGCGCACAGTAACTTTTCGCCAGGCTCAAGCGGGCATTGACCGCTTGCGGTTCACTGGCGATCACGCGGCGAAGCAGCTGTTCCCCCCTGTCGGGATTGCCGCCCAGCATGACCGGGAGTCTGACGAGGAAGGTGCCTCTCGCGGAGAGGGCGTCCAGATGATCGGGCGCAAGTTCGAGCGTGCGATCCAATTCTCTCATCATGCGGCGAAAACCCATTACGGAGCCAAGGCTCATTTCTCCGTCGAGGCGCATCAATTCCCCGAGATTGCAAAAAAGGGCAAAATGGGCGTCAGGGGACCTGTCGTCGAGGGAGACGGCCTGCTCTCCTAAGCGCTGACCCTTTTCGAAATGAGCCAGGCGCGAGCCCCGCTCCTGCGCCAGTCGACCCAGGTGGCATTCGTCCATCGATTCATTGATGACCGTATGCAATGTGGGTTGCTCCTGTGCATGCAGGGGGGTAACGGACCATGGACCAAGGACCAGAAAAATCAGCAGGTATCGAACGATCATGAGTCACTCAGCGGAAGAAGCGAACGGTGACTATACAGGAAGGCGGCAAGTGGTGCCAAGGGAAATTGACCGGCCAAGATGAAGGGATGAGGGATGGAGAAAAGTCGTCCCAGATTTGCTCACAAGCGACGGACTACCTGCTCGCCACACGACGTAGCGCGCGGAATGTCCTGAGCATTGTCCGATAGGGATAGTGCGCGTTTCTGCCGCTGGGATTCGGCAGCACAAAGACGGAGGCATCGCCCAGGGTTGTTGTCTGTCGCCCCAGGCCGACCGGCTGCCCGGTGGGAAGAAGAAAGATCTGCCGGTAGGGAGTGATACCGAGGATCGCGACAACCCTTGGGCTGTGGCGACGGACAAGCCGAACCAACCGTGCGGTGCCGAGCGCATAGTCCCGGGTCGTCAGCGAATCGATGCCTGCGGTAGCGCGGGCTACGACGTTGGTCAAGCCTAGGTCCCACTCAAGTAAGCGAAAATCCTGCTCAGGCCCCAGTGGCTCTCCGACCAGTCGCGCGTCGAAGAGGAGTTTCCAAAACCTGTTTGAATAGCCTGCGAAGTGGTGGCCGATGGTGGCGGACCTCAGACCGGGGTTAATCCCCACGAACAAGATGCGCAGCCCCGGGCGAATATAATCTGGAAGGATGAGTCTGGTTCGAGGCAAGGAAACTCCTATGGATAATAGAGTCGCTGAGGCGGTTTAGCAGATTTCCGCTATTCTGCCACAGGGCGACGAAGGAAATGCCCTCAAAAGCGAAGGGGGAGGATTCATCTAACCGAATGAAATCTCAGTGATATGGTATCAAGGCCTACTCGGCACCAAGCTTGCTGATCACCCAGAGCGTGCCGATTGTGCGGCACATCAATTAATCAACCTTAGCGGAGGTGAGGACCTATGAAGCGCATGTTGATGGCAGTCATGGCTGTGGCGGTGGCGATCTCCTTCAGCGCACCGTCTTTCGCGGGCGACGAAAAGAAGGATAAGAAGGACGAGAAGAAGGGTGGCCACGTCCTCGTGTACGGTGAAGAGAAGAAGGATAAGAAGGACGAGAAGAAGGGTGGCCACATGGACACCTTCGGCGACAAGAAGGAAGAGAAGAAGGAAGACAAGAAGCCCCACTGATCGGTTTCTGGCGAGGCAAGCTGGCTTGAGGAGCCTTCCGCAGATGCGGAAGGCTCCTTGGCGTTTCTAGCGGGAGCCGCTTAAGAACACGAGCTGACAGCCGATCATCGTTTTGGCATCTCGAATCCTGCCGTCCTGAATCATCGCCATCACCTCCCGTAGGGACAGCTCCACCACTTCCAACACCTCGTCTGTGTCCAACTGCTGCTGGGTCTTGGTCAGACCGGTGGCTTTGTAGATGTGGATGACTTCGTCTGTGAAGCCAGGCGCGGTCAGGATGCTCGAAAGCAAGGTGAA
Source organism: Nitrospira sp. (assembly GCA_029194535.1). Lineage (NCBI taxonomy): Bacteria > Pseudomonadati > Nitrospirota > Nitrospiria > Nitrospirales > Nitrospiraceae > Nitrospira > Nitrospira sp. Next base: position 1,119,239 of record JARFXR010000002.1, on the reverse strand, counting down.
GTATTCCGCGCGGTAACCGATTTCTTCCTCCAGCTCACGTGCCGCACAGAGTTTTGGATCTTCACCGGGATGGAGTTTGCCCGCGGGAATCTCGTAAATGAACCCACCCGCTGCATGGCGGAACTGGCGGACCAGTATGATCGTGCCGTCCTCTTTGATCGGCACCATGGCGGACGCACCGGGATGTCGAACGATCTCCAAGTCCACGGTGGTATCGTTCGGTAAGCGAACCCGGTCGATGTTCAGCGTGATGACCCGACCTTTATAGATCGACTTGATCACTGATCATCCCTGCGGCATGGTTCGTTTGTAAAATGGCGCTTTCACGACACTGGCTGGCAACACCTTGCCGCGAATGTCGATGGCGATGCCGGTACCGAGAGTCGAATGGGAAACAGGTACATAGCCGAGCCCGATGCCCTTCTGCAGGAGGGGTGAGAGGTTGCCGCTGGTGACCTCCCCGATGGTTAGCGACGAGGAGAGGTCGAGGATGGGAAAGCCGTGCCTGGGTACGCCTTTTTCGGTGAGTTCGAACGCGACGAATCGCCGTTTCACTCCGGAATTCCTTTGGGCGAGCAACGCGTCTCGTCCAAGGAACGGGCCTTTCTGAAAACTGACGGTCCACTCGGCGCCGGCTTCGAGCGGAGATGTCTGTTCATTGATGTCGTTGCCATAGAGCAGATAGCCCATCTCCAATCGCAGCAAGTCTCTGGCTCCGAGCCCCGCCGGTTTCATTCCCTGATCCTCGCCAGCTTCCAGCAGACTGTGCCAGAGCTCCGTTGCGCGCTCGGATGGCATATTCAGCTCGAATCCCAATTCTCCGGTGTAACCGGTCCTTGCGACGAAACAAGGGATTCCTGCGATACGGTCTTCATGAGAACAATGGAGTTTGAGGGCGCCGAGGTCTTTCGTGGACAAGCGCGCAAGCACCGTGCGTGACGAGGGGCCTTGGACGGCGATCTGCGCGACGGTGGACGTGCGGTCCTCGATGGCGCACTGATCCGTGGCGCGATGATGTTGCGTGGTCCACTCCACAATCTTCTCCCGATTCGAGGCGTTGACGCAGAGCAGGAAATCGGTCTCACCGGACCGATACACGAAGACGTCGTCGAGGATGCCGCCGTCCTCACGGCACATCATCGAATAGTGCGCCTGTCCGACTGCGAGTTTGGCCACGTCGTTGGTGGTCAACCGTTGCAAGAACGGGCCGCTGCCGCTTCCGGAGAGGTAGAGGCGTCCCATATGGCTGACGTCGAAGAGCCCGGCGTTGGCCCGTACGGTCTGATACTCCTCGACGACGCTGCCGTACTGGATCGGCATGTCCCACCCGGCGAAATCGACGAGCTTGGCGCCGGCTGCGCGATGCGTCTCGTAGAGCGGGGTACGGTTCATCATGGTGAAAGGAGGGATCAGTGACCGCGTCCGAGATCGTCCACGGTGGTGTCAGTTCAATCCCAGGAGTTCGACTTCGAATATCAACGTCGCGTGCGGAGGGATGACGCCCCCCGCGCCTCTGGCGCCGTATCCAAGGTTGGACGGAATGGTCAGGCGACGCTTGCCACCGATTTTCATTCCCTGCACCCCTTCGTCCCATCCCTTGATGACCCGCCCGGCGCCGAGGGGAAAGGAAAACGGCTGACCTCTGTCCACCGAACTGTCGAACTTGGTTCCGCTCTGCAACCAGCCAGTGTAGTGCACGACGGCGGTTTGCCCCGCCTTCGCGGAGGCGCCGGTTCCCGTTACGACATCGAGATATTGCAGACCTGAAGACGTGGTCACTTCCTTGCCGTCGGGGGTCGCATGCTCCATGGTCGACTCCTTTGTGTCGTGAAATAAGCGGTGTGGCGGCTCCGGTCGGCCCGTCACGCCCGTTCGGATGACTCGGGCTCCGCGAAGAGGGCCAGACTGGCCGTATAGCCGTGCAGAAAATTCCGCCCACCCACTGGACCGATCTCACCCTGGGCGAAAAATCCCGCCAAAGGAATTTGGCCCAGACGTTCCTGCACCACAGTGGTGTCATGATTCGGCCGTCCGAAGAGGCCTTCCCCGCGTCCGCAGCAGCTGAACAAGAGGCTGCCGAGCGGAGGACGCTGATGCTTCTGTCGATCCGCGGCCAGGAGGAAATGAAGATCGTCGCTGGCGGACTTCGCGTCTCGTATGTGGAACTGCACCGTCTGTCCTTCTTGAACTGTGTCGCCAATGGCGATCGCGCCAGACCGTTGGTCGGCCCCGACAAGATTCCGAACGAGGAAATCGCCCTGCTCGAATCGATCGCGATGTTCGTCGATGACGATGCCGATGTGAAGGGCCTGATGCGCATCGCGGCGCTGGGAACCTTGCAATGATTCGAACACGTCTTGAAGGCGTGTGAGGGCGGGTCGGCCGCCGAGTTCATACACCAGATTTTGCTCAGATTTGGTCACGACGAACCGATCGCCGATCGGTCTACACCCTTGGGAGATGATCGTTCGGACCGACAGGGGACCGGACAGCTGGACTCCCACGAGGCCGCCGTCAAACAGTTCGTCGTTTCTGATCAGGCGGTTCTCGCCTCGTCCATGGCCGCCTCCGACGAGACCTCCGACGGCCTTGCCTCCCGGGTACCGCTCGTGCAGCACGGTGAGCACGTCGGTCAGCGGTGTGGTGAAGGGATCGGCCAGGAGAATGAAGGTGGATTCACCGGCTGTCGGCTCCGGCCATCCCGGCATTTGAATCTGATCCTGTGCCTGTGAAAACGACAGACGCAAGGGCTTGACCGAGACGTGGGGCAAGCGCGCGACCCACAGGGTCAACGCCGCCGCCGTCTCCAGCTCTTCGGCGCCGGCGATGACGCCCTCACCGGAACAGCCGAGGCAGGTGTGAACCCGCAATTCCTCGCGAATCATGGGAGCGATCAACTCGGCGTTGGCTGCATGGTGCGGCGAGAAAAAGACGAACGCCAGATCGACCGGAGCCTGTCCGATGTGATCTCGGACCACATCTGCCAGGTCGCGCAACGCCGCTTCGGTATCCGTTTTCCTGGAGAGGGCGACGGCGAAGCGAAGGGCGGTGGAAGCTCCGGTCTGTGTTACGTAGTTCATGATCATGCACGACCGCTCGGCGGTGGGGCTATACGCCGGGATTCATGCGCTCGGCGCGGTCCTTGGCCAATTTCTTATAGTACCGCCACATGTAGTGATAGTAATCGTCGAGTTGGGCGAGAAGATAATGCAATTCAGTCGGATCTTCGGTTTCCAGTGCACGCACCATGCGGGTTTTGAGGAATTCACCGAAGGCGCCGGTTTTCTCCACCGCAGTCAGCAAGCGCAACCCGCCGCCGATCTGATATTCGTTCATCCGAACCTCCGAACGCAAGGCGCGGCGTGAGAATAGCGAGGCCGACGAGGAAATTGCAAGTCAGGGCGACCGGACACGACGCTACGGCGCGCGTCCTTGCAGCAGCGCGCGCAGCCGGGTGAGCGAAATCGCATCGCTTCGGCGATCGTCACGGCCGACGACCGTAGTGGCGGTCGTCAACGCATTGAGAACCGCTTCTTCCGTGGCTTCAATCGTTGCCGTAATCAGCGGGTTGAGATGCGTATCCGCCAAGTGAGTCAGCTGGTAGGTGCGCTCCTTCGGGTAATGGGGAATGACTCCGGCGGAGGAGAAGGCCAGCATAAAATCTCCACTGCCGTGCCGGGCTGTCGCACCGGTCCGGGCGAGTCCGAGCGCGGCCCGCTTGGCCAGACGCGTCAACTGGCGGCTGTCCAGTGGTGCGTCGGTCGCGATGACGGTGATGATCGAGCCTTCTCCGGCTCCAGGTGTCGCGGCCTCCGCGACCGGTATGCGAGGCGCCTCCGACGTCGGTTGGGCGACGTCATAGAATCGACCGACCGGCACTCCATCGACGATCAGTTCCTGCCGCCGCCCGTGGTTGGCGTTGACCAAGACCCCGACGGTGTAACCGCCCTCTTCCGCCGTCAGCCGTCGAGAAGACGTTCCGATCCCGCCTTTGAATCCATAGGAAATCATACCGGTCCCGGCTCCGACGGTTCCTTCCATCACCGAACCGGTCGAGGCGCCGTCCAGGGCCAGGGCTACATCCGCTTCCGAGACATGACGGCCCTGGATGTCGTTCAGGCGGCCATCGTCGCATTCCGCCACGACCGGGGTGAGCGTATCGTCTGTAATCCCGATTTCAGGATAGTGCCGGATCATCCAACTCATGACGCCGTCGGCGACTCGCGGAACGTTCAGCGTATTAGTAAGGGCGATCGGGTATTCCAGAAATCCGGACTCGGCGATCCAGGCTAAGCCGGTCGTCTCTCCGGTGCCGTTCAGGACGAAGAAGCCCGCCGGTACTTTCCGATGCCAGATGTCTTCGCGCGGAATAATGACGGTGACGCCGGTGCGTACCGGCCCGAATCCCGGCTTCAACGGGCCGCTGCCCGTGATCAGCGTCCGGTGCCCGACCTTGACCCCGCTCACGTCCGTGATGGCGTTGAGCGGGCCCGGCTCATAAGAACCGATCGCGATGCCGATTTCTCTGGCACGGTGTCTGGGTTCCTGAGATTCCGCGGCAAAGACGGAGCCGCAACCGGCGGCGGCAACGGACAGGGCGAGGCAGACAAGAGCGACGGAGACGCGAAATTCTTGGATCATCGATGGATTCCGCGGCCCGTTCCCTTGTGCCGCGCCATGATTGAAAACGGACCTTTCACGAACCCGTCACTCCGTTGTCGCGCGCAATAAGATCCCAGGCCTCCTGAGCCGTTTCGGCATACTGAAAGAGGTGAAGATCCTCTGAAGCGATCAAGCCGTTATCGACAAGCCATGACCAGTCGATCAGGCGATCCCAGAAGTCGCGTCCGATGAGCACAATGATAAGGTGCCGGGTCTTCCCGGTTTGGAGCAACGTCAGAGCTTCGAAGAGTTCGTCGAGCGTGCCGAATCCCCCCGGCAAGGCAACCAGCGCCTTGGCTCGGATGAGGAAATGCATCTTTCGCATGGCAAAGTAGCGAAACTGAAAACTGAGGTCCGGCGTGATGTAGGCATTCGGGTATTGTTCGTGCGGCAGGGTGATGTTCAACCCGATCGATTTGGCTCCGACGTCCGAGGCTCCGCGATTGGCTGCTTCCATGATGCCCGGCCCGCCCCCGGTGATGATCACATAGTCGCAGCGGCCGTTGACCTGACAGGTCGAAGAGACGAGGCGGCCGAATTCGCGCGCGACATCGTAATACTTGGAGAGGGTCAATTGGCGTCGGGCGATCTCCAGCCGCCGGCGCCTGATCCGATCATCCGGAAACCGTGCGGAGTCTTCCTCCGCCATGCGAAGCGCCTGACCGGCGGTGACCGGATCCGACACCCTTGCGCTGCCGAAGACTACGATGGTCGACTGAATGCCATGCTCGCGCTGGACCAATTCGGGTTTCAGTAATTCCAGGCCTACGCGCACGGCGCGCAGGTCGTCCCGCTGCAGAAATTCAAGATCGCGATCGGCAGGAATGTAGGAGGAACTCGTTGGAAGACGGTCCATACGCGGGGGATTATAGCTGGACCTGCATGGACCGGCAATGCGAAGGCTATGAAAGTGTGAAGGATGTGTTAGAAAGGATACGGCGTAAATTGCGGGCCGGCGAAGTGTCGAAGGAAACTTCGGTGTTGGACGACCAAATTGGAGTCGCAGAGCACCTGGAAGGCATCCACGCCCAACCCGAGGCGGGAAAAAATCAGGTCCGGATCGACCGGCGACCAGGGCTTGGCCAGCCAACCGAAATTGACTCGTGAGTAGCGCACGTCCAGAAACCGATAGGTCACGACGATGCCGTTGTCGGAGTCCGTCATGGAATCCGGAGCTCCGAGTTTCGCGATCACATCGGATAGGTTGGTGCGACCCGGCTCGATGAACGTCACGTCGTTCAGCGTGATCGGTGTATTCAACGTGATGCGGACGACATTGCAGGCCCCCATGGCGAGCGCCAGCGCCACGATCGGCAGCACGAGGAGTTGGCTCCGAGGTCGCGGCATCGTGATCGCCTAGTCGCCGAAGGGCCAGAAACGGAATTCCAAGGCCTCCGTTCGTCGGGACGAGATCACGTCCTCGACGAGACCCTCGCGGTTGAGCAGGATGAACAAATCGTCACTCTTGACGGAAAGGCGAGAAAAATTCAGGATGATGAGGAGCAAGCTGCCGGCTTTCGCATCGTAGCGGTAGTACTGAAACACGTCGCGGCCGTTGACCTGAAGGATCCGATCCGGGGCGCCCAGCAGGGCGAGGACTTCCGTTTTTGTGGTGGTGGATTTCTTGATGCTGTTGACGACGTCCGGTTTGATGTCGTCGCCCAACGTCCCTCGGTTGAAGGCGCAGGCGCTCACGGCGAGAAGCAGGAGCACACCGAGGTTCCGCAACACGGTCATACCACCTCCTTGTGAGCGTGCCGTCTCCATCCTTACCGTGGATGGAGATTACTGTGCTTCGGCCATGTGAAGTCCGTTTCGTACACCTCGTATCCCGACGAGGCCAAACCCACACGGCCGTACACGCGCTTGGCGGCGTGATTGGCTTTTTCCACATACAGTCGAATGCCGCACACGCCCGGGTCAGACGTGGCTTCCCGCATGACGGTGTCGTGCAGCCGCCTGAAGACGCCTTGTCGTCTCCAGGCTGGATCCACATAGACGCTCTGAATCCACCAAAACACTCCGTTCCGCCAGTCGCTCCATTCGTAGGTGATCATCAATTGACCGACCAAGCGTCGGTCGGGATGGGAGATTTCGGCGACCATGAAGAATCCGTAGGTCGGTAAGCCAAGCAACGCCTGCGTGCCGTGACGGAGACGGGCCGGATCCAGCTCGCGGCCTTCGGTTTCGAGCGCCAGGGCGGCGCTGAACCCGATGATGGACGAGACATCGGACTCACGCCCTCGCCTGATGATGAATTGGTGCGATGCATGCCTGGGCGTCATGTCGAGGATCTCGGGACGCTCAACCAGCCGGTCGTCGGCTTGTAAAAGCCCGCGGAGAACTCCATCTTCATGGCTTCTTCCGGCAAGAGATTGAGGTGATGCAACTTGTTCTCTGGGATAAAGGCCAGGTAACCGGTGAAGGGGTGAATGGCAGTCGGAACGAAGATCGTCGTCAGGGTGACCGCGGGGTCCACCTGAACCGCAGCCGGTGCCACTCCCATCACGAAACCCAGCGCCCATAAGCCGTCGCGGGGAAACGGAAAGGCCACGACCGTACTGCGACCAAATCGGGAGCGGAACTGAAAGAGATCCGTCATGCCCTTGAGCGTCAGGTAAATGCTGCGGATGAGCGGGAGGCTTTCAATCCACCGTTCCGCCCTGGTCAAGACCTGTCGGCCCAACATCCGCGTGGCCAAGGCGCCGGTCAAGAGCACCAGGAGGCAGAACAGCGCCAGGCCCATCAGCGGTGTCTCGGAAAGGCCGATATTTTGCATCAGCTCCCCGATTATCTGATTGACGGTCGAGATGAGGGCAGAAAGGATCAAGAACGTGATCCAAGCCGGCACCAGGATCAACAGGCCGGCGAGGGAATACCGCCACCAGGTGTTCATGAAGTCTCCGTGTTCGTCGTAGTGTAACAGAAACGTCTATGGAATGGAGCGATGTATGAGACTTGCACTTAGGGGAGCAGTACCCTATTCTATCGACCGATTGATCGTGACCGCACCCGTTGCAGGAGTGACGTATGACGGAAGATGGAGGGAACCGACGCTCCGCGCACCTCGATAAAGAGCTGTTGTCGATTCTCTGCTGTCCGGAAACCAAGCTCGATGTGAGTTTGGCCGATCAAGTCTTGATCGACAGGATCAACGAGGCGGTGGGTCGGGGAACCGTGAAGAACAAGGGGAAGAAACCTGTGACGGAACCGCTGGATGGAGGGCTGGTCCGGGCCGACCGAAAGCTCCTCTACCCGATTCGCGAAGACATCCCCGTCATGCTGATCGAAGAAGCGATCCCGCTCGACGACTTCGCCTAGATCCGGTTCTTCTCCACCACGGCGAACCTTACGGCCCTTGCACGACCTGGCTTACGATGCAGTCTTCGATCCGGTGGACGTTCCGCACTGCTGGCACAAATACTCGTAAAGATCCCCCGTCGGCAACACCAGGAGCAGTCGCTCGCGTGTCGGTGTGGCCACACGGCAACGGGGGCAGTAGAGCAGCGACGCATTCAGGGATCGGAACTGCTCGGGTTGCTCAGACGCCCCGGGTCGTAGCGGTTGGTTCGGCTGGAGCGACCTTCCGGGGATGACGGGACGACCGGGGCGTCGGGGTGGTATAGACATGAACAGGATTGTAAATCGGTCGTCCCGAGCGGGTCAACTTCAGGGCTCTGCTGACGGCCGTCACCACGAGAAGGGATCTGGTCGTTCCTTGGATCGAACTTGGGAATCCCGACGAGCCATCTTCCAGATAAGCCGCCCGCATTGGACGACCGCGTAGACCAAGAGCCCGCTGAGCAGGCCATAGAACCCAGCCGTACTCCAGGGCCAGAGGTCCGGGGCGTGGAGCATCACGCCGAGTGCGATATGGCCGCCCACTCCGAGACAGAGAGCGAAGATGATCCACTCGCGCAACATGGCGTTTTCGGCGCGCCGGGTGCTCTAGATGAAGCAAGGCTGACGCGAGGATTATACCGCTGGGGTCTTGGCTGATTCGATCTCTGTGGCCGTGATCAGGCTGGAGAGGTAATCGGCAACAAAATTCAGGGCTTCCTCTCGACCATCCGCCCGGCGTCCCTTCTCGCGACGCTGGACCGACAATTCGTGATCAAGATCTGATTTCACCTCGGTAAGCACCCGCTGCAACGACGAGGGAGTCAGGTTGGCGTCCATGTCCTCCAGCTCTTGGCATCGATCCAGTACCCAGTTGAGCCCCTCAATCCGCCCGGCGTAATGCTCCTGTTCGGCCGTATCGATTCGGGCCATGGCAGTGGCGAAGGTCTGGGCTTCGTACACCAGATTGTAGAAGCTCGTAACAGCCCGCTGTAACGTCGGATTCATAGCACTCCTTTAGAGGTTCAAACGCAACGAGTTAACCACCCAATTATACACGAGAGTTCGACGGCAACAAGGGAAATTTTCGGGGAACTTTTTTAGGTGAACAGCAGCGAGTGGAATTCGTTCATGAAGCCGTAATAGAGAGGCGCGAAGTCTTTGAGGCTGTCGGGACTGGTTTCTTTGAGGCGCTTGAAGAAAAATACCTGCGCCCTGGGGTCGAGTTGCTCGAGGAGATGGCTCAGTTGCGCCATCGTGTAGCTGCCGGCCGGGACACTGAGCACGTAATGGACGAGCCGTTCGACGAATTGTTGAGCCAGATATTCCGTCGGAAGGTATCCGTCCGGCAATTTTCCTGCAGCCAAAAATTCATCGAAGGGAATGGCCTGAGCGGCAAATGGAATTGACTGCTCCTGACGGAAGGTCACGCTTTCGGCCCCTCAGGGATCAACGTCCGCCTTCAATTGCTCGGATCAACTCTACTGGACCCCTCGGAGACGGTCAAGTGCACAGAAGCAGCAGAGGCGCCTGAGCCGAAAGACCGGTGTCTCGGAGCATCCAGGTCCGGTCGCCCGGGCGCTCCGCTGCTCCGTTCATCCTCAGGCTTCTTTGGTGGAGCCGATCCCTTAGACCGATCTCGTTGTCTCGTCCGGTATACCGGGCGTGTTTCGGTAGCGGGTCAGTTTCCTGTTGCGTCATGCCCGCCCCCGATCGCAGTCGAGGGCAGGCTTCGGCGGGCATCCACTGCTCGATCCAGACTCGATGCTGAGGAGAAGGCCTTGACTGGATTCCCGCTTCCGCGGGAATGGCACACGTCAGGGCGGCTGATGGCAAATTGACCCACCACCCCTGTTCCGGCTTGCTTGACAGTCTATGCGGCCCTCAGTAGAATCCACTCCTTCTCAACAACTCTGGTTTTGAGCGGGAATAGCTCAGTGGTAGAGCATCGCCTTGCCAAGGCGAGGGTCGAGGGTTCAAATCCCTTTTCCCGCTCCAATTTTTCCTGCCAGGCCGCCACAACCGACAAGGATTTCAGTACCGCTCGGTGGTCCATTCCCGCGTTGCCTCGCCGTGTTGTCTCTGGCTCATGTGCTTGAGGGGAGGCCCGTTGATCGTGCCGTCCGTTCGGTGCGGTCGACCATGGATCACAACGCTCAACGGCTAGGAAGGTTTGCCGGGGAGTCGCTGAAGCGCGCGCAGCTGCTGTTCGGCATGCGCCAGTTCCTCAGCCGTGAGTTGGATTTTACTGAATCGTCCACGGCTATAGAGTTCCGTCAGTTGCGAAACCGTTTCGGCGGCGTTCGCCCACCTGGTCGCGACCAATCTTGCGAATTCGAGCGGTGTCGTGGTGGGGGCCTTTGCGAACCCAGCCTGCCCGACCGTCTGGACCATCTGTTTGTAGATCTTGGTGATCCTCGACTGCTGCCGCTGTGTGTGATGCTCCGGCGAAGTGAGAACGCGGAGCATCTTCCGCAGCAGGATGGCAACGGTGCCGACACCCAGCAGACCCATGACGATGAGCGTGACGACGCCGTTCTCCGACGCCCGCGCCGGTAAGCGCTCCAAGACGGTGAGAACTCTGTTCCCGGTCAGATCCATCGCGGCGATCCATCGGCCGGTCAGATCGCGAACGGTGTCGCCGCTGTCTCGGAGGCCCTGAATCATCGCAAACTGGTCCCTCACGCTGTATCGGATGAAGAGGCGATCCCAGTAGAGCCGCAGTGACTCACCGGCCCGAAACAGCGCGCTCAAACTTGATGGGGCGGGGGACGCTCCCGTCGGTGGAGTAGGGTCGAACGTCGTCCAGCCTGATTGAGGAAAATAGACTTCCACCCAGGCATGAGCATCACGCTGCCGGACGGTGAAATACCCGCCGAACTGGTTCCATTCCGTGGCCAGAAATCCCGTGACCAGACGCGCTGGGATGCCGAGGGATCGCAGCATGACGACCATCGCCGTGGCGTAGTGTTCGCAGTACCCGGACTTGCGGATAAAAAGGAAATCTTCAAGGGGGTGGAGCGACGTCGTCGTTTCGAGATCGAGGCTGTAACGATAGGTATGGAGGAGGTGCTGCTGGATCGCCAGGATTTGATCGAATGGCGCGGGGGTATCCCGTACGATGTGCTGCGTCAGTTTGAGAATTCCATCGGAAAGTTCGGGAAGCGACAGGTACCGTTCCGCCACGGGGCGAGGATAGTCCATTACCACGGCATGTCTCTCATGATCGTCGACGTTGTGCACCCGCGATGTGACGGAATATCTGACGCGGGAGGAGGCGGGAAACGGCAGATAAAGCGCTCCCATCCCGTCTGATTGTACGCCGGCAAGGTCGCCGCTCAGGTACTCCGCAAAGGGGACCGCGAAGAGCACCGCGGTGTCCAGGGCTTCCAGCAAAATGTCCTGTTGGATGGAGACGGAGGCAACCTGTGCATGTCGCCCTCCGGACGGACGGACGACAAATGTCCCGTCGCCGAAGGTGCCGAGATTACGGCGTCGTATATTCCCGGCGCTCCAGGATCTCCCGTCATATTGATCGTAAGCCACACCTCGCAGATACAACCGGTCCGGTACGCTGGCGGGGCGATCTGGAAGTTCGACCCGCATGACCACCTGAGGGTCCTGCTTCACTGATCCGATCATGCCCAGGTCGACCCGTTCCGCGAAGCCCGTGGTTTTCAGTCCCTCGCCGCGGGACTTCTGAAGGATCCCGACACCGATGCGCGGTAGCAGGAAGAAGATGACGAGCGTCAGGCTGAACGTGGCGACGGCGATACCGTTTGTCAACCAGAAGAAGCGGCCGCTAATGCTCAGGGACGGCGCGGCGGGCGCGCCGGTGCGAGTTGCTGCCGTCGTACCGGCCGGATGCGCGCCCGTCAGATGGTAGAGCAGCAGCGTCCACACCGCGGTGAGGAGATACAAAACAAATACGGGAATGAACCAGGCCTCCGTCGTCGAGGCTGCGGAAGCCAGAATGGCCATAAGGCTGATCGCGTATAGTTGGCGGAAGTCGCGGCGTTCTTCCAGCGAGGTCAGTTTGATGATGAGCAGGACGACCAGGAAATGAATGCCCGCCGTCAGGAGTTCGCGAGACACCGCGATCAAATCGACAAGGAAGAACGCGAATGCCGAGAGCAAGGCCAGGCTCCGTAAACGGGCCGGGGTCACGGCATGTCGAGAGGACCGAGGAACGACCGCGATCCCTGCGGCATCGAGCACCGCAAGGGTCAACGCGAATCCCGTCAAGAGGGCGACCCAGGCAGGGATGCCGTGGCTCAGGATCACTCCAGAGAAGGCGGCGGCCGCCAACAGCAGCGAGCTTAATTTGAAGGCTTGCTCAAAAGGCATGGGTCAAGTCCTCGAGCTGTGCTCCCTCGACGATCCGATCAGCCGCGACCGTCGTCCCGCCCCCGTCCGGATCCATCCATGGGACGACGGCCAACGTATAGCCTGGATCGCCGTCCAGAAGTGCCGACACATCCGGTCCGTTGCCCTGTGACCCTGTCGGACGGCGCCGGCACAAGGCCAGCAGCCGCATCATGGCCAACAAATGCTCGGAGCCGACTCCCGGGCCGGAATCCTCTTCCCCGATGAGGAGCCGAAGAGGAAAATTCCGCTGAGTCAATTGCCAGAGCAGCGAGGCGACGAGCGTGACGCTCCGTTCGAACAAGGCATCGAGATGGTCGGGAGCCGTGCAGGACAGGATAATGGTAACACGTCGCTGGTCCTCGGCTTCGGTCTCGCGCACGATCAGCTGCGCCGTCCGCGCCGTCGTCATCCAGTGAATCGCCCGGGAGTCGTCTCCCGGTTGGTACAAACGCAGGTTATAGAGCTGCGTCCCGTGGCCCCGGCGGGGCAGGGACCGGCCCTGTCCTTCACTGACCAGCTCGTCGACAAAGCGGACCGACAGCGGTTTAACCGGCGGTCCGACCAGGACCTCGGTGGCCACAGGATAGAGCGCGCGTTTCAAGAACAGTCCGAACGGGAACAGTGTCTCGGCCCGGATCTGCTCCAGGACAATGCGTCCCCGCTTCGTCGCCAGCAGAGGGTAGGACAAGAGGACGGAGTGCCGGGCGGGCAACTGTCGGACGAAGAGCCCCCGATCGACGTCCGATCCGCCGAGGACATCGAACAGGCGCAGTGAAAAACTGGGCAGATATCTGTTGCGGTTCGTCACCGAGAGGGACACTGTCGCGGGGTCATGAGCCATGATGAGCTCCGGAGCATGTCGGTGAAACGCGAGACGCCGGAGGCAATGTTCGGAGAGGAATCCGGAGATGATGATCACGCTCAGCATCAGAGCCAGCAACAGGTAGAACAGGTTGTTTCCCGTATTGATGGCGGCGACGCCGATGGCCACGGTGAAGAGGAGAAAGCGGATGCCCTCGGGAGTCAGACGGATCGACCGGCGGGTGGCGAATAGGCGAAGGCTCGCGCAGAGGAGATCCCAGTCATGTCGGAGGCCGTGCGTCATCAAGATCTCCCTGATGCGATCACCGTAGAGAGGCCGGAGTCTGGCAGTTGTCGCGAGACGGCCGGGGCGATGGACGCCGAGCGGCGGCGAAGCGCTATGCCGTGGAATCAGGGCGAGCGTCCATTTGTGTTCAGACGGGCACGGGAACCGTGTCCACGATATCGAGAATGATGCGCTCGGCCTGATCGAAGCCGTGCGTGCGCATTCCGTGGGCGCGATTGAGCATGACTCGATGCGACAACACGATGGGGGACAATTCCTTGATGTCGTCCGGCAGGCAATAGTCTCTGCCTCGCACACAGGCCAGGGCTTTCGCGGTCTTGCTGAGAGCCAGCGCTCCTCTCGTGCTGACACCCAGGGAGAGGAGCTCACTGTGACGCGTCGCCTGCACGATGGCCAACAGATAATCGGTCAGCGTGTCATCCATATGGATCTGATCGACGCGCCGTTGCAGGGCCAGTACCTCCTCCACCGAGAGGACGGGATCGAGTACTTCCGCCGGATGCAGGGCTTGAGGCCTGTCCAGCACCTTGCGCTCTTCTTCCGGCGACGGATACCCGAGACGGAGACGCATGAGGAATCGGTCGAGCTGGGATTCCGGAAGCGGGAAGGTGCCGTGGTACTCGGCGGGATTCTGCGTGGCGATGACCATAAACGGCTGCTGGAGGGGATGGGTCTGGTTGTCGACGGAGATTTGCGCTTCGCTCATCGCCTCCAACAGGCTGCTTTGGGTTTTCGGGGTCGTACGATTGATTTCATCCGCGAGGACGATATTTGAGAAAATGGGGCCGGGCATGAATTCGAAGCCCTGTTTTTGGCGGTTGAAGATCGAGACTCCGACGATGTCGGAGGGCAGCAGATCACTGGTGAACTGGATCCGCTTGAACGAGCAAGCCAGCGATCGGGCCAGGCTGTGCGCCAGGGTCGTTTTCCCGACACCGGGGACGTCCTCCAGCAGCAGATGGCCGCGCGCCAGCAGACAGACCACCGCCATCTCGATGGCCTGTGCCTTCCCCTTGATGACGCGGGCAATATTGTCCTGAATAGCTTGAATGGTCCGGGATGAATTCATGTCGAGGATGGGGTGCGGTGAAGAACCTGGAATTGACACGGCCGTGACACCGCTGGAGTCTAACAAAGGGGGTGGAGACGGTCAATTTAACCGCTGATTTGCGCAGTGCAACGGACAGGGTGCGGCGGTGACGAGGAGGATCTGTGGAGGCTCCGCGGTCAGCGCGCGGGAATGAGCGTCAGCATCCAAGGAGGGGATTCTTCTATCATGTCGGGGAATTTGCGGGCGGTGCTGCTGGCCGGCATCCCACTGAACAAGGCGCCGCGTCGAACCCGGATCGACTGGAAGGCATAGTGGGCGGCGTGAGGAGAGTGAACGGGCAGTACGCGGGGGATCTGGCGACGCAACGGCGCACAATCGGCCAAACTCAACGATGCGCCAAGGGCAAGCTGCGAGAGGCGCGGGTAGATGTCCGCGAAGACCGTCTTGATCGTGTCTGGCGTGAAGGGGCGATTCGGCGGTCGATACTGCGGCCCCTCGAGCACCTGGGACAGGAGTTCCCAGAACACCTGATCATCCACGGCGCCAAGGATGCAGATCTGCCCCCGCCGAGAGAGGAGATCGAGCAATGCCAACGGGCCGCGGATGTCGAACTTCCACGGCGGAAAAAGCAAGGACCTCTCGCCGTGGCGTACCTCAAGCGCCGGTTCTCCGCCGTAGTCCGTCTGATGATAGAGTCCCTTGGTCCGTTGCAACTCTCCGGCAATGACGCCCTGGTCAAGACGCGTGGGTTCGTAGGCGAACGCCGGCGTCGCCGGCGCCCAGCAGGTGACGAGGGTATAGCAGGGGACGAGCTTACCGGATCGGTCCAGACGCTCCAGTGCAAACATGTCCTGACCGGAAAAGAATTGAAAGGAAAGGTCCGGGCGGGACCGCAGCCGATCCAGCGTCGTTCGATCCGGGTGCAGAGGGCCACCGAGCTTGGATTGAGCATGAAGTCGATCGACAGCATGAAGTACCAACGTCTTGCCTTCCGCTCGCACCGCCGCGGCGTAACCATCCGCCAATTCGCCTGCGAACGAGAGATCGCCGGCACCGAGGTCCAGCAGAGAGGGGGCATCGGCGGCAAGGAGGGCGGCGAATGGGCTGGCTTCGTCTAGGAGCGCGGCCTCCAGGACTGTCGCGGGCAAGGAGGAGGCGGTCGCGCGGAACTCGGAACTACCGGCCAGATCGAACCAGACGCAAAGCGCCCTCACCGCCTTGGTAGGAGGCAGTCCGGTCAGTTCCTTCAACCTGGGACCAGGGAGATCCTGGATCCGTTCGACGTGACCGAAACTCAACGCGGTCAGGATCGCCTCGCAAATGGAAGGCGGAAGGTCCACGCGACGGATCTCTTCGGTCAAACGCCGGAGTGTCTCCGGCAGCCGACCGGCCCCGACCAATTTGCGGGAGATCTCCCATTCAAGGTCGCGCTCCTGCAAGAGTCTGGTCACCTGTGAGCGAAAGTCTGCCAATGCCTGGGCTTGGGGATTCATGACGATCGGGGTGTTTCGCGGGGTCCAGGGATGAGACGCGCTTCACAGGGCATTCGGCAGCATAGCGATCCTCGCAATGGAGGGTCAAGGTCGGCAGTTGCCGTCGACGGGAACCTATGTTAGGGGTGAAAGTCATGAGAGCCATACTGGCAATGTCGATCCTTCCGTCCGGCGGTTGGTGGCGGACCGCGATCGGGTTTGTGCTCTTGTCCTGGACGACGGCCTGTGCCGGCGTCGAACGGCACGAGTCGGCTCTGTCGGGCGAACCGGCGCCCGCCTTTCAGATGGGCCAGATCATCGAGACGGTCACCGGCCGGACTCTGTCATTGGAACAGCTGGGGCCGATGCTGCGCGAACAGGAGGTCATTTATCTCGGAGAGGAACATCACAACCGGTTCCATATCGACGCGGCCCGCATGGTCATCGACAGTTTGATCACCGATGGGCGCCGGCCCGTCCTTGCCATGGAAATGTTCGGCTGGGACGGTCAGGGCGCACTCGATCAGTATCTTGGTCCTGAGAATCTCGGCCGTGAGGAGTTCCTTACGGCGGTCCGATGGAAGCAAAATTGGGGCGGTCCGTTCGAAGATTATGAGCCGTTGGTCCGGCTTGCCAAGGAGCAGCATCTTGCGCTGATCGCGATGAATCCTCCGAAGATGGTGGTGAGGAATGTGGCCAAACAGGGACTCGAGGAGGTTCGACGGAGCGCTGAGATGGAGCAGTGGGGCCTGCAGGACGAGAGCTTCGTCGAGGACCCGGCGTACCGCGCCCGCATCCTCCATCAATTGAAGGCCTGTCATGACGGCGGGCAGGACGTCATGTATCAGGCGATGTACGAGGCATCCATGGTGCGAGACGAAGGGATGGCCAAGACCCTCGCGATACAGGTCCGGCGTCTACGGGAGGGAAGTGATCGTGCGGCCGGTCCGGTGGTGAGCTACACCGGAGGCGGCCATGTGCAATACAACCTGCCCGTTCCCAAGAGGGTTGCGCGGCGGCTGGAGTGGGAGGTTCGGCAGGTGAGCCTCTATATGACGTCGTTCGATCATGGCCGCACCGAAGAGATCCGTGAGATGCTCAGCGACAAGATCGCGGACTATGTGTGGCTCACGGCCGTCAGCCCACAGGGGCCCCCTCGCCGTTGCCGGTAGTAGAATCCGGCAGCCAAACGTGAGGAAGCGCCGAATGCTTGACAGCTTTACCCGAGCCGTTTCACACTAAGCCCGGGCGGCAGGGCCACGGCTGCCGCAGCGGATACTGACCTTATGCGAAACAAGATTCCCTGTTCCGCCGAACGTCTGAGCCTCTTGGATCCTCCGATGATCCAAGGCGTCGTCGACCGTAATGCCTTCCACATCGGCAATCAGTACCTTTCCGAGAACCGCGTTCGGATCGTCGAGGCCGACGATTCCCAGATCTCCTCCGCCGTGATCGGCAATTCGGGCCTCTACGAGCAGACGATCAAGCTGAAGGACGGGCACCTCGTGTCGCGGTGTAGTTGCTCCTTGCCGGAGGAACCGATGTGCCGGCATTGTATCGCCGTGTTGCTGGAGTATCACCGCTGGGTTCAGCCGAAGTCTCAGAGCAAAAGGTCGAAGCAGCCGTCGGCCTCCCCCGTCGCCGCCGCATCGGAGGCAAACGGCGGCGGAGCGCCGGCCGCGGCCTCCCACGGCGGACCGGATCTGAAGCTCAGTGAGGTCATGGCGTTTATCGAATGGCTTCAGTCGGCGATGACGGCGATAGGAGAGGGACAGGCTCTCCCCGATTCAAGTCGGGCTTCTGGCGAGGTCGGAACTTGGATTCAGACCATTCGAGGTCTTGATGAACGACGGCGGGAGAGTGAAGACCGTCAATCGACGATGGAGTTGGAGCGGCGCGACAGAGAGGCCTACGTCGGGCGCTTGACTCAGCAATTGCAGACCTCAATGGCCGAGGTCCAGGCCGCGCAGCAGGCGAGCCAGCAGTTGCAGGAGGAAATCACCCGGTATCAGGACATGTTTGCCAAGATTACCGACCTTGCCTCGGAGGTCGCCGGCTACGACAGCCAGATTAAGTCGATTTCCGGTGAGTTGTTGGCGAAGGGGGCTCAACTCGACAAGCTTGCCGCCTCCTTTCGGGAGGTCGCGACGGCCTTGAAGACCGGTCAGCGATCCGGTTCCCAAGCCTCCTGACGCGTCCCTACCCCTCGCCCCTGTCCCCTTGCGTCCCAGCGTCCAAATTCAGTAGAATGCGGCGTCTTTTCACTTCTCGAATCTGAGGAGGACGGTATTATGAGAAATCTGATGACGCAAGTGGGTTGGACGACGTTCGTGATCCTGGCTGCAGCGGCCCCGGTGCTGGCCAATGCGCCGGCGGGTGAAGGACCGCCGGACTATTCCGGGATCACCGGTATGTATTACGTGCTGATCGGGATCGTCCTTGCCTACGGGGTTTACGATACGTTCTTGAAAAAGAACTGACGAGTGTCTTGACGACAGCGAAGCGGACATCCGGCTCGGAGGCCTCCGGCCGGTGTCCGTACTGCCGTCCCCACCGACGTCTTTCTCCTCCTTGTGCTATTTCTTCAGAAGCGGTTTCAGCGGTTCGATCATGTTTCCCACGATGATGCGGTAACCCTCGGCCGTGGGATGGATGCCATCCGCCTGATTGAGATCGGTCTCGCCCGCAATCCCGTCCAGAAAGAAGGGGATCAGCGTGAGGTGATAGCGGCGCGCCAGCGCCGGATAGATCTCTTCGAACCCTCGTGTATAGTCTTGCCCGTAGTTGGGCGGAAGTTTCATACCGGCCAGCACGACCGTAACCGAGGCCTGCTGCAACTGCTCAATGATCAGCTCAAGATTGTGTCTGGTTTCGGCGAGACTCAGCCCGCGCAGCCCGTCGTTGGCGCCCAATTCAAGAATAACCAGAGTCGGCTTGCTGTTGAGGATCCAACGCACGCGCCGCAGGCCGCCCGCAGTCGTTTCTCCACTGACTCCGGCATTGATCACACGGTAGCGAAATCCGGCTTCATCCAACCGGTGCTGGAGTTGAGCGGGATAGGCATCCTCCGCTGCCACCCCCGATCCGGCCGTCAAGCTGTTTCCGAATGCCACGAGCCTGGGGCGAGCATCGATCGGCGCTTCGGCGAGGGTCGGAGCGGCTGCCGCACCGGCGAGCGACGCGACAGCGATGACGATACAGCCGGTGGCGGTTGCGATGTGCAGAGGGACCATAAGAACTTCAGTATAATAACATCGGACGACAGACTTTGGAGAACCGGCTTATGATCGACATCGTCCGTGTGTCTATGCGGCTGACGGCGGGAGGAAGACCGGTCAATATTCTTCACGATGTGACGCTGGACATTCCGAGCAAGCAGATGGTGGCCATCGTCGGGCCATCAGGGAGCGGAAAGTCCACACTGCTGGGGCTCATTGCGGGGTTGGACCGGCCCACCTCGGGAACCATTCGGCTCAACGGCCTGGATATCACCCGGATGAGAGAGGGAGATCTCGCGAAGTATCGACGTGCGCAGATCGGCTACATTTTTCAATCCTTTCACCTGATTCCCACCCTGACGGCCTTGGAAAATGTGCTGGTGCCGTTGGAGCTTGCCGGTGCGTCGGCGGCCGGAGAGCGTGCGGCCGAGTTATTGTCCGCAGTAGGTCTGGGCGATCGACTCCATCATTATCCTGTGCAGCTGTCGGGAGGCGAACAGCAACGGGTGGCCGTCGC
This sequence comes from Nitrospira sp., assembly GCA_029194535.1. Taxonomy (NCBI): domain Bacteria; kingdom Pseudomonadati; phylum Nitrospirota; class Nitrospiria; order Nitrospirales; family Nitrospiraceae; genus Nitrospira; species Nitrospira sp. The sequence continues at coordinate 1,099,504 of JARFXR010000002.1, read as the reverse complement.
CAGGGCGTATGCCTGTCGGCCGGCTGCCCTGTTAGCCGACGAACCGACCGGGAACTTGGATTCAACAACGGGACAACACGTCATGGATCTGCTCCTCGCGCTCCAACGAGACCACGGGACCACCTTGGTCCTGGTCACGCATGATCCCTCGATCGCGTCATTGATGCAACGCGTCATCACCTTGCGCGATGGACGCGTGGAATCCGACGAAATCAAGACCCCATGACAGCGCGGTCGACTTCATGGTCCGGTTCACCGACGCACAATCGTCGGAACGCGAAATGGCGCTCAGTAAAGGGAAACGGGTGAGCTCCGATGTTTGAACTCCGAATGGCCTGGAGAGAAACCCGAGGCGCCTGGCGGCATTTTGCCTATTTTTTTGTCTGCATCGCGGTCGGAGTCGGAGCCTTGGTCGCCGTGGGCCTCTTCGCCGATCACGTGAATCGCGCGGTCACCAAGGAGGCCAGGGGACTTCTCGGAGGCGACATCGAAATCCGTTCGTCCCATCGGCTCACTGACAGCGGCGAGCGACTGCTGGCCGACTTGGCGGAACGACGGATCGCGTCTACGCGCGTGAGCGAATTGGTGGCCATGGCCGTGCGTGAGTCGCCCGCGGCCGGGGCGACATCACAGACGACTCAGATCGTCGAACTGAAGGCCGTTGAGGCGGCCTATCCGTTCTACGGCACGTTGAAACTGGAGCCCGCTCAACCGTTGGACCGGTTGCTCCATCCGGACCGGGAGACCTGCGGGCAGTCGGCCTGTGTGGGCGCGGTGGTTCAGGAGACGTTGCTGCTCCGCATGGGGCTCGCCGTCGGTGAGCGGTTGAAGATCGGACAGGCCGTATTCCTGATCACCGGCATCGTGCGTCTTGAACCGGATCGTATGGCGAACGCGTTCAGCCTCGGCCCGCGGGTCATCATTTCTCGGCAGGGGTTGGAGAGGGCGGACCTGATCAAGCGGGGAAGCCGTGTGCGCGAACGTCACTTGCTGAAAGTGCCCGAGGGCATCGAGTTGGAGCCGCTCCGCGCTGAGCTGCGAGTGCGCCTCAAGTCCGAGTCCGTACGCGTGACCAGCTATCGGGAAGCCCAACCGCAGCTGAAGCAGTTTCTTGCGCAGCTGTCGCGGTATCTCGGCCTCATCGGTCTGACCGCGTTGTTCATCGGCGGTGTAGGGGTTGCGATGTCCATCCGAGCGTTCATTCGCGAGAAGCTCAAGACCATCGCGATTCTGAAGTCCCTCGGAGCCGATTCCGCCGCTGTCGTGAGGATCTACCTCCTGCAGGCCCTGGGCTTGGGACTGCTCGGCAGCCTCGTCGGGATGGCGGCCGGTTACGCGCTGCAGGTCGTGCTTCCTCCTTTGTTGAGTAATGCGGTGGCTTCCGAAGTGCTGCAGCAACTTGGGGTATCGACCGGACTGTCTGCTGCGTCCATCGTCCCCTTGGTCAAGGGAGGGCTTCTGGGTCTGCTGGCGACGGTCCTCTTTGCCGCATGGCCGCTGCTGACCATCAGAGAAATCAAGCCGGCCGTCATTCTGCGGCAGGACGTGGAGACGAACGCAGATGGCGGGCGGTCCGTACGGGCGACCGGCGTTGTCCGTTGGATCATGAGAGAGCGGCTCAAGGTATTCACGGCCTCGACGTTGGGAGCCGGCTTGGGAGGTCTTGCGATCTGGCAGGCCGGAAGCTGGAACGTCGGCCTCTTGTTCATCGGCGGCTTGGCACTGGCCGTAGCGTTGTTGTTTCTGGCGGCGAAGGGCCTGCTCTACTGGCTGACGCGTCTGCCCAGGCCCGGCTCGGTCTGTCTGCGCTATGCCGTGGGAAACGTCACGCGCCCGGGCGGCGATAGTACGGGCATTCTGATTGCGATCGGTCTGGGCGTTACGATTATCGTCACCGTGTCGCTCATCGAGAAGGCGCTGGTTCGGGAAGTGGGCGAGGCCAGACCGAACGATGCCCCGACCTTCTTTTTTATCGACATACAGCCGGACCAGACGGAGGGATTCGTACGGCTTGTGGAAAAGCAGACAGGCGGCTCGAAGCCGGATCTGACTCCGCTGGTTCGATCTCGGCTTCATCGCGTCGGCGGAGAGGCGGTCACGGTCGACGAGGCGCAGGGGCAGGACGAGGAGCGCGACGAAACCAAGGAAGAGCGGCGAAGACAATGGTATGTCTCGCGCGAGTATGCGCTGACCTACCTGGAACGACTACCGAAGGGCAATGAGATCGTTCGAGGACGATGGTGGACAGCGGGGCAAACCTTCTCCAAACCGTTGGTGTCGATCGAGGAAGAGGCCGCCAAGGCGATGGGATTGGATATCGGTTCGACGGTGGAATTCGATATTCAAGGCACCACCGTCGCCGCCGAAATCTCCAGTATTCGAAAGGTGGACTGGGGGACCTTTTCGACGAATTTCTACATGATTTTGTCGCCGGGGTCGTTGGATGGGGCTCCGCTGACGTATGTCGGCACGATACATGTGGCGGCGGCACAGGAAATTCCGCTGCAGCAAGCGGTCGTGGCGGCCTTCCCCAACATGAGCGCCATTCATGTCGGCGATGTGCTGGACAATTTCGGGCGTGTATTGGACCGACTGTCGCTGGCGATCCGAGCTGTGGCGTTGTTTTGCCTCGTCTCAGGCGCGCTGGTGATGGCGGCGGCATTGGCGACGACCAGATATCGACGACTCTATGAAGCGGTGATTCTGAAGGCACTGGGAGCGACGAGAGCCTTGTTGGCCGGGACGTTCGCCGTCGAATACCTTCTGCTCGGATTGGTCGGCGGGGCCGTCGCGGTCTGGCTATCGAGCGCCTTGTCGTGGCTGATCCTGACCTATGTCTTCGAGTTATCCTGGAGCCTGCATTTGGGCGTGTTGCTCCTGGGCGTGCTGCTCACCATGACGCTGACCTTGAGCGTCGGGTTTCTCAGCACCTTTCGCATGTTGGGAGAGCGGCCGCTTTCCATCTTGCGACACGAGTAAGGCTGCTGAAACAGCCCGTCGTCGCTCGGGGGCAGGCGTTCAGCCATGGTCGTGGCCGCGAACGTGCCTTCTCCGGGTCGTATTCGATCCAGGCTCTTCCGAAGTCTCGAGCGCGGGCAAGATCCGTGGAGGGAGACGTCGTGAGCGGGATGGACTTGATCATGGGATGTCTTCCCTGTCGGTGTGGGCAAGCAGATACTCGTGAAGCGTCGAGGCGTGTCGTTCGCGGAAACGCACGGCGATGCGCAGCTGTTCCAAGTATTGCTCCAAGGTCTTTCCCCCCAGATCGATCTTTCGCGAGGAAAAGAAAGCCCTGACGTCGGCCTCGAGCGCCGGGGTTGCGAGCGCGGTGATGCCTCCGCACATGCGGCGAAGGCCTTGCTTGGGAAACTCACGGTCCATCCGGTCCCAGTGGGTCTTCACGAAGTCCCATCCGAGATGCTTGCCGTAGACGTTTCCCATGACGGCGCTGACGATCGCAGGGGCATCCTGGAGTCGAATGTGTCCGTCGAGCGTGTGTTCCAGTGTCTTCTCCAGCAATTCAGGCTGGCGGAAGGCGGTCAAGGAGAAGAGGTAGCGTCGTTCTTCCTGGGGGGTCTTGGCCGTCCGGAACCGTTCTGCAAACTCCGCGTATCGTGCTTCGTCGCCGGTAAACGCCAGGATGGAGACCAGCGCCGGGAGGAGATTGGGATCGACGGCGGCCGGATCCTGCTTGGTCGTCTCGTACAACTCCGCGGCACGCGTCTGGGTCACCGGGTCGTTGCCGAGACGGCCCATCCCCGCGGCCAATTCGCTGCGCAGTTGCCGGATCAGGTCGTCTTCGCCCGGCTCCGCCGTCCATCCGACGGCTGAGAATGCGGGGTGCACCCGTCGTCGGACGAACGCTTGGAGGGCCGGGCGCTGCTCCGGCTCAATGAGTCGGTTGAGGAAGGCGAATGAATCGAGGAGGATGGCCCACACGTTCTTGTCGCGATCCTCGGAAAATCCCGCCGTCAGGTCAAGATAGTCAACCAGCGAGGTGAGGCCGGCGACCGTGGTGGCCCATGAGTCGTTTATGAGATTGAAGCGTTCGGTCGCGGCCAGGCGAGCCACGCCGGCCGCAAGGAGTTTGCCGCGCAGCACGGGACCGTACCGTACCCGGTAGAAGCCGTGGCCGCCTTCGTTGACGAGCACGGATTCCGGCGCCGTCGCCATCGTCAGATGCGTGTCCTGTTCGGTGATGAGGAGTCTCATGGTTTCGCTCTTGCCCTCCGACCGCACGCGAAGCTGGATCGGCACGTGCCAACTCGGTGAGACAGACGATGAGGAGCGGGAGTCGGGCGACAGGTAGGTAAACCGTTCCTGTTTGAGCGTCAACGTCGTCTCGCCGCTGAGTTCGGCGGTGACCAGGGGATATCCGGGCTGAAAAATCCAACCGTTCATCATCGCCGGCACCGGGTGTTTCGCCGCATTCCCCAGGGCAACCCACAAGTCGTTGGTGTCCGCGTTGCCGTATGCGTGTCGTCGGAGGTAGTCGCGCACACCGGTGCGAAACACGTCGGGGCCGATATGTTGTTCGAGCATCCGGAGGACCGAGGCACCCTTTTCATACGTTAGGACGTCGAACATCGCATCCGCGTCCTTGGGCGCGTGAACGGGATATTCGACGGGTCTGGTGCTGAGTAGGCCGTCGACGGACAGGGCGGCGGCCCTGGAAATACAGAACGTCTCCCAGCGCTTCCAGTTCGGCTTCCACGCGTCGACGGCCAACATTTCCATAAATGTGGCGAAGGCTTCGTTGAGCCAGAGACCATTCCACCAGGCCATGGTCACGAGATCGCCGAACCACATATGGGCGTTCTCGTGGGCGACCACGTCGGCGACGCGCTCCAGCTCCCCGTGCGTCCCGTGGCGTTGATCGACGAGCAATGCGGTCTCACGAAAGGTGATGGCGCCGAGATTTTCCATGGCTCCCGACGCAAAGTCCGGAATGGCGAGCAGGTCCAATTTGCCCCCCGGATAGGGAATGCCGTAATACTCCTCGAAGAACTTGAGCGAGGCGGTGGCGATGTCCTGGCCGAACGAGGCGAGATGCTGTTTGCCCGGCACGCACCAGACGCGAATGGGGGTCCTCCCGACGAACGTCGGGGCGGTAGACTCGATGTGTCCGACCACGAACGCGACCAGATACGTCGACATGTTGATCGTGTCGGCGAATCGAACCACCTTCTTGCCCCGATCCAGGGTTTCAGCCTCGACTCGGCCGTTCGACACGGCGGCCATCGCGGGGTCGACGACCAACGTAACGGAGAAGACCGCTTTGAAGTCCGGTTCATCCCAACAGGGGAACCCCCGTCTGGCATCGGTCGCCTCGAATTGGGTGGCCGCCAGAGTCCTGGTCCTGCCCGAGGCGTCCGTATAGGTGCTGCGATAGAAGCCTCGAAGTTTGTCGTTGAGTGTGCCACGAAACGACACATGTAGCCGCCATTGCCCAGGGGTGATCCCTACGGGAAACGTCAACCGACAGCGCTCCAAGGGTTCTTCCAACTCAATCATACCGTCCAACCGTTCGCCCCGCGGCCCTTCCAATTGCGCGCCCTCGATGAGGAGGTCGGCGGCATTCAAGAGCATCGAGGTCGTGGGTTCCAGGACCGACAGCGTGACGGTTTCTTGACCGTGAAACGAGGCTGCGATCAAATCCGGCTCGAGGCGCAAGTCGTACTTGAGGGGTACCACGTGGCGCGGCAGTCGATAGGGGTCAGCGCCGCGGGTCGGCGTCTGAAGGTTCATGGAGTTCTCCTTTGGCGGTGCCGTCCTGCCCGGCCCGGCGGCTCGTACGGACGACGGCCGTAGGTCCGACGTGAGCGCAGCAGTGAACAGAACGGAACCCGTCCGGCTGATGATACGGAGCAGATCTCGTCGACCGACGAGATCACGGCCTTGTGGCATTGTACGTTTCGACGCCCTCGGGGGTGCCGACGATCAAGACATCCGTGCGGCCGACGAACAGGCCGGTGTCGACGATTCCCGGGATGTGGTGAAGGGCCGCTTCAAGTTCGCGCGGATCGTCGATGCGGGCCATGTGGACATCCACGATCAGATTCCCGGATTCGGTTCGAAAAGGCGATCCGGCTTGTTCCCGCACGGTGACGCGGCTGCGTGTGAGCGCTTCAATCGCGCGCGCGGTATTGTGCCAGCCGAACGGAACGATTTCGACGGGCAGCGGAGCGCTCTTTCCCAAGACCGGCACTCGCTTGGTGTAATCGACCAGAACGATAAACTGCTTCGCCGAGGCCGCGACGATCTTTTCCTTCAACAGAGCCCCTCCCCCTCCCTTGATCAGGTTGAACGAGGGATCGACCTGGTCTGCGCCGTCGACGGCGACGTCGATGGGCCAATGGTCGTTCTCGTCCAGTAAGGTAATGCCCGACCGGTCGGCAAGCGCGGCCGTCTCACGGGAAGTCGGCACCGCGCGCAGTTTCACGCCCGATGCAGCTTTCGCACCCAATGCGATGACGAATTCTTTGGCGGTGGATCCCGTGCCCAGACCCACGACCATGCCGTCCTTCACATAGTCCAACGCCTTCAAGGCGGCGGAGCGCTTCAACGAACCGAGATCGGTGCCGCTCATGATTGGGCCAACCGCGCCGCGGTGGCGGCGGCACCGATGAGACCGGTCCGGTCGTTCAGTACGATGTAGACCGGAATCGCACTCATCAGACGTTTGTAGCGGCCTTTGTTCGTAAAGGCGCGCATGAAGGTGCCGTCCGTAAGCTTCGGCAGGAGTTTGGGCGCGATGCCTCCTCCGACATAGACGCCGTTGAGCGTCATGGCTTTCAACGCGAGGTTTCCCGCTTCGGCGCCGAATATCGATGCAAACATGTCCAGGGTCTGCTTGGCGATCTCCGCCTGTCCCTTCAAGCCGGCGGCGGCGATTTCCGCGGCGGGATCGCCGGCCGCGATCTTCTCAGCCAGCCAAGTCGGTTCATTTCTTTTGGTATCACGGAGATACTCATAGATCATATGGATACCCGGGCCGGACACCACGCGCTCGTAACTCACGTGGAGGTAGTGACTTCGCACGTGCCGCAACAATTCGATTTCGTTGTCGTTATTGGGCGCGAAATCGGCGTGGCCTCCCTCCGAGGGCATGGGCCGGTACCGGGTGCCGTCCCAGAAGAGAATGGATTCTCCCAAGCCAGTCCCTGCCGCGATCAGCGCAATCGCTTGACGATGGGTGGGAGGGATTCCGGTATTGAGGGTGTGGAGCTCCTCCGGGCGAAGAAGCAGAATCCCATGGGCGGTTGCCTCCAGGTCGTTCAGCAGCCGGACGACGGGAATGTCGAAACGCTTGGCCAGTGCTTCTCCGTCCAAGACCCAGGGGAGATTGGTCGTGCTGCTGTGGTTTTGAATCACGGGTCCGGCGACCCCGAAGCAGGCGGCGGCGATGCGCGCCGGTTCAGGAAGAGGCGGCACGGGTTGCTCACCAGAGGCGGCTGAGGGAGCCTCGATTTCGTGAGGTGTCGTTGTAGGGGTGCGGGGGATGAGGAATTCTTCCAGAATCTCTTCCAGCGATGCGTATTCCTTGCTCGGGAAGGATTCAGTGCGGATGGGTTCGGTTCGTTCGTCCTTCCAGTCGAAGAGAGCCAGATGTGTCTTGGTTCCTCCGATATCTCCAGCAAGGATCATGACGGCCTCTCGTCAAACGGGTTTGTTCAGCTTATACGGCTTGTCAATTCGGATGCGGCCGCTTGGTCCAGCATCCAGACCAGATGCCCCTGATCCGGTGTCACCAGAGCAGCCGGCAGTGTGCGATCGGCGGCGTTCTGCGGTTCCAAGATCCGGCGAACGATCCCGGCCTTCGATGAGCCGGTGACTAGAAACAGTATCACATTCGCCCGGTTGATCACACCCAGGGTCAGGGTAAGTCGCGAAGGAACACCCTTTGGAGATCGGCCGACAGCCACAAGCCGATGGGGCTCATGCAGCGCAGCGGTGCCCGGAAACAGCGAGGCCGTATGGCCGTCTTCCCCCAACCCGAGAAGAACGACATCAAGGCGTGGGATTTCCGGCACGGCGCAGCCCGTGACGGTACGGAGCACACGTTCATAGTCGTCGGCGGCCGAGCGAGGATCCGGATTCTCGCCCGTCATTCTATGCACCTGTCCCGGGGCGATGCCTAACGGGGCAAAGAGCGAGGTGCGAGCCATTCCATAATTGCTGTCTGGATCGCTGGGGCCCACGCAGCGTTCGTCACCGAACAAAAAGACGGTGCGGTGCCAGTCCATCTGCTGCGCCTCGGTCGATCGGGTCAACATCTCATAGAGACGCTGAGGCGTCGATCCGCCTGAGAGCGTGAGGAGAAAGCGGCTGCGGAGCCGGATGGCTTGTCGGCCGTGGTCACACAGGAACTCTGCCGTGTCGTCCGCCCACCGGGCTTCTCGGCTGATGCGTATGTCGGATGGCATAGTCGCGGCATTCCTTACAACTGGAATGGGCCAGTGACTCCTGACGGAACGATCGCGTCTGTCGGCGTCACGGCAAGTGGATGGTACGGCGGCGATGTCTTTCCGGGTATCTTATGGGGCGAAAAACGGAAAGGCAACGCTTCTGATCTGTCAGTGTTGACTCGTGCGGCGGATAATTGTGGGCATACCGTTGGTCAGGGACCAGGCGAGAGATTGTGCCTCGCGTTCAGACAGAATGAGTTCGACGGAGGGGGGCCGTTGTACATCGATGCCGGAGGACAGGGCGCGAACCCTCGTATCCAACCAGTGCCACCAGCGTTTCATGCGAAGAAGCGTCCAACGAACCGGCGCCTGCTCTGGGGGAGCCACGACCGCCAGCGTCAGAGGAGGAGAGAACACCAGTTCATAAGAATCCGGCATGTCCGCCAGAGAAATCGGTTCCTGCTCCGTCCCCGGCGAGTCTGCTTTGCGCCGGACCACGGCCGGTCGCCCAGTGAGACGAAAAGTGCCCGTCATCCTGTCCTGAGATTGCGCGTACCACTCGATGATCGGCAGGCGGTGGAGTTCCACTCCGCGTGCCTTGAGGACGACAGTCTTGGTTGCGAGATCGATCAGCAGATAGGCCTGCGGGCGCGCGGCCAATTTGACTTCCTCGGCCAAGACGCGCGTCGCTTCGTGCAGCGCGACCGGATCGTTGATGTTCACGTCGAGCGGATTGTCGGACTCGGCCGCCCATGCTGTCTGCACCGTCGTGATCCGCAAGGACAGCAAGAGGAACAGGATCGTATTCCTCCAGGCGCGCAGGGCCCTGTGCGCCTTTCGGACCGCTGGCTGCCGTAGAGGTCGCACCGGACCAGTGTACGAGGTTGGTTTCGGGCGGGGAAGAGATGCGAAGGCCGGGCGGTTCTGCACTCGGCTAGAAGATCATGATGGGCGTGCCGACGCGCGCAAGTTGATAGACGCTCTTCAAATCGTCGTCATTCAGTCGGATGCAGCCGTGCGTGACGTTCTTTCCCAGGAGTCTCGGATAGAGCGTGCCGTGGATGAAGTAGCCCTTTCCGAATCCCAGCGCATATTCGCCGAGCACGCCCGGTTCCATCCGATCGGCGTGACTGGTGGGAACGGCCAGGCCTTCTTCGACGAAGGCCCAATCAGGTTTGACCCAGACGGGATTCACCAGCTTGGATTGAACATAGAATTCGCCCCGCGGCGTATCGAAGATCCATTGGCCGGCGGCTTCGCCGGGCTTGTCGAGTATCGTTCCGCTTCCTGTCGAGGCAAGGGCATCCAACATGACTCGGTCGCGGCGTTTGATGAACAAATGATTTCTCGCTGTGTCGACGACGATGTACGGACGGTTCGGAACCAACTGCGCAAGTTGTCTTGTCAAGGACTTGTAACGGGTTTGCAGGACAAGCAGAGCGGCCGGATCGCCGACGGTCGGAGACTCGTCGAGCGGGCCGGGCTCGATTCGCGGAGTACTTTGAACCAGACTCAACAGGAGAAAGGCGACCACACTTGAGGCGAGGATCAAGCGACCTTGCTTCATCGGATGCCGCTATATTTCATTCGCGTCATTGCGAAGATCGGCCAAGACGAGGGCCACGGAATTTTGTTCGTCCAGCGCCCCGACGATGGTCACCGGGGTGCCCTTTTCAACCCGGCTGAAGAGCCAGGCCATTTGAGGGTTTTCAAGCATGACGCAGCCCAGAGATGGCGCCATCAGTTGGCGTTCAGTGCCATGAATCTCAATCTGACCGCCGATGCCGCGCGAATTGGGAATGTGCCCGGTCTTCCGGTCCAGAAGAAATCGCTGCCGGTCCTCGGCATTGGGATAGTCCAACACGAGCGCGCGGAAGAACTGCGTTTGACCCTGTCCGCGTTTGGTCGTCACGTGGTACCGCCCCTCCGGGGTGGCGCCGTCGCCCTGGTAGCGCTTTTCACGGATGCCGTTGAAGCCGAGCCGGACCGAGTATGACAGCACGTGCTGTCCGTTTCTATAGAGGATGAGACGGCGGTCCGCTTTGCTCACGACGATGGCGGCGGTGCGGTGTGATCGCGACCACTCCACGGTTTCCTTGACCATCTTCTGCCAACGGGCGATGCGTTCGCGGCTGGCGTAGCGTCCGAGTTCGTTGTTCAGCAGCGAGGCTTGCGTCGCTAGTCTTTGGGCAGCCTGTTCTGAAGCGGCGAGAGAGTGGCCGTACTCCTGGAGCTGATAAAACGACCGGGCCTGCTTGAGCAGCAAGTCCGTTTCCACAGGGTTCCGACCGAGGACCAATCGGCTGTCGATCGTGCCGACTTGCCGTGCGAGGGTGCGCGAACGGTCTTCGGCGCGTACGAGCTGCTGCTCCGCAGTGCGGCGAAGCGATTCGCGCTGCTCAGTCAGTCTGCGGACAGTCTGGACACCCTCTTCGTGCAAGCCCCGAAGCGCGGATTCCAAATCGTTGGGTTCCCAGGGCCACCGAATCGTGTCGTCCTCTGCTTCGACGCGAGCCTTGAGAATGATCCACTGTTGAGCGAAGCGCGCATATTCACGCGGGGCGATCTCCGAGGCGCGCAATCGGACCAGATCGTGGTCGATGGATGCGACCGCCTGCACGACCTCCTCCGGCACGGCCTTCACACAACCCGTCAGGAGGCAGGACAGAGTCAGTACTGTCATGCTCCACCGGAACGGCCTGGTTGTGCGAGAATCTGTCACCACGACGACGTCCCCTATTTTTTCCTGCCGCGAACCGGTTTGGCCTTTGCGATCTTCGCAAGGGCCGCTTCGACTTCGTGAGCCAACGCCTGGCTTTTTTCCTGAATGGCCTTGGCTTTGGTCTGGGCCGTGAGGTAGTCCGATTTGTCGATCATCATCTGGACATCGTTGAGGGACGCCTTCAATGCGTCCGCATCGGCCTTGATCGACTCAAGGGCGGCGCGGTCCTTGCCGGCCGGGGCCGTGGCGATCAAATCGGCCGCGCGTTTAACGGCGTCTTCGGCGGCATGATGGGCCTGAACGGCGCTCATCTTGGCCTCCTCCAGCTTTTTGAGCGACTCGGCCTTTATTCGTTCGGCGTCCGTCTTCACCGTGGCGACCAACTGGTCGACCTTGCCGTAATCTCGGAACAAGGCGAACTTGGCTTCTTGATCGGCCACTTCTTTCCTGATGGCGGCGATGCCGCCCTCGAGCTTGGCGTACTCGTCGGCGGCGTAGGTGGCCGCACCGCTGTGTTGGGCATCCTTAACTGCCTGTTCGGCCGAACTGATTTGGTCGGCCGGGGGTTGCGCGCAGCCGCCGAGGAGCAGCAGGGCGTAGAGCGTGATGAAACATGTCCATGGCTTGACCATGAGCTCTCCTCCTTCAGTCACCGACAGAGGTCGGTGGATGAAACGGGATGTTGGGCGTAATCGATACAAATGACGTCGGTCTATGATGCGGCAAATACAGGACATTCGCAAAGGCAGTGCCACTGAATCGTCCCTTGGAAATCGCCATCTTGCCCGCAAACATTGACGATTGGAGGGCGCCAAGCCATCGGTCCACGGCGACTCTGAGGCAGTCTAGCTCAGTCGGGCGAAAAGATCTACAAAAGCGCCTCAATTTGAACGGCTTTTCAAGGGCTTACTACATGACATCGATACAGGTGCGTGGAGCTGTTGAAAGAGACTCGGCGGGATGATCACGGGTATGCAACCTGCCTGACGCGGTTTGACAGCTCGAAGACCCCTACCTATAATGCACCGTTCGTTTCGGAAAATGATCGAAGGAGTCACGGTATGTCATTTACGTTTCAACAGCCGTCGAATTTGAAGAAGAAGCGTGAGCACGGGTTTCGCAAACGTATGTCGACCAAGAACGGTCGCAAGGTGCTGGCTCGCCGTCGCGCCAAAGGGCGGGCTAGATTGACCGTGTAGCCAACGAATCCGATCAGGATACCGCCGAGCATCGCGAGCACCCGTTGTCCCCCGTCCGTTCCCCCATTCGGGAAGTTTCCATCCAGCATGGTTCGGTGCGGTCACGCTCAGCCTTGTAGGCCGGGACATCCTGGCGGGCGCCGCGCGGGGGTGTGCCGGCATGACAGGGATCAGACATGCGAAACGCGAACGCTTCCTCCGTGCCAGTCGTGACATCACGTACGTCAAGCAGCACGGGCGTCGTCTGGCGACGGGGCTGTTCAATCTGCTGATATGCAGGATCGAGAGGACGGACACCCGCGTCGGGATCGTGGTCGGGAAGCGATTCGGGGTTGCCGTACGGCGGAATCGAGCCAAGCGCCTGTTCCGCGAGTTGACGAGGCACGTGTCCGAGCGCTTGGCGGAAGGTTACGCGCTTCTGGTATTTCCAAAGCGCGAGGCGCTGGGCTTGCCCTTTGAACGTTTGCGGACGGCATGGTGTTCGACGCTCCGTCGACAAGGGCTCTTTCGCGACGAAGACGATGCGTCGCGGCCTCTATGAAGGATGGGATGCGAGGACTCTGTCTGTCTGTGCTCGCCGGGTATCGCTACTGGATATCTCCGTGGCTGGGGCTGGCCTGTCGTTTTGAGCCCACCTGCTCCGCCTATGCTGCCGAGGCCATCAGCCGGTTCGGCGTGGGGCGCGGATCGGTTCTGGCACTGTGTCGCCTCTTGAAATGCCATCCCTTTCACCCCGGAGGGCATGATCCGGTGAAGGACTAGCGCCGAGCTACGGAAGACCCATGGAAAAACGCGTCGTCATATTTCTTGTCCTTTCCCTTGCCGTGATCCTCAGCTACGACTGGCTGCTGAAGCAGTTCGGATGGCTGCCGCAATCTGGCTCCGTTCAGGAGGAACCGGCGCGCGATACGCCACCGCAGCTCGCCGGCAAGCCCGAGTCCGCGATCCCCGCTGCTCCCATGACGTCTCAGACAGGGGCGTCCGAGGCCGGGGCGGTCGCGCCCGGAGCGAATCCTGTGCCTGCTGCGGCAGACGGCAAGCTGACCGTTGAAACAGACCTCCTGCGGGTCGTGCTCGGTGCACGCGGCGGCGTGATCTCCAGTTGGCAGCTCAAGCAGTATCGCAGTGCCCCCACTGAGGAAAAATGGGTGGAATTGGTTCACCAGAGCCAGCAGAAGCAGAATGGGAAGTTCCGAGGCCCTCTCTCGATCGTGCTGGCCGAATCCTCGGCGGATAGGACGGTGCGCGAAGGAGTATTTTCCCTCGACAGCGATTTTGTGAAGCTGGATGCGGCTCATCCGGAAGGCCACGTGACGATGCGGTTCCATGACGCGGCAACCGGGTTGACGGTTCAAAAGCAGCTGACCTTTCATGTCGGCGGCTATGAAGTTGATGTGGCCGTGACGGTGCAGGGAGTCTCGCAGCCGTATGAAGTGGCCTTAGGAACGAATTTCGGCATCGTGGAGTGGGGTGACGGAATGATCGGATCGATCGGTCCGGCCTCGTTGGTGGACGGAAAGGTCGAAAAGGAGATACCGGATACCCAACTGGAACGGAAGGGAGCAGTGCAATGGGTTGCGCTTCAAGACAAGTACTTCATCGGTGTCTTGATGCCGCAACGTGGGACGACGGCCGTGGAGAAGAAGGAAGGGGAGAAGCTGGTGTCCGTGAGCGTGAAGACGGCCTTGGTCGGCGACGGAGCGGTCAATCAGCTCAGGCTCTATGCGGGCCCCAAGGAGTACGACACGCTGCGCTCATTGAGCGTGGGGCTGGAAGATACGATCGATTTCGGCTGGTTCATATTCGGAAGCTGGAGCGTCGTCAAGGCTGTCGCAAAACCGATTTTCTATGTTCTCCGCTTCATCAATGAATTTACCCACAATTACGGCGTCACGATCATCCTGCTGACGATGGGCATCAAGCTGTTGTTCGTCCCCCTGCAGTATAAGAGCTATAAATCGATGAAGCAGATGCAGGTGATTCAGCCGAAGGTATTGGCGGTCCAAGAAAAATTCAAAGACGACCGCGACCGCTTGAACAAGGAATTGATCAAGCTGTATCGCGATCACAAGGTGAATCCGGTAGGGGGATGCCTGCCGATGGTCCTGCAAATGCCGGTCTTCGTCGCCTTGTTCAATATCCTGTACATGACCATCGATCTGCGGCAGGCCCCGTTCGTTGGCTGGATCACCGACCTGTCGGTGCAGGATCCGTACTATGTGCTTCCGATCATCATGGGCGCGACAATGGTCCTTCAGCAGAAGATCACGCCGACGACGATGGATCCGACACAAGCGAAGATCATGCTCATGTTGCCGGCGTTTATGACGTTCTTGTTCATCAATTTTCCCGCCGGATTGGTGCTCTATTGGTTGACGAACAATGTCCTGACCATCACGCAGCAGTTGGTTACGGACCGCCTGTTCTTCGCCAAACCGCTGATAGCCGAACCGGCGAAATAGTCTCGTCGTCACGCATCATGCGCGGATCGCTCGATGACACAATCTGTGCGATAGCCACCCCTGTCGGTGAAGGGGGCGTCGGCATCGTGCGGCTGAGCGGGCCTGAAGCGCTGCGGATCGGCGAGACAGTCGTCCGATTGCGTTCCGGGCGGCTTCTTGGCGCAGTGGCCACCCATACGTTACATCTCGCCGATGTGCTAGCTCCTGTTTTGATGACGAGCCGTGAAGGGACCCTAGGTCCGAGTCCGGGCGTATTTCTGGATGAAGCCCTCGTCGTGCATATGAAGGCCCCGCGATCGTTTACGGGTGAGGACGTCGTGGAGATCCAATCGCACGGAGGAGGATTGATTCTGTCTTTGATCTGCCAGGTTTGCGCTGAAGCGGGAGCTCGACCTGCGGAAGCCGGTGAATTCACGAAGCGAGCTTTCCTGAACGGACGGTTGGATCTCTCCCAGGCCGAAGCCGTATTGGATACCGTGCGCGCGAGGTCTGCGGCAGCCCTGGGCCTGGCACAGCGTCAGCTGCGGGGCGAACTGGCGACGGAGGTGGAATCAGTCCGTTCGGCCCTGCTGAGGTTGTTGGCGCATGTCGAGGCCGGAATCGATTTTGTCGAGGAAGAAATCAGTTTCGTGACGGGAGAAGAGCTTCGTCGCACCATCGAGAACGCGGCAGTCATGATCCGTAGGCTCGCCGATTCCTTTCGGCAGGGCAAGGTCTTGCGGGAGGGAGCGCGTGTCGTCATTCTTGGACGCCCGAACGTGGGGAAGTCGAGCTTGCTGAACAAGTTGCTACGAGAAGATCGGGCGATTGTCACGGCGACTCCTGGCACGACGAGAGATGTGATCGAGGAGTCCATCGATCTGGAGGGACTCCGAATCCATCTGATAGATACGGCCGGCCTCAGGGAGACAGAGGACCCCGTCGAGTTGGAGGGCATCAAACGGACCAGGTCCGCCCAGCGGGAGGCGGACCTGTCGCTGGTTGTGGTAGACGGGAGTCAGCCTCTGACTCACGAAGACCGGCAGCTGATCGAGGCAACCGGTGCTGGCCTCCGTGTCATCGTCGTAAACAAAGCGGATCTCCCTTGTGTCGTGCCATCCGAGGCGATGCCGTCCGACGCCCTGGTCTGTTCGGTATCGACCGTGACCGGCGTAGGGTTGGATCGCTTGCGGTCCGAGGTGCGCAGACAATTGATCTCGGGCGGGGGCGATGCGGGAGAGACGGTGATCGTTACGAACGTGCGTCACCACTCTGCATTGCAACGAGCGGCGGAGGCGGTGGATCAAGCGTTGGATTCGCTCGAACAGGGTGTCGCGGCCGAATTGATCGCCGCGGATTTACGCGTGACAACGGAGGCGCTGGCAGAGATCACCGGTGCGATTACAACCGACGAGATTCTGGAGCGGGTGTTTGCGGAGTTCTGCATCGGGAAATAGCGAGAAGGCATGGATCGACGCCGATTCGAAATCATCGTCGTGGGAGGCGGGCATGCCGGCTGTGAAGCCGCCTTGGCCGCGGCGCGCATGGGGGCTCGGACCCTCCTGTTGACGATGGACCTGCAGCGCGTTGCACAGATGTCGTGCAATCCGGCCATCGGCGGCATTGCAAAGGGGCATCTCGTCAAGGAGATCGACGCCCTCGGAGGCGAGATGGCCAGAAACACGGATCTGGCCGGCATCCAGTTTCGCTTTATCAATACCAGTAAGGGGCCGGCGGTGCGGGCGTTACGGGCGCAGTGCGACAAGGGGCTGTATCGAGAGGCCATGCGGACGACACTCGAGCGCGAGTCGAGGTTGACCATCGCCCAGGGAACGGTCGATCGGGTGCTCACGAGCGGAGGGAAGGTCACCGGCATCGTCACGGAAGGCGGCGAGCGCCTGGACGCCCAAGCGGTCATTTTGACTTCAGGTACATTCCTTAAGGGTCTCATCCATATTGGTCTCCAGCATTTTGCGGCCGGTCGAGCGGGCGAAGCATCGGCGGAGCACTTGTCCGACTGCATGCGGGATTTCGGTTTTGAGGTGGGCCGGTTGAAAACCGGCACTCCTCCCCGATTGGATAGGGATACTATCGATTTTTCCGTCATGATTCCTCAGCCGGGAGATCAGCCTCCTCCGCCGTTCTCATACCGAACCGATCACGTGCGGACGCCTCAGCGCGATTGCCACCTGACTCACACGAATGAGCGCACGCACGACATTATCCGGAATAATCTCGATCGGTCGCCGTTGTATGCCGGAGTGATTGAATCTGCAGGACCACGGTATTGTCCTTCGATCGAAGACAAAGTGGTTCGGTTCGCGGATAAGCAACGACATCAGGTTTTTGTTGAGCCTGAAGGCCTAGAGAGTCGAGAGTTTTATCCCAATGGGATCTCGACCAGTCTCCCTGTAGACGCGCAGGCTGCGATCCTCAAGACCATCCCAGGATTGGAGCAGGCCACGATGCTCAAGCCCGGCTATGCGATCGAGTACGACTATTTCCCGCCGCGGCAGTTGCATCCGACTTTGGAAACCAAGCTGGTTGAGGGGCTCTACCATGCGGGACAAATCAATGGAACCTCCGGATACGAGGAGGCTGCCGCCCAAGGTCTGATGGCCGGGATCAACGCCGTCCTGAAGCTGCAGGGGAAGTCTCCGCTCGTGCTTGACCGTTCGCAAGCCTACATTGGAGTCCTGATCGACGACTTGATTACGAAGGATGCACGCGAACCCTACCGCATGTTTACGTCCCGCGCTGAATATCGTCTCCTACTCAGGCACGGGAACGCCGATCTACGT
This sequence comes from Nitrospira sp., assembly GCA_029194535.1. Taxonomy (NCBI): domain Bacteria; kingdom Pseudomonadati; phylum Nitrospirota; class Nitrospiria; order Nitrospirales; family Nitrospiraceae; genus Nitrospira; species Nitrospira sp. The sequence continues at coordinate 1,081,933 of JARFXR010000002.1, read as the reverse complement.
TTGACCGAGCAAGGTCGACAAGTGGGATTGGTTTCGGAAGAGCTCTTTGCGCGCTTCCAGAAAAAGCGAGAAGCAATTACCCGTGAAATTGAGCGATTGGAGAGCCTACGCCTGAATCCGACGGATGATGTCCGGTCGCGCCTATACGGAGCAGGTATTTCGGACTTGTCCAACACATGTACCGTGGCGCAGCTGCTTCGTCGACAAGGTGTTAATTATCAGAGTTTGCTCGCATGTTTGGATATTGATCGACAAGAAGATGCTGAAATTATTGAAGAAGTTCAGATTCATGTCAAGTACGCCGGATACATCAGGCGTCAGCTTCAGCAGGTTGCTCGTTTCAGCAAATTTGAGGGCAAGCTGATTCCACCGACCTTCCCATACCATCACGTTCCTGGCTTCTCCCAGGAGGTGCGAGAAAAGTTGCTCAAGGTCCGACCGGAATCGATTGGTCAAGCTTCCAGAATTTCTGGTGTCACTCCGGCGGCGATCTCACTTCTTCTCGTGGCCCTGGAAAAAAGTAAGAGACAAGGCGGATCCACCGTTGCTCAAGACGGTAGAGTCGAGATTCAGTCTTGACCTCTCTCTCCGGTTCACGTAAGTGTTCCACGTGGAACATGAAGTGGATTTGGAGAAGCTCCTCATTCATTCAGCCGAGAAATTTAAAATTGCCCTCACGGGAGACCAATGCACACAGTTCATGAGGTATCTGTCACAACTCACGTATTGGAACAGGACAATTAACCTCACAAGCATCACAAACCCCCGTGAAATTGTGATAAAGCACTTCATCGACTCCCTAGTATCGCTTGCGACGGTTCTATTTCCTTATCAAGCAAAATTGATTGATGTGGGAACCGGAGCAGGCTTTCCTGGAATTCCCCTCAAGATTGTTCGACCTGATCTGCAGGTGACGTTGATTGAATCAAATAAGAAAAAATGCTCGTTTCTGTCCTCCCTCATCGGAACACTCAGACTCACGGACATTGAGGTATTTGCTCGAACGGTTCAGGAGTATCAGGACCATGGTGATGCTCACACGCGCTTTATTACAGCGAGGGCAGTACGCGCGGACGTCATTCATTCAGAATTGCTCTCCCTGGCTCTGCCCACCGGTAAAATCGTGCTGTATCGAACAGAGCCACTGATTTTGAAAGACTCTCCAACGAAGTTTGTGATCGAAGCCCAGCGGAAGTTTGACTTGCCAGAGAATGCCGGTGAGCGAGTGATTACCGTTTTGTCACCGAAATGAGGTAGGCCTGTTCCACGTGGAACAGGCGAGGATGAAGGTTAGAGAGAGATCGATGGCGAAGATTATTGCCGTAACCAATCAAAAAGGTGGAGTAGGAAAAACCACCACGTCCGTCAATCTTGCCGCAGGCGTTGCATTGCAAGGTAAGCGAGTCTTGCTTGTGGACATGGATCCGCAGGGTAACGCCACGAGCGGGCTCGGTCTCGACCCGAGATCACTTCACGGAAATATTTATAACTGTTTGATAAATAACGATAATAGTGACGACATTGTGAAAAAGACCGAGATCGGTGATCTCTCTATACTTCCTTCTAATGCCGATCTGGCAGGCGCTGAAATTGAGCTGGTCAACATTGAAGATCGAGAGCAGCGTCTTCGTCATGTGCTCCAGAAAATAGAAGATCGATTTGACTATATCTTTCTGGATTGCCCACCGGCACTCGGAATTCTGACCGTGAATGCTCTCTGTGCCGCCCGAACAGTGCTGATTCCGGTGCAATGCGAGTACTATGCGATGGAAGGATTGACGCGACTCATCGACAGCATCGAACGAGTCCGTCACTCGTTGAACCCAGAGCTGACGATCGAGGGGATCGTCTTGACAATGTACGACGTGAGGAATACGTTGGCTCGGCAGGTTGCGGATCAGGTTCGGTCGCACTTTGTCGACAAGGTCTATCAGGTCACGATTCCCCGGAACGTCACGCTTGCGGAAGCTCCGAGCTATGGTCGTCCCGTCCTCTTGTACAACATGGCGTCGACCGGCGCTCAATCGTACCTCTCTCTAGCCAAGGAGTTTCTCGGCCATGGAGAAAAAAGCCTTGGGTAGGGGTCTGGAGGCGCTCCTTCCCTCCGGCAAACCGACTGCGGTGCCTGACGCAACTGATGTGCAGCACCTTCGGGTTGATGCGATCGTCCCCAACCGATATCAACCGAGACAGAGCTTCTCGCCGCAGGAACTCGATGAGTTGACGGCCTCGCTCAAACAAAGCGGGTTGCTGCAGCCGATACTCGTTCGGCGCAAGGGAGACGGGATCTATGAGTTGATATCGGGAGAGCGTCGGTGGCGTGCTTCGAAAGCCGCCGGGCTGGAGACCATTCAAGCCGTCGTCCGGAACTGCAGCGACGACGAGTCCATGGTCCTGGCCCTGGTGGAGAATCTCCAGCGTGAGGATCTCAATCCTTTGGAAATGGCGAGGGCCTATCACCGCATGCTGGTGGAATTCGGTCTGACACAGGAGGTGATCGCCCAGCGGGTCGGTTGTGAACGGTCTTCCATTGCCAATATCGTCCGACTGCTGAACCTTCCTGCCGACGTACAACAACTCATCGAGACCGATCAGCTTACCTTGGGCCATGCCAAGGTCATTCTAGGGCTGTCGAGTCCTGTCGAGCAGCAACGGATCGCTCAACTGATCGCGGCCCGCGGTCTCTCTGTCCGAGAAACCGAAAACTTAGTCGAATCCGCTCTCGGTGAGAAGAAGCGCAAGATCAAAGAGGTCAGGCGGTCTCCTTTGTCGGATGTCGAACATCGGTTGGAGAAACGGCTCGGCACCAAGGTGAAGATCGCCAGCGGCCGCCGTGGCGGCAGAATCATCATCCACTATTTTTCTCCCGCGGAGCTCGACGGGATTCTGGAAAATATTCTTCAGTGACCGCGCTGAAATTAGCGTCAACGCTTTATGCGCTCGAGAGAAATGGCATATCAGTTGCCAAATCAGGCGGCTGATGGCACTGTCAGTCCATGTCTCCGAGCGCTAAGGCACATTCAGATCACATCCGGCATCGATACATGTAGGAGGAGCGCTCATGTGGGGACAGGATAAACAGGACGCCAAACGCCAGACAGAGGGAGACCAAGATCAGGATACTGAACAGTCTCAAACGGAGTCCACCACCGGCAAGGAAGGCTTGGAAGACATCAGTGCTTTCGTCGGGAAAGGCGTGGATTTCAAGGGCACCATTTCCTATAACGGCACGGTGCGGATCGACGGCTCGTTGGAGGGGGAAATTCGAACGGACGGCACGCTGTTGATCGGAGAGGACGCCGTCATTCAGGCCAAAATCTCCGCGGGAACGATCGTCTGCAAAGGCAAGATCACGGGAGACGTCGTCGCCAGAGAACGCGTCAAGCTGCGCGCACCGGCCGTCGTCAACGGCAGCGTGAAGACGCCGATTCTCTCGATGGAAGACGGCGTGCAGTTCAACGGGGGGCTGGAGATGGGTCAGGGTACTCAAGGTGCCACGGTACATACCCTGAGCGGAAGCAGCGCCTCCGGTGTCAAACGGGTGGGCGCCTAGCCGCTGATCCTCGATCGGCCGGCGTACACCCAGTATCCTTTACAACTACAACCCTCGGGAGGTAGGCATGTGGGCACTGAAGGAACGCCAGAATCCGATGGTGCAGGGGCGCGACAATATCACGCTCTTCGCCAAGGACGTCCGCTTCAAGGGTGTCGTCAAATTCGACGGCACTGTGCGGGTTGATGGCCATGTCGAGGGCGAAATCCATACGACCGGGACCTTGATCGTCGGAGAAACGGCGGTCATCAAGGGAGTCGTGTCGGCCGGCGTTCTCATGAACAGCGGCAGGATCAACGGGACGATCACGGCGGTGGAAAAAATCAGCGTCCACAAGCCCGGTGTCCTCGTGGGTGACATCCGTACCCCGTCGATCGCGATTGAAGAGGGGTCGCATTTTCACGGCATGTGCGATATGGGGCTGGAGCGGTGGCCGGAGGAGGAACCCGCCGTCACTCTCGCCTCATAGTCACAGAAGAGACTCTCCCCACCGTCCCCTGGCCCTTTCCCTTCTGCCTCGGTAGAATACGATCCACTATGGCGCGTTCGACAGTACTCCTCGGCATGAGCGGCGGAGTGGATAGCTCCGTGGCCGCTGTCTTGCTGGTCCGGCAAGGCTACGACGTTCAAGGTGTCACCCTCCAAGTCTGGGAGCCTGAGGACGAGCATGCCCCCGTGTCGAAAAAGTGGCAGGAGCGGGGATGCTGCAAAATCGGGATCGCGAAGTTTGTCGCGAACAGGTTGAACATTCCCTACGAAGTGATCGACATGCGGCAGCCCTTCCGGGAAGGAGTCATCGATGACTTTCTCCGGGCCTACGGAGAAGGCACGACCCCGAATCCCTGCGTGCGATGTAATGAACGCGTCAAACTGCGCGGCCTCGTTGAGCTTGCGGACGCTCGCGGCATTCAGTACGTCGCGACCGGTCACTACGTTCGGACCGCGCAGCAGAACGGGAAGACCATGCTGTACCGATCCGTGGATGCGAAGAAGGACCAGAGTTACTTTCTCTATCGCCTGCATGCCGACTGGCTGCCACGCCTCATCTTTCCCGTGGGTGGAATGCACAAGGCGCAGGTCTGGCGCGAGGCGGAAGCGCTGGGGCTGCCCGCCGATGAGTTGAAGGAAAGCCAAGAAATTTGCTTTGTGAGCCGCGGCGACTATCGGACCTTCATTGAAACAGAACTGCCCGGAGCAAAAAAGCTCGGGGCTTTCGTCGACCGGGAAGGGCGATATCTCGGCGCCCATGAAGGCATCGCCTTCTATACGCCGGGACAGCGGCGCGGCCTGGGTGTGGCGGCCGGCCGGCGACTCTATGTTCAGGAAGTCCGCGCCGCGACCAACACCGTCGTCCTGGGTCCCGAAGAGTCACTTGCGCAACACAGTTGTCAGGTCGTGGATCTGAACCTGTTGCATCCGAATCTGTTCACGCAGATGATTCGAGCCGAGGTCAAAATCCGCCATGCCACGCCGGCTTGCCCCGCAACGATCGAGCCGGTCGATCGGACCACTCTCCGCGTCCGCTTCGATGCTCCGCTGCGAGCCGTGAGTCCCGGCCAGTCCGCCGTCTTTTATCAGGAGGACGCCGTGCTCGGCGGCGGCATCATTCGCGCCGACTAGTCTCCCACAGGGTGGTCCTCGTATTGACAGTTCCCATCGGCCAGTGCTAACTTGGCGCGCCGATTTTCGTGCGTCCAGCACGAAGGTTTCTCGTTTGTCCAAAAGAGGAAAGAGCGGGCCAGCACAGTGATAAAGACGGCAGTTGCGCGACGTTACGCACAGGCACTCTTCGAGCTTCTCGATCCATCGTCCATAGAAGCCACAAGAGGTACCCTCGCTGGTCTCGGGCAGGCCATGAAGGAATCCGCCTCCCTCCGCCATGCGGTGGCCTCTCCCGCGTTCGGGGTCCATGACAAAATCGCCGTGTTGACGGAACTCGGCAGCCGTCTGGGCTGCCCTCCGGCCGCGAAGGCCTTTTTGGCTCAGCTCGTCAAGAAGCACCGGGTCGCATTCCTGCCGGAAATCGCAGAAGCCTTTGCCCATCTCGTCGATCGTTCAAAAGGCAGACAGCACGTGGTGGTGTCCTCGGCCGTCACACTGCCGTCGTCGGAACAGGAGCGCATCAAGGCTCGTTTGACCGACACGTTGAAACGCGAGGTCGACGTCGCCTTTCAGACCGATGCCGCCCTCCTGGCCGGTCTCCAGATTCTCATCGGGAGCCGAGTGGTCGACAGCACGGTTCGGGGGCGCCTGAATACCATACGAGCGGTGTTGACGCGCGAATAGCACCATAGAGGAGCAGCCATGCAGATCAAAGCGGACGAAATCAGCGCGATCATCAAAGAGAAGATCAAGGGCTTCGACAAGCAGGTCGACGTCAAAGAGACCGGATCAGTCATTCAAGTGGGCGACGGCATCGCCAAGGTCTATGGCTTGGACGGTGCCATGGCCGGCGAAATGTTGGAATTCCCCGGCGGTTTGTACGGCATCGCCCTCAATCTCGAAGAGGACAATGTCGGCGCCGTCCTGATGGGTGACGACGTCGGAATCAAGGAAGGCGATCCGGTGAAGCGCACCGGCCGCATCGCAGAGATTCCCGTCGGCGAGGCCCTGGTCGGCCGCGTTGTGAACGCCATCGGGCAGCCGATCGACGGGAAGGGACCGATCACATCGCCGCATTCATCGCGTATCGAGGTGGTGGCTCCCGGCGTCAATACCCGCCAATCGGTGCGCGAGCCGTTACAGACCGGCATCAAGGCGATCGATGCCATGATCCCGATCGGGCGCGGGCAGCGGGAGTTGATCATCGGGGATCGGCAGACCGGGAAGACCGCCATCGCCGTCGACACCATCATCAATCAAAAGGGCCTCGGCGTGTTCTGCATCTACGTCGCCATCGGCCAAAAGCGCTCGACCGTTGCCCGCGTGGTCAAGACTCTGGAAGAAAACCACGCCATGGACTACAGCATGGTCGTGTCGGCGACCGCCAGCGATGCGGCTCCGATGCAGTTCTTGGCCCCCTTCGCCGGCGCCGCAATCGGCGAATATTTTCGAGACCACGGCAAGCACGCGTTGATCGTCTACGACGATCTGTCGAAGCATGCGGTCGCATACCGGCAATTGTCGCTGTTGTTGCGACGACCTCCCGGACGCGAGGCCTATCCGGGCGACGTGTTCTATCTCCATTCTCGGCTGTTGGAGCGCGCGGCGAAGCTCAGCGACAAGCTCGGCGGGGGGAGCCTGACTGCGCTTCCCATCATCGAAACCCAAGCGGGCGACGTGTCGGCGTACATTCCGACCAACGTCATCTCGATCACGGACGGACAGATCTATCTCGGCAGCGACCTCTTCTACTCGGGCATCAGGCCGGCGATCAACGTCGGGTTGTCCGTGTCGCGTGTCGGGGGCTCGGCCCAAGTCAAGACGATGAGACAGGTGGCCGGAACCCTTCGCCTTGACCTCGCGCAATACCGGGAAATGGCGGCCTTCGCGCAGTTCGGCAGCGAACTGGACAAGGCCACGCAGCTGCAGCTCGCGCGCGGCGTGAGAATGGTCGAGCTGTTGAAGCAGGGGCAGTACAAGCCGATGCCGGTGAGTGATCAGGTGCTGTCCATCTATGCCGGGGTCAACGGCTTTCTCGACGATGTGCCGGTGGACAAGGTTCAGCAGTTCGAAGCCGATTTTCTCCACTACGTACAACAGCACCATGCGGAACTGAAGAAGGAAATCGTCAGCATCGGCAAGATCGATGATAAAGTCGGCGGCCGACTCAAGGAAATCCTCGCGACGTTCAAGCAGAAGATGGGATACGGCGGGAAGTAGCAGATCAGGGCAGTCTCTCTGCGGCCGATCAAAACGGCCATCCAACGAGGCCGCAGGGAGCCCGACGACTGAGGCGTACGGGGCATGTACGTCGCAAGGAGGAGGGCGACTGAGAACAAGGTTGGGGGCCGTTTTCATCGGATCGCATGCCAAGTTTACAAAGTCTGCGCAGGAAAATTGCGGCCTTCAAGAATACGCAGAAGATCACCAAGGCCATGAAAATGGTGGCCGCGGCCAAGCTCAAACGGTCGCAAGACCGTATCCTGGCGGCGAGACCCTACGCGCACAAGATGCGGAGCGTCATGGGGAGTCTCAGCCAACGGGTCAACCGCAAGGTCCATCCACTGCTGAGAAAGCATGAGGGCCGGAAAGTGGAGATCCTCGTCGTGACCAGCGACCGAGGGCTTTGCGGAGGCTTTAACGGAAACATCGTCAGGAAAAGTTCGGAATTCGCCCGGCAATGCGAGGCACGGGGCCTTCAGGCGAATCTGAGCATCGTCGGTCGCAAAGGCCGCGACTACTTCCGCCGTCGTAGTTGGACGATCAGACAGGAATGGACGGGCGTCTTCGACAAGCTCAGTTTCGAGCATGCCATCGATATCGGGGATGACCTGAGCCGCAACTTTGTGGACGGCAGCTTCGACGAATTGTATGTCGTCTACAACGAGTTCAAGTCCGCGATTCAGCAGCGGGTCATCGTCGAACAGCTCTTTCCGATCGATACAGCCGCCGAGTTCGGCTCAGCCCAAGCTGAAGGCACCACCGGCGGGAGTTATCTCTGTGAGCCGGACGAGGTGGAGATCCTGAGCGCCTTGGCGCCGAAGCACGTGCAAGTGCAGACCTACCGCATCCTGTTGGAGTCAGCGGCAGCCGAGCACGGAGCCCGCATGGCGGCCATGGACGGCGCGACCAGAAATGCCGGGCAACTCATCAGGAAGGTCACATTGTATTACAACAAGACTCGGCAGGCCGCCATCACCAAGGAACTGATGGACATTGTAGGAGGCGCCGAGGCGCTGAAGTAATTCACGCGGGTCCTGTCGCCGACCAGCCCGCTCGTCCTCGCACCCCGCCCGGTGTGGGGTCCCCGCTGCGGGTGCTTGGTGAAAGCCGCGTCTTGGCGCGGCAGGGACGGGCGGGTGAGAAAATCGCCCAGGTCGGCGCCACGCGCTCGAATAGAGCTGTGGTGGATGGACAAGGAAGGAGAAGAGCAGTGAGTACTGGCAAAGTCGTTCAAGTCATCGGACCGGTCGTCGACGTGGAGTTCCCTCCCGGACATCTTCCGAATATTTATAACGCCCTGAAGGTTCATCAGGAGGAAAACAAGGCGGCGGGTAGACCGGCGGTGCGTCTGACACTCGAGGTCGCGCAGCATCTCGGAGAAAACCGTGTGCGCGGCGTCGCCATGTCCTCGACCGACGGTCTGACCAGGGGTATGGATGTGCAGGATACCGGCGCCGCCATCTCTGTCCCGGTCGGTCGTGAGACCTTGGGCCGGCTCATCAATGTGCTCGGCGAGCCGGTCGATGAGAAGGGACCGCTGAAGGCGAAGAAAACCTACCCGATCCACCGGCCTGCGCCGAAGCTGGAGGACCAAGAGACGAAAACCGAGGTGCTGGAAACGGGCATTAAGGTCGTCGATCTGCTCGAACCCTACAGCAAGGGCGGAAAAGTCGGCCTCTTCGGCGGAGCCGGCGTCGGCAAGACCGTCATCATCATGGAGCTCATCAACAATATCGCCTTACACCACGGGGGATTCTCCGTCTTTGCCGGGGTGGGAGAGCGGACGCGCGAAGGCAACGATCTCTGGCACGAGATGCAGGAGTCCAAAGTCATCGATCCCGACGATTTTACGAAGTCGAAGGCCGCCCTCGTCTACGGGCAGATGAACGAGCCCCCCGGCGCCCGTCTTCGCGTCGGCCTCACCGGTCTCACCGTGGCGGAGTACTTCCGGGACGAAGAGAATCAGGACGTGCTGCTGTTTGTCGACAACATCTTCCGGTTCACGCAGGCCGGGTCGGAGGTGTCCGCACTACTGGGCCGCATGCCCTCCGCCGTGGGATACCAACCGAACTTGTCCACAGAAATGGGTGCGCTGCAGGAACGCATTACCTCGACCAAACGTGGGTCGATCACGTCGGTGCAGGCGATCTATGTGCCCGCCGACGACTTGACCGATCCCGCTCCTGCGACGGCCTTTGCGCACCTGGACGCCACAACCGTGCTGTCCCGGCAACTGGCCGAGTTGGGTATTTATCCGGCCGTCGATCCCCTCGATTCGACGTCTCGTATTCTTGATCCGCAAGTGATCGGCGAGGAGCATTACAAGGTTGCGCGCGGCGTGCAGTCCGTGTTGCAGCGGTACAAGGATCTGCAGGACATCATCGCGATTCTCGGCATGGACGAATTGTCGGAGGACGACAAGATGGTTGTGACCCGCGCACGGAAGATTCAGCGGTTCTTGTCGCAACCGTTCCATGTGGCCGAGGCCTTTACCGGCGCGCCGGGGAAGTACGTGAAACTCAAGGATACCGTCCGCAGCTTCAAGGAAATTCTGGACGGCAAATATGACCATTTGCCCGAACAGGCCTTTTACATGGTAGGACCGATCGAAGAAGCGGTCGCGAAGGCGGAAAAGATGGGAGTGAAAGTCTAGTGGCTGGAAAGATTCTGTTGGAAGTCGTCACGCCGGAAAAACAGCTGCTGAGCCAGCAGGTGGATGAAGTCATCGCGCCGGGCTCTGAAGGAGAGTTCGGGGTGTTGCACGGCCACTGTCATTTCCTTTCCACCTTGCGAATCGGTGAACTCCGCTATCGCACGGGTGACCGAACGTTTCACATGGCCATCCTCTGGGGCTACGCCGAAGTGACGCCCGATCGTGTCACCATCATGGCCGAGATCGCGGAAAAAGCCGAGGATATCGACGTGGACCGGGCACAGGCCGCCGTCGAATCGGCGGAGCGACGCCTGAAGGCCGGTGGTCTTCCCTCCGAACTCAAGGAGGCTGAAATCAGCCTCGAAAAAGCCCGCCTCCGTAAGAAGATCGCTGAACGAGCCGGCAAGAGCGGCCACGCCTAGGAATCCCGCAAAGCCGGGGGATGTTTCTCCGCTGCGGAGCACGAGCGTCGAGGTTTCCAAAAGGAAATGCCTCCGGAAATCGGCTCAAGGTCGGGTGAGTGACGTCATCGCCCTACACTCCAATCCACCCGGCGGCTCCACATCACGAACCTGCTCAGCTTCCATGCCATTTCCTCTTGACGCCAATTTGAAGGACGGGACAGCGATCGAATTGACCCTGGCAGGACAGGGGGATTTGTCGTTGCTCGCCACGCTCTATGAGAAGATCGTGACCGAGGGGACGTCGTACCCCCACGACCAGCTCCTTCGGGAAGAGGAATTTCAGGATTATTGGGTCAAGGGCAAGAGTACGGTGGTGGCCTATGAGCGGCCACGCAAGCCGAGCGGTGAATTGCTGGGCGCATTTTATCTCAAGCCGAACTGGCCTGGGCGGGCGAAGCATGTGGCGAACGCCGGCTTCATCGTCTCGCCGGACTGGCGGAATCGCGGCTTGGGTCGCCTCCTCGGCGCGACGATGCTGGACTATGCCCAGGTGCTCGGCTTTCGCAGTGTCATTTTCAATCTTGTCTTTTCTGAAAATCAGGTCGCGCGCCACTTGTGGGAGCAGCTCGGCTTTCGGGTACTTGGCGTGATTCCCGATGCCGTGCGTAAGAACGATGGTCGCTACCAGGACGCGCTCATGATGTTTCGCTCGTTGAGCTAAACTCAATCTTCCATGGCAGCCCGACAAGTCTGGGACCCTCAACAGTACGCGGAGCACGCGCGGTTCGTGACGGACCTCGGAGCCCCGCTGATCGACCTGCTGGCGCCCCAACCGGGCGAGCATGTCTTGGATGTGGGTTGTGGCGATGGGGTGCTCACCAAGCAGCTCATGGACCTGGGCTGCGACGCGGTCGGAATCGATGCGAGTCCCGCGATGGTCGAGGCAGCGAAGGCCCGTGGCGTCCCCGCCCAGGTGATGGACGGGCATCAGCTTCCCTTCCACGAGGCCTTCGACGCGGTCTTCAGCAACGCAGCGTTGCACTGGATGGTCAAACCCGACGAAGCGCTGCGCAGTATTCGACTGGCCTTACGACCTGGCGGCCGGTTTGTGGCGGAGTTTGGCGGGAAAGGCAACTTGACCAGGGTGCTGGCCGGGCTTCACACCATTCTCAAGACGTACGGCTGCGATTCCACCACCATTGAACCCTGGTACTTCCCGACCGCTGAGGAATATCGTTCCAGACTGGAGCGGCAGGGCTTCCGGGTCATCTCGATCGACTTGGTTCCTCGTCCGACGAATTTACCTGGGGATATCACAACCTGGTTGGAGATGTTCGCTCAGCCGTTCCTCGGCCTGATCCCGGACACGAGCCGCGCTGAATTCCTCCGGCGCGTGCGCGAGGCGCTGCGGCCTGAGTTGGCGACCTCCGATGGTCGCTGGACGGTGGATTACGTCCGCCTGCGCTGCCATGCCGTCAAGCCGACCGTTGGGTGAGGAGTACCTTCACGCCGCGGCCGTCACGGAATTTCGAGCAGCAGCCTGCCTGGGACATCGATCGCCGTGCCACATCGATCCCTCCACGACGGAGATTGGGATTTCTGCGGTCGATGCACAGGTCTGGCACGGCGCGTTCAGCAAGGACGAGTCGGCTTGACGGGCTGCAGGGGCATAGTCTACGCTCGAATTCCTAGCAGGCTGTTGATAAAGTTCGCCAGCGGCGTTCTCGCATCGCTCAGAGGCTCCATGTACAGAACTGAGTACGCTTCGCCACTTCGCTCGCTGCGGCCTTGCTGGACGGCCTTTCTGAACAGCCTGCGGGTGTTGTAGGCTTCTGGACGCCGGTTCGTTCTAAGCTCGCGACCGGCGATCGAGTGCGGTTTCAGCCGTATCAGAACTACAAGGAGTGACGATGACGTATTGTGTGGGGATCATCCTGGATTCGGGCTTGGTGCTCGCGTCGGATTCACGCACCAATGCCGGCGTGGATCAAATCGGCAACTTTCGTAAGATGACGGTCTTCGACCGCCCCGGTGACCGGATGATCGTCATGCTCAGTTCCGGCAATCTTGCCGTGACCCAGGGCGTGGTCGCCCTGCTGGAACAGCGGGCCCAGATGCATCAACAGAATATCTGGAACAGCGGGTCCCTGTACGAGGTCGCTTGTCTCGTCGGAGAGACCTTGCGCGAAGTCCACAAACGAGATGGGCCCTATCTCATGCAGCACAATATCGACGCGGGCGCCGGCTTTATTCTGGGAGGGCAGATCTGCGGCGAGCGGCACCGGTTGTTCAACATCTATACGGAAGGCAATTTCATCGAAGCCACCCCGGATACGCCGTTCTGCCAGAATGGCGAGATCAAGTATGGGAAGCCCATCCTCGATCGAGTGATCTCCTATTCCACCGGCCTGATGGAAGCGGCGAAATGCGTCCTGATCTCGTTCGACTCCACCATGCGCAGCAATATTTCCGTCGGCCCGCCGATCGACTTGCTCTGCTACGAGCGGGACAGCCTGAAAGTCGGACTCCAGCGGCGTCTCGGAGACCAAGACCCGTATTTTGACGATGTGCGTCGGCGGTGGGGATCTGGGTTAAAGCGCCTGTTCTCCGAGCTGCCCGATCCACACTGGGACAATTGATCCTATGAGCACCAGGGTCGCCCTGAGCCACCAGACCCATTATCGGTTTGATCGGCCGGTGAGCCTCTCCCCACATGAGATCCGTCTGCGACCCGCCCCCCATTGCAGGACCCGCATTCAGAGCTATTCGCTGAACGTTCATCCAGCCAATCATTTCCTCAACTGGCAGCAGGACCCCTATGGCAATTATCTGGCTCGCGTCGTTTTTCCGGAACGGACCACCGAACTGAACGTCGTCGTGGACGTCGTGGCCGACATGACGGTCATCAACCCGTTCGACTTCTTCATCGAGCCCTCCGCCGAACGTTTCCCCTTTGCGTATCAGCCGCGGCTGGCCAAGGAGCTGGCGCCCTTTCTTGAAGTGGACCCCTGCGGCCCGTTGCTCGGCGCATGGCTGGAACGATTCAAGGTCGGCGATCGCGCCGAATCGAGCGCGACCACCGACTTTCTGGTCCGGCTCAACCAACGGCTTCAAAAAGACATCGACTACATCGTTCGGCTTGAACCAGGCGTCCAGACCTGCGAGCAGACCCTTCAACTCTGCCGAGGCTCGTGCCGTGACAGCAGCTGGTTGCTGGTGCAGATTCTGCGGAACTTCGGCCTTGCTGCGCGGTTTGCGTCGGGATACCTGATTCAACTGGTGGCCGATGTGAAGCCGCTGGATGGACCGGCCGGGCCCAAGCAGGACTTCACGGACTTACATGCGTGGGCCGAGGTCTATATTCCCGGGGCCGGCTGGATCGGACTCGATCCGACCTCCGGCTTATTGGCGGGTGAAGGTCACATCCCCTTGGCCTGCACGGCCTCTCCGTCCAGCGCCGCTCCGGTGATCGGCAGCACGGATGTGTGCGAGTCCGGGCTGGACTTCCGCATGTCGGTGACGCGGATTCATGAAGATCCGCGCGTCACGAAGCCCTATACTGAGGAGCAATGGCGGGCCATCGAATGGCTGGGACGCCAGGTCGATGCCGATCTGCAGGCCGGCGATGTGCGCCTCACGATGGGAGGAGAGCCGACCTTCGTCTCGATTGACGATATGGAGGGGGCCGAGTGGAACACCGATGCGCTCGGTCCCACCAAGCGGAAGCGCGCCGGTGACTTGCTCAAACGTCTGAAGAACCGCTTTGCTTCTGGTGGCCTGCTGCACTACGGCCAGGGCAAGTGGTATCCGGGTGAAGTACTCCCTCGGTGGGCGCTGGGGTGCTATTGGCGGCTGGACGGCGAACCGGTTTGGCACGATCCGGCGTTGGTTGCCGATGAAGCAGTCGCCTACGGCTATTCGGCGGATCATGCGCAGAAGTTTGCGACGAGGTTGGCCGAACGATTGAGCCTCGATCCCGCTTTTGCCATTCCAGCCTACGAGGACGTCTGGCATTACCTGATGGAGGAACAGAAGCTTCCCATCAACGTGGACCCACTTCAACGAGATCTCAAGGATCCTGAACAGCGTCAGAGATTAGCGCGCCTGCTGGATCGAGGATTGGGTCAAATCACCGGCTATGTGCTGCCGTTGAGAGCGGTCGCACCGTCGTCTAGCCGATCTAGTCCGCGCAGGGCCCGCTGGATTTCCGGCCCCTGGCCGCTGAAGCGAGGGCGGCTGTACCTGTTACCAGGAGATTCGCCGATGGGCTATCGTCTGCCCTTGGCCTCACTACCATGGGCGGCCCCGGATGATGTAGACATCGAGCCGGAACAAGACCCACTGGAACTGCGTGAGCCGTTAGGACCAGCCGAGGCACTAAAACGCGCGTCGGGAACACAAGATCAACGGCAACTCGCGATCACCAGTTCATCGGCGATCGGTGAATCGACTCAGGGTACGCTCCGGACGGGGCTCTGTGTCGAGGTTCGCCAAGGACGGCTGCACGTCTTCATGCCGCCGCAGTCGTATCTGGAAGATTATCTCGATCTGATCAGCGCGGTTGAGCAGACTGCGGCTGAGTTACAGAGTCCGCTATGGGTCGAGGGGTATCCACCTGCCTATGATCCACGATTACAATCGCTCAAAGTCACGCCCGATCCAGGCGTCATTGAAGTCAACATTCACCCGGCCACGGGCTGGGACGAACTGGTCGACAACACGCGCATCCTTTACGAAGAGGCCCGCAGCTCCCGGTTGGGTACGGAAAAGTTCATGCTCGATGGCCGCCATACCGGCACGGGTGGCGGAAACCACGTCACATTAGGCGGCCTCACCCCGTCGGATAGTCCAATGTTGCGCCGTCCGGACTTGCTCCGAAGCCTCACTTCGTACTGGCTGAACCATCCGGGGTTGTCCTACCTGTTCTCCGGCATGTTTGTGGGGCCGACAAGTCAAGCGCCCAGGGTGGATGAAGCGCGCCACGATCACCTGTACGAACTCGAGATTGCGTTTCAGCAAATGGCGGCCAAGCAGGAGGCCGGGCAAGACCGGGTCACGCCCTGGCTGGTGGATCGCTTGCTGCGGCATCTGCTCGTGGATCTGACCGGCAACACGCACCGCGCGGAATTTTCCATCGACAAGCTCTACTCGCCTGATTCCGCGACGGGACGATTGGGCCTGGTGGAATTCCGGGCCTTTGAAATGCCGCCTCACGCGCGGATGAGCCTGACGCAGCTCTTGTTGCTACGCGCGCTCGTTGCAAAATTCTGGAAGCAACCCTATCAAGCTCAGGTCGTGCGCTGGGGCACTGAATTGCACGACCGGTTCATGCTGCCCCATTTCGTCTCGCAGGATCTGAAGGACGTGCTGTGGGACTTACAGACGGGCGGCTATGCCTTTCGCGACGAATGGTTCGCGCCGTTTCTGGAGTTCCGCTTTCCGCGATACGGGAGCGTGGTCTACGACAATGTCGAGCTGGAACTGCGGCAAGCGATCGAACCTTGGCACGTGCTGGGGGAAGAAGCGGCGGCCGGCGCCACCGCGCGCTACGTGGATTCGTCGGTGGAACGGATGCAGGTCAAAGTCAACGGCATGGTCGAGACACGTCACGTCGTCACGTGCAATGGCCGTCCGGTTCCGCTCCATCCGACTGGGACGAACGGCGAATTCGTCGCGGGAGTGCGGTATCGAGCCTGGCAACCACCGTCTGCCCTGCATCCGACCATCCCGGTACAGTCCCCGCTGACGTTCGATCTGGTCGATACCTGGACCGGCCGTTCCATCGGCGGCTGCACCTATCATGTAATGCATCCGGGAGGACGGAACTATTCCACGTTTCCCGTCAATGCAAACGAAGCCGAGGCCCGCCGCCTCACTCGCTTCTGGGACCACGGCCACACGCCCGGCCCAATGACCATCCAATCTGAAGCACGGAATCGCGACTTCCCCTTCACCCTCGATTTGCGACGGCGGCCGGAAGCCATCTAGCGTAGTGCCTCAGAAGTTCGTTCGTGGTGAGCCCTTCGATAAACCAACCGTTCGTCCTGAGGCTCTCGAAGGAGACGGTTGGTTTCCTCAGGACAGGCCCTTCGACTTCGCCCAGAGCAGGCCTGTCGAACCCTGCGGTGAGCTCGGTCGAACCGCATGAACGGAACTTCCTGAAATCGGGCGCCCTTCAACACGCTCAGGGCGAACGAATCAATGCCGGAACATGCGGGACACAACACTAGAAACTATCTCAAAATGACTGTTCCAGTAAGAACTGGTCATGCCCGCGAAAGCGGGCATCCAGAATGATCCGAAAAGACTGGATTCCCGCCTGCGCGGGAATGATGACAACAGACCCCATCCCATCATGAAACAATTTTGAGATAGGTTCTAGTCCGGCCCCGCGCAACCCTGCTGCCGCGTTCGCAAACCTCCAAGTGCATCCCTTGGCTGATTTCCTCGAATGAAACGGGTACACTGCGCCGGAACCGAGCCGGACACTCGCAGGCCATGCCCCGAATCTTCGACAACATCGAACAATCTCTCCTACCTGCTCTGCGCGCAACCATCCAGGTTGCCGACCGCGCGGATTTCTGTGTTGGATACTTCAATTTGCGCGGATGGAAGCAGCTCGACTCGCACATCGAACAATGGGCCGGCGGAGATGGCCATTGCTGCAGACTTCTCGTCGGCATGCAGCGGTTGCCACAGGACGAATTGCGTGAAGCGTTGAGCCTGATCAGTCGGGGTGGCGAGATAGACAACCAGACGGCAATTCGCCTTAAAAAGAAGCTCGCCGAAGAGTTCCGCGAGCAATTGAGCGTCGGCATTCCGACCAACGAAGACGAAGCCGGTCTACGCAAGCTGGCCGAACAGATTAAATCCAAGAAGGTCATTGTCAAACTGTTCCTCCGGCATCCTCTCCATGCCAAGTTGTACCTGCTGTTCCGCCCCGATCCCATCAATCCCACCGTCGGGTACCTAGGAAGCAGCAATCTGACGCTCGCAGGTCTTTCCAAGCAGGGCGAGCTGAATGTGGATGTCCTCGATCACGACGCCTGCCAGAAGTTGGCCAAGTGGTTTGAGGACCGATGGAACGACCGTTGGTGTGTGGATATATCCGAAGAACTCGTCCGTATTATCGAAGAGAGTTGGGCTCGGGAAGAACTTGCGCTTCCGTACCATATCTATATCAAGATGGCGTACCATCTTTCGCAAGAGGCACGGGCCGGGCTTTCTGAATTTCGAATTCCACGGGACTTTGGCAATCGACTATTCGAATTCCAGACGGCGGCGGTCAAAATTGCTGCGCATCACCTGAACAAGCGTGGTGGTGTATTGATTGGGGATGTTGTAGGGCTGGGCAAAACTCTTATGGCTACGGCTCTCGCCCGCATCATGGAGGACGACCACGGACTCGAAACGCTCATCATCTGCCCCAAGAACTTGGTCTCGATGTGGGAGGATTATCGCGCGCAATACCGGTTGCACGCGAAGGTGTTGTCCATCAGCCAGGTAGTGGGAGAACTGCCTGATCTGCGCCGATACCGCCTCGTGCTCATCGACGAAAGCCACAATCTGCGCAACCGTGACGGCAAACGCTATCGAGCCATTCAAGAATACATTCAAGCCAACGAGAGCAAATGCATTCTGCTCTCTGCCACCCCGTACAACAAAACCTATCTCGACCTTTCCAACCAGTTGCGTCTCTTCGTCAAAGAAGACAAAGACCTCGGCGTTCGTCCCGAACGATTAATTCGCGAGCTCACCGAAACCGAGTTTAGTCGACGGCATCAATGTCCCGTGCGCTCCCTGGCGGCGTTCGAGAAGAGCGACTATGCGGACGACTGGCGAGAACTGATGCGCCTTTACATGGTGAGACGCACCCGCAGTTTCATTCAGGACAACTATGCCCAGACCGACCCGGCCAGCGGACGGAGATTTCTCACCTTTGAGGATGGGAGCCGGTCGTACTTTCCCGTCAGAGTCCCAAGAACAGTGCCCTTTACGATTGACGATGCCAACCCCACGGACCAGTATGCGCGGCTCTACGCCGACGATATCGTCGATACCATCAACGCCCTCAATCTCCCTCGGTACGGATTGGGAAACTATGTCGCGGCGACACCGCATGAACCACCGACACAAGCGGAAGCGAGATTGCTGCAAGACCTGTCTCGCGCCGGAAAACGCCTCATGGGGTTCTGTCGGACGAATCTGTTCAAGCGTCTCGAAAGCAGCGGCCAGGCCTTTCTCCAATCCATCGAACGCCATATTCTCCGCAATCACGTCTACCTACATGCGATCGAACAGAAGAAGCCCATCCCCATCGGCACGCAAGATGCCGAGATGCTCGATGCGCGCATCTACGACGAAGATGCCGACGCCCCCGGAGCTAAGACGGGATTGTTTGAGGATGACGAGACCGATCATGAGCAAGAGCGGCCTCGAACAGGATCGCTAAGAACGGCCAAGGACTTCGCTCGTCGAGGAGCTGAGATTTACGAGGAGTTCGCTGGTCAATTCAAGCGGCGATTTAAGTGGGTGCCGCCAGGACTCCTTGTGAAATCGTTAGAGAACGATTTGCGGAGCGATACAGAGGCTCTACTAAACATCTTGCAACGCTGCGGTGAATGGGACGCGAACAAAGACGCCAAGCTTCAGGCCCTTGTCGCTTTGCTCATGAAGAAACACCGGAATGACAAAGTCCTGATCTTTACGCAATTTGCCGATACCGTCCGCTTCTTAGAGACTCAGCTCGCGGCTCGCGGAATCTCATCCTTGGCTGGTGCAACCGGAGACTCTCCGAACCCGACGGCCTTGGCGTGGCGGTTCAGTCCGGACAGCAATGAGAAGCGCGACAGACTGAAACCAGGCGAAGAGTTGCGAGTCTTGATTGCCACGGATGTCCTCAGTGAGGGGCAAAACCTGCAAGACGCGGCCGTCGTGGTGA
Organism: Nitrospira sp.; assembly: GCA_029194535.1. Lineage (NCBI taxonomy): Bacteria > Pseudomonadati > Nitrospirota > Nitrospiria > Nitrospirales > Nitrospiraceae > Nitrospira > Nitrospira sp. The sequence continues at coordinate 1,062,557 of JARFXR010000002.1, read as the reverse complement.
ATTTCGACCTGCCCTGGGCCATCATTCGCCTCGTCCAACGAGCGGGCCGAGTGGACCGCATCGGACAGAAAGCTGAGAACATCCTCTGCTACTCGTTTTTGCCAGCCGAAGGCGTCGAGCGCATCATTCGACTCCGAGCCATGGTGCGGCGTCGCCTGCAAGAAAATGCGGAGGTGGTTGGAACCGACGAGGCCTTCTTCGAGGATGATCGAAACGATCATGCCGTCCTCAATCTCTACCATGAGAAAGCAGGCATCCTGGATGGAGAGGCGGATACGGAAGTCGATTTGGCCTCCTATGCCTACCAAATCTGGAAGAACGCGATTACCGCCGATCCCGGCTTACAAAAGACCATTCCCGATCTGCCGCCCGTGATCTTTGCCACACGGGCGCATGATCCTACGGATAAGCAGCCAGGCGGGGTGCTGGTGTATCTCAGAACGGCCGAAGGCAACGACGCGCTGGCCTGGATCGACAAACACGGTACCGCCGTCACGGAGTCTCAGTTCGCCATCCTCCAGGCCGCGGCGTGTAGCTCAGACACCCCGGCTCTCCATCGCCAGGAGAACCATCACGAACTCGTCCAGAAGGGCGTCGAGTTGATTATCACGGAAGAGAAAACAGTTGGGGGACAATTGGGACGGCCTTCGGGGGCACGTTTCCGCACGTATGAACGCCTCAAGCGCTATGCGGAACATGTCAAAGGCACGTTGTTCGAGTCTCAGGAACTCCTGAAAGCGATTGATGAAATCTACCGCTATCCCCTCCGCCAAGCCGCCGTGGATACGCTCAATCGCCAACTCCGAAGCGGGGTGTCTGATGAAGCACTGGCACAACTGGTGGTTGCGCTCCGTGAAGAGGACCGGCTCTGTCTGATTCATGAGGAAGAACAGACCCAGGAACCACGGATCATCTGTTCCATGGGACTGGCAGGATCTTCAGAGTGATCTCAATGGCCAAACTCAACATCCCTAGAACTCGGTCGCTGCTCCAGAAATTCGAATTTCGGACCCTCTTTATAGAGGAATTGGGCTGGTCTCAACCATCCGTCCGAAAACCAACGTCTTTAATCCACGACGGAATACAGTTCGCGATTCAACAGATCGCGGAATTGTCCGGAGTCGTCGTGCTGGAAATCATGGCACAAGACGGCGCCATCCCCAACGCGAAGATCCGGGCGGCTGCCTACAAATCGATTGCCAGGCAGCATCATGAAAACCTCCTGATCTTTCTTGACCGGCACCGGACCCAAAGCCTCTGGTATTGGGTCAAGCGCGAAGGCTCGAAAACCTATCCGCGCGAGCATATCTACGTGCAAGGTCAGCCGGGAGACCTCTTCCTGAGCAAGCTGAGCGCCATGGTGTTCGACATCAGCGAGCTGGACGAATTGGGGCGTGTGCCAGTGGTCGAAGTCGCCGGCCGGCTCAGAGAAGCGCTGGATGTCGAGAAGGTCACAAAGAAATTCTATCGAGAATTCTCAGAACAACACCTGGCCTTCCTGGAATATATCCGTGGGATCGCCAATGAACGGGACCGCCGGTGGTACGCCTCCGTGCTCCTCAATCGGCTCATGTTTATCTACTTTCTTCAGCGCAAGGGCTTTATCGACAACGGCAATTTTGACTATCTCCAGACCAAGCTGGCAGAGACTCGGAAGACGGTAGGACCCAACCGGTATTTCGGAACGTTCTTGAAACTCCTCTTCTTCGAAGGCTTCGCCAAACCAGAGCAAGAACGCTCGGCGGAGGCGCGAGAGCGGCTCGGCTCGATACGGTATCTCAACGGCGGTCTTTTCCTGCAGCACAACATCGAGGAAGACAATCCCAAGATCGACGTGCCGGACAAGGCATTTGAAAATCTATTCGCCCTGTTTGAGCGGTATTCCTGGAATTTGAACGACACCCCAGGCGGAGAAGACAACGAGATTAACCCGGACGTTCTGGGGTACATCTTTGAGAAATACATCAACCAGAAAGCGTTCGGTGCCTACTACACGAGACCGGAAATTACGGAGTATCTCTGCGAAGCCACCATCTACCGGTTGATCCTCAACGCCATCAACACACCAGCGACAATCGAAACCCATCATATCCCTGGCGTGAAGAACTATCAGTATCAAAACATTCCTGACCTCATTATGGACCTGGATGCGCCGCTTTGCCGACAGCTTCTGAATGACGTGCTAGCTGGTCTCAGCCTACTCGATCCGGCTTGTGGGTCCGGCGCGTTTCTGGTCGCAGCGATGAAGACCCTCATCAACCTCTACGCAGCCATCATCGGGAAGATCAAGTTTCTAAACGACCGCAATCTGTCCGCCTGGCTGGCTCAGGCCGAGCGGGAGCACAAGAGCCTGAGCTACTTCATCAAGAAACGCATCATTACCGACAATCTCTACGGCGTGGACATCATGGAAGAGGCGACGGAAATCGCGAAGCTTCGTCTCTTTCTCGCCCTCGTCGCCTCCGCGGAAACTGCCGATCAATTGGAACCATTGCCCAACATTGATTTCAATATTCTGGCGGGGAACTCTCTCATCGGGCTACTACGTGTGGATGACCAGGACTTTGCCAAGTATGCCGACGATCTGGCGACCGCCAGTTACTTCAAGGATTATCGGCAGGCGCTCGCAGAAAAGAACCGCCTCGTTGAGACCTATCGGCACGCATCCGTGTATGCCGAAGACTTGCGACATCTTCGGCACGATATCGAAGACAAGAAACGGACAGCAAAAGGGCTCTTGGATCGACTACTACTCGATCAGTTTCAATCTCTGGGGATCAAATACGAAGAGGCCACCTGGGACGAGAAAAAGAATAAGGAAGGGAAGACGCACAAGCGTCCGCTATCGGAAACCGATATCCAAGAGCTGAAGCCTTTTCACTGGGGCTATGAATTCGACGAGATCCTCAACAAGAGAGGCGGGTTTGATGCCATCATCACCAATCCACCCTGGGAAATCTTCAAACCCATCGCGAAGGAGTTCTGCTACGAATATGATCCTGAGGTGGAGCGACGTGGCACAGACATCAAAGATTTTGAGAAGCGCCTTGTCAAATTGCTTGAGCAACCGAAAGTGCGGGAGAAATATCTTGCATATCTGAGCCGATTTCCCCACATCAGCGCGTTCTTCCGATCCGCTCCCCAGTACAAAAACCAAATCACCGTCGTGGATGGCAAGAAGGCCGGAACTGACATTAACCTCTACAAACTGTTCACAGAGCAATGCTTCAATCTTCTCCGACAGGGCGGGCATTGCGGCATTGTGATTCCCAGCGGAATTTACACCGACCTAGGCGCCAAGCAGCTCCGAGAAATGCTCTTCTCGGAGACCAATGTCACGGGCCTATTTGGTTTTGAGAACCGTAAGGAAATATTCGACGGCGTGCATCGAAGCTACAAGTTCATTGTTTTAACCTTCGAGAACGGGGGCGTCACCAAGCAGTTCCCTGCTGCCTTCATGCGACTCGATGTTCAGGAACTGGACCGGTTTCCTCAAGAGGGCGCCATCGAGATGTCCGTGGATCTTATCCGCCGGCTCTCTCCCGGTTCCCTGTCGATCATGGAGTTCAAAAACGATCTGGACGTTCGAATCGCCGAAAAGATGCTGCGGTTTCCACTGTTAGGTAACCAGGTCGAAGGAGCCTGGAATTTGAAGCTTACGGCAGAATTCCATATGACCAACGATAGCCGCCTGTTCAAGACTTCTCCTGGCCCAGGACGGTTACCCCTTTACGAAGGGAAGATGATCTGGCATTACGAACATGGAAAGAGCGGCATCCGGTACTGGATCAACGAGCGCGAGGGCGTAAATGAACTGCTCGCAGCAAGGGTCCGTGGTATCAGAACAATGCTGCGCCAACATGGATTGCCTGAAGAAGTGAATGAGGAGGAGATTATTCTTGGGTACAGCCATTACAGGGTCGGGATTCGCGCTGTGACTGGCGCAACTAATGAACGGACCTTGGTCGTTTCAGTGATTCCAAAGATGGTATTCGCCGGCAACTCTATTCTAGTCAGTCTCCCGGTTCGTGACGAAATTGAGGGGGAAACTTGGCTTCAAGCTGAGAATGACAACCCTCCGCGTCTACTCTTCGCATGTTCCGTGCTTTCGAGCTTCGCGGCAGACTGGTTCATTCGTCAGAAAATCCTGACGAACATGAACATGTTTTTCCTCTATGAGATACCGACTCCTCGTCTTACGGAGAAGAACGAGGCGTTCTGGCCGATTGTAGAGCGGGCAGCACGGTTGATCTGTACTACGCCTGAGTTTAATGACCTCGCAAAGGAAGTCGGCCTCAAGAGTCTCAAGGCGGGTGCGATAGACTCCACCGAGCGGGCGAAGCTCCGGGCCGAACTCGACGGCCTCATCGCACATCTCTACGGGCTCACGGAAGAAGAGTTCGCATATATCCTCACCACCTTCCCGCTGGTTCCTGATCCAGTGAAGGAAGCGGCACGCAATGCTTACCGCGATGTGGAGCGAGGACTGGTCCGATGAGAACGCGGTTCCTTCGATCATTCCGCCTCAAGCATTTCAAGGCTGTGAGGGATAGCGGCCCCGTCCGCTTCACACCATTGACCGTCTTCATCGGCAACAACGGTTCCGGCAAGAGCAGCATCACAGAGGGCTTAGAGACCCTCCAAGCGATTGTTGAGCGCGGCTTGGATGTTGCCATGCAACCCTGGCGAGGTTTTGAACATGTGTGGCATCAGGGAGTTCGGCGGAATATCAGGAGGACTGGCGAGAGACGCCCATGCTTTGAGAATCCAATGAGTTTTCAACTTGCTGGGCGTTCAGCCTTGGGTCCATTCACCGCCGCTCTTGTCCTCAATGCTGCTCCCGGGACAAACGAGATCTTCATTGAACACGAGGAGGTGAAGGTTCCGAACCAACCTACAATGGTTCGCGACTCAAAGGGACGAATGACACTTCGCGTCCCAGGTGTGGAACCGAATAGAAGAGTCTTTAGCGATGGCCAAGCCGGCATTGTGGGATCTCTGGGAAGTGAAATATCGAGCTGGCAGTTTGTGTCCCTCATCCCCCAATCCATGGGAGCCCCGGTTCCCCAGCACCGGACCGGTGGCCAGGTCCGGTTGAACAAGGAAGGGGCAAACTTGGCCGATTATCTCTTAAGCATTCGCAGGCTCGATCAGGCGGCGTTCGACGGCATCGTAGAGACACTGCAACACGTCTTGCCATACGCCAAGGACTTACAGCCTGCTCTGACGTCAGAATTAGAACGGACTGTCTACCTCCAGTTGTCGGAAGCGGATTTCAAAGTTCCTGGTTGGCTGTTATCGACCGGCACCCTTCGGATTCTCGCGTTCCTCGCGCTGTTTCGTCATCCGACTCCGCCGCCTCTGATTGTGATCGAAGAAATCGAAAACGGGCTCGATCCCCGAACTCTACACTTGCTCGTGGATGAAATTCGCACCCTCGTTGAATCAGGGCGTTCGCAGGTCATTGTCACGACCCATTCGCCCTATCTTCTGGATCTTCTGGACCTCTCCCACATCATCATGGTCGAGCGCATTGATGGCCAACCCACCTTTACGCGGCCAGCGGACCAGAAGGCCTTACAGCGCTGGGCGCGTGACTTCAGCCCGGGACGTCTCTACACGATGGGCCTATTCAACAAGAAGCACGCCCGATGAAAGTCGGGATGATCTTCGAGTGCGGTCCAGCCGGTGCCGACAAAGTCGTGTGCGAGCTGCTGGCACGTCGCCTCAAACCTTCAATCCAGATCGTCAGCATCACGCTCGATAACAAACGCAAGCTGCTGCCGGATTGCGGAGAGGCGACATCTCAGTTATTCAAGGATGGATGCGAGCGCGTGGTCATCGTGTGGGACCTCTATCCGCCATGGCGTGAAGCTGGGGCTAAACCCTGTCGAAGAGAAGACCGACAAACTATTGCGCGATCACTGAAGAAGGCGAAGGTCTCATCGAAACACGTGTATCTCGTTTGCATTGAACAGGAATTGGAAGCCTGGTTGATTACGGACGGAAGGGCCATCTCACAAGTCTTGTCTCGACCGGCCCATCCAGTCCGAGTTGCTGATGTGAAGAGCTCCGACAAAGTCAACAACCCGAAAAAACGGATCATGAAAACCTTTCTGCAACATACTGGTCGTCCTTACACCGACCGGATCCATGCCAAGCAGATCATCGAAGTGATGCCTGACTTGAACAGGATCAAGCGCTGTGCCTCTTTCATCCGTTTCGCCGCCAAGGCAACCGGGGTAGCGTTATAGATCTTGAAAATGTGGCCGCTATGAGAATCCTAATCGGAGATATACTGAAGTCGAAGGCGCAGACGCTGATCAATACGGTCAATTGCGTGGGCGTTATGGGAAAAGGGATCGCGCTTGAGTTCAAGAACCGATTCCCGGACATGTATGAGGATTACGTTAACCGATGCCGACGTGGTGAGGTGAAACCCGGCGTCCCGTACCTCTACAAGACGCTGTTCCCGCCACAGATCATCAATTTCCCGACCAAGGACCATTGGAAGTCGATCTCCAAACTGAGCGACATCGAGCGTGGACTGCAACACCTCGTGGAGCGTTATCGGGAATGGGGTATCACGTCATTGGCCATTCCTCCCCTGGGATGCGGCAACGGACAATTGGAATGGCGGGTGGTTGGCCCCGTGATTTATCGGTTCGTGAAGGACATGGGTATTCCCATTGAGATGTATGCCCCCTATGGCACGCACCCGAAAGAACTCACAGTAGAGTTTTTGGCTCAAGACACCGATCGGCATGCAGAGCCGGCCGCTAAAAATGGCCAGTCAGCACTGAATCCGGCTTGGGTGGCCTTGGTTGAAATTCTTGCTCGCATCGAGCAACAACCCTACCATTGGCCGATTGGAAGAACGCTGTTTCAGAAAATCGCCTACGTTGCCACCAACGAAGGGTTGCCAACCGGGTTACATTATCAGCGAAGCAGCTTCGGCCCGTTCTCAGGCGAGTTGAAAGCTCTCGGAGCGAAGTTGGTCAATAATGGCCTGCTACAGGAAGAACGCCGTGGGAAGATGTTCATGGTCACTGTGGGGCCGAACTTCAGCCGCATTCGCCAGAAGTATGTGCCAGCCTTTGAACAATGGGATAAGGTCCTCGACAAGACCGCCGACCTATTCACCAGGGTCAACACTGATCAAGCCGAGGTCATTGCTACCGTTTTGTTTGCTGCCCGTGAACTTGCGGGAGCACAGCGCGAGGTACCTTCTGAGATGACGGTACTGGAGGCGGTCATGCAGTGGAAGCAGAAACGTCGTCCGCCTCTTGATCGAAGTACGGTCGCCTCGACCATTCGCAATCTCGCCACCTTGAGATGGCTGGCTATTACGGCCGATCCAAATCTACCGGTGCCGGAGGATGAGGCCATCCCAGCCTAGATCGTGGGTTCACAGACAGCATGCCGACAGCTCTTGTGTGGCGTTCTTCTAGAGATGCGCGGTTCCCTTCACAGCTGGCTCAGTACCTCGGCGCTGAGGCTCCTTCTCGGATTGCCTCCATTGGGAATCCCGAAATCCTCAACAGCAAACCCCTCGCTCTTATCTGTTCGGTGAAATGTCCTGGCAACATCATCCTCCAAACCTACGACCTTGCGAAGAAGTTACGTGAGGCTGGTGTGCCGGTTATTGGCGGTTTTCATTCGCCGATGGAACAAGAGTGTTTGCGGATTCTTCTACGCGGAATGCAGCCGGTCATTGTGTGCCCAGCTAGGGGACTTCAGGGGATGCGGATACCGTCGGAACATAAGCCCGCTTTTGAAGAAGGTCGGCTTTTGTACCTCTCGCCGTTTTCTGACACAGTGCGCCGCGCAACCGTTGACACCGCTCTGCGTCGCAATCGCTTTGTGGCCGCCCTGGCCGAGCACATTGTCGTTCCCTACGCCGCTCCTGACAGCAAAACCTTCGAACTGTGCCGGGTTCTCACCTCATGGAAGAAGCCTGTCTCCACGCTGGCGAGTGAAGCGAACGGCGCGCTTCTCAAGCTGGGCGCACGATCGGTGGAGGGATCTGTCGATGAGTTCGCTCTTAAGTTTTAGTCACCCGCTGTTCGGACGAATACAAAGTACCGGGAGTCTTTCCTGAGCCAGTGCGGGGTCACCGGTCTGGTCCGATGACCAACCGGCTTGAAGCGCTGACTCCCGCGGTTTAGCTCAGGACACCAGGAACCGGACACAGATGCTGGTCTTTCTCGATGATTCCGGAGACCCCGGCTTTAAGGTAAAGAAGGGCTCCTCTCCCTGCTTCGTGATCGCCTTGGTGATCTTTGACGATCATTTGGAAGCTGAGACCTGTGCCGTGGAGATCAAGAAACTGCGGCGTGAGTTGGGCCTGACCGATCATTTCGAATTCAAGTTCAGCAAGTGTTGCGATCGCTTTCGGAAGGCCTTCCTCACACGTGTGGCGCAATCCACGTTTCGTGTGCGTGCGATCGTGATGCGAAAGAGCGTGATTTATAGTCCGGAGCTCCGGCAGTCCAAGGACAATTTCTATCGATATGCTATCAAGATGGTGTTGCAGCATAGCTTTGGGACCATTCAGAAAGCCCGCCTGAAAATGGACGGGCACGAAGATCGGGAATTTCGGCGGGAACTTTTCTCGTACCTTCGGAAACAGCTTCAGATCAACCGTGATGGGGAGCCAATTCTGGAGGATGTGCGGATCGTGGATTCAAAGAATAACGTGCTTATTCAACTGGCGGATATGGTGGCCGGTACGCTACGGAGGCATGCCGAGTAAGAAAAACCGGACGCCATTCAGTACAGAAACCTCATCGCGAAGCATATCGAAGATGTGTGGGAGTTTCAGTAGGTGGCGAGGGAGGTAAAAATTCGACCCAGCCCCTATCCCGAGGATTCTCGGGGACGCGCACCATACGGTGACAGTTCGGAAGCTGGGTCTTTGTAGCGATAACCGTACAGTACCGGTGCCGTACCTGTCAAATGTACGTTGATGTTGATTGAGGTTCTGCAGGCGGCCAAGTCACAACCCATCGCTATTCCGACAGAAATGCTGTGGCGACCAGAGCAGCGGCTCCTCCCGCTTGCCATTGTGGTTCGACAGGGGAGAATACTAACAGTGTGTTGACAAACTATACGAGGACCTTGGAAACGAAGTCGCGTCTGAGATCGCAAATGCCAGCAGAATACCTTGCAGGCTGTTCAGAAAGGCCGTCCAGCAAGGCCGCAGCGAGCGCAGAGGCGGAATCGTACTCTCTGCCGTACGGTGAGCCTCTAAGCGACGCGAGAACGCAGCTGGAGGCCTTTGTCAACAGCCTGCTAATGTACCGGGAGTCTTTGCTGAGCAAGTGCGGAGTTACCAGCCGGGGCCGATGACCATCCAGCCCGAAGCACGGAATCGGGATTTTCCCTTGCCCCTCGATCTGCGGCGGAAACCCACATGTACCGAGTGTACGTCGCGACGCGGCCCCGGCACGCCCTTCACCGATCCTGACACCATTCACTCGACTGGCTGCTAATTGTGTGAGTATTCGCTAGAATAGCGCCGTGTCGGTCTTCGAGCCCATATTCCAGATTCTCAATGCAGCAAAAGTGCGATATGTCGTTGTAGGCGGGCTGGCGACAGTGCTGCACGGACATGCGAGACTGACTGCTGATGTCGATTTGGCCATCGATCTTGCTCCAGAGGAAGTGGCCAAAACGATCAGGGCGCTGGAGGGTCAAGGATTTCGCCCGCAAATTCCGGTCTCGGCGAACGCGTTTGTCGATCCGACAACACGTGAATCATGGTGGCGCGAGAAGCATATGAGAGCGTTTTGTCTCGTCGATCCGGCCAATCCAATGAGGGTGGTGGACTTGCTGCTCAAGCCGGAGGTTCCCTTTGAAGAACTGTGGGCTCGTTCGCAAGAAGCCATTGTGGGTCAAACGACAGTCCGAGTTGCCTCTCTGAATGACCTGATTGTCCTGAAGCGGCACGCCGGCAGACCGCAGGATTTGGAAGACGTCACCCATCTGGAATCTATTCGGCAACGGAAGGCAGATCGCTGACATGGCCGGCGAGCAGCCAATTTCTCTGAAGACGGCGCATCAGGCGAATTGGACCGCTGAGGATCAAAGTCTCCTGGGCGCCACGCTCGCGGCCACGCCGACCCAACGGATAGCCTGGCTGGAGGAAGCGCTGCGCCTTGCCTATGCCACCGGCGCGTTGAAGCCCAAGCGACTGATCACCAAGCAGGAGTGGGACGCGATGGGGTCCACGCCCCAATAATCACGTGGGCGGCCGCAGAAGGAACCAGCCCATACATGTTCAGTTTTTGGCGCTCACCCGAAACCTGGCTTGCGATGCAATATGACTATGAGCTTCGGCAGGCAAGGCGATGTGTGAAGTTCGGTAGTGTCGGCAGAGTCAAACTCACAGCGACTTGACCCCCTTGGTCCACCCGGCCTGCCACAGGCGTCGCCGATCATTTTCGGATTGGGGCCGGCACCTTTCCGGATTGGGGCCGGCACCTTGCCGGGAGTCGGTGCGTCACTGCACCTTCTCTTTCGCCGTGACCCCTTCAACCGGATGCAGGGCGAAGAATGTTTCGTAAATGGCGTCGTCGATCCGATTGAGCTTGAATTGAAAGTCATCGAAAAACTCGTGCAACCCGCCCGACAAGATGTCCGCCATATCGATGTAGTCCATTTCAGATCGTAACCGCCCCAACCGCTTTTCCGCCAAATTGCTATGCCGATCGCTTGCCGATCCGGCGATCGCATGCAGTGAATCTTCAGCCTTGATCAGGCAATAGCGGATGGTTCGTGGAAAGTTCGGGTTGAGAATCAGAAATTCGGCCACCCGATTGGGCGAAATGCGGCCATGCTGTTTGCAATACATCTCGAGGGCGCTGGCGGACTTCAACAGTGCGGACCACTGGATGATATCGAACGGTGTGCCGACTTCGCTTACGGTCGGGAGCAACATGAAATACTTCACGTCGAGGATGCGGGATGTCTTGTCCGCTCGTTCCAGCAGGCGGCCAAGCCTGGCGAAGTGCCAGCCTTCTCCATGCGACATGGTGGCATCGGTGATTCCCAGGAAGAGATGACTGGCGGCCTTGACGTCCAACAGAAACGCGTGGAGGTTGTGGCTGGAGAGTCCCATGGACACGGCGTTCTTGACCATCAAATGAAAGCGGTTGACCTGTTCCCACATATCGGTGGAGATGATTTCCCTGACCGACCGTGCGTTCTCACGGGCGGCCACGAGACAGGACAGGATCGAATTGGGGTTTGCCGCGTCGGCGGAAAGAAATCGGATCACGGTCTCCCTCGTCGCTTTGCCGTAGCGGTCCGCAAACACCTCATGGTCGCCTGTCGTGGCGACCAACGGTTCCCATTGCTCGGCGGTTCCCCTAGGAAGGTCGAGGGTGAGGATCAGATTCACCTCGATGAATCGAGCATAGTTCTCGGCACGTTCGACATAACGGTTCAGCCAATAGATGGAACTGGCCACGCGACTCAGCATATGTGATTAGAACCTATCTCAAAATTCTTTCATGATGGGGTGAGGTCCGTTGTCGTCATTCCCGCGCAGGTGGAAATCCAGTCTTTTCGGGACTTTCTGGATGCCCGCTTTCGCGGGCATGACCAGTTCTTACTGGAACAGCCATTTCGAGATAGATGCTAGACGCACACCGCACGCGGTTTCGCAGAGCCGCATCTAGGGTATTGCTCATGAGAGGACCCATGTATCCTTGTTCCCGCCTCCTTGCGATGAATTCACCACGAGGGAGCCCTTTCGTAACGCCACGCGTGTCATGCCTCCAGGCAGCACGTAGACATCCTGAGCGTACAAGACGTAGGGACGCAGATCGACGTGACGCCCTTCCAAATGATCCTCCACGAGGGTAGGCACCCGCGAGAGCGCCAGCGTGGGTTGCGCGATATAGTTCCGCGGATCCGCCTGAATACGCCGGGCGAACTCTTCACGCTCCTGCTTCGAAGCATGGGGTCCGATGATCATTCCATATCCCCCTGCTTCATTCGTGGCCTTCACGACGAGCTCGTCCAGGTGTTCCAGTACATAGGTCCGATCCCGTTCTTCGGAACACACATAGGTGGGGACGTTTCGAAGGATGGGTTCCTCCGCCAAGTAGTACGTGATAATCCTGGGGACGTAGGCGTAGATCGCTTTGTCGTCCGATACGCCGGTGCCGGGCGCGTTGACGAGCGCCACTCTCCCTCTCTTGTACGATTCCATGAGACCCGGCACCCCGAGGACTGAATCGCGTCGAAAGGTGAGCGGGTCCAAATAGTCGTCGTTGATCCGCCGATAGATGACGTCCACGCGCTGCAATCCCTTGGTGGTCCGCATGTGTACGGATCCGTCCACCACCACCAGATCGTTGGCTTCGACCAATTCCACTCCCATCTTTTGTGCGAGCAGGGAGTGCTCGTAATAGGCTGAGTTGTAGATTCCGGGTGTCAAGATCACGACGGTGGGATCGGGGACATCCGAGAGATAGCGGAGCGTGTCCAAGAGCTGGCTTGGATAGCCGTCGACCGGCCGCACCCGATAGGCGTCAAACAGCTCTGGGAACGTCCGCTTCATGACTTGCCGGGCTTCCAGCACATAGGCGACACCGGACGGGCAGCGCATATTGTCCTCGAGGACATAGTAGTGACCGTCGCTGATACGGATCAGATCGATCCCGGCAATGTGGCACCAGATGCCTCGCGGTGGGTTCAGACCCATGCAGGGCTGCAAGAAACCCTTGCTGGAAAAAATCAGCTCGCCGGGGACCACTCCGTCTTTGAGTATGCGCTGATCGTGGTAGATGTCGTCGATGAAGAGATTCAAGGCGCGCATGCGCTGGCGAAGCCCGGACTCGATGTGCTCCCAATCCCTTGCCTCGACAATCCTGGGCACAATATCGAAGGGAAAGACCTGCTCATGCCCGTCGGTGCTTCCGTAGACGCCGAACGTCATGCCCATGTTGAGAATGACGCGCTCCGCCGCCTGCTGACGTTTCCTGAGTTCCCCCTCCGGTAAGGAGGCAAATTTTCTGAGGAGTAAGGAGCTCCCGGCACGTGGCTGCCCCTTGCCCTCGTACAGTTCGTCGTAAAATCCCTCAGGGTCGTACCCGGAGAACCGTATGCTCATCCCGACCTTTCGACAGCGGTCTCGGCCCTGTGCCGCCTCTTGCTCGCACCTCCGCCGTAGGGGTGAAGCATCGTTAGACTATCGTCCAATTGGAATCTCGATCACCAACCCACCCATCACGTCATTCAGCTTGAAATCCTTCTTCGGACTGCTTGGGTGCTGGTTGTGGCAGTCAATGCAGGCTTTCGTGACGGCATGATCGGCGTAGATCGCTTGAAAATAGCGCTGATCGCCGATCTTGACGGTGCCTGTCGACGCTCGATCCGGGTGGTCGCGCACGGCTTCGAGCCCGGCCTTCTCCGCTTGGTCGTAGGGGGCATTCTGAGGGTTGATGGGCCACAGGCTGATGAGACGGTAGCGGACCTTGACCCCGGTTTTCGCGGCGAGTTCGCTCGACTCCATCAAGAACTGGGCGGGTAGCGGCAACCGGTTCGTTTTCGCGCGCCAATCTTCAGCGGCGACCGACCCGCCTTCCTTCTGCATTCGCTCGACCACATGAACGGTATAGAACGTTCGGTCCGCCTCGATGACGGCATGAATGTAGTCCGCGACGGTTTCGGGAGGGATACCTTCTCGGTCCGAGGCTCCCCCGCGATCCGCGAGCAGCACGCTGAGGCCCACTATGACGCCGGCGACGAAGACGATCCCTCTCATGCCGCGATCTCCTCTCGTGAAAGGTGGGGCCAGCCTCCGGCCTGTAGCATAATCCCTCTTCCCACGAGGAGGCAATCGACAGTACTCTCCGATTGCATTCAGGGGAATCTCTTTAGTAGCGTGGACCCGATATGATCACGGAGTTTGTCGTCACGTCCGGAGAACTGCCGAAGCGGCTGGATGTGTTCCTCGTGAACCGGGAGCGAGACATTTCGCGGTCCGCCCTGCAACGATTGATTGAACTGGGCCGCATCCGCATCAACGATCAATTCGTCAAGCCCAGTCAGAAGATCAAGCCGGGCGACAAGATTACGATGGATGTGCCGAAGCCGGAACCTCTGGAAATCAAAGGCGAGGCCATCCCCCTGGAGGTCCTGTTCGAGGACGAGCATCTGCTGGTCTTGAACAAGCCCCCCGGCATTGTCGCGCATCCGGCTCCCGGCAATTGGTCCGGGACCCTCGTCAACGCCCTCCTCCACCACTTTCAGACATCGGGCGGCACCATCTCATCAATCGGCGGCAAGGAACGGCCCGGGCTGGTCCATCGCCTGGATAAGGAGACTTCCGGCGTCATGGTCGTGGCCAAGAATGATCAGGCTCATAGACACCTCGCTATGCAATTCAAACAGCATACGATTGCGCGAGTCTACGAAGCGCTTGTGTGGGGCGTGCCGAAAACGGGCCGAGGAGTGATTGATCTGGCCATCGGACGAGATTCCAAGGAACGGAAAAAATTCTCCGCGCGCACGGCCCGGCCTCGCACGTCCGTGACGGAGTATGTCGTCCATCGTCGGTTTGCCAAATTCGCGGCACAGGTCCTACTCTATCCGCGGACCGGTCGCACTCACCAGCTACGGGTGCATGTATCTTCGCTGGGCCATCCGATTCTCGGCGACCCCACCTACGGAGGACGCAAGGTCTGCCGCATCGAGGGGCTGGACATTCCCCGGGTCATGCTGCATGCCAGGACCTTGGGTTTCACGCATCCCTCGACGGGAGAGTTCCGAGAGTATACGGTATCGCTCCCCGTAGATATGGAGGAGGTCAGGCGGCACCTGGATCGGACGATTCTCGGCCAGAGCCGAGAGACGAGAGCTTCTCCATTGTCCTATACGAAGAAGGTGATCTCATGACTGTTGCAGATGTGCTTGAAACCGTCGGGGGGCTGACCTCGCAACTGAAGGCCTATGCGGCCAAACTGCCATCGATTGTGTACCTGACCGTGGTGCCGACCGGCATCAAGCCCAAACCGGAAGCCATCGAGGAATATGAGCAGCTCGTCTCTCGATTTCGCCATCAGAGCGCCGGCACTCCGTACAAAGGGTTGAACGAGCCGCTGATCGAATCGCTGGAGGCGTTTGAAGTCGGCAAGCTGCTCGGTTCGGTCCAACCCCTGTTGGCCGTGCTCGATCACCTGGAACGGATGCAGCGAGACAACGAGGCCGCGATCGGTCGTACCGACGAAAAACGGCTCCTCGATTACCGTGCCGCGCTCCACAAGATCCTGCCGGGGAACAAGCCGGAATTGGATGGAGCTGGACGAGGGCTATGAGAAGTGCTGAGTCCTGAGAAATGAGCGCTGAGATCTATCGGAAGGGTGGTTGGGGTTCAAGAACGGGTCGCGCTTGGATTAATGCCCCATCTTCGGCCCCGTCGCATTGGCCCCCTCTGAGATCAGTTTGAATCGAACCAGGGAACCGCAGTGCGGACACTTCGCGCGGATCGTCTGTTCGTCGAGCAGCTCGTACTCGTCCTGCTTCAACCACATCAACTGGAAACATTTCGGACAGCTGCGGACTTGCGTTGCCATGAGTTTCCTCGTACACTAGCCCCGTTTCGACTCACCCGCGGGGAGATACTTTAGTACAAGATGCCTTCTGCCCTCAAGACCGCCCTGGTTTTTTCCGACAAGAAGGATCTTCAGGCGGCACAGCTCCTCGGGCTCTTCCACCAAGCACCCTGGGCCAAAGATCGGACCCTCGAGGATGCCAGGGACATGTTGCGGCACACGGACCTCATCGTCAGTGCGTGGGATGGTGAGCATCTGGTGGGCTTTGGGCGAGTCTTGTCCGACTTCGTCTACCGAGCGACGATATGGGATGTGATCGTCGACAAGACCTACCAGAAGCAAGGGATCGGGACGGAGATCGTTCAGCGCATCCTTCAGCATCCTCGGCTGCGTCGAGTCGAACTCTTCTGGCTGTGCACGAGGCGCCCGGCCTTCTATCAAAAGCTGGGATTCAGCGCCAAGGAACAGACCGGGATGGTCTGGAGTCGATCGAAGCAGGCTAAACAGGAATGACGCGATAGACCCTCGCTCGAAGGCGCCCTTTCCGGCCCCTGCTCCCCGCTCTCCGGTTCAGAAGAACAGCTTCACCCCGAACAGAAATCCGAAGGACGAGTAGTTCCAATCGTTGTCTCTCACGTTATTGATGGTTACGTGTCCGTCGTTCCGCTTGTAGGCCATTTCGGCATTGAGCGCGAACTGTTTCGTCAGGAGCCAGTCCGCGCCCCAACCGAGCCGCCAGGCCAAGGTGTTGCTGGGAGAAATGGTCGTCCCTCGGATCGAACTACTCTCTCCGAAGCTGTTGACGTTCACGCCCAGACCCATGTTGATATAGGGAGTGATCGGACCCCAGCGCACCGGACGAAGTTCGACCGTCGGCATGACCGAGACGGTGTCTTGGTGTCCCAAGTCGACACCAGGTCGTTCGAGATCCATCCCGTGCCGCTCCCATTCCAACATCAGGCCGACTAAAAACCATCTGTTGAGGCTATACATCGCCTGGAAGTTGAGGAGCGATCCGACATCGGTCGAGGTGTTGGCGCTCACCTGTTGGGTGACCGGAGCAAAACCCGCCCGCATCCCCAACATGAAGGTTCCTGGGGCGATCCCTCCCTCTTCCGTCTTCCACTCTTCCGCCGATGCGGCACCGGCTGCAATGCAGAAGATCAGCAGACCTGCGCACAGTGCTCCTGCAAGGTGCCGACGCCTACTTATCTCGTTCATAGGTCCTCCTTGGATGCGCGCCAGGTACACGAAGGGCCTAATTTAATGCCTTTCCCCGCTCATGGCAAACCGAGAATTCAGCAGGTACAGGTCCCTCTCGTCCCTCAGTGACGGTCAATTGGCTGGGAGAAGCTCATCGACGGCGCTCCGGTCGAGCGACGCCTTTTGGGGGAGAACAGAATGGACAGGAAAAAGAGGCTTGTGGACAAGAGAACGATGGCGGGACCGGAGGGGACATCCCACAAGGCCGAGATCAACACCCCGCACACGGCCGTGGTCATGCCTATGAATAGCGAGTACCAAGTCAAGGTGGACAGGCTGTGCGTCAGCTGATACGCCGTCGACGCGGGAATCAAGATCATGGCAAACACCAAAATCGCGCCGACCGTCTTGAGTGAGACGACGACGGTGAGGGCGATCAGACTCAGCAACAGGAAAAAAATGCGACGGGCCGGCACGCCGGATGCCTCGGCCATTTCTTGATCGAACGCGATGAAGTACAGCTCTTTGGAAAACAGCAGCATCAGGCCGATGATGAAGATGCCGAGCCACATGATCGTGCGCAGTTCATCGTTGGTGACGGACAGGACGTTTCCGAAGAGATAGCCGTACACCTCCGCATTGTATGTCTTCATCAGTCCGATGAACAGAATCGCCAGCGCCATCGTGGCGGTATAGAGAATGCCGATCGACACGTCCAGTTTCATGCGGCCGTGTTCCTCGACCCAGCCGGTGATCCACACGGTCGTCAAGCCGAACAGCACGGCCAGCGCCAACGGCGACCATCCGGTCAAATAGCCGAGCGCGACGCCGGCAAATGCGGCGTGAGCGGTCCCGGCTCCGACGAACGCCAGCCCACGCAGGACGACGAACACGCCCACGACGGAGCACAGGCCCCCGACCAAGGCCGCCGCCAGCACCGAACGCTGCATGAAATCGTAGGCAAAGAGTTCTAGCATGGCCCGGTCTCAGTGGTGGTGGTGGTAGTCCTCGACGAGGATGGTATCGTGTGCGGTGATGACCACGTCCTTCCCATAGACCTGACGCAGGATGTCGGGCTTCAATACCTCGGCGGGAGGGCCGGAGGCGAACAAGCGGGTTTTCAACAACACCAATCGATCCACTCGAGAACGGATCATATTGATGTCGTGTGTAATCAGGAGCACGGTGAGTCCGAGCTCCTCATGAAGCTTCTGCACGAGATCGATGACGCTGTGCTGAGTGGGAATATCGAGCCCCGTCGTCGGTTCGTCCAGCAACAAGACCTTCGGCTGCTGCGCGAGCGCTCGTGCAATGAAGACCCGCTGCTGCTGTCCGCCTGACAGCTGTCCCAACGCCGTGTCGCGATGCGCATCCATTCCGACATGCGCCAGGGCATCGACCGCGATGTCCCGGTCTCGACTTGTCGGACGCGCAAACAAACCGAGGGCCCCGTATCGTCCCATCATGACGGTTTCGAGAACCGTCACCGGAAAGTTTCGATCCACCACTCCCTTCTGAGGCAGGTAGCCGATTCTGGCCCGATGGTGACAACGCAACTTGTCGCAGGCGCAGTCGAAAATTCGGAGATGTCCGGAGATCGGCGGCAGCAGACCTAACACCGCCCGGCACAGGGTCGTCTTGCCGGATCCGTTCGGGCCGATGACCCCGATGAAATCCCCTTCGTGGATATCCAGCGAAATGTCCTCGAGCGCCACGACGCCCGGAAACTGGAATGTGGCATGGTCGAAGCGAATGATGGCCTGTGGAATGACGGCCTGTGAACGGAGTGACACGCTCACGTCTCCGGGGCGGGTTGCGACAGCAAGAACGTCTGGTCAAGCGGCTTCGAGAGCATTGACCAATTGGAGCACATTGTAGCGCAACATGTCGAGATAGGTTTCCGTTCGAGGCAATCCGCCCGGAAGGGTCGTCAGCACCACAACGCGGGCGCCGGTCTCCTTTGCCAGGAGTTCGGGAAATTTCTGACTCAGTTGAATTTCGGAGACCACGACTTTGACCTTGTGCTGTTTCATCGTCTGAATCAGCTCTTGGATATGACGCGCACTCGGCTCGCCTCCCGACTGCAATTGAATCGTCCCGACGATATCGAACCGGAATCGCCTGGCCAGATAGGGCCAGGCCGGGTGGTGCGCCACGAACTTCCGGTCGGACAAATCCTTGACCCTTCCACTCAGTTCCGTCTGCAGTCGGTCGAGGCGGGTGAGATAGGCTGCCTGATTTCGGCGATAGTCGTCCGCATGGTCCGGGTCGGACTGTATCAGCGCTTCGGTGACGTGTCGGATCATCGTGGCCGCATTGGTCGGATCCAGCCACACGTGCGGATTCCCTCCGACCGTCGGCTCCTCGCGTGCATGGTCGTCCTCCGGGATGTGGGCATCGCCGATCAGCCCTATCCCGGTGGAGGTGGTGACGACACGCAGGGAAGGGCCTCCGGCATTCTTCACAAGAGGGGATACCCATATCTCCAGTCCGATCCCAACTTGAAAGAAGAGGCGGGCTTTGCGTACGGCGATGAGGTCGCTTGGTTTCGGCGAATAGGTATGTTCGTTCTCATACCCCTTCAACAGTGAGGTCACCGAGACATGCGGCCCTCCGACCTGCTCGACGAAGTCCTTGAGCACGGGGATGGTGACGACGATGTTCAGAGCCTCACGCGGACCGGCGGCCAGCGCGTTGGCGGGAATGATCACGCAGCACAGAAGCTGTAGCACGAGCAGCAGGACGCACCGGCTCGATCGCAAGAGACGCTGGGGCATGGGGGGGCGACCGTAACATCGGGACCAGACGATGTCAACGCGACCAGCCCACTCGCCCGATTGACGCACCGGCGGCTTGACCGCGGACGAGAGTTCCATTAGCGTAGCGGCGCTCAACGACACCTTGACCAGCGGAGGATGAGAGTCATGAAGGTGATTGGACTGATGTCCGGGACCTCGGGCGACGGAGTCGATGCGGCATTGGTTGAAATCACAGGGCGAAAGCGATCGCTTCAAGTGAAGACGCTTGGCACAGAAACACTCGCCTATCCGCGAACGCTTCAGCAACGGATCCTCACCGCGTCGGTATCGGGAACAGTCGGAGAAATTTGTCACCTGAATGCCCTGTTGGGCGAATGGTTTGCCGATGCAGCCTTGCAGATTATTCGGGTGGCCAAGCTTCGTCCCTCCGACGTTGCGCTGATCGGATCACACGGCCAAACCGTCCATCACCTTCCACACGGCATTCAGGCGCCTGGTGTAGGCGCCATCCGGTCAACGCTGCAGATCGCCGAGCCGGCGGTCATCGCCGAGCGAACGGGGATTACCACGATTGCGAATTTTCGGGCTCGAGATGTCGCGGCCGGCGGTCAAGGCGCTCCCCTCACCCCTGTGGTTCATGCCCTCCTTCTCCGACACCCCCGTCGCGCGAGGCTTGTGGTGAACCTCGGTGGCATCAGCAATGTGACGTATATTCCTCCGGATTATACGGAGGAAGGGGTTGTGGCGTTCGACACCGGTCCCGCAAACATGGTGCTCGACAACCTCGTGGCTCGTACGACGAACGGCCGTCTTGCTATGGATCGGGATGGGAAGATGGCGCTGCGCGGGAAAGCAGACGGCAGGCTGTTGAGCAAGCTGTTGGCTCATCCCTTTCTGTCTCAACCGCCTCCGAAGTCGACCGGGAGAGAGGAATTCGGGGTGACGTTGGCCGAAGAACTGCTCGCGGGGCCGCAGAAGCTGTCCTTGGACGATCTCCTCGCGACATGCAGTGCGTGGACGGCCAAAGCCGTCGGAACGTCGCGTCGCTGGATCAGGGGACGGATCGACGAAGTCGTGGTCGGAGGAGGCGGGGTTCGCAATCGGGCGATCATGGCTCAATTGTCCGCCGTATTCGCTCCCGTACCGGTGACCACGTTCGATGCATTGGGATGGGACAGCAAAGCCTTTGAGGCGGTCGCATTCGCCGTCTTGGCCTATCGAACGGCCAAGGGACAGTGGGGAAATCTTCCGGCGGTGACGGGAGCCGCGCATCCGGTTATTCTGGGGGCGATCGTTCCGGCCGGCCCACGGTGGGCTCGACTGTTCAAATAAGTGAGCCGGTAGGATGGATCATGTATTCTTCTGGAGTGGTCTGGCCATAGGTATCTACGCCATGTGGCGGTTCACGGTCCGCAGGAAACCGACCCACACGGAAGCGCTCGCGCTCCCGACCGGCGTGATCTTGGAGCCGCAGCCTCCGCTCAGCGACAAAGACCTGCAGCTCTATAATCTGCTCCGGATGGCCGCGCAGGATCGGTACATCGTGCTGGCTCGCGTTCCGCTGATGTGCGTTGTACGGGTGCAAGCCGGAGCAACGGGGCGAGTTCAGATGCTGCGCCGCCTGGCGCTCAAGAATTTGGATTTCGTGCTGATTCATCCAGGATCGCGGCTGGTCGAACATGTCGTCCAGGTCGAAAGTGATCAGCAATCGGACCCACGCGAAGCGGAAAAACGGCAGGACATCCGGAGAATCGTTCAAGCGGCGGGAATCAATCTGGTTGTTCTCGAGATGGATCGATTCTACTCCGTCCAGCAGCTGGGAGATATGTTGGGCATCGGCGGCGAGTGAGCGTACGCGATGTGTCTGAGGTCGTCATAACGAATGCGGCCTCTATTCAGGCGCCATCGTCGTCGCTTCGATTCGTGACTGGTCCACCTCGAGCGCCTTTCTCGCCGCCTCGGCTTCCGGGCTGTCCGGATATTCATCGAGCACGCGCTCGTACATGATCCGCGCTTTCTCATAGTCCTTGAGCCTGCTGTAGGTCTGGCCGATTTTCAGGGTCGATGCGGACAGTTTTGGGCTGAGGGGATAATAGGACACAACGTTGTAGAACGATGCCAAGGCGTCCTTGTAGCGGCCCATTCTATACTGACACTCCCCGACCCAGTATTGTGCATTGGCAGCGAGCGCCGTTTGGCCATGAAGTTCGAGGAATAAGCGAAAGCCGGCCAAGGCCGCCTCGTAATCACGATGCTTGAATTCCTCCATCACCCGATCATACAGATGACGCGATGTATCCTGGACTTGCCCCGGAGCGGCGGAGGTCAAGACTGGGCTGAAACACAACGACAGGAGCACGCCGAATACTGCAACAATTCTGAGTCTGTGGGGGGTCATTGCCATCCTCCGAAGTGAGTCACAATGGCTCTAGGGATCACGAGACATCGCAATCGTCATGCCAGTTGTCGGCGGCAGTAGTTACAAGAGAGCGGCGTAAGACCTCGTCAATGCGGGGATTCGGAGCGTAGAGGTTTCCCCCACCTCCGGGGGAGCCAACAGAATTGTACGAGTCTGGCTGGGCGAACCCGCGGCTTGACAAACATGAGCCCGCAGTTCCTCATCACCGGCGCTGTCGTGTGCCTGTCACCAATATTGGCGTGACCGACGATTGGAGAGAGAGACCTCCCGGGACCGTTGATTGTGCCTGAACGATCGAGCGGTAGGACGCGAATGAAGACCGAGCAGGAGGATCAGGGCAAGCAGGAGATTCCCCCGAATCCGCTCGGGGGAAGAACGCTGGTGGTGGACGGACAGGATGCCAAGGCCTATCCGAGACCGAGTGCGGCGCTTGCCGAGGCGGAGGCGAACGACCAGGTCTTCGTCCGTTCGGGAACTTATGAGGACAAGATCTTCGTGGCGTCGCGACCGATTACCCTCATCGGCGCCGGTCGAGACCTCGTTCATATCTTCTCCCGCCGTGGCGCCCCCTTGTATCTGCAGCAGGTACCGAGCGGAAGAATCAGCGGGATCAGCTTTCGCTATATCGGGAGCGATCAACATTCCGCGATGAACCTTCTCGATTCCACCTGTACGGTGACACAGTGTCGTGCCCTGGAGGGCATTCTTTCAGGCGTCGTCATCTACGGGCCTGAAGCCCGGCCGACGTTCGTGGGCAACGAGTTCTGCGGCAATCGTGAGTCCGGCTTGTTCGTATTTGCCGGGGCACAGCCTCGATTGGCCGAGAATGTCTGCCGTGGCAATCATCATTTCGGCATTGCGGTTCGGGACGAAGGCAGTTATCCGGAGCTGGTCAGAAATCAGTGTCGAGAAAATATGCTGAGCGGCCTCCTGCTTTTCCATCACGCCAAAGCGCTCCTGGTGGACAACTGCTGTACGGACAATCTCCACTGGGGCTTGGTGATGACGCCTGACTGCAGGACGTCTCCGGATCGGGACGCACTCGAACGGTCCAACACGCTGATACCCAATCCACGAGGTGCGATATTCGTCACGGACACGCCGCTCTCCGAGATCGGGCGATGAGACGGCGCGAAGAGATGATCAGGAACCGGCATGAGCGGATTGCGTGCGGTAGCCCGAAGCCTCGTGAAAATGGAAGCCGCTGCCTCCTTGCTGCTTCGCCCGATACATCGCCTCATCCGCATGCTTGAGCAGTTCGTCTATCCCTTGATCGTCGTGGGGATAGACCGTGATTCCGATACTGACGCCGATCGACACGCTATGCCCCTTCAATTCAAAGGCCGTGGAGATCGATTCGGCGATCCGCTTGGCCACGACGACGATGCTGGCTTCCGACGGCACACCTTCCAGAATGACCGTAAATTCATCTCCTCCCATGCGGGCCACCGTATCGACCTCACGGACGCAGCTTTTCAATCGTTCCGATACCGCCTTCAACAACTCATCTCCGATGTCGTGGCCTAATGTGTCGTTTACGGCCTTGAAGCGGTCGAGATCGAGCAGCATGAGCCCGACGGGTTGCTGAAGGCGTTTGCTGCGGGCCATCGCTTGAATCATGCGATCGCGAAACAGGCTCCGGTTGACGAGACCGGTGAGGTGATCGTACTGGGCTAGATAGGTCAAGCGCTCTTCCGTGCGCTTGCGTTCGATCGCGTAGCGGACCGCTCTGGCGAGAAGTTCCGGATGGCCCTGTCCCTTGACCAGATAATCCTGGGCTCCTTGTTGCACTGCTTGCAGCGCCAGCGCCTGGTCGCTGACGCCGCTGAGTACGACCAGCGGGATTGCAGGGTTGGTTGTGTGCACCTGCCGAACGGTCGGCAATCCAAAAGCGTCGGGAAGGGAAAGGTCAAGAAGAATGGCGTCAAAGCGGGTGTGACCGATGAGCGCCAACCCGTCCGCCAGGGTTTTGACGTGGGTGATGCGGAACTCCTCTATACTCCACTCAGCCAGCAGATCCTGGGTAAACTGGGCGTCGACATCGTTGTCCTCTATCAGAAGAACGGCGATCATCGTTGGTTAGCTCATGTCGGTAACATCGCAGAGATGCACATGATTCCCCGGTCTGATTATAGCCAAGCGGGGAACGCTGAGGAACAAAAAGCAGGAATGTTGCCAATAACTCTGTGGGCGAATCAGAGATGTATAGGAGACAAGTCCCGCACGAGGACGCAGGCCGATGGACGCGATTAGCCCTGAGGGGAGAGTGGAGGGACGTTCTGATAGGAACCGGTCGGGGCCTGCTCAGGACCCACCGCCGCCTCACAAGCGTACCCAGGCTCGAAGGGCCACAGGAGCGACCGCCCGAATGTCGACCCCCGGACGTAGACGTAGCGGAAGGTGACTCCAAGCCGGTCAGCCTCTTGCTGCATCGTAGAGAGGCACCCTTCGTACGAAAAGGATCTTCTACCGAGCAAAATCGGCTCGCCTGTCTGACTATGGAAGACGGTAAATGGCTCCGCACAACCGGCGAGACTCAGAGTCAAGAGACAGAACGTGTAGGAAAGAAAACGTATCGACCGCATACGCCGATTGTAGCAGATATCGGTGGGAAATTGGACTACTGAGCAACGACCGATGAGCCGGACTTTCCGAAAACGGGGTTCCGAATCAAACGCCCAAGCCGTACCTGATCCTGACCCGGCATACAAATAAACTCCACGCCGAAGTACCGCCCCTGGCACCAGCGGACTCTCGCCAGGCCCACCGACAGGGGAGGTGTCTGGTCGGGAAGCAGGACCTTGAGTTCGAGGTATGAGCCAGAACGGACAACCTTCTTGCTGGTAATCGCGCATCCAGGAACGGAGAGGTTCAACACGGTCCCTTCCCCGACAAACGACTCACCGGCAAACACAACAGGAAGACGGGTATCTACCCTGGTACAGTAGCGGAGCTTCATGATGGAATCATCCACATTTCCCTCAGCGCTTACCGTCGTCCCGC
This sequence comes from Nitrospira sp., assembly GCA_029194535.1. Lineage (NCBI taxonomy): Bacteria > Pseudomonadati > Nitrospirota > Nitrospiria > Nitrospirales > Nitrospiraceae > Nitrospira > Nitrospira sp. The sequence continues at coordinate 1,037,607 of JARFXR010000002.1, read as the reverse complement.
CATATCGCCGCTAAGGTGCGGTTACAGAGAACAATAATCAGAGATCCGGCTGTCTGTCTGCCCTACAAAAGGAGGGAGGAGCGGAACTTCGGGAGTGTCTCGCAGGCTTGCTGGGCGCGCGGAGTACGCGTCGATCTCAGTGGATGAGTAGAACTAGGGAGGTTAAACAGGCTTTTCCGCTATATACTCCAAATATTTCCATAATTCTTTGGCCTCGCCCTCTCCGAACACCAACGGTGTATTGTTGGCGGATCCGCTGAAATAGATCTTCACGCTCATCTCATCCTGCCATGCTTGCACTTCGCAATAGGCGATGCTGTCGAGATTGAGAGCCCGTTTCCCTATTCGAACATAGTGCATCGGACTTCCTTCCAACTGCGCGAAATACGACCAGACTATAGCATCGATGAATGTAGCGTCCTACGAGATCGCTCATTTCCGACAAATCCCGTCCTGATACGGGGGATTTAGGTTGGTTTCTCACTGTCGGACAGACTCCTAAGCCGGAATGAATACTTCATTGACATTGGTATAAGTTGCGCCGGGGGATGGACCACCGCTCAGAACGTACAGTCGACCATGAAGGGAGACCACACCAAGTCCGTGGCGGCTTGTGGGAAGCGGAGCCCTTCTTTCCCATTTATTGGTTGCAGGGAGATAAGCATGGTTGAGATTAAAAGTCGTTTCACTGCTTTCACCACCGACGGTATAGATGATGCCGTCAATCGTCCCTGCTCCAATCCCACTTCGCGGAGTGGGTAGATGGGCCACTGTCTCCCAACGATCGGTTATCGGATCGTAGGCCTCGACGCTTGTGACGTTTCGATTGAAGTCACCGCCCAATCGTCCCCCGATGGCATAGAGTTTTTGATGAGAAACGGTTACCGCCAAATGGTCACGAGGAGTGGGAAGTGCTGCCCTCGCCATCCATGTATCGGCCACGGGATCATACATCTCCACTGCCGCTGAATTGCCGTTCGCGCCGATCCCGCCGATGGCATACAGCTTACCGTTAAGCTCAGCGAGGCCCAAGGCTCCACGAGGAGTCGGCATCGGCGCTCGTTCGGACCATGAATTGGTTGTAGGGTCGTATGCGAACACTCTTGCGCTCCGACCAGGAGGCCATTGTATGAGGCCGCCAACGACATACAGTTGATTGGCCACACTTGCCGCGCTTGCATGGTGAACGGGTATGGGAAGCGGCGCTCTCAATCTCCAACGGTCAAGCGTGGTGTCGTACTCCTCAACGGCATCAGTGCTGAGAATACCGGGTCGGTTGAAGAAACGACTCAGAATGGTCTCCATCCAATCCAGATCGCGAAATCCACCGACGAGGTAAATTTTGTCTCCGACGGCGGCGGCAGCCACCTCTGTTCGTTTGATTGTAGCCGGCGCAAGGGTTTCCCAGTGTCCAGAAGCCTGGATCGATCCTCGGGCAATTGCCCAGTGCACGAATGTGAACAGGATTACAGTGATGACCACCCAGTGCCTGGACGCTCGGGAGACGAGCCAGACATCGAAGATAAGCATGGCCGAAGCTGGATCCTCTTTGGGCACGGGAGTCTAACTCTGGCTGATACCAGTCACAGAATCAACCCATTCAGAGCGAAAAGGCATGTGGGGCCGGATCTAGCAGGCACCGTCGGTTTGGAATGGTGCAGAAGTCTTGAGGAGATAATTGAGGGGAGCTATCTGATGGGTGGTTGCGGGGGAAGGATTTGAACCTTCGACCTTTGGGTTATGAGCCCAACGAGCTACCAGGCTGCTCCACCCCGCGCGCGGAATCTAACAAAGCGTCGAACGGCAAGTCAAGCAATGGCCGAGTGCCGGTTGCATTCTCAGGAAGCAGGTGCTAAAGCGGGAGCATGCGCGTCATTTTCATGGGTACACCGGATTTTGCCGTTCCTTCTCTGGAAGCGCTCCTGAATTCCGACGATGAAGTCGTCGGAGTGGTCACGCAACCAGATCGACCAAAGGGCCGTGGACAGACATTGGCGTTCTCTCCCGTGAAGGATCTTGCCTTGCGCCGACGGATCCCCATGTTGCAGCCGGTCAAGATGAAGGATCCTGACTTGTTGGCCGCCTTGCGCGGATGGAGTTCCGACATCATCGTCGTGGCGGCGTTCGGCCGAATCCTTCCTCCATCGATTCTTTCCCTTCCCCGGAGCGGCTGTGTGAACGTACACGGCTCGCTGCTGCCGCGGTATCGCGGGGCAGCTCCGATTCAATGGGCGGTCATCAACGGTGAAACCGAAACCGGTATCACGACGATGTTGATGGATGAGGGCATGGACACCGGAGCGATCCTGCTGCAGGAACGTATGGTCATCGAGCCGCAGGACACGGCCGGGAGCCTGTCTGTCCGCATGGCCGCACTAGGCGGACGGCTGCTCATCGAGACGTTGAAACGCGTGAAAGCCGGAACGCTCACTGCGAGGCGGCAAAACGATAGCCAGGCGACGCTCGCTCCGATGCTGAAGAAAGAAGATGGACTTGTCGATTGGAACCTCTCCGCCCGCGCGCTGGTCAACAGGATTCGCGGGTTAACCCCCTGGCCCGGCGCGTACACGTTCGTGCGCGACGATCGCTGGGTTCTTTGGAACGCGGTGGCATCCGGCGAACCGACGTCTGCAGCGCCGGGCACGATCGTCAACGTGTCGAAGCAAGCGCTTCGCATTGCGACCGGCGAGGGGCTGCTGGCGGTCACCGAGCTTCAGGTCGCCAACAGCCGGCGGATGGCGGTGCCGCAGTATCTCGCGGGTCATGCGATCCAACCAGGTTTGCGTTTGGGGCCTCCGTCACCGGTTAGCCCCGGTTCCTAGACATGCCCGCCGATTCCAGACCTGCTCCCCTCGCGCACAGGCCCTCCGCACGATCGACCGCATTAGCCGTATTGGTGGAATCGACACAGTCGGACGATCCCGTCGATGGGATTCTGGAGCGGGCCTGCGCGCCGATAGGCCATGATGCGCGAGAACGGGCCCTAACGGTGGAACTCGTCTACGGCGTGCTCAGACATCAAGGAACGATCGACTGGAGATTGGAGCCGGTTCTCGACAAGTCGATGCAGAAGCTACCGCGGCTGATTCAGATGCTTCTCCGAATGGCTGCCTATCAGCTCCTCTCTCTCGATCGCATCCCTCACTCGGCGGCGGTCAACGAGTCGGTCCGGCTGGCCAAAGTCAATGTTCCGGTCCTGGGAAGGGATTGGAGCGGCTTCGTCAACGCCGTTCTCCGCGCCCTGCTTCGAAATCCCGTTGCGCCCTGGCCTTCCATGGCGGACGATCCCGTCCACTCGCTCTCCGTGCGTTATTCCGTTCCAGAATGGCTGAGCCGTCGATGGATCCATCGGCTCGGGTCTGACGCGGCCGAGGCTGCCTGCGCCCACTCCGTCACTATTCCACCCGTGACGATCAGGGTTAATCGGCTCAAGTCGACGCGTGATGACCTTCTTGAGCGGCTTCGACGAAGCGGGGTATCGGCCTCCCCGACCAGCGTGAGCCCGCTGGGTATCACGGTCGAGTCGCGCGGGCCCATCACGTCTCTCCCGGGATTTTCGGAAGGCTGCTTCTATGTCGAAGACGAAGCAGCCCAGCTCATCCCTCCCCTTCTCGGCGCGAGTTCAGGTGAGTCGATCCTTGATGCCTGTGCGGCGCCGGGAGGAAAGACGACTCATTTGGCCGAATTGATTGGAGATCGAGGGACCATCTTGGCCCTCGATAAGCACGGAACGAGGCTCGACGTCGTCGCTGCCAATTGCGCGAGACTCGGATTGCGGAGTGTCAGGCCGATTACCGGCGACGCTCGATACAGGGATGGATGGCAACGTGCGGCCTCAACTCCGCTTGCTCGCGCCGAAGTCCGACATGACCTGTTCGATCGTATCCTTGTCGATGCTCCCTGCAGCGGATTCGGAGTCTTGCGCCGGCACCCTGAGGCGAAGTGGCGGAAGCACAGCGCTGCGCTCGTCCGCTATCAAAAGCTACAGCTGGAGATCCTCGATGCCCTCAGTGCCACCTTGCGACCCGGCGGTGCGCTGGTCTATAGTACCTGCTCGACTGAGCCGGAAGAGACGGAAGACGTTATCGCGAGATTCCTCAATTCTCATGCGGACTTCCATCGCGAGTCCCTTGCTCCGTGGCTGTCAGGCGAGGCGCAGGATTTCCTGACCAGTCAGGGAGACCTGACCACGGAGAATAACCGGTACGCGATGGATGTCTTCTATGCCTCGCGCCTCAGGAAACGAGATTCATGACCAGACCTGTCCGTATCGCTCCCTCGATTCTGTCGGCTGACTTTGCGCGACTAGCGGAGGAAGTCGCCGCCGTAGAGCGCGGAGGTGCGGATTTTCTGCATGTGGACGTCATGGACGGCCACTTCGTTCCCAATTTGACCGTCGGCCCCCCGATCGTGGCATCCCTGAAAAAAGTGACCAAGCTGCCGCTGGATGTTCATCTGATGATTACGAACCCGGATGCCTTCATCCCGGAGTTTGCCGCCGCGGGGGCCGACTACCTGACCGTGCATGTGGAGGCCTGTCCTCATCTCCACCGGACTGTCCAGCTGATCAAAGAGCACGGAGTCAAGGCCGGGGTGACCTTGAACCCTGCGACCTCGCTGCGCACGCTGGATGAAATTCTTCCGGATGTGGATTTAGTTCTCATCATGTCGGTCAATCCGGGTTTCGGCGGGCAGAAATTCATCGACTCCTGTCTCCAGAAGGTCGCGAACGCCAGGCAAATGCTGGATCATGCCGGAAGCCAGGCCCTCCTGGAAGTCGACGGCGGCATCAAAGTGGACAACGCCGGCCGCATTCTGGCTGCCGGCGCGGAGGTGCTGGTGGCAGGCTCGGCAGTCTTCTCCAGCCTGGACTACGGCGCCACCATCGCGGCATTGCGAGCCGCCGAGCAGCCGGCCTCATCCCATCGATAGGCCATCGGGTGGATATCACTGCTGTCATCGATAGTCTGCATCCCCTGGAAATCAGGGTCCTCGCGGCCTTTTCGGAACGCCGCGACCGCGCGGTGGAAACAGAGCAGCTGGCCACGGTTGCCGGACTGGAGGCTTCACAAATCAGCATGGCGGTTGAGTGGCTGTTGGCCAAGTCACTCCTCGCCGTTGAGAACGAAACCGTGACTCCCATCGTGTCGTTGACCAAGACCGGTGAGCAATATTTCGAGAAACAGTCGCCGATCGAGCTGGTCTTGTCCGTCGCGCGCGAGGCGGCCGGGACCGGCAAACGCCTCACGATCCAAGATCTGCAGACCCGAGAAGGTTTGGAGCCGTCGGACGTGAGCGGAGCCATCGGGGCCTTGAAAAAAGAAGGTGCCCTCTTGATCGTTCAAGGCGGATGCCTTGAGTCGACGGGACGACCGAGCCAGACCGCCGAAACGTTGCGAGGGCTGCTCCAGCAACTCCGCAGCGGTCCCCGAGCCTTAACGACGTTCTCCGACCTCCAGCAGCGGGTGATTGATGCGCATGCCGTCAAGCGGGGGAAGATCAAGGAGCCGTTTCGGGTAGACGATCGCGTGACTCGGTGGCTGAAGCCGACCACCGAGGGCTTTGATGCGCTGAAGCACCTGTCCCGCCAGAACACGGCCGAGGAAGTCTCGCAACTGACGCCTGAACTCCTGAAAGAAGGCGGCTGGAGGACGAAGCGGTTCCGCAAGTACACCATCAGCTTGAGGGCACCCAGGATCGCTCCAGGGAGGCGTCACCCCTATCGCGAATTTCTCGATACGGTCAAGATCAAGCTCGTCAGTATGGGCTTTCAGGAAATGCGGGGGTCGCTCGTGGAAACCGAGTTCTGGGACATGGACGCGCTGTTCATGCCGCAGTTCCACCCGGCCCGGGATATTCACGACGTCTATTTCGTGAAACATCCCACGCATGCCAAAGGTCTTGCGGAACCCTATCTCACTCGTGTGAAGGAGGTCCATGAGCGCGGCGGGAATACCGGTTCAACCGGCTGGGGTTATGCGTTCGATCTCAAGCGGGCAAGTCGGTTGGTCTTGCGGAGCCAAGGTACGGCGGTCTCCGCCCACCGGTTGGCGTCTAATCCCCTGGTTCCGGGGAAGTATTTTTCAATTGCGCGCTGCTTCCGCTATGACCAGGTCGATGCGACCCATGCGACGGACTTTTTCCAGGTCGAAGGGATCGTGCTGGGCGACGACATCAATTTTCGCACCTTGCTCGGCCTCCTGAACCTCTTCGCGCGGGAAGTCGCGCAGGCAAAGGAAGTCAAGTTCCTCCCGGCCTATTTTCCTTTTACGGAGCCTTCGGTGGAGCTGCACGTACGCCACCCGCGACTCGGCTGGATCGAACTCGGCGGTGCCGGGTTGTTCCGTCCGGAGGTGGCCACGCCGCTCGGTATCCACGTGCCGGTGATTGCATGGGGGTTAGGGCTCGACCGCATGGCAATGGTGGCGCTGGGCATTCATGACATCCGCGAACTGTTCACCGACAATCTCGATCTGATCCGCTCCACGCGCGGCGCAGTCTAACTTCATGCCGACGATTACGATCTTCAGACAGGATTTCGAACAGCTGCTGGCCGGCCCGGCCAAGCCTCCGTCACCGGTGACCCTCGAGCAGCTGGACGAGTGGCTGATGTTGGTCAAGGGGGAACTCAAGGGGCAGAGCCCCGACACCGGCGAACTGCGGATCGAACTGCAGGACAGTAATCGACCCGATCTGTGGTGTTGTGAAGGCATCGCGCGACAAATCCGCATCAAGCAAGCCGGAACCAGCGCTCCCTATGGGTTTCTGTCCCTTCGGAAGCCGCCGGCGAAACAGATCGTGGTCGGAGCGGGTTTGGAAGAGTTGAGACCCTATGTGGCCGCTTGCACGGCGACCGGGTATCAGGTCACCAGGGAGGGGCTGGCGCAGCTGATCCAGACGCAGGAAAAATTGGCGGAGATCTTCGGACGCAAGCGCCGCACGGTCTCCATCGGCTTGTACCGTTTACCCGCGATCAAGTTTCCGGTTTCCTATGAAGCCGTGGCGCCTGAGAGCGCCAGATTTATCCCACTGGGGATGACGACCGTGATGACGCTCGGCGAGATGCTGCTGGTTCATCCCAAGGGGCTGGAGTTCGGCGGCATTGTTGCGGGAAAAGACCAGGTTCCGTTGCTCCTGGACGCCGAGGGACAGATTCTGTCATTCCCTCCGATCATCAACAGCAGGGAAATCGGCGAGGTCCGTGTGGGCGACGACGCCCTGTTCGTCGAAGTGACGGGGACCGACCTTCCAATGGTCATCCTGACCCTCAATATTCTTGCAGCCAACCTCGCCGACCGGGGAGCCGCGATCGAGCCTGTGGAAGTGGTCTATCCGTTCAAGACGGAATTGGGGCAGCGAGTGGTGACGCCGCGGGACTTGGGTCGAGAGCGGACGCTCTCCCTCGCCACCATCGAACGGGCGCTCGGGCAAGCGATGGACGCACGGGACGTGAGTCACGCGTTGGAGAGTTACGGCTACGAGGTGAAGGTGGGACAGGAAGACGTCACCGTGCGGCTTCCGCTCTACCGCCATGACCTCATGCACCCCATGGATCTGGTGGAGGATGTGGCGATCAGCCGGGGATTCTCCGAGTTTCTTCCCGTCATGCCGTCCCAATTCACGGTCGGCGGCCTGTCGCGCCTGGAGACGCTGTCCGATTGCGCGAGGGGCTTGATGGTCGGCATGGGCTTCCAGGAAATCATCTCAAACATTCTCGGCTCTCCCCAGTTGCTGTCCGATGCCATGCGATTGAACGGAACGGAATGGGGACGATTGGTGGAGGTCGACAATGTCATGTCGCAGAACTTCTCGGCGTTGCGCCAGTGGATGTTGCCGTCGTTGCTGCGGGTAGAAGCCGCGTCCAGCCGGGCGTTTTTCCCCCACCGACTCTTCGAAGCGGGTGAGATCGCGCGGCCTGATCCGGCTCACGAGTTGGGGGCCGACACGGTGATGGTGCTCGGCGCTCTGATCGCGCATGCGGACGCGAATTTTTCCGAGATCCACTCCTGTCTGGACGCGCTGCTGTACTATCTCGACCGGGCTTACAAGCTGGAATCGGTCCAGCATCCCTCGTTTCTCGATGGGCGGGCCGGTCGTATCGTGGGCGAGGACGGCGTGGTGCTGGGGCTCGTCGGGGAGCTACATCCAGAGGTGCTCGAACACTGGCAAATCACCGTTCCAGCCGTCTCCTTCGAGATCGACCTCTCGGCCTTCGACAAACAGCCGTGATTAGGGTAAGCCTCTGCGCGCAGATTCTGCGCGCAGAGGTGTCAAGATCCGGGGAGCGCGGTCATGCGCCGGCTGGTGCCAGCTGCTTCTTGGCCAACCCGATCAACTGCTCGAATCCGGTCGTGTCCTTGATGGCCATGTCCGAGAGGACCTTGCGATCAAGCAACACATTGGCCTTTCTCAAGGCACTGATAAAGCGACCATAGGACAAGCCGTGCGCTCTGGTCGCGGCGCTGATCCGCGCGATCCACAGTTGCCGGAAGTCCCGTTTCCGGTTCTTCCTGCCCGTATACGCATATTGCTGGCCCTTATCGACGGATTCGGTCGCCGACCGGAACAGCCGGCTCTTGGCTCCGTATTGGCCTTTGGCAAGCTTCAGCCGCTTCTTCCTTCTGGCCCGTGTTTTCGGCCCACCTTTTACGCGAGGCATGAGAGAGTACTCCTTTTCGGTTGAGTCGCAGCGATCGCTACTGATACGGGAGCAGGCGCGCCAGCGCGGCGGCCTTCGTCGGGTCCACGACGACCGACCCGCTCAAGCGGCGCTTCCGCTCGCGATTCTTGCTGGTCAGAATATGTCGCTTTCCTGCCTTCTTTCGGACGAATTTCCCGGTGCCGGTCTTGTGAAACCGCTTGCTGGCTCCGCTATGGGATTTCACCTTCACCTTCATACTCTGTTGTCCTTTGGTTAGACGTTGTTGCTCGCCGTCAGCTCTTGGGGGCGACGATCATGATGAGGCTCCGGCCTTCCATCCTGGGTGCATATTCGATCGTGCCGGTCTCGGACAGTTGCTCGATGACCGAGCTCATGAGCGAGCGGCCCATCTCCTGGTTGGCCATCTCACGTCCCCGGAAGGTCAGTGTGATCTTGGTCTTGTTTCCCTCTTCCAGAAACGACTTGATTTGTCGAACCTTGATCTCCAGGTCATGCTTGTCCGTTCTGGGACGAAGCTTGATTTCCTTCACCTGGGTCGATTTTTGATGGCGCCGGTTCTGGTGATCCTTCTTGCTCAACTCATACTTGTACTTCCCGTAGTCCATGATGCGACAGACGGGCGGAGCCGAGGTGGGTGCGACTTCCACCAGATCGTAGCCGCCTTCCTGCGCCTGCCGAAACGCTTCCGGGGTTGGCAGAATCCCGAGCTGCTCGCCCTCCGGGCCGATCACTCTGACCTCACGCACTCTGATTTCGCGGTTCACGCGCAGTTTGGGAACGATAGGCCACCTCTCATGATGTGAGTGAAAGTTGCTGTCCGGTCCGGTCGGCCTCGCGGCGGAGAAGGTCCAACACCCCGGCGATCGTCATACTCCCAAGATTGGCGCCGCTGCGTCCGCGCACGGAAACCATGCCGCTCTGTACTTCGCGGTCGCCGACCACGAACATGAAGGGGATCTTGGCTCGTTCCGCCTCTCTGATCTTGAGGCCGATCTTCTCGTTGCGGAGATCGGCGTCTGCGCGGAAACCGGCTGCCTTCAACTCAGCCGCGACCTTGGCGGCATACTCGCGTTGGTTGTCGGTGATGGCCATCACCACGGCTTGTACCGGCGCCAGCCAGGCTGGAAATGCGCCGCCGTAATGTTCGATCAAGATGCCGAAGAACCGTTCGATCGAGCCGAGAAGCGCGCGGTGAATCATGATGGGCTGATGAGCCTTGCCGTCCTCTCCGATGTAACTCAATTCAAACCGCTCCGGATTGTTGAAATCCACCTGCACGGTTGAGCATTGCCACGATCGTCCCAAGGCATCCTTGATCTTGATGTCGATCTTGGGGCCGTAAAAGGCGCCGCCGCCCGCATCCAGTTGATAGGCGATGTTCCGGCTCTTCAAGGCCGCCTCGAGCGCGCTTGTAGCCAAGCTCCAATGCTCGTCGCCACCGACCGATTCCTTCGGCCTGGTGGACAGGAAGACTTCAAACTCGGCGAATCCGAACGTCCGTAGCATGAAGAAGGTGAAGTCGAGGACACGACTGACCTCGGCTTCAATTTGGTCGGGCCGGCAAAAGAGATGGGCATCGTCCTGGGTGAACCCCCTCACTCGCAACAGGCCGTGAAGCACTCCCGTCCGTTCGTAGCGGTAGACGGTTCCGAGTTCTCCGTATCGGACGGGCAAATCGCGGTAGCTCCGAAGCCGAGATTTGTAGATCATGATGTGGTACGGACAGTTCATCGGCTTCAGCTGGTATTCGCTTCCCTCCAGCTTCATGGACGTGAACATGTTCTCGCGGTAATAGTCCACATGTCCGCTGGTTTTCCACAGATCGAGCCGGGCGACGTGCGGGGAGTACACCAGTTCGTAACCATCCTTGATGTGCTGTTCGCGCCAGAAGTTCTCGATCAGCAACCGGATCGCCGCCCCCTTCGGGTGCCATAGGACAAGGCCCGGGCCGATCTCGTCCTGAACCGAGATCAGATCCAGCTCCTTACCGACTTTCCGGTGGTCGCGACGCTTGATTTCCTCCAGGCGCGCAAGGTGAGCATCCAATTCAGTCTGCGTCGGAAAGGACGTACCGTAGATCCGTTGCAGCATCGGATTGCGCTCGTCGCCACGCCAGTAGGCTCCCGCCGTGGTCAACAGCTTGAGCGAGCCGACATGTCCGGTGCTGGGAAGATGGGGGCCACGGCAAAGATCGACGAAATCTCCCTGCGTGTAGGCCGTGATCGACTCACCGTCCGGGAATCCTTGGATGAGTTCCACCTTGTACTGCTCTCCCCGCGAGCGGAAGAATTCGATCGCCTCGGGTTTGCTGAACTCCCGTCTGCTAATGGTCAGATTGCGTCGAATGATTTCCCCGACCCGCTCTTCGATCTTGGCCAGGTCTTCGGGAGTGAAGGGACGATCGAAGGCAAAATCATAATAAAAGCCGTCCTCGAGCGCGGGGCCAATCGTCAGTTGCGCGGACGGAAACAGCTCCTTGACGGCCTGAGCCATGATGTGCGTGCTGCTGTGCCGATACACCTCGCGCCCTTCCGCACTGTCAAAACGCAGCGGTTCGATTGTGGCATCACTGGACAGCGGTTTCGAGAGATCCACCACCTGACCGTTGACTTTGGCGGCGAGAACTTGCGAGTCCAACGCGCCCAGGGATGAGAGCGCGGTTTGAACGGATTCACCACGTTCGATCGTCAGCCCCTGACCGTTTTTCAATACGACTTTCATCGGCTTATGCAATGTGCCCATGCAAAAACAACAAAGGCACCCCGCCTCGGAGAGGCATACGGATGCCCTCAGCCGAATGGTAGGCGCGGACGGTCTTGAACCGTCGACCTCTACCGTGTCAAGGTAGCGCTCTCCCCCTGAGCTACGCGCCTATCGTCCGGATGCGCATGCTAATATAGCCCCGACTTTCGTGTCAAGAAACGCAAAGGAGAAGAGGCCACGCGGGACCGCTGCGTAACCTCTTCTCCTTGTGCCCGGGGACGGCCTCTTGTCGGATAGGCGTCCGGGGTCAGCGGACCGCCGACTTCAACACCTTTCCAGCAGAAAACTTCGGCACCTTTGCAGCCGGGATCCGGAGCGTCTCGCCGGTTCTTGGATTGCGGCCCAGGCGTGCCTTTCGCCGAGAGATGGTGAAGGTGCCGAAATTCACCAGGGAAACGCGCTGACCCTTTTTCAGGGAGGAGGTGACGGCTCCGGTAAAGGCTTGGAGAGCATTTCCCGCCGCCACTTTGGTGATTCCGGCGGACGCGGCCATTTTTGCAATCACTTCTTCTTTAGTCATTATGCCCCTCCTGTCATGGTGGTTGGAATGTGCTCGGGAACTCGCCTCGATTCCAGGATTGCTCTCTTAGCAGGCTGTGGGCTCTACGTCGCGCACGCGGGCGGGCCGTCCCCGCTTCACGGGAATATGCAGATCGTGAATCTTTTTCCGCAACGTATTACGGTTCAGACCCAGCAACTCAGCCGCTTGGATCTGGTTGCCCTTGGTTTCTTGGAGCGCCCTGGTGATCAGCGGTCGTTCGATGGCCGAAATCAGCATGGGATGGAGATTCCTCCCCGATCCATTCCGCATGCCCTTGACGAAGTCGCCCATCTTTCGCTCGATAAAGTCTTCGAGGGAGGGCGCCGCCTGTCCGTTGGCGGCGCCGTGCCTGGATCGATTGAGGGCCTGCATGAATTTCGAGGCGCGACGCAGCGCCGTACGAGTGCCGGTGATGATGAGCGCCTGCGTGAGATCGAGATGACGGGGTAAAGCCGACACGGCATCATGGGTCCCAGGCTTTGCCTCAAGAATGACCGCGTCAAAGATCCGCTCGGTCGAGTCCTTTGGTAAGGCTGCAGCGTCCTTTGCGGTGGTTAGGGATGCGTCTTTGAACGCCTGCTTGAACTGAGTCTGAATATCCGAGTCACCGCTCAGCAGCAGAACGCTGAAAACCGATGGAGAGAGTGTCATGAACTACCACCCGAAGAAGAGCGTCGGATTATTGCCCAGAGCCCATTTGATGTCAACGGCGAAATATGATGCGCGCAAGGCGTCGTCGATGGCTAGGCTGATGTATGACAACGGAGCGCTCGCTTCCGTTGATCGTGCAGTTCTGCGATCGCTGATGCGAGACGGAGTCATCGTGGTTACCCGTGCATGCGTCATGTTCGCCGGACAGGAGTCTCCTGAACGTTCGCTCAGCTGTCTTGGTCGGCGACTCTCACCGTGAAGTCGCGCAATCCTCCTGTGTCATACCCGCGACGGCGGGCATCCACTCTTCGATCACGACTCAATGGTGACCAGAAGCTGAGCAGAAGACCATGACCAGGTTGTCCTTCTCCGAAGGAAGGACACAGGTCAGCGCGCCTGATGGCCGGCTGACCCACTCCGAACGCTTTAGGGGATCTTGACAACCTACAAAACAGAACGCTAACATTGCCAAATTCCGACCGGAATAGTCATGTATGAAGGTATCTCTTCGATCTACCTATGGAATTATGGCTGCCGTTGATCTGGCCATGCATAGCGGAGTCCTTCCGGTTCAGGCGAAGTCGATCGCCAAGCGGCAAGGCATTCCTGCGCGTTTTCTCGAACAGGTACTGCACGCGATGAAGAAAGCTGGGTTGGTGTCCAGTCAACGCGGCGCCCAAGGCGGATATGTGCTATCGAAGAAACCGGCAGATCTGTCCGTTGCTGAAGTGCTGGAGGCATTGGATGGCCCCTTCCTCAGCTCGGGCGGATTGAACGGCCGTCCGCATTCTCAACGAATGACGAAGTCGGATCTCTTGCTCAAAAAAGTATGGGAACGAGTTCACGAGGCAGAGCGCCACGTTTTGGAAGGCGTCACCATCGATGAGCTGGCCGGGAAGCAACGCGTCCTCGATCAACAACGTACCCTTATGTATCACATCTGAGGTTCCATCATGACCGCCAAAACCCTGACCTCCGCCACCGTCCATACACAGCCGATTCCGCCGGCGATCGCCGACGAGATCGAGACCTTTGAACAGGAAGCCAAGCGCCTACTGTCGGGAGAGATCGTCCCGGATCTGTTTAAGCCCTTTCGTTTGCAATACGGCATCTACGGGCAGAGGCAGCCCGGCGTACAGATGGTCCGCATCAAAATCCCCTTCGGCGGGCTGACCGCCAATCAACTGCGACGCCTGGCCGAACTGGCCGAACGGTATGCCACCGGAGTGGGACACGTCACCACCAGGCAGGACATCCAACTCCACTTCGTCGAACTCAAAGACGTGACGGACATCATGCGCGGGTTGGCGGAAGTCGGGTTGACCACTCGGGAAGCTTGCGCCAATACCGTGCGCAACGTGACGGGCTGCCACCTGGCCGGCATCTGCCAGGGCGAGGTGTTCGACATCACCCCCTACGCCAAGACGGTCGCCTATCACCTGTTGCGGAACCCGCTGAATCAAAGCCTGCCGCGCAAGTTCAAGATCGCCTTCTCCGGCTGCAAGCACGACTGCGCCCTGACGCCGATCCACGATATCGGGCTGTTGGCCGCCAAGCGGGAAGACGGCGCCATCGGATTTCGCATGGTCGTAGGCGGCGGACTCGGATCCGCCCCTCGCATCGCGCAAGTCCTCCGTGAGTTTACGCCGATGCACGAGTTGATTCCGAGCATCGAGGCCGTCATCAAGGTCTTCGACACCCTGGGCAACCGAAAAAATCGGAACAAAGCCCGCATGAAATTCGTGATCGACAAGCTTGGATTCGCCGAATTCAAGCGTCGGTGGGAAGACGCCTACGTAAGCATGGGGCATGCTCGTCCTGCCGACGAGCCGCTAAAGCTGCTCGAATATGAGGACAGGCCCACGCCCTTGATTATGCCGGAACCGGTGACACCAAACAGCCTATCGGGAAACGGTCGCGTCAACGGCGCGGTGCAGGAAACGCCCTTCGACATGTGGAAACGCACCAACGTGGTGCGTCAGAAGCAGGCCGGTTACCTCGCGGCAGTCGTCAAGCTGTTTATGGGCGATGTGACGGCCGACCAGATGATGCTCGTGGCCGATCTTGCGGAACGGTACTCGAATGGGAACATCCGCACCACGATCAATCAAAATCTGATCATTCGATGGATCCCGGAGCCCGCGATCAGAACCCTGTATGACGAACTGGCATCCACGGGGCTGGCCGATCCCGGAGCGGAATTGGTGGAGGATATCATCGCCTGCCCAGGCACCGACACTTGCGGCTTAGGCATCACGTCGTCCAAGGGGCTTGCGCGGGCATTGGCGGAGGTGTTCCCGGCTGGGCGCGTGCCGGAGGACTTGAAAGACGTCAGCGTCAAGATCAGCGGATGCCACAATTCGTGCGCGCAACACCACATCGCCACGATCGGCCTGCACGGGGTCGGCAAGCGCCTCGGCGAGCATACGGCGCCGTTCTACGAATTGCATCTCGGCGGCAAGGTGAACGGAACGGCCAAGATCGGCCAGATGACGGTGAAACTTCCCGCCAAGGCCGTGTCGGCCGCCATCACGCACTTGATCGATGTGTATCGTCGCGACCGCAAGCCGGGTGAGGGCCTGCCGGCATTCATCGACCGGGTCGGCAAGAACGCCCTCAAGGACGAATTGATTCCCTATACCATCGTGCCGGCCTTCGACGACGATCCCACCTTCTATTACGATTGGGAGGGAGAGGAAGAATTCGTGTTGGAGGATCTCGGGCCGGGCGAATGCGCCGGCGGTGCGCTCGAGATGATCGAGAACGGCATCCTCGAAGCGGATCAGGAGCTGTATCAGGCCCGGCTCCTGATCGACAACCATCAGTATTCCGTGTCGGTGAACAAATCGTACCGTGCGGTCCTGGCCGCCGCCAAGGCGCTCCTGGTGACCGAAGGCCTCGAGCCGTCGACCGATGCGGAAACGTTCGGTGAATTCGAACGTCGCATCGCGGGCGAGGGAGTCGTGCCGCCGCAGTATCGAGACCTGGGCCAGAAGGTCGGGGATCTGGGTCCGAAGGACACGACGTTGGAATCGGCCAAGGCCAAGATGGCGTTTGCGAAAGGGTTTGTCGATGCCTGCCGTGCGGCGACGGATCAGATGGGGAAAGATCTGAAGTTGTCACCGACCACGGAAGCGACGGAAGCGAAGGTGCCAGCGCCCCCTGCGCCGACTAAGCCAGCTGCGCCTATGCCGACCGGTGCGCCGCTGTACGATCTGCGGGGCGTCGCCTGTCCGATGAATTACGTGAAGACGAAGTTGAAGCTGGAAATGATGGATGCCGGCGAGAAACTGGAAGTGTGGCTGGACGCCGGAGAGCCGATTAAGAATGTGCCGATGAGTTTGAAGAACGACGGGCACCTCATCC
This sequence comes from Nitrospira sp., assembly GCA_029194535.1. Lineage (NCBI taxonomy): Bacteria > Pseudomonadati > Nitrospirota > Nitrospiria > Nitrospirales > Nitrospiraceae > Nitrospira > Nitrospira sp. The sequence continues at coordinate 1,021,624 of JARFXR010000002.1, read as the reverse complement.
ATCTCCAGGAGGCGTTAGAGCCGGAGGCGGCGCATTTCCGGATCTTGGTCGAGAAAGTCGAATAGCAGGTATCGTATGACGCAGGGATCGGCTGAAGACATAGGGGTCTGGGGCGACTCATTCGCGTCGAAGCAGCCGCAGGACGTGTTGACTGCCGCGATCCAACGCTATGCGCCGAAGATCGTCCTGGCGTGCAGCTTCGGCGCGGAAGATGTTGTGTTGGTCGACATGGTGCATCGGATCAATCCGTCGGTGCCGTTGTTTTATCTCGACACGGACTTCTTGTTTCCCGAAACGTACGCGACCAGAGATCGGATCACCGAACGATACAACCTGAAGCCGGCGCAAATACGACAAGTAAGATCGCTGTTGACGCCCGTGGATCAGGCGGCTCGGCATGGAGAAGCCTTATGGGCCAGGGATCCCGATCAGTGTTGCAAGATCCGGAAGGTGGAACCGTTGGCCAGAGTATTGAAAGACTACGATGCCTGGATCACCGGCATCAGGCGAGAACAGTCTTCGACGCGAGCCAACGCCAAGTTGATCGAATGGGACCATGCCTTCGGGCTGGTCAAAATCAACCCGCTGGCGACGTGGACCTGGGCCGAGGTCTGGACGTACATCAAAGTCTACGAAGTGCCCTACAATGAATTGCACGATCGCAACTATCCCAGCATCGGCTGCACGCACTGTACGAAACCGGTGCTGCCCGGGGACGATCCTCGGTCCGGCCGGTGGCAAGGGCGTGAGAAAACGGAGTGCGGGCTCCACAAGGCCTCCTGATGGCGATGCACGAGCTCATCGCGAAAATCGCCAAGGGGCAGAAAGCGTCCAAGGACCTCACCTGGGACGAGGCCAAGCGCGCCATGAAAGCGCTCATCGAGGGCGAGGCCACTCCGGCGCAGGTCGGCGCCTTCCTGGTCGCGATGCGGGTGAAAATGGAGTCGGTCACCGAACTTGCGGCCTTTACCGCAACCGCTCGCTCCTATGTGCCGCCGGTTCGGGTGTCACAAGAACTCGGCGTGGTGGATCTGCCGAGTTACGCCGGCAAACAGGACACCTTTCATGCGCTGGCCGGCGCGGCCATCGTGGCGGCAGCGGCCGGTGCGGCCGTGCTCATGCATGGATACGACGGAATCCCCGGTCGGCCGGGCCAAGCCGGAGTCCTGGATGCATTGGGCATCCCGACCGATCTGGATGCGAAGGCCGCAGGGGAGGTCGTGACGAAAGAGGGATTCGCCTATCTGGACATCGCACTCTATCACCCTCCGCTCTACCGATTTCTTGAATTGCGGCGGGAACTCGGCGTGCGAAACGTGTTTCATCCGGTTGCGCGATTGCTCAATCCGGCCCGCAGCCGTTCTCAAGTGATAGGGTTGACCCACCCGCCCTATTTTGAAAAGACCGCGGAGGCGCTACGGATGTTGGGGGCGCCGAGAGCGCTCGTGATCCGTGGCGTCGAAGGAGATCCGGAACTGTCGATCGCGATGGTGACCAAAGTTTTGGAGCTGCGCGACGACCGGATCACTCCCCTGACCCTCGCGCCGAAAGACGTGGGGCTGAGTCTCGGGACATCGCGCGAGATGGGCGGGTTTCCGCCCGAGCAGCGGGACAAAGAGGCGCTGCTCCTCCGCCGCATCCTGCACAATCAGGTGCCGGGCGGCCCGCGCGACTGGGTGCTGTTCAACGCCGCGATGTTGCTCTATGCCGCGGGGAAGGAGTCCTCGCTGGCCGCCTGCGTGCCGCGGGCGCGGCGGGCCATCGAAAACGGCGCCGCGGCGCGAAAGCTCGAAGCGCTCAGCCGGCAGTCCATCGTCGCGGTTTCGGGCGGTTGATGCGTACGTGAGGAGAGGATCGACCCGTGAAGCATTTGCGTCAGCTTGAAGATCAAAGCGTGTACATTCTTCGTGAAGCGTACAAGCATTTCGACAACCTGGCCATGCTCTGGTCGATGGGGAAGGATTCGACCGTCCTGTTATGGCTGGCGCGCAAGGCCTTCTTCGGCCACGTCCCCTTTCCCCTGCTGCATGTGGATACCAGCTACAAGATTCCCGCCATGATCGAGTATCGGGACCGATTGGCGCGCGAGTGGCATCTCAATCTCGTCGTCGGGCAAAACAAGGAAGCGCTCGCCGCCGGCATGAATCACACGTTGGGCCGGGTGACCTGTTGCACGGCGCTCAAGACGAACGGTCTGAAGCAGCTGCTTGAACAAAAGGGCTACACGGGCGTGATCCTCGGCGTTCGGGCGGACGAAGAGGGGACCAGGGCGAAGGAGCGCTACTTCTCACCGAGGGACAAGCACGGCGACTGGGATTTTCGGGATCAGCCGCCGGAGCTTTGGGACCAGTTCAAGACGACCTTTCCGCCCGGGACCCATATCCGCATTCACCCGTTGTTGGATTGGACGGAGATCAACATCTGGGAATACATCAAGTTGGAGAATATCCCCTTCATCGACTTGTACCTCGACAAGGGCGACGGCTCCCGGTATCGGAGCCTCGGATGCGCCCCCTGCACGATGCCGATCAAATCGACGGCCAAGAGCGTGGACGACATTATCGAGGAACTGCGCCACACAACGGTGGCGGAGCGATCCGGCCGCGCGCAAGACGAGGGACGCGGGATGGAACTCCTACGCAAAGACGGGTACATGTAGCCAGAATGCTGACACAGGCATCCAGCTTCCTTCTCGGCTCTAAACAATCCTCAACGTACAACAAAACGTACGCCTCGGGTTGTTTCTCGCCTGCGGCGATGCTGGCTGTCCGTTTGAGGATTCCGTCAAGAGTGTGACATGGATACAACGACCAACAAGCCATCCGAGACGCTCAACATCGTCATCGTCGGCCACGTGGATCACGGAAAGTCGACGCTGCTTGGCCGACTCTATGCGGACACGGGATCGCTCCCGGACGGCAAGCTGGAAAAAGTGCAGGCGATTTGCCGGCAGCAAGGCAAGGAATTCGAGTACGCGTTTCTGTTCGATGCGTTTCTCGAGGAACAGGAACAGGGCATTACGATCGATACAGCGCGCACGTTTTTCATCTGGCAAGGCCGCCAGTACATCATCATCGACGCACCGGGGCACAAGGAGTTTCTGAAGAACATGATTTCAGGGGCCGCTCGGGCGGAAGCCGCCCTCCTCCTGATCGACGCACTCGAAGGCGTGAAAGAGCAGTCGAAGAAACACGGCTACCTGCTCTCGCTCCTGGGCGTGCGCCAGTTCGCGGTCGTCGTCAACAAGATGGATCTTGTCGGTTACCGGCAGGATGTGTTCGACGGGATTGAGAAGGAATATCGGGAATTCCTGAGCCAGTTCGGGGCCGTGCCCGAACGAGTCATACCGGTCAGCGCGAAATTGGGCGATAACATCGCCAAGCGCAGCGGGGCCATGACCTGGTACGGAGGCCCAACGGTCCTGGACACGCTGCATCTGTTCAAGAAGGAAACGGCCAGGTCTGAGCAGCCGCTCCGGTTTCCGATCCAGGATGTCTACAAGTTCGATGCGCGGCGGATCATCACCGGCCGCATCACGGCGGGCCGGCTGAAGATCGGAGACCACCTGGTCTTTTCCCCTTCGAACAAGCGCGCCAACATCCGGTCCGTCGAAGCGTTCAATATCGACCCGCCGCCGACCGGTGGAGAAGCCGGTCAGTCGGTCGGCGTCACGCTCGACGAGCAGATTTTCATCGAGCGAGGCGAGGTGGCCACCCATCACACGCAGTTGCCGTTGGTGTCGACCGCGTTTCGTGCCAATCTGTTCTGGCTCGGGCGGCGTCCATTGGAGAAGGGCCGCAAATATCTCCTGCGCGTCGCGACGAAGGAAGTGGATTGCGAGATCGCCGTGATTCACAAGATCATCGACACCATGGATCTAGCCCAGCAGCAGGACAGCGCATCGGTTGCGAGAAATCAGGTGGCAGAACTGACGGTGCGGACGAAGGCTCCGGTCGCGTTCGACTTGTCGTCCTCCTTTGAAGCCACCGGTCGGTTCGTCTTAGTGGACGAGTACGACATCGCGGGCGGCGGGATCATTACGGAAGTGGTTCACGACGATCAGGAATTCCTCCGCGAGGAAGCGCGGCGACGGGATTTCGCCTGGGTCAAAGGGGAAGTCGGCATCGAGGAGCGGGCTCAACAATACGGCCACCGGGCGGCGATCGTCCTGGTGACCGGCGGGCGGCATACGGGCAAGTCCTTTCTGGCCAAGAAACTGGAGGGCCGGCTCGTAGCCGATGGGCGACATGCCTATCTGCTCGACGGAGAAAATCTCCGGCGGGGTCTCGACGCCGATCTCTCGGAACACGAGCGAGGGCAGACGACCGAGATGGCTCGCCGTTACGGAGAAGTAGCGCGGCTGCTTATCGACACGGGTTTGATCGTGGTCTCCACGACCAATCCGTTCGGGATGGGGTATGCCGAAGCCGCCCAGGCGATCCGAACGCTGGTGCACCCGGCGCCGGTCATTGCCGTGCACATGAGCAAGGTGCCAGAGGAGGCGCCCGCCGGAACGGACATCATCTTGACGGGACCAGCGGATTTCGATGCGGCGACCCGCCGGATCATCGAGGAGTTGAAACGCCGCGGTGTCCTGGCGCACGCCATCGGAGCCAAGCCGACGTTTCAGTATTCGATCTGAGGGACTGGCTCGGCGGAGCCGTACGGGTCCCATTTTGTTCAGGACGGGGACAGTCGTGGATCGGAAAGGCGACAGTCCCATTGGTCCGGCAGGCGGTTGGTTTGACTCTCCGGAAACCCTTATGTTAGCGTACATTCTCGCAATATCCACAGGTTTGACGAGGCGGTCGATATGGCTCCCGAAAAGGATCTGAAGACGATTCTCGGTAAGCTTCGGTACTCCGACGACGCCAAGGTCGTACAGCAAATCACCGAGCAGATGCAGCAGGTGCAGGCCAGAATGGCGGGCATCAAGCATAAGCTGGTGGTCATGAGCGGCAAGGGCGGTGTGGGCAAGAGCATGACCACGGTCAATCTGGCGCTGGCGTTGGCGCGGCAGCACAGTCGTGTCGGCCTGCTCGATGTGGATCTGAACGGCCCCTGTGTTCCTCGCATGCTCGGCCTGCATGGCCGGTCGTTGACCATGACCCCCGAAGGGGCGGTTCCGCCCATCGGACCATTGGGCATCAAAGTCGCCTCCATGGACTTCTTTCTCGGGGCCGCGTCCCCTGTGAGGTGGAAAGGCCCCATGGATGTCAGCCCGGTCTGGCTGGGACTGATGGAAATGAACGTCATTCGAGAGTTTTTGGCCGACGTCGTCTGGGGAGAGTTGGACTATTTGCTTGCGGATCTCCCGCCTGGTGCCGCCGCGGACAAACCGCCTGTCATCGCCGGCTTCATTCCCGATTTGGCCGGCGCGATCGTCGTCACGACCCCCTCCGAGGTCGCATCCGATGTCGTCCAGAAGTCCGTTACGTATGCTCGGGACATGGGGATTAAAGTATTGGGCATCGTCGAAAACATGAGCGAGTACCGCTGCCCGTCGTGCGGGGAGCAAAACGAATTGTTCGAAGGCAATACCGAAGCCATGTGCGAAGTGTTGGATCTCCCTCTTCTTGGCCGTATCCCCTTTGACCGGAAACTTGCCCGTACCTTCGATAAGGGCGAACCGTTGCTGGATGAGACGTATCCGACCATCCAGCGTTACCAGGAAGTCGCCGGGCGTATTCGAACGCTGCTGGATTACAAGAAGGTCTTGGCCGAAAAACTGTGACGCTCATCCAAGAGGAGATGCCATGAAATTCGTGTGTCTTAATTGCGAAACCTATATGAACTTCGAAAAGGTCGAGAAGCCCGGGGAAGGGTCCCTCGGAGTGTTTTTCGGCTGCCCGTCCTGCGGAGCGAAATTTTCGATGGTGACCAATCCAGGCGAAACGCAAATGGTCAGTTCGCTGGGCGTGAAATTGGGTGGGAGGACCGTTGCCCCGGAGCCGTTCGAAATGACGAGAGGAACCCTGAAAGACGAAGCATTGGCGGGCTCTGGTCAGATGGCTGCCTACTTGAACGAGAAGATTCAGGGCGGCCAACCGGTTGGCGCGTCGCCCGCCTCTGCCCACAAGAGCGGCGACAAGGGGGGAAGCAGCGGTTGCCCGTTCTCTGCGATGGTGGCTGAAATGGGTCTCACGTCTTCCGGTAAGCCGGCCAGCGGCGCGCCGGCGAATTCAGAGTTCACATGGACGGCCGACGCCAAAGAAAAACTCGACCGGCTCCCGGCTTTCGTCAAGCCGATGGTTCAGAGCAGTGTGGAAGCCTATGCCAGAAAGCAAGGCTATACAACCATCACGTTGCAAGTGATGGACGATTCCAAGAACGACTCACCCAACGGCATTGCCTGGACGCGCGAAGCGGAGCAGCGGCTCGACAACATCCCCGACTTCATCCGTCCGATGGCCCGCAAGGAGATCGAACGGCTGGCCAAAGAGCGCGGCGTTGCGACGATTACGGCGCAAGTGATGGACGATGCCAAAGACAAGTTCATGAAATTCATGTAGATGCGCACTCGGTCGGGAACGACGTCTATAAAGGCCTGTCCGGCGCTCCGGATAGGCCTTTTCTCTGCCTTCATGGCTGATCGTGTCTGGATGACGAGGCGGCAGGTCGGGCCACTCCTTCTCTGTGTCTTTCTGTGGATGGCCCTGGCGCCGTCCCTGTCCTCCGCCCAGCATGGTGAACCGCGTCACGCGGCGGTTACGGCCGAGTCTCATCATGACGGACATGCGGGTTCTTCGGACGGTTGGGAAGGCTCGCTCCGTGGGATCGCCTATTCCGAGCGGAACCACCATGTGGCAGGACTCTTTGTGGTGCTGATCGGACTGGCGGAGTTGAGCCATGCCTTCCGATGGACGGCGCTGAGCTGGGCTAGATTTGTAACCCCGGCCGCCATGCTCACCACCGGCCTGTTTCTGATGATTTGGAGCGATCACGATGCCTGGCCTATCGGCTCCCTGACCTTTACCCAATCGTTCTTTGGACAAGAGCCCGAGATCGTCCAGCACAAGGTGTTCGGGCTCGCCGCTGTAGCCGTCGGGTCGATTGAGCTGATTCGACGGCGTGGCGGACTGCGCCTGGTCTGGTGGATGGCCCCGCTTCCGCTCATGGCGATCGTGGGGGGGCTGATGCTGTTCGCCCATTCCCATGGCGACCACCCCTCCGGGGAAAAGATTGCCCTGCATCATGCCATCATGGGGACGATGGCCGTGACGGCCGGTTCCAGCAAACTGCTGTCGGGTTGGGTGAGGGAACAACAGACACCGCTACGATCGGAGATCATCTGGGCCTGTCTGATTGTGGTCATCGGCGCGCAGTTGCTCATCTATTCTGAATAGCCGTCGGATCGAACGGGTGGTTCGCGCCCGCGCCCTCGTAATTGACACCCTTCTGAACCCTGTGTTACCTGTACCGAACTACCGCAAAGGAGAATCTCTATACTGGACAGTCGAATTCGGGATCGACTGGGGAGAGGTATTTATGGGCGGCCATAGCCATTGGGCCACGATCAAACGCCACAAGTCGGCTCAGGATGCGAAGCGCGGCAAGGTCTTTACCCGCATCATCCGGGAGTTGACCATTGCGGCTCGAGGCGGAGGCGATCCGGACGGCAATCCCCGGTTGCGGCTGGCGATTGCGAAGGCCAAGGAAGCGAATATGCCGGGCGACACGATGAAGAAGGCCATTCAGCGCGGCACAGGAGAGCTGCCCGGAGTCTCCTACGAAGAATTCAGCCTTGAAGGGTACGGTCCAGGAGGAACGGCCCTGCTGCTCGAAATCACCAGCGACAACCGAAATCGTACGGTGGCCGAGATCCGCAGCCTCTTCACCAAGAATCACGGCAACATGGCGGAGGCCGGCGCAGTCGCTTGGCAGTTCCAGAAGAAGGGGCTGCTGACCATCGACAAAGGCAAGGTCGAGGAAGACGCGTTGCTGTCGCTCGCGTTGGATGCTGGCGCGGAAGATGTGAAGTCCGGCGAGAAGAGCTTCGAGGTCGTCACCAACCCCCATGACTTCGAAGCCGTCAAGAAGGCCTTGGCGGATGCGAAAGTCGATACATCGCTGGCGGAGCTCACGTTCGTCCCTCAGAATACGGTCCGTCTTGAAGAAAAAGACGCGGAACAGATGCTCAAGCTCATGGAAGTCATGGACGAACATGACGACGTTCAGAAGGTGCACGCCAACTTCGACATCCCGGACGATGTAATGGAAAAAGTCGCCGCCGCTACGGCCGGCTAGCCGCCGGCCGGACCGCTTCCGCTCCGGCGCGTCCCACGACGGATTCATGATCGCCTCACTGACGGGCCGATTGGCCTTCAAGGCGCCGACGCATCTGACCCTTGATGTTCAGGGGGTCGGGTACGACGTTCTGATCCCGCTCAGCACGTACTACGGTCTGCCTGACCTGAATGCGTCGCTCTCTCTGAACATCCATACCCATGTACGCGAGGACGCGATCCAACTCTTCGGCTTCAGCAGCCGGCAGGAGAAGGAGACGTTCCTGCTGCTGACGACGGTGTCGGGAGTCGGCCCGAAGACCGCGCTGGGCATGCTCTCCGCGTTGCCGGTGGCAGACCTGGTGTCGGCGATCCACGCGGGCGACGTGGAAAAACTCGAAACCGTCCCGGGCATCGGGAAGAAATCCGCGGGACGACTCGTCCTGGAGCTGAAGGATAAGCTGGGCAAGCTGGATTCGGGCCTGGAGTCTTCCGCTCATGGCCCTGGAGGGACACACGAGCGCGTCCTCGAGGATGCATTGTCTGCCCTGACAAACCTCGGCTATCGAGTGCAGGACGCGAAAGAGGCGCTGAAACGGGTTCGACAAGACCGGCCGGCGATGCTCAGCTTGCAGGAACTCATTCGCAATTCGTTGAAGGAGTTGGCCAGGGGGTGACGATGGTGACGATCGGTGATCGCCAGACGGTGCGAGGCTTCTGTGCATGGATGATGGTGATGAGTCTGTTCCTCGCCCTATCGAGCCCTGTGCAGGCCGACAATGCCGGTGCGGAGCCGAAGAGCATCAGGAAAACGTGCGGACATTGCCCGGACGGCTACGCCGTGACCGGCATAACGGAGGCGCCGTCCATTTGCAAAGACGGGGATCCCACGCTGGTGGAATGCGTTCCACTAGGGGCCAATCTGCTGGCGGTCTGCGGAGTCTGCCCCGACGGTTATCACGAGATCGGCCGCTCGTCCGTGCCGTCCCGCTGCGGCAATCAAGAGGGTGGAAAACTCAGTCAATGTCAGCTGCAGAAATTCGAATCGAATTTGCCTGATCCGACCCAAGGCGGACGGACCTGCCCTCCGGATTGCGGAAGCACCGCGACGCCGGGTCAGGGGGCGATGCCGCCTCCGGCCAAATATCTGCCCACGCCGGAAAAGCCATCGGGACAATGAGTCAACACAGGCCACAACGAGCACGATGATGCCGCAACGGGTGGTGAGTCCGCAATTGACCGACGAGGAGCGAAGCATGGAGACCGTGCTTCGCCCGCAGTCTCTCGAGGACTACATCGGCCAGCCTCGCATGAAGGAATCTCTCCGGATTTGCATCGAGGCGGCTAGACAGCGCCGCGAGCCGCTGGACCACACGATTTTCTACGGCCCTCCCGGCCTCGGGAAGACCACGATTGCCCACATCATCGCCCGTGAAATGGGCGGGACGCTTCAGGCGACGTCCGGCCTGGTGCTCGCCCATGCCGGTGATCTGGCGGCCGTGCTCACGAATCTTCAGGAGCATGATGTCCTGTTCATCGACGAAATTCATCGGCTGCCCGCCGCAGTGGAGGAAGCCCTCTATCCGGCTATGGAAGATTTTCAACTGGATTTGGTCGTCGGCCAGGGCCCTGCAGCCCGTACGGTCAAGCTCGACCTCCCCAGATTCACGCTGGTCGGAGCTACGACCAAGGCCGGCGCATTGACCTCTCCTCTGCGGGATCGGTTCGGGTTGGTTTACCGCCTTGATTTTTATACCCCGGCCGAGTTGCAATTGATCGTGACGCGGTCGGCCGGCCTGCTGAATATTCCCATCGAACCGGCCGGAGCGGACGAGATCGCCGCGCGCGCGCGCGGAACCCCCCGGATCGTCAATCGTCTGGTCAAACGTGTCCGCGATTATGCGCAGGTCAAAGCCGACGGGCGGATTACGCGGGCGGTGGCTCAGGAGGCGCTGGCCTGGCTTGGCGTGGACGCGGCGGGCTTCGATGAGATGGACCGGAAGATCCTCCTGACGATCATCGACAAATTCGGCGGCGGGCCTGTGGGAGTCGAGTCCCTGGCGGCGGCCGTGCAGGAAGACCGGAGTACCCTCGAGGACGTCCACGAACCCTACCTCATCCAGGCAGGCTACCTGGAGCGAACAGGTCGCGGTCGACAGGTCAGCAAGCTCGCCTATGACCATTTCAATAAGCCGTCAAACCTGCTCCTGTAGTGTGATGACACCCGCGTAACCGCAACAAGCAGACCGATCCGGTCGGCTTGCGCGCGAGATGATTTGAGATGACTACAACAGGCGATGCGATGGCCACCCGATGAATCCGACGACCGTCAGTCTCGTCGTCTTCGCGTGCGTGTTCGGCGGCACGCTCGGCGGGATGTGGTTGCGCAGTATTTTGCCCCAACATCACCTTGACGCCGAATCGAAAGACACCGTGAAGGTGGGGATCGGATTGATCGCGACGATGACCGCGCTCGTGCTGGGCCTGGTGACCGCCTCTGCCAAGAGTTCCTTCGATTCCACGAATGCGACCGTGAAACAAGCGGCCATAACCATCCTGGCCCTCGATCGCGCGCTCGCTCGTTTCGGGCCTGAGGCGAGCGGGATTCGCAAGGACCTCCAGCAGGCGCTTGAGGTACGGATCGAGCAGATCTGGGGCCGGGGCCTCTCGACCCGCGTCGACCTCGATGCGACGAACATTCGTCCGGGGCTGAGCGCAGAAAGACTGGCCGAGGTCATTCGCGGCCTCACCCCGCACGACGACTCGCAGCGGTCGGCACAGGTCCGTGCGCTGGAGCTCATTGAAGCGCTGTTGCAGGCCAGATGGCTCATAGCCGGCGGCGGTGACACCTCGGTTCCGGTGCCGTTCCTCTCGGTCCTGGTGTTCTGGCTGACGCTCACGTTTGCGAGCTTCGGGGTGTTTGCCCCGCGGAATGCCACGGTGCTCGCGGTCCTCATCGTGTGTGCGCTCTCGGTGAGCAGCGCCCTTTTTCTCGTCTTGGAGATGGATGGGCCGTTCGATGGATTGATCAAGGCGTCTGCGGACCCCTTGCGCTACGCGCTTACACATATCAATCACTAGCCTTCTTGATGCTGCGGAGAGGCGAACCAGACAAACTTCCAGACCTCGCGCTTCCCATCTCTAGGATTCTTCCACGACGAACCATCGGCTCGTTCAAAGCTGGGACAGGGCCGAACTAAAATACACGTATTTCCGTACAGATATTTCTTGCCATCCATTCTGTCCCGGTGTATACGAAGGCTTCCTTACGATCGCGTGCGATTCTCCGGAGGACGCGATTCGATTGCACATGGATGGAAAAGGTGACTTCCGAAGGGCTGCATGATCGATGAGCCAAACTGATTCCATATTCTGTCGCCTCGTATGTCGCGTCATCTTGATCGTGGCCGCGCTGAGCCTTCCTCCTGCGCTGCTGGCCGACCAAGCGCAGTATTACTACGACGAGCTTGGGCGCTTGGTCGGCGTCGTGGACGGACAGGGAGACGCGGCGGTCTACAACTACGACGCCGTCGGTAATCTACTAGCCATTCAGCGGTTCACATCGGGCGGCGGGGGTGTGGGCCTCTTTCTCATCGCGCCGGGCAGCTCGATCGTGAATACGCCCGTCGAGATCCGCGGCTTCGGCTTCACGACCCCGCCGTCGAGCAATCAGGTGCAGTTCAATGGAGTCACAGCCGCCGTGGTGTCCGGCAACGGTGGGTCGCTCGTTGTCACGGTCCCGGCGGGCGCCACGACCGGCCCGGTGACGGTGACCAACGCCAATGGCACGGCGGCCAGCCCGAGCGCGTTTACCGTGCTGGTGCCGCCGATCGTGATCGGGGTCGATCCGCCAACCGTGCCGCAAGCGACGACCACGCGGTTGTTCATCGAAGGGTTCAACGTGAAACACGCCGCCTCGGTGCAATTCGCGCAGGCCGGTCTCACGGCCACGATTCAAGCCGGCGCCACCGACGACACCTTGCCGATCGATGTGGCCGTCGGCGCCGCCGTGCCTCCTGGACTCTATGGATTTTCAGTGAGGACACCGAATGGGACTGCACAGAGCGGCGCGGTGAATATTGAAGTGCGGCCGGCACTGGCCGGATTCAATGCGAGCACGCCGCTGTCGATCAAGATGCCGCTCATCACGTCCGTGCCGGCAACGGCGGCCCCCACGGCGACGACTGCCAAGTTCCGCGATTCAGCCGGGGTGAACTCCAACGGCGGCAACCAATGAAAAGAAATCGGCACCTGGCCGGCTGCCGCTCCCCGGACGACCGGCACGCTCACCGCGCTCAGCGATCTCCATGTCTGGCTGGGATTGAAGAACAGCGACGATCAAGGCACGCAATTCGATCTCCGCGCCGAGGTCTTGAAGAACTGCGCCGTGATCGCGACGGGCGTGACCCGCTGCATCACCGGGATTGTGCGCAATGCCAACCAAGCCAAGGAAGCTACCGTCGCCTTCGGCTCCGTGCCCTCCACCCCGTTCAACGGCATCCCCGCGACGAGCGTGATCGTCCAGAATATGACGACGCTCACGGCGGTCGTTCCGCCCGCCGCCACGACAGGCCCGCTGGTGGTCACCATAGCCGGCGAGGCCGCGATCTCGACCGGACATTTCGTCGTGCTCCCGACGCAAGACATGCAGCCCAGCGTGCTCCCCACCGCCATGACCATTCCGTCGCTGGGCCAAGCGTCGTTCAAGGTGACGCTGGCGGGCAGCAGCGTCACGAACCTGGCCACCCTCGCGGTGACGGGCATGCCGGCCGGGATGACGGCCTCCGTCACCTCGCCCACATTGATGGCGGGCCAATCCCGCCTGCTGGCGCTCACGACCGACGGAAGCGCGCCCGCCGGAAATGTCCCCCTGACGGTCACGGCCACCGGTCTGGTCATGGTGTCTCGACCCTGCGTTCGGTGAAGGTCACGGTTCAAGTCCTCGCCGCAGGCGTGACGACGTTCGCGGGGCTCGTGCTGGATGAAGACGATCAGCCGGTCAAAGGTGCACTCGTCACCCTAGGCGCGACGCAAGTCAGCACCGACGACGGCGGCAACTTTGTGATGCAGAACCTGCCGGTGGGCGCCGAGCAATCGTTGCTCATCGACGGCGGCCCGGCTTCCACGCCGCAGCACAGTCTGCCGGTCATTCCCTATAAAGTGGCCATCGTTGCGGGACAGGCCAACGCACTGAGATTCGTGCCGCACCTGCATGTCCAAAAGACCACCGGCCTGGTCCCCACTCAAAAAGGGTCAGGTCTTGCAATCATGCAACGGCTCTGCTACAGTCCCCTGTCATGGCCCGCCCCCTGCGGATTGAGTTTCCCGGTGCCGTCTATCATGTCACCAGTCGCGGCAATGCGCGACAGGACATCGTCGCCGATGACCGCGACCGCGCGACGTTCTTGACGCTCGTGGCGCATGTCATTGACCGCTATAGCTGGCGCTGTCATGCCTACTGTCTCATGGACAACCATTACCATCTCGTACTCGAAACACTTCAGCCGAATCTCTCACTGGGGATGCGGCAGCTGAATGGACGGTATACCCAAGCTTACAATCGTCGGCATCGCCGGGTGGGGCATCTCTTTCAAGGGCGGTTCACGGCGATTCTGGTGGAGAAGGAGACGCATCTCCTGGAACTGTGTCGGTACGTGGTGCTCAATCCGGTCCGGGCGAAGATGGTCATGCATCCTCGCTTGTGGGCGTGGAGTAGTTATCGCGGGACGGCGGGGGAACTGACGGGGCCGGCATGGCTCTCGACCGACTGGATCCTCGGGCAGTTAGGCAGGCGGCAGCGAGAAGCGCAGATGCGCTATCGTGAGTTTGTCGCCGAGGGGCGCGGGGGATCGCACCCCTGGGATCAGCTGCGAGGGCAGATCTATCTGGGATCCGAAGCATTCATTGAACGACATCAACCCGATCGGGTGATTCGAGAGATTCCCCGACGGCAGACGCAGGCGAAGCGGCCGCCGCTCCCGGACGTGTTTCAGCGCCGAGGCCGAGAGGCGCAGCTGATCGCGGTCGCCTATCGGAAGTATGGCTATCGGTTGCATGAGATTGCCACGCATCTTGGGGTGCACTATGCCACGGTGAGTCGGCGACTCAAGCAGGCCGAGCAGGCCAATATCTGATTGCAAGACCTGACCCTCATCCAGTACGACCCCGTTGACGGCTCCTTTACTCTGTATCCTTGATGCCATAGCGAATCCCCATAGGAAGACGGATTCGGCTTCTGTGCGACCACTCAATCTTGCTTTCGCGACGGGTTTGCACATCGCTTCCCATTGAAAACCGATTCGACGTCTGCGCGATGGGAGGTCTAAAAAGGGATCGGCGAAAGAGTGGCATTGAGCCGGTGCGGTCGAGAGGGCACCGACGGCAACGCCTGGGGGTGAGTGATGCAAGTTCCTGAAAGTCCAGGGCTCTCCTTGCATTCTTCGAAGAGAATCCTGTATGATTTCGTGTTTGCTCTCACCTGATCTGCTTCTGGACGCTCGTCCAACTCATGAGGCACGGGTGGAGGGGGACTATGCATGTCCGGAGATCTCACCGAACACCGGAACGAGATTGACCGAATCGACGACGAGATCCTTCGTCTCCTCAACGTTCGGTCCAAGAGCGTCATTGAGATCGGCAGGCTGAAGAAGCAACAGAATGCCGATGCCAATCTCCACACGCCCGCTCGCGAGGCCGCGATCATCGAGCGGCTGGTGGCCCAAAACACCGGTCCATTTCCATCTGACGGGATTCGGCCCGTGTACCGGGAAATCATGTCTGCGTCTTTATCCCTGGAAGGCCCTCAGAAGGTGGCCTACCTGGGCCCGCGGGCGACCTTTACCCATATGGCCTGCATGCAGAAATTCGGGTCCTCCGCCCAGTACGTTCCCGTCCACAGCATCAAAGAGGTGTTCAGCGAGGTGGAACGTGGGCGGGCGAATTTCGGAGTGGTGCCGATCGAGAATACGACGGAAGGCGTCGTGAATCATACGCTCGACATGTTCATCGATTCGAATCTCTTGATCTATGGGGAGGTGCTCCAGGAAGTGTCGCATCATCTGCTGTCCAAATCGGGGGCACCGGAGGAAATCAAGAAGATCAGCTCGCATCCGCATGCCATCGCGCAATGTCGCAATTGGCTGGAAACCCACATGCCGCATGTACCGGTTTCCGAGGTCGCCAGTACGGCCCGAGCTGCGGAGCTCTGTCTCGAAGATGCCTCAATCGCGGCGATTGCCTCCGAGTTAGCGGCTCAACTCTACGGGCTGAAGATCATCAAGTCGCGTATTGAGGACAACCTGAACAACTTCACGCGCTTTCTCGTGTTGTCCCAGAAGGCGCCGGAGCGGACCGGCAAGGACAAGACCTCGCTGATGCTCTCGATAAAGGACAAAGTGGGCGCGCTCTACGATCTGCTCCGCCCGTTTGCCTCGCACGGGATCAGCATGACCAAGATCGAATCCCGTCCGTCCCGGCGAAAGGCCTGGGAATATATCTTCTTCGTCGATATCGAAGGTCACATCGAGGAAGATCGGGTGAAGAAGGCGGTCGAGGACATCACCGGCCGCTGCCTCTTTATGAAGGTGTTGGGATCCTATCCCGCACATAGTTGACCCCATGGCCATCCACGTCCATCCCGATATCCTGTCGTTGAGCCCTTATGTGCCGGGGAAGCCCATTGAGGAATTACAGCGCGAGCTCGGGCTTGAGCGGGTGATCAAACTGGCCTCGAATGAGAATCCGCTCGGTCCCTCGCCGAAGGCCTTGGCCGTGCTCCAAGAGGGCATGGCGACATTGCACCGCTATCCCGACGGAGGCGCGTTCCGCTTGCGTCAGGGCTTGGCGGATCGGTGGAAGGTGACGCCTGACCATGTGATTCTCGGGAACGGTTCGGATGAGTTGCTGGGGTTGCTGGCGAGGACCTTCTTGGCGCCCGGTGATGAGGCCGTGATGGCGGCTCAGACCTTCGTGATCTATAGGATGGAAGTGACCGCGGCACACGGAACAGTGGTCACGGTGCCGTTGGTTCACTGGCGACATGATGTGGAGGCGATGGCGGAGGCTGTCACCCCACGCACCAGACTGTTGTTCCTCTGCAATCCGAATAATCCGACCGGAACGATGATCACACGGGACGAAGTGGCTCGCTTGCTCTCGCGGGTGCCGGAACGCGTGATCGTCGTCTTCGACGAGGCCTATTTCGAATACGTTCGGAGCGCCGACTTCCCGGATTCGATGGCCTATGTCCGGCAGGGGCGCAACGCCATCGTTCTCCGTACCTTTTCAAAAATCTATGGCTTGGCTGGCCTGCGGATCGGCTATGGTATCACGACGCCGGAGATCACCAATTTGCTCAACCGGGTCCGGCCGCCGTTCAACGCCAATAGTTTGGCGCAGTTGGCCGGGTTGGCCGCCTTGGACGACGATGAACACGTGGCGAAGAGTCGCGCGGTCAACGAAAGCGGCATGGAACAGATCAAGAACGGCTTGATCGCCCTGGGGTGTACGCCGGTTCCGAGCGAAACCAATTTTCTGTATTTTGATGCGGGATGCGACGGCCGCCGGATCTTTGAGGCCCTGCTGCGGAAAGGCGTGATCGTGCGTCACATTGAGGGGCGCATGCTGCGTGTGACCGTCGGACAAGCGGAAGAAAACCAGATATTCCTGAGCGCGCTCGCACGTGTCTTGAAGACGGATTGATTAACATGTGGGGGAACTATGATCATCGTCTTGAGGCCTGACGCATCGGAACGCGAGGTCGATCACATTGTCGATCGGCTTCGGGAACTGGGGCTGAAATCGCAATTGTCGACCGGACAAGAGCGGACCATCATCGGTGTGATCGGCGACGACCGGATTCTGCAGAATCAACCGCTGACGGCGCTGCCCGGTGTTGAAAGCGTGCTGCCCATTCTGGCGCCCTGGAAGCTCGTGAGCCGGGAGTTCAAGAAGGACGGTACCGTGATCGACGTGGGCGGCGTCAAAATCGGCGGCAACAAGCTGGCGATTATGGCGGGGCCTTGCGCGGTGGAACGCCTTGAGTTGACGGTCGGGATCGCGCACGAGGTGAAGGCCGCCGGCGCCGGCATCTTGCGCGGCGGTGCCTACAAGCCGCGGACGTCGCCGTATTCGTTCCAGGGCTTGGGTCGCGAGGGACTGGACTACTTGATCGAAGCGCGGAAACAGACGGGGCTGCCGGTCGTGAGCGAGATCTTGGATACCAGGGACATCGAACTCTTTCTGGAAAAGGCCGATATCATTCAGATCGGCGCCAGGAACATGCAGAATTTCGAGTTGCTGAAGGAAGTCGGAGCCTACGATAAGCCGGTGCTGCTGAAACGCGGCCTGTCGGCGACGATTAAGGAGTTTCTCTTGTCGGCCGAATACATCATGTCGCGCGGCAACCGCAATGTCATGCTGTGCGAACGCGGCATCAGAACATTCGAGACCCAATACCGCAACACGCTTGACCTGGCCGCGATTCCGACCCTGAAGGAATTGTCGCATCTGCCGGTCATCGTCGATCCGAGCCACGCGACGGGCAAATGGAATCTCGTGGCCCCGATGTCCAAGGCTGCCGTAGCGGCTGGTGCCGACGGAATCCTCATCGAGGTACACTCCAATCCGGAGTGCGCGCTGTGCGACGGGGAGGAGTCGATCAAGCCGACCAAGTTCAAGGAGTTGATGCAGGACATGCGTAAAATCGCCGTTGCGGTCGGCCGCGAGTTGTAAGGGAGGGATCGGAGCCGAGAGCCTGTCCAGGCCTCGCCCGTTGGTCCATGGCGCTTCATTTTTCACAGGTTGCGATCATCGGAGTGGGATTGATCGGCGGATCTTTGGGCATGATCCTTCGGAGGAAAGGATTGGCCGGGAGCGTCGTCGGCGTCGGCCGGCGCGTCGAGAATCTCAAGACCGCCGTTCAGATGGGGGCCATCGATCGCTACGTCGTCGATCCGAAGGACGGGGTTGCAGAGGCCGACGTGGTCGTCTTGGCCACGCCTGTCGATACGTATGAGCGGCATCTGTCTGAGTGGGCCCTCTGCCTCAAGCCGAACGCCATTGTGACCGATGTGGGCAGCGTCAAGGGATCTCTGGTGGAACAGGCGGAGCGAGTTTTGCCGCAGGGCGTCCGTTTCGTGGGCGCGCATCCGATCGCAGGCAAAGAGAAGACCGGGGTCGCGGCCGGGTCCGATCGTCTGTTCACAGGAGCCCGGTGCATTCTGACCCCGACGTCCAGGACGGACCAGCAGGCGCTGGAGCAGATCAAGGCCATGTGGCAGGAGACCGGCGCCACTGTTTTGACTATGGACCCACATCTGCACGATCAAATCCTCGGCGCGGTCAGCCATCTGCCGCACGTCGCGGCGTTTGCCTTGATGGATGCCTTGGTCGAGATTCGGAGCCGAGTGCCGGGGCTCGATCTTGCCGGTCATTCCGGGGGCGGGTTGAGGGATACGACGCGAATCGCCGCGAGTTCCCCGGAGATGTGGCGGGACATTTTTCTCTGGAATCGCGAGAACATCGTCACATTCATTGAACGCTATGAGGATGCCTTGGGACGGTTGAAAGCGCTGATTCGCGCGGGCGATGCCGCCGGCATCGAGAAGACACTGGAACGGGCCAAGCAGGAGCGGGAGCGTTTCCCGGCTCCCAGCGCCGTGACTCCGTCCCAATGACGACGCTCACGGTCAAAGCAGGTCCTCCGCTCCGAGGCACGATCACTGTACCGGGGGACAAGTCGATCACACATCGTGCGATCATTCTGACCGCGTTGGCCGAGGGCACGGGTACGATTCGAGACTATTGCCGCGGTGAGGATTGTCTCAATACCATGCGAGCCCTGCAGTCGCTCGGGGTCAAGATCGAGGAGACGGCGGAGACGCTTCAGGTACATGGCAAGGGGTTCTGGGGTTTGACCGAACCGGGCGGCGTCATCAATTGCGGGAATTCGGGGACCGGGATTCGTCTGCTGGCCGGTCTGCTGGCCGGGCAGGATTTCTTTACGGTGCTGACGGGCGATGCATCGGTCCGACGACGTCCGATGGGACGCATCGTCAAGCCGCTGCGCGATATGGGCGCCACGATCGCAGGTCGAAAGGGCGGAGAGCTGGCGCCTTTGGCGGTCACGGGAGGCAAGCTGAGAGGCATCACGTATGCCTCGCCGGTCGCGAGCGCCCAGGTCAAGTCTTCGCTGCTGCTTGCCGCCCTGTTTGCGCGAGGGACGACGCGGATTACGGAGCCGAGACTCTCCCGAGACCATACGGAGCGCATGTGCCGGTTTTTCGGTGTTCCGCTCACGCAAGAGGGCACGACGCTGATCATGGAGGGACGTCCGTCGGTGGGATGGGCCGCGGTCCCGGTCCTCACCGTGCCGGGCGATCTGTCCGCGGCGGCGTTTTTCATCGTCGGTGCGAGCATCGTTCCGGGGTCGGATGTGCTGTTCACCGGGATCGGAGTGAATCCAACCAGGTCCGGGATCTTGGAGATTCTCACCCGCATGGGTGCCGACATCCAGTTGCTGCGGCCGAGAGAGGAAGCCGGTGAACCGGTTGCGGACATCCGAGTGAAGGCGGCACCGTTGCGCGGGGTGACGATCGGACCGGAATCGATCCCTCAAACGATCGATGAGTTTCCGATTCTGTTCGTGGCGGCCGCCGTGGCAGATGGGGAAACGATCATTACCGGAGCCGAAGAGCTGCGCGTGAAGGAGAGCGATCGAATCGCCGCGATGGCGGAGGAGTTACGCCGCATGGGGGCCAGAATTACGGAGCGGCCCGACGGCGTGATGATCCAGGGGATCGGGCGGACGGGTGAAAACGGTCGGCTTGCGGCGGCCCGAGGGCGGAGTTACGGCGACCACCGTGTGGCGATGTCGCTGGCCATTGCCGGCCTCACGGCTGAGGCCGAGACGACGATCGATGACACGGACTGTATCGAGACGTCCTTTCCCGATTTCAGCGGACGGTTGTCGGTCCTGCGCGCCGGGAGCCGATAGGGTGCAGAAGGAGGAGCGCCGCATGATCGTGGCGATCGACGGACCGGCTGGAGTGGGCAAGAGTACGGTGGCCAAGTTGTTGGCGGGGCGGCTGAAGTATCTGTACTTGGATACCGGTGCGTTGTATCGGGCGGTGGCCTGGACGGTGCTGCAGCACGGCGTCGATATGGCGGATCAGGAGGCGGTCGCGGCGTTGTTGCCCGTGACATCCTTGAAGATGGAGTTCGAGAACGACATGGTTGTCGTACGCGTTAATGGAACGGATGTGACCGGACACCTCCGAAATCCCGCCGTGTCGGCCGCTGCCTCAATCGTGTCCGCTGTTCCGGCCGTTCGCGCCTGGCTGTTGCCGGTTCAGCGGCGCATCGGGGAGAAGGGTTCCGTCGTGGCCGAAGGTCGCGACATCGGAACCAAGGTGTTTCCTTCCGCCGGCGTAAAATTTTTTCTGGAGGCGGATGCAACGGTGCGGGCCGAGCGCCGGCATCGGGAATTGGTGGCGGCTGGGCATTCCCGGGAGATCGAACAGACCAGCGCCGAGATGGCGGGACGCGACAGCAGAGATCGGACGCGTACGGTGGATCCCCTGGTCCCAGCGGAGGATGCATACCACATCGATACCTCTCGATTGTCGGCAGCAGAGGTGGTCGATCGGATGATGGGTATCATTGCGGCGAAGTTGTGAGTTCGGTGGTGTATTGGGTGCTCTGGGGCCTGACGAGGGTTGTCGGGTGGAGCCTTCTCGGGTACCGGGTCGAGGGGGCGGTTCCCCGCCGGGGCGGGATGCTGATTGCGGCGAACCACGCGAGTTATGCGGACATCCCGCTGCTCGGGTGCGGGATGCCTCGACGCGCATGGTACTTGGGACGTAGCGATCTGTTCGTTCCAGGCTTGAAGGAGCTTCTGCAATGGCTCGGATGGATTCCGCTGAAGCTTGGCCGCTTGGATCGCCGAGCCTTTGACACAGCGGTGGCCTTGATCCAGAAGGGCAAAGTCGTGGTGATATTCCCGGAGGGGGGGCGAACCCTCACCGGACAGCTTCGGGAGGCGAAGCCGGGATTGGGCATGATCGTGGCGCAGACAGGGTGTCCGGTCGTCCCAGCGTACTTGAAGGGCACCTATGAGGTGTTGCCTCCCGGGACGACTCGACCCCGGCGCCACCTTGTGACCGTGCGGTTCGGGGAACCGATGACGTTCGGCCGTCCTATCGACGGAGCGGACGCGAAACAGTTTTATCGGCATGTGAGTCGAACAGTGATGGAACGGATCGCGGCGCTCGGAGGGGTGGACCCTCCGGGCCATGGTCCGGCAGCCGGAGCGCACCACGCTGAGTGAACTCCGGTGATTATGCATATCAGCACCGACGGTCGTCGGGAGATTAGGATAGACCCATGAGCACGGTTTCGAAATCGAGTGATCAGCTGTTGGACCGCAACGCCTTGGCGGCGCTGTACGAAGAAACGTTCAAGAATCTCGAAGAGGGGACCATTACGGAGGGCCGTGTCGTTGCCCTTACGAAGGACAAGGTGGTCGTCGATATCGGCTACAAGTCCGAGGGGATGATTCCGAGCGATCAGTTTGCGGCGGAAGAGCTGCAGCAGCTTAAGATCGGTGACTGCCTTCAAGTCTACATCGAGGAGTGCGAGGATGCGGACGGCAATCTCGTCTTGTCCAAAGAAAAAGCCGACAAGATGAAGATTTGGGAGGAATTGGAAAAGTTATACAAGGAGGAAAAGAGCATCGACGGCAAGGTGGTCTCCCGGATCAAAGGGGGCATGATGGTGGACATCGGGGTGAAGGCCTTTCTGCCCGGTTCCCAGATCGACCTCCATCCGGTGCGCGACCTCGATGGATTGGTCGGCCGCACGTTTCCCATGAAGATCATCAAGATCAACCATCGTCGCGGCAATGTCGTGGTGTCCCGGCGCGTGCTGTTGGAGGAAACGAGAGACAAGAAGCGACAATCCACCCTCGCGACGCTCAAGGAGGGCCAGCTGATTCAGGGGATGGTGAAGAACATCACCGACTATGGCGCTTTTATTGACCTGGGCGGAATCGACGGGTTGCTGCACATCACCGATATGTCTTGGGGACGGGTGGGCCATCCCTCCGAAATGTTCAACGTGGGAGATCGGGTCGAGGTGAGCGTCCTGAAGTATGATCGGGAGACCGGCCGCATCTCGCTCGGTCTGAAGCAGAAGTCTGCCGACCCTTGGACGAGCGTCGCCGCCAAGTATCCGATCGGCACGCGCGTGCGCGGCAAGGTTGTGAGCCTGACGGACTACGGGGCCTTTGTGGAACTCGAGCCGGGCGTGGAGGGGTTGGTGCACGTGTCGGAAATGTCATGGACCCACGAGGTGCGGCACCCGTCGCGCGTCGTGGCGATCGGAGACCAGGTCGAAGCTGCGGTGTTGAACGTGGATCCTGCCAGCCGAAAGATTTCTCTCGGCATGAAACAGACCGCTCCCAATCCATGGGACATGGTCGAAAGTAAATATCCGACCGGAACCAGGATCGAGGGAAAGGTCAAGAGCCTCACCGATTTTGGGGCTTTCGTCGGCCTGGACGAAGGTATCGACGGCTTGATCCACATTTCCGACATGTCCTGGACCAAGCACATCAAGCATCCGTCCGAGTTGTTCAAGAAGGGCCAGAAGGTGGAAGCTGTCGTGCTCCGGATCGACAAGGAGAAGGAGCGACTTTCACTCGGCTATAAACAGCTGAGCCGCGACCCCTGGGATGACGAAATTCCCAGCCGCTACCGCGTGGGAGATTCCGCAAGCGGGAAGGTCAGCAAGGTCGCAGACTTCGGGATCTTCATCGAGCTGGAAGGCGGAGTCGAAGGGTTGATCCATGTCAGCGAGGCCGGACTTGATCCGAGTGCCAAACTCGAGGAGAAGTTCAAGGTCCAGGATGAAGTCGCAGCCAAGATCATCAAGGTGGATCGTGATGAGCGAAAAATCGCCCTGAGTCTTCGCGACCATCAGCTGGACTCGGAGCGCCGGCACGTGGACGAATATCATGCGGCCCAGGGAGCGCCGGATCAGAGTCTGGGACGCGCGGCCAAACAGAGCCGGAAGCGGGCAGCGCAGGACGAGGAGAAGTAGCTCGAGATTGGTGCGGTGCCGCGAGGATCGCGGCACCGCAGTCCGTGAGTGAGACAATGAGTGACACGATGGACCAGGGCTCGACGGCGAATGCAGGCAAGTGGCCCCTGAAGCGGAAAATCTTCTGGGGAGTCCTTGCGGTGATGGGGGTGATGCTCTTCATCAATATCTTCTTTCCGGATCTCGACCTTTCGACGGAAGACCGGATTGCGCTCGTGCGCGTGGAAGGCGTCATCTTGGATTCACAATCGACGATCACCGAACTCAAGCGCTTCGGAGAAAATCCTTCCGTCAAGGCCATCGTGTTGCGGATCGACAGTCCCGGCGGAGGCGTCGTGCCGTCACAGGAGATCTACGACGCCGTCCAGCGTGTTCGCAACAAGAACAGCAAGGCCGTCATCGCTTCCATGGGAACGGTTGCCGCGTCAGGCGGCTATTACATCGCGTCGGCGACGGACCGGATCATCGCCAACCCCGGGACGTTGACGGGTAGCATCGGGGTGATCATGGAAACGGCGAACGTCGAAGGCCTATTGAAAAAGATCGGGGTTGAGGGGATCGTCGTTAAGAGCGGAAAATTCAAGGACGTAGGGTCTCCGCTGCGCCGAATGAGCGATGAAGAACGTGCGTTGCTGCAGTCCGTGATGGACGACGTGCACATGCAATTTATCGACGCGGTGGCTGCGGGACGTGCGATGGAGCCTGCGGCGGTTCAAGCGCTTGCGGATGGCCGGATTTTCACGGGGCGTCAGGCCAAGGAGGCCAAGCTGGTCGATGAATTGGGCAATCTCGAGGACGCCATTCAACTGGCTGCGGATTTGGCCGGCATTGAAGGTGAACCGAAGGTGGTTGAGCCGCGCCGGCGGTTTTCGATCAGAGAATTGATCGAATCGCGGCTTGCGGCGGTGTTGCCCAGGCTGGACTTCTATGCGGGAGTCAGTCTCAAGTATCTGATGGCGTTTTAACGCGGCCGATACACCGACGCCGTATCGAAGCGAAAGGGGAATCGGATATGACGAAAGCCCAAATCATTGAGCGGGTCTCCGAGCAGGTGACGACTTTGACGAAGCGGCAGGCCGAAATTGTCGTTAACACGATCTTCGACTGCGTGCGGGACTCCTTAAAAAACGGCGACAAAACGGAAATTCGCGGGTTCGGGAGCTTTCGCCTCAGGGCTCGCCGCATGAAGGAAGGCCGTAACCCGAAGACCGGAGCGACGGTGGCCGTGCCCGCCAAGAAAGTCCCGTTCTTCAAGGCCGGCAAGGAACTTAAAGAACTGCTGAATCAGTAGGGAGTACCATCCATGAGCGCACCGGATGCCGACGATACCGCTGTGACCGATGTACGCTGGACCGACGGCGCATTGAAGCGCATGGATCGCGCCCCGGTATTCCTTCGGGGCATGGTCCGCCGTCTGGCCGAAAAGAAGGCCAGGGAGCTGGGTCTGGCGGAAATTACGGAAACCACGCTGGATCAGTTCAAGAATCAGATGATGGGGCGCATGGGCGGCGAGTCGGGAATGGCCGATGCTGCTGCCCAGATGGAACAGGGGCAGCTGCCTTGGACTGCTGCGGCCAAGGAGCGGCT
This sequence comes from Nitrospira sp., assembly GCA_029194535.1. NCBI lineage: Bacteria > Pseudomonadati > Nitrospirota > Nitrospiria > Nitrospirales > Nitrospiraceae > Nitrospira > Nitrospira sp. The sequence goes on along the minus strand of JARFXR010000002.1, from coordinate 996,713 downwards.
GAATACCGTCCCGGAGTTCATGCGAGGTATGATCAAGCAGATTGCGGAGGAGGTCGCCAGAGAAGGGGGACACCTTGAGGTCAACATCGACTTGTTCGAAAAGGTCGAAGCGATGGGAGACATGCGTGAGAACACCGCGCCTGCCTTGCCCTGGACGGAGGAGGCTCTGGCCGCACTCGGCGAGAAGGTGCGGCAGTCACCCCCGATCGCCGTCGAGTTCGTGACCGACATGCTGAAACATGATACCGAAGATCTTGCGCGAGAGAAGGGCCTCACGCAGATTACGGGCGATGTCCTCAAAGATTTGTGGGATGGGCCACAGGAACGGGTCGCCTGGACTGACGAGGCCTGGAAGCGGCTGCAGACGTCACCGGATTTCGTCCGGAGCGGAATTCGCAAAGCCGCGGAACGGCGAGCCAGAAAATTGGGGCTCAAGGAAATTGACTCGGACCATCTCACGACGTTTCGCAATCAGGCGATGATGAAGGCGGTCAAGCGCATCCGCTCCTTCGGCTATAACGAATTGACCTTCGACGCGTTCGACACGGCGCTGGAGAAAACCAAACGCCTTCAAGGAAATGAACAAGCGGAACTACGGTTGAAGGAGATCCGAGGGCATTTCGCCGATCCGGAGACCAAGAAGCCCGAGGGCGGAACGCTTGGAGCCGAGTTGATGGACCGCTTTCGACGGTATCTCAAAGGGGAGGGCACGCTCTGAGGGCGCGCGCCCTCCCTTGCCGAGCGGCGCTGGACGGCGCGAGGCTGCCGAACGGCGCCACGGTCTGAGAGCGGAATTCAGCGCCAGTGCCTTGTTAGGGCGAGTTCAGGTGGTAGCGGCCTGTTTGGGCCAAAACTTGTGGCGGATCTGCGGCAACGGCTCGTTGTCGAAGTTCGGGATGTCGTAGAGGCAGCGATCAATCAGCGCCACTTCCTCTTCAGTTAACTCGAGCGTCACGCGTTTCTTCCAGAACTGGTCGAGGGTAAAGTAATCTCCGGACTGAGGTTTCTCCGCCAGAAAGGCCTTCATTTTCTCAAACCCTGCGGTATCTACTCCTGAAATGCGGCCTTTGTTTCGATCGTGACACCAGTGTAGGACCTCGGCGATCCCATACATGGAGATGTCGACTTTCACGGTCTTACTCATGGTGCTCCTCCTTGGAAGGATGGTAGTCTACCCCAGGTGACGTCCCATTTTCAAAGCCTTTGAGCAGCGGATCCGGTTATGGCGGCGGCGTCATCCGCTGCATCCGACATGATTGTCAGACAAAGACCTCGGTCAGTATACTCACCCTCTTGCTTCGAACCATGTCATTCTCTCGTCACTATTCTCGGGGAGATCGCCCCAGGTGGGTCGGCGTTGCGGCCGCGCTCTGGCACAGGTCGGTCCTGATCAGCCGGCGACCTCTATGGTCCACAGCGCTCATGGTCGGCAGCCTTTCGATCATCCTTGCCGCGCTTGCCTGTTCAAAGCAGGATCCCTATGTGCCGCCGGATCTCTTGTACTACTTCGCCAGTTACAAGGTGGGGAAGAATCCGACGACGGTCACCACCATGGACGTGAACCAGGACGGCTTGACCGATCTGGTCACCACGAACATTGCAAGCGACACCCTCTCGATTCTCATGGGGAACGGGGACGGTACCTTTCGAGATCAATTACAGCTCCACGTGTGCCAAGAACCGCGATCCCTCGCGACCGGAGGGTTCAATGCCGACGTCTATCCTGACGTCGTGCTCGCTTGTTCGGGAAGCGATCAGATTGCCGTGCTGTTCGGTCGCGGCGACGGGAAATTCGATGAGGGCCCACAGTACCCGGTCCATAGAACGCCCGTCGCCGTGGCGAGTGATGACTTGAACGGCGACCACGCTGCTGATTTGGTCGTCGCCCTGAGGAACGACAAGGTGAAAATTTTCCTGGGTACCGGCAATGGAGAGTTCAAGCACGGACCGCAGTATGAGTACGGCGATACCCCGACTTCGGTCGCATTGTCGGACTTGAATCGCGATTCCATCGTAGACTTAGTCGTCACAAACGGTGGCCCCATGTCCAATGCCGTATCTGTCTGGATCGGGAACGGCGACGGAACGTTCCGTCCGCCGATCGATTATAAATCGGGGAAGCGACCACTTGGGGTCAGTTTCGCCGATTTCAACAGCGACAAGATCCGCGACCTGCTGGTGATCAACGGCGAGCGCGACAGCTTTTCGACATTTCTGGGAAACGGCAACGGCACGTTTCAGCCTGGCCGTGACTCCGGGGCGGACGCAGGTCCGAATTTCGGTCTGGCTCGTGATTTCAATGGAGACCAGCGCGCGGATGTGGCCATCGTCAATCTTCAGTCCAACGACCTGTCGATTCTCTTCGGCCGAGGAGACGGGACCTTTGAATATCCTCCGAGGAACTACAAGACCAAACCGGGTCCTTTCGCCGTCGCAGTATTTCGCGCGACGACAAAGGAAGCCGAGGAGCCTGGCCTCGTGACGGCGGATAACGGGGCCGGGACGGTGTCGATTTTCCTGCATCGCGGTCTGAAAGCGACGGCGTTCCCCAAAGCCGCCGCGCCGTGATCGCTGTATCGGCGAGGACATCGCCCTACGACCGAAACCGCAGAATCGAATCCGGCGTCTGCTTGACTCTCCGAAGACCGTCCGCTAGAGTGGCCGACAGGCGCGGTTTTGCGGTGTTGCGCCGTAGCTGAGGCGCGGTGGTGAGATCGTTCACATGGTGGTTCGCGATCGGCGCGCTGCTCACCCTTTCGGTACTTATGGTGCAGGGAGGCGTGCGAGACCTGATCGACGGAACCCATCCGGCGGGAGGTGCAAATCCCTACCTCTCGCTCGGTACGACGATTTTCGGCGGAGGCCTTCTGGCAGGGTGTCTCGCGTTGGTCATGAAACGGATCGGATGACCGCCTCGTGGCACGTCAGGATTCGCAATGCATTGCCTTAAATGTCAAGGCTTCATGATGATCGAGCGGCACTATACGATGGTGAATCGTCGTCTCTACGCTCGCTGTCTGAACTGCGGATTTTGGATCGATCTTGCCGACCTTCTTCGTTTCTTCCATAGAGTCATCGACAGCGGATTCCGCGGCAACAAGGTGCGGGAGTCATTCACATTGTAGTCAGGGGGCGATGACCGCCATGCGCGTGCGGAGGTCCAGACTGATCCTGTGGGCTCGCTTCGCCGCGGCGGTATTCTGCTGGGGGATCCTGATCACGGGGCTCAGCGGCACCATGCCGTCGCCGACGGAGGCCAGGCGCGCTTCGGTTTCGTCCAGGCCGGCCCATGTTTCGGGCACCGACGGCACAGCGCTTCCCTGGCGACGGGTGCCCGCCCACAGCATTCTCTTGAAGGAGCTCAACAGCGGGCGGGTCCTATACGAACACGAGTCGGGCAAACGGCTCTCGCCGGCGAGCCTGACGAAGATCATGTCGGCCTTGGTGATCCTCGAGCGGGGTCGCTTGGACGATCTGGTCACGGTCAGCCCGACGGCCGCTCGCGCACATAAGATCCACCTCCGCCTCAAGCCTGGCCAGGTATTTCGGCTCGAGGATCTCTTGAAGGGTATGCTCATCATGTCGGCGAACGACGCGTGTCTGGCGGCCGTCGAACATGTCGGGGGAGACGAGTCGCAATTCGTATCGCTTATGAATGCCAAGGCGACGACCCTTGGGCTGTCGGATACGCATTTCAGCAATGCCTGCGGCTTCGATCATCCCGATCACTATTCGTCCGCTGAAGATCTGGCACGCTTGAGCGTCATCGCGCTGGAGCAGCCCACGTTTCGGCAATTGGTTCGAGAAGAGCGGGCGATCATCATGCCCATCAATGGCACGCATGCCCACGTGCTGCATAATACAAACCGACTGCTTGGGCGCATCCCGGGTGTTGAGGGAGTGAAGACCGGGTTCACGTCCAAAGCCGGACGGTGTCTCATTGCGAAGGTCTCCCAGAACGGCAGTGACCTGCTGCTCGTCATCCTCAATTCGAATCGCCGCTGGAACACTGCGATGAGCCTCATCAACTATGGCCTTCGCACGTCCGACTCCATTCATTAGCCCGCAGAACTGGGTCATCTGCTCGGTCTTGCCGTCCGAGGCCATGAGGTCATCGATGCATGGACTCTATTGGGCGGCGAAGGATGAAAAAGGGTGTGAGAGGAACGCGCCCTAGCGAAGAGGGGAAAATTCGATATTCACGTCTTTTCCCAGGTAGTTGATGACGAAACCTTGTTTGTCATACGCCAGGACGGCCCCCATGACGTTTTCGTCACCATAATCTTCCTGACCGAGCAACTTCCGAACATCTTCAGGGCTCTCACTATTGAGGACGTTTCGGAAGACTCCGCGCGTTTTGTAGGCAAATCTGTTGTTCACAAAAATAAGGTCAACCTTCCCGTCTTGAACCCGCACGCCGGCCATTGGACCGGTCGGTTTTCGCTGGTCGAGGAGAAAAATGAACAAGGCTTCCTGCTCGACCTTTACGCCCGGGATTTTCTCGTTCACCAATACATCGAGAGCCTTCGCCTCGCTGTCGCCGAGCTTGACCCCAAACAGGGATACCTCGGAACTCTTAATGCCCTTGGCATCCATTACGTCGTTCTTGCTCAATTCATAGGGTTCCGCGGATCCGGCTGAAACGGACATGCAGACGGCGGCCAAGGACAGACAGGTCAGCACCGCTGCTCGCACGATTGCGCTCATTCATTCCTCCTTGACGCAAATACCCGTATGACTGTTGGAAGCCACTGCATCAGTGCGGGGGCACATGGACGCGCTCATTCTAACGAAGGAAAGAGGCAAGTTGCAAGGAAAGGCTTGGATTCCTGAACGGTTAGACTCTAACTGAGCGAGAGGTCCTCGCGCGTTGCGTTCTGCCTCCGGCTTTTGGGAACGGTTGATGAACTCTGTGTCTTCCTTCATGGTACCTGGATGGTTGGTTTGGCCCACCAGACCAATTGCTGCTAAACCAGGCCCCGCGGGCGTTCGGCGTGCTCGGCCATACGGTCATGGATGAAATGCCGGCCGGGCGTGCTTCACCCAGTCGAAGTTCCGTAAGAGGGGGGGAGACGACGGGATCACGTCGTGATCAACAGGAGGGTTCCAAGTTCGCGCAGCCGGCTAAAGTAGGAACGACATTCATCATTGATCTCGACTTCGAGGGCATCCAATTCCGCAAGGCAGTCACTGACGATGGCTCGTCGCTGGTCATCGAGTTCTTCTTGTCCGTCGAGCACGTGGACGACGCAACCACTGATGACCGTGTCCAATGTCATCAGGGGACCCGCTTGGCCCGTTTCGATATGAGGCCACTCGTCATTCCTATGCGTCTGCCAAAGGTTGATCAGCATCTCTCGGTTCATGGCATGCCTTGGCGACTCGATCATCGTAAAGGAGTTCACCCTATCCGATAGCGCCGTCCATTCGCAAGTGCACTTACGGTCAGCGCGCAGCCGGTCCTCCCTCCTGTCTCCCGTCCAAGACGTCTGTCGCATCGTCTCCCAGGGATCCAGCGGAGGGACCTCCTTCATGGGTACAGTCCTCGGTGGCGGTGCGCCTGAGCCACTTTGTCGATCCCGCTCATGAGGGCCGCCATGCGCATCGACGTGTGTTTGCTCTCGGCGAATTGCAAGGTCCGTTGGAAGGCCGCCGTCATCAAGTCGTGCAGACGTTCTTGAATATCCGATGCCTTCCAAAAGAAGCGCTGGGCGTCCTGCACCCACTCAAAATACGAAACGATCACGCCTCCCGAATTGGCCAAGATATCCGGTATCACGAAGATCCCCTTGTCCTGGAGGATCCGGTCCGCTTCCAGAGTGGTCGGACCATTGGCGCCTTCGGCCAGGATCCGGCAACGGAGCTTTGAGGCGTTGCGACCGGTAATCTGTTCGGAAAGCGCGGCCGGCACCAGCACGGTACAGTCAAGTTGCAGGAGTTCGTCGTTCGAAAGCGTGTCACCGAGCTTGGTCTCGCTCAAGGGGATGCCGGCTCCCTTGTAGCGTGTGAGCAGTAACGGCATGTCCAGACCTTTCGGATTGTAGATGCCCCCGCTGACGTCGCTGACGGCGATGACCCGAGCCCCGCATTCGCTCATGATGCGCGCCGTATGTGCGCCGACATTACCGAATCCTTGAATGACCACCGTGGCGTTACGAATGTCCCAGTCGAGATGGTGGAGGGCCTGGAGCGTGACGTAGACCACCCCACGCCCGGTCGCCTCCTCTCGCCCAAGGCTTCCACCGATAGAAAGCGGTTTCCCCGTCACCACTCCCGGTACGGCATAGCCGACCTGCTGGCTATAGGTGTCCATGATCCACGCCATCACTTGTGCATCGGTGCCTACGTCCGGAGCCGGTACGTCCTTGTCGGGACCGACGAGCGGGAAAATCTCCGCTGCGTACCGACGCGTCAGGCGTTGCAATTCATCCGAGGACAATCGTTTGGGCTGCACGGCGACTCCTCCCTTGGCCCCACCATAGGGCAAATCGGCCAGCGCGCATTTCCAGGTCATCCACATCGCCAGCGCGGCGACCTCTCCGAGGTTGACATCGGAGTGGTATCGAATTCCCCCTTTCGACGGCCCGCGAGACGTGTCGTGTTGCACCCGGTAGCCGGTAAAGACTTCAACTCTGCCGTCATCCATACGAACAGGAAGACTGACGACCAGCGAGCGCTGCGGACATTTGAGGCGCTCCCGCAAATTAGGGTCCAAGCCCATGGTCTCTGCCGCCTGATCGAATTGCGCCACGGCGAGACGGAAGGTAGGGGTGTCTAGTTCATGCATGATGGGTGTGCTCCTTCTCGGATTCCACGGTCGAAGAGGAAACTCCGACGTCCCAAGTCAGTTTGAAAATCTCGGCGAACCGTTTTGCCACCTGTTGCGCGGCCAGACGGACAGACACCGAAGAGCCGCATACCGCGGCCACAGAAGTCGGTCTGTACTGGTCCAGACCACAGGGGATGATGTGAGAAAAAGGCGTCATGTCGAGATCAACGTTCAGGGCAAACCCGTGCAACGTTACGCCATGTTCTACCCTTACACCGATGGACGCGAGTTTTACTGTTCGTCCCTCCATATCGACGAAAAGCCCTGGCGAGTTGGTGAGGCGACGGGCCTCAATTCCCCAATGTGCCAGGGTACAGCGCAGGCATTCTTCCAAGAGCCACACGTATTGCTTTGGGCCTGATGCACTGCGCGACAGGCGGACGATGGGATAGCCGACCAGCTGTCCTGGACCGTGGTAGGTCACGGATCCGCCGCGATTCGTGAGGACGACTTGCGCGCCCGTGGCCAGGAGGGCCGCTTCTCCTTGTGGAAGATGAGCCGGAAGAGTACGCCGTCCGAGGGTGTAGACTGCGCGATGCTCCAACAATAGCAACGTATCGAATCTTCGTTCGGCCACGCGCTCGGCGTGCAGTCGCTGTTGAAGGAGCCACGCGTCGGCATAATCGAGAGGGGTTGCCATCATGAGAAGGCTCCCTCGTCGTGTACCGTCTCGACGCGACGATACGTCGTTCACGGTGCGGACCTGACTGCCGCCGGCGGCTTGGGAAGCTGCAGCGTTGCGGGACCGCTCTTCCCATGCAACATCAACTGGACGGACGGCTGATCGCCGGAACGGAGCAATGCGTGCCAGAAGTCTCCGGTATTGAAAATCTGGCGCTGATCGACGGCGGTGATGATATCGTGGTCCCGGAGTCCTCCGACACCGGCGGGCTTGGTGCTGTCCACCTCAAGCGCGAGTACACCACGATCTCCGTCCAGACCGAATGTGGCCATAATGCTGGGAGTCACAGTCACAGGCACGAACCCTAAATCGGGACGGTAAATCGAGCCTCGCACGATCATAGATTGGATGTGGGGATAAATAGCGTCCATTGAAATGGCATAGCTGATGGCCTGCGCCGAGGGCGCGATCGCGACATTGACTCCGATCACCCGACCGGACAGATCGACGAGCGGACCGCCGCTATTACCGGGATTAATCGCTGCATCGGTTTGGATGAGGTCATAGAGCGTTTCTCCATCTGGCGTCAGCACGGATCGATCCAGGGCGCTGACCACACCCACGGTGACGGTGGAGCCCCCCTTCAGAGGATTGCCGATCGCCACGACCGACTCACCGATTTCCAGAGTGGGCGAAGGGCTAAGGGCGGCCGGAACCAGATCCTGAGCATTGATTTTGACGAGCGCGAGGTCGAGCAGGAAATCGCGGGCGACCACTCTTCCCGGCGTCAGCCGACCGGTTGAAAGCCCGACGACGACGCTCTTTGCGCCGATCACCAGATGATTGTTGGTCAGTATATAGCCGCCTTCGTCGATGATGACGCCCGAGCCGGACCCGGACTGTGGTTGGGTTGGAGACGCCGCGGGAGTCCCGCGAGTCAAGATTGTGACGACCGATGGTCTGACCTTGGCCACGACGGCCGGGACTGAAAGCGTCTTGCCGGATGATGTAGTGACGAGAGCCGATTCCGGCTCGCCGAACGACGGCGGGCTCGATATGAGCTGTGCGGTGCCGATCAAGCAGAGGAAAATGTACGGGCCCGAGGACTCGTGGAAGGGGATCATGGGTCGCATCATCTCCGCGGTTCATTCTGGCATAATACTTCTCCTGAGTGAAAGCAGTAGACGGAAGAAAGGGGGCGAGAATGGCTTCCCGTCCCCTATCCATCCATAGTCTTCGAACCAACGTGAGGCGCGTTACTGAATGGACGCAAACATCTCCTTAATGGCCGGGGTCTTCAGTTTCTTAAGCGCTTTGGCTTCAATCTGCCTGATCCGCTCTCTGGTGACGGAAAGATTCTGCCCAACCTGCTCAAGCGTCGATGGCTGGTCGTATCCGATGCCGAAACGCAGCCGGATGACCGTCTGTTCTCTCGGCGTCAGCGTATTGAGAATCCGGTCGAGTTGATTCGCCATTTCAGTCCGATGGACATGCGCATCCGGCGGTACCGCCTGCAAATCCGGCAGCAACTCACCCAATTCGGTCGTTCCATCCCCGACCGGATGCTCAAGAGCAATAGGCTCCTGAAACGCCTGAAGAGTTTCATGAAGCCGCTCCGGTCGCATTCTGAGCACTTGCGCGATCTCTTCCAGTTTGGCCGGACGACCCAACTGTTGGCCGAGACGCCTCGTGACCCGCATGATGCGGTGTGAAGCTTCGGTCTGGTGCACCGGAATCCGGATCGTACGGGACTGGTCGGCCAGTGCGCGCGTGATCCCTTGTCGGATCCACCACGTGGCATAGGTGCTGAACTTGAATCCCTTTCGATATTGATACCGCTCCGCGGCCTTCATCAGGCCGATGTTGCCTTCTTGGACGAGGTCGAGCAAGGTCAGCCCTCTTCGCGTGTAGTGTTTGGCGACATCCACGACCAGGCGGAGATTGCATCGCACCAATTCATCCTTGGCCGCTTCCAGTAGGCTTCTGGCTTCGCGGATCGTCCCAAGAGATTGCTTGAGCTGTCGCGCGATTCCCGCAGAGAGCTTGGTCTGTCCGGAAGCATTCTTGATCAATGCCACCAAGCAGACTTCGGCCTTGTCCAATGCCGTGGCTGACAGGCCGCTCAAACGACGCACCATCTGCAACGTCCGGCACGCCTCCATCACAGCTTCCGAACGCCTTGCGCGCGAGAGCATCTTGATGATCGTACGGAGTACGGTTCGAATAGACGCTGTTCCTTGATCGATGCGCTTGGCTAAGGCGGTTTCCTCTTCCCTCGTCAGCAATGCCCGCTCGCCGAAGGATTGAAAGTACATCGATTCCAGCATGAAGGGGCCATCAGTCACCACCTGCCGTCTCTCCGGTTGCGCTACATCGCGGGACGACCGCTCGCCGGCGGAGTCACGGCCGATCATGTCGAGGAGATCACTGGCTTCCGGATTGTCTGCGTCGGTATCCTTCTCGATCGGTACGTTCTTTTCGGCTTCTTCGACGGGGAACACTTTATCCTTCATGTTGCCCTCCCTACCTCAGAACCGCTGCCCGCTGTCATTCACCGCCGCGGTCCATAAGCCTAATCAAGTAAGAGCCTCGTTACTTCAAAACGATTCGCGAGTGCGGTGTACAACTCCTCTCAGCATAACTACGGAGCAAATCCTATGCTGGATTGATCATGAGAAATTCGTTGAACGATCATACTGAAAAGGCGAGTTTATTAGAGTCGCTTAATGAAGAATTCCTCGCTTGCCTGAGGCGCTCCTGTAGGAGTTCATCGGTGTCAACGACACGTTGGTGGCGCATTCGCCACACCAGCGTGGAGCAGCAGATACCGGGCGACGGCGAGTTCGATAAACGGTGCTGGCACAGGTTTTCGTCATGCTGGTAGAATGGCCCTCCATGATCACGCTGCGCCACGGCGAACGCATTCATCTCGTCGATAAAAAGGGGCGGCACTACGCCCTGACGCTGAAGGCAGGAGAGACGTATCAGTTCAGCGGGCAGACGATCCTCCACGACGAAATGATCGGCAAAGCGGATGGGACGTTGGTCATGCTTTCGGGCGGGAAGCCGATGTTGGCCCTCCGCCCGACGTTCGGCGAATATGTGTTGAAGATGCCTCGCGGTGCGCAGGTCCTCTACCCGAAGGACCTTGCGCTCATTACCATGTGGGCGGACATTTATCCGGGCGCCAGAGTGTTCGAGGCGGGAACCGGTTCGGGTGCCTTGACTATGGCGCTCCTGCGCGCCGTGGGACACCGAGGGCTCGTCGTGACGTATGAGGCGCGGGAGGACTTTGCTCGGACCGCCATGATGAATATTGAACGATACATGGGCACGGCGCCGAATCTCGTGCCGCTCCGCCGAAACGCCTATGAAGGGATTGATTTACCGGAAGACGGGTTGCCGTTCGACCGTGTCGTGCTCGACTTGCCTGAACCCTGGCATGTCGTGAACCATGCGGCAGCCGTGCTTCGCTCAGGGGCAATTTTCCTCAGCTTTGTCCCAACCGTACCTCAAGTCCAACAGACCGTCGAGGCACTGGAGCGCGCCGCGGTATTCGGCACGCCCGAGACCTTTGAGACGCTGCTTCGAACATGGTCAATTCACGGCCGCAGCGTCCGACCGGACCACCGCATGGTTGCGCACTCCGGCTTCCTCACGGTGGCCAGAAAAGTCGAGCCCGGATTCTGGGGAGGGCCTGCGATCCCTCGGCACGACAGCGGTGAGCGGGGCGAACATGCCGATCAAGAGGAAGCCACATGAATCGTATGCTGGGCAAGGTGGGAATTATCACGGGGGGCAACGCCGGAATCGGAGAAGCGGTAGCTAAACGAGTCGCCGACGAAGGTGGTCTCGTCGTCATAACAGGCCGTCGTCAGGCCGAATTGGAACGGGTGGTTCGCGACATCGAGGCGAAGGGGGGGCGAGCTCTGGCCGTCGCGGGATCCGTCACCGACGAGGGACATGCCCGAGACACCATCGACAAGACATTGAAGACATTCGGTCGAATCGACGCCCTGGTCAACAATGCGGGGATCGGTGATTTTGGGAAGCGCATTCATGAGATGGATGATGCGACATGGGGCCATGTCATCGATGTGAACGTGACCGGGGTCTTTCGCATGACGCGAGCGGTCGTGCCGCAGATGTTAAAGCAAGGGCGCGGATCGATCGTGAATATTTCTTCGATCGCCAGCGTGGTAGGGATTCCGGTGCTCCCGGCCTACGCCGCGTCCAAGGGCGCCATGGATGCGCTGACTCGCGCCCTCGCCATCGACTATGCACAGGACGGCATTCGATGCAACGTGGTCAACCCGGGCTTGATCGACACCCCGATGGCTGCGCCACTCATGGCCAATCCGGAGCAGCTTGCCCCGATCCTTGCCCAGTATCTGCTGAAACGGCCTGGAAGACCCGAAGAGGTCGCGTCGATGGTCCTCTATCTCCTGTCAGATGAAGCCGCCTGGGTGACCGGAGGAACGTACATGATTGATGGCGGGATGACCGCCTGGTAGGAGGAAGCATGCGAATCCTGCGCGCGATGCTGGTCTGTGTCCTCCTCGGCTGCGTGGTATCGCCCATGGCTTTGGCCGAGAGCGGGACGGAGTTCCCTGGTACGGTGTTGGCGGTGGACTCATCCACGGGAAAATTTGCCGTGAAGAAGGACAGCGGAGGGACCAGATTCACATTCACGGCAAATGAAAAGACGAAGTACCAGGGCGGACTGACGAGCCTGAAAGACCTCAAGAAGGACGACAAGATCGTCGTCCTCTACGAGGTCCATGGTCCTCAGTATCTTGCCCTTCGCATCACCAGGCAGCCGTAACAATAAGAAGGCGCGAGCGCATTTTGTGAACATCGATGCCCATACTCAATTTTGCGGGGTGATTGGCAATCCAGTCGAGCACTCTTTGTCGCCTGCCATCCACAATGCGGCCTTCCAACGGCTTGGGCTGAATATCGTGTATCTCGCTTGGCGGGTCGAATCGATCGGGGATGCGATCCGAGGGCTTCGGACGTTGGGCAATTTCCGCGGAGCCAGTGTGACGATTCCCCACAAAGTGGGAGTCATGCCGCTGCTCGATCACATCGAGCCGGTCGCAGGCCATATCGGCGCCGTGAATACCATAGTGGCGGACAAGGGTGCGCTTACCGGCTGCAACACGGACGCCACGGGAGCTCTGCGTGCGCTTCGAGAAGGGGGAGCCCCTCTCAAGGATGAATCCGTGGTCGTGCTCGGTTCAGGAGGTGCGGCGCGTGCGATCGCCTTTGCGCTGGCCGGACAGGCCGATGTCAGCCGGATTCATCTTTTGGGGATCGAAGAGCAAGAACGGGTTGTGCTGGCCGGGGAGTTGCGGGATAAAACGGCAGTGGAGGTGTCAGACGCACCTCTTGAGGATGCCGTGCTGAGGCGGGTGCTACCTGATGTACGCGTGCTGATCCATTGTACACCGGTGGGGATGACACCGAAGATCGGATTAAGCTGTGTGCCATCCGGCCTGTTGCATCGCGACCTTACCGTGATGGACATTGTCTACAACCCTCGAAACACTCAATTGCTGAAGGACGCTGCTGCATCTGGCTGCCGCATCATCGCCGGTCTGGAGATGTTTCTGTACCAGGCCGCCGCGCAATTCGAGCTGTGGACCGGGCGACCGGCCCCGATCGACGTCATGCGCGGAGTGCTGGAATCCCGGTTTTCATGAATATCGTGCTCATCGGCTATCGAGGTGTCGGGAAGAGTTCCGTGGGGAGAATATTGGCTGCGCAGCTGAATCGCCAGCTGATATCCACGGACGCGGAAATTGTTCGACGAGCGAAACAAACGATACCCGCGATCGTCGAACAGCATGGATGGGAGTATTTTCGCGATCGGGAATCCGACGTGTGCCGAGATCTCGCCGGCCGGGATGGCCTGATCATCGATACTGGCGGTGGCGCCGTCTTGCGTCCGCACAATGTGGAGATCTTGAGGCGAAACGGGATACTCTTTTGGCTCACGGCGTCGGTCGAATCGATTGCCGCTCGAATCGGCGATGACACGCAACGGCCCTCTTTGACCGGAGCCAAATCGTTTATTGAAGAAATCGAGGAGGTGCTCAGGGAACGTATACCAAAATATCAGACCGCGGCCGATCACATTATTGCAACCGATGGCCGGCCGATCGAGGAGGTTGTGAGGCATATCGCCGCGTGCTTCTGAATCGGGGTACGGCCAGCGCCCTCCATTCTTGACAACTTCTCCGTCGAGGTGGTTCAAATAGCTGTGTGCGCCCGTAGCTCAGTTGGATAGAGCGTCGGGCTTCGAACCCGCAGGTCGCAGGTTCAATTCCTGCCGGGCGCACCAGTATTCCATCGATCAGAACAGCCTTGCCAAGCTTCAAGATCCGAAGTTAACCACGGAGGAGCTTCATCGTCGCTATCATCAACTCGGCGGCCGAAAGAGATCCAACGACGATATTGAGCGAGGCGCACCCAGGCATCTCGCGTTGGGAGGGAGAATGTTCATGGCCGGTCCTGCGTGCAGATTCGGCGGCCACGGGAATCATACAATCCAAAGCCCGTGCCGCAAGTCGAGACGCAGCCCCCTGGCCTGGATGCGCAGGGATTAGCTGCAATCGGTCCGTTGGCATGTTTGCCTGACAAGGTAGTTACTTTTCGATTTCTGAATCTGCCGCCACGCTGATATCAGCACGCACAGACCTGAACGGGTAAGCAATTCTCCTCCTCCTCCCTCGCTATAACCTCGGCGGCAGTCTACGTTCTCGCTCCTCAGCGATGTTTCCGTTAGAGAGTTTCTTTATCTCTCGAGCAGGGGCAATCCGTAGTCGAAGGCAAGATTGCCTCAAAAATGCAGAGGAATTGCGTAGATACGGCAGGTCACAATCCCCCGCAAAAGCTGCATAGATTTTCTTCGATTCCTGGGCGTATTTTACACGCTCTGAACCGCAAGACGTAGGAGGTCGAAGCGTGGTAACCTATGAACAGCTTCGGAGGACCATTAGTCAGCACAGACAGGCGTGGACGAGGCATTGTCCTTGCTGTGGCAAATGGTTGAGGAAACACGATCCGTCAGCTCCGTGGGTATGTGCGTGTGGTTGGCATAGTTGATTTGCGGGTTTTCCCAAGATGAAGGAGGCATCATGCAGCATTATTTCCTCCACGATGTCCGTGCAGGGTTCCTTCTCCTGGTCGGGTTTGCGATGCTTGCGCTGATCTGTGCGGTAGCAGCTCTGAGCACGGTCATGCGACCGGTGCGCTGGGCGGATCGGCGTGGAGGCCACTATTGATCGAAGCCGTGATTCCTCTGGAATTTCGCCGTCCCTCTCTGGTTCGTCCTCCGGTCACTCGCTAAGCAACGCCTCCCCCTGAGCGCCCAACTCACTGATTGTAATGCCCTCTGTGGACCACCCTCGCCTTCGCGGTCTCTATGAGACCCGGTGCTATAGTTGTTCTACGCGCGGGAATTCACAACACGAGGGGATGAGGGAATTATGAACTGCACTATCGGAACACTGAGTCGGGTTGCTTTCGCAAGCGTCATGCTGATGGCCAGCGAGGGCTGCGGGCTAAAGTGGCTACAATCGAATGGGACGGAGCAAGCAGGATCCCAGAATAGTCGGGCAGATAGAGCCAATAGCTCGGTCGGTGGCTTGGGGCAGTGGCAGGGACATGCAGGATCTCAGAATAGTCGGGTAGATGGAGCGAATGGCTCGGTCGATGGCTCGGGGGAGTGGCAGGGACAAGGCGTCAATCCCAACTTCCCTGCCGTGACACGCGAAGGTGTACGGGGTGACTTGAGCGGATTCTCACAAGAGCCGGCCGAAGAACGTCTAGGTCATGGGTATCCAGCCACCCCGAAAGCGTATGCCGGCATGAATGTGATGCAACATGCGGAGCTGACGAAAGAAGAGAAGGCTGCCATTGATGCTGGATTGCAGGATGTCTTTTTCAGCTATGATCGATGGACACTCTCCGAAAATGGTATGGCATCGCTGAATCATGACGCCGAATGGTTGATGCAGCATCCCGGTGCAGTGATGAAGGTCGAGGGACACTGCGATGAACGAGGAACAACCGACTATAACGTGCTGCTTGGTGACAAGCGGGCCAAAAGCGCTCGTACCTACCTGATTGAACTAGGTGTGAATCCCAAACAGGTCGCGATTATTTCCTATGGCAAGGAGCGTCCGTTTTGCTTGGATCACACGGAGCCATGCTATCAGCAGAATCGTCGAGGGCACGTGTTGCTGAAGCTCAAGAAGTAATTCTTCAATAGCCTGGTCATTCCAGCGAGCCTCGACGCAAAGTCTCGTCACGGCGTCAAGGCTCGCCGTTTTTATCGGTCATATGTAGAATCTTCAGCCAAGGAGCATCATGGCCTTAAGACTGCAATCAGTTAAAGAAAGTGAACCTATCGACAAGCGAACACACCCACGGTTTACTGCGCAGTTTCGAAGTACCTTCTCCGGCGGGCAACGCGAAGGACAGGGTAAGACATCGGATCTCTCGGACGGAGGTTGCCGAATCGAAAGCGAACAGGTGGTCGTCCTCGGCGCGACGTTCGAGTGCAGAATCCATGTGCCGGATCTGAATTGGCCCCTTCGCATCGATGAAGCACAGGTCCGCTGGGTAAAAGGAAAGTCGTTTGGCGTTCAGTTCACTTCCATACAACCGGAGGAGCGGGTGAAGCTGAAGCAGATCATCGCTCATCTGACTCTTCAATAGTTCTGCTGTTCTAGAGGTATCGTATGAATGGGACACAGTCAGCTGCAATTAGGCCGACGCAACTTAGCGGGCTCGAGTTACGGTCGAGTTCCATGATATACGTGATACGAGCTGGGCGATCTCCGTATTCAGCCGAGGAGAACAGTTGCAACACGAAATTGCCATTTTGGCTGGCGGATGCTTCTGGTGTCTCGAAGCCGTGTACGATCAGCTCCACGGAGTGCATTCCGTCGACTCGGGATATATCGGAGGCACGACGGACAATCCGGCCTATGAGGCGGTCTGCGGAGGGCAGACGGGGCACGCCGAGGCCGTAAGGATAGCATTCGACCCGCAGGTGGTTGACTATCGGACATTGCTGCAGGTGTTTTTCGTCATCCATGACCCCACAACATTGAATCGCCAGGGGCATGATGTTGGAACTCAATACCGGTCCGCGATCTTCTACGATACACCCGAGCAGAGGCGCATTGCGGAAGAAACGATTGCTTTGTTGACGGAACAACGAATTTATCCCAGTCCGATTGTGACGGAGATCGTCCCATCAGGGAAGTGGTTTGAAGCCGAACCCTATCACCAGGAATACTTCGCCCGAAATCCCTTTCAGGGATATTGTACGGCAGTGGTCGGACCGAAGGTGGCAAAGTTCCGGAAGCAGTTTGCCGCTCAGTTGAAACTCTAGTACCAGCCTGTTCGTTCTCATCGCCACTATCTGAACCAATCGAAGAAATTCATCGTGGCCCGCCCCCACAAGGGTTGTTTTTGGGTGATCTGTTGCATCGACAACAGCACTTCAGCTTGTGGAGGACAAAACGGCCATTCGATCGCAGTCTTCCCTTGAAGCTTCGCCAGGATTCGCCCATCGGCTCGTTCAACTGGTTGACTGATGACCACCAGGGGATCCTCGGGGTCAAGAAGGCAAGAACCATCGAACCTCGCGCCCTCATAGAGCAGCGGATTAACCAGAGGAACTGTAATGGAGCCAGCCGAGAAGATCGTATCTCCTTCTCGAATCGGGCCGGGTGGTGCAATTGAGTAGATGACCAACGGGGTCACGATCATCAGCAGAACAATGAGACCCATGGTCCACAGCGGAGGGCCGGGATCCGGCCGGTCATCTGGAGTGGAGGACATGGAGACGCGGGTCAGACTGGAGCCGCTTGGTCTTCGTCGAGCCAGGCATCTTCGTTGCCGACGCCGTCGCTACTCGGGTCCAGTGAGCCGAAGTCGAATAATCCTCTGTCCAGGAGCAGCGACGGAGCGACGTTTGAAAGAGCAGCAAACATGCTGTCCGTACATCCCGGGGCGCGATGTTCCCAGTTACACAGGAATTCCTTGACCTGCTTGCGCTTGAGATTTGGCTGGGAGCCGCAAAGATCGCAAGGAATGATCGGAAACCCCCGTAGCGTGGCGTAACGAGCCAGATCGGCTTCTCGCACCGCTGCCAAAGGCCGAATGATCAAGTGCCTCTTATCCTTCGATCGTAACTTCGGCGGCATGGTCTTCAGCTTTCCTGTGAACAAGAGGTTGAGCAGGAGTGTCTCAAGGATGTCGTCCCGATGATGCCCCAGTGCGATCTTGGTGACTCCCAACTCTCCGGCGATACGATAGAGATGACCACGTCGGAGTCTTGAGCAGAGTGAACAGGTCGTCTGACCATCCGGAATCAAGCGCTTCACGATCGAATAGGTGTCGCGCGCCTCAATATGAAACGGGACTCCTATGGCCGTGAGATACTCGGGCAGCACGTGGGCCGGGAACCCGGGCTGTTTCTGATCCAGGTTGACGGCAACTAGATCGAATCGAATCGGAGCTTTCCTCTGCAGGACGAGCAGCAAGTCCAGCAGCCCATAGCTATCCTTCCCGCCCGACAGGCACACCATGATCTTGTCGCCTGCTTCGATCAAACCATAGTCGCCAATAGTCTGGCCGACTTGACGCAGCAACTGAATTTGAAGCCGTTCTGCGGCTTCGGCGAGTTTGGGTGCTGCGAGACCACGATAGGGCGATCGCGACATACCGCCGTATTGTACAAGTTCGATAGATTGTCTGTCGAATTCGGTCAACCGTCGACTCGTACCCTCCTGGGACCTCACCGATGCGGCTCATCGTGCCCTTAGTCACGAGCCGTCCCGCACGAGCATCCGCAAGGACTTGTGGGCCAGAGCGCTCGCCGTCCTGTGTATGCCGTCCGTCACTGCGGCGGGTCTGACTCGGCCACGCCCGAGGCGCCCCGTTGTCCGTTCTCTCTCTCGCGCGACACGTTATTGCCAGTGATCACGAACAGACAACCCGATGCAAGGATAGGATGGCTGCACGTCCGGTCTGCTATATTTTACTTGTCACGTACGCGATCAGTGGAGTTGGGATGCCGAAGATCGAACGGGGGGAAAGTTTCCATGAAGATTCTAGTCGAACGGGACCTCCCTGGATGACGTGGGGAGATGAAGAACTCCTTGATCTGCCGATTCGACGACTAGGTGTCAGTCTTCACAGTCCGTTCTTGACCGCTCAGATCGAACGATTGCATCGGGAACTCGAAGCGAAGCGGCTGCGGTTTCGACCGCATTGTTGGTTATCGAATGAATGGTTCACGCCCGATGGAGTGCCGGGGATTGCCATTCCGTTCTACCTCGCTCATCCACGGTTGATCAAACTTGAGCTGGTTCAAATGCTTGAGGTTGAAGGCGGCACACCTGAATGGTGTATGAGGATTCTTCGTCACGAAGCAGGCCATGCGCTCGAAAATGCCTATCGTATCAGGAGGCTTCACAACCGCCAGCGCATTTTTGGACGGTCTTCGGAACCATACCCGAAATACTACAGTCCTCGTCCCTACAGTCGGAGTTACGTACGCCATCTGGATCTCTGGTATGCGCAAAGCCATCCCGATGAAGACTTTGCCGAGACCTTCGCTGTTTGGTTGACTCCGGACTCGATGTGGTCCGACCGGTACAAAGGGTGGCCTGTGCTGCGCAAGCTTCAATATATGGATGGTCTCATGAGGGAACTCGCAGGTGTCGAGCCCACGGTCACCACGACGGAGACGGTCGATCCTCTGCATTCGCTCAAGCTGACACTGAGGGAACATTATGACCGCAAGCGGGCCCATTATGGTATTGAACGGCCATCGTTCTACGATCCCGATCTGAAGCGACTATTTTCCGATGCGCCCCTGCACGCCGATCGGATGAGCGCAGCCACCTTCTTGAAACGGTTTCGCCGGGAAGTTCGGCGAAAAGTCGCCGGATGGACCGGGGAGTATCAATACACAATCGATCAGGTCCTTGAAGATATGATCCTCCGTTGCCAGCAGTTGCGGCTGAGAGTCCCGGTCCCGGAGGAACAGGTCAAGCTGGATTTTACGATTTTGCTGACCGTGCATACGATGAACTACCTGCGAAGCGGACGTCATAAGGTAGCTGTATGAGGCGACTCAGGATATTGGTGTTAATGCATGAGGACTTGGTCCCTCCGGATCATCCGACCGGACAGGACTTGAAGCACATGCAGTGGAAGACTGAATACGATGTCGTGAACACGCTCCGAAAGCTCGGCCACGTCGTAAGACCGCTGGGTGTCAAGAATGATTTGGGGGTCATTCGGGCTGCGGTCGAGGAATGGAAACCGCACATCGCGTTCAATCTTTTGGAGGAATTCGATGGAGTGGCGGTCTATGACCAGAACGTCGTCTCGTATCTTGAACTCCTCCGGGTCCCTTATACCGGATGCAACCCTCGTGGATTGATGCTCGCGCGAGACAAAGTTCTGTCGAAGAAACTATTCTCATTCCATCGTATTCCATTCCCCGATTTTATGATGGTGCCGCAGGGGCGTAGCGTGAAGCGTCCGAGCTGGTTGTCGTTCCCGCTCATTGTGAAGTCGGTGACCGAGGAGGCTTCCCTTGGTATCTCTCAGGCGTCCATTGTGGAGGACGATGAGAAACTGAAGGAACGGGTCATCTTTGTTCACCAGAGTCTTGAGACGGGAGCGCTGATCGAGCGCTACATTGAAGGGCGGGAGTTGTATGTTGGTGTGATGGGCAATGGACATCTCCATGTATTTCCTGTGTGGGAGCTGAGAATGGATAAGCTTCCGGAGGAGGCGCGTCGCATTGCAACAGAGCGTGTCAAATGGAGCCGCAAGTACCAGGAGAAGTATGGGATCACGTCCAAGGAAGCCAGAAACTTACCGGGCGGGAAGGCGGCGGAGATCCAGCACCTTGCGAAGCGTGTCTATCGTGCGTTAGGCCTCAGCGGTTATGCGCGCATCGACATGCGGATGGACAAAACCGGGCGATTATACGTGCTAGAGGCCAATCCTAACCCCCAAATCGCAGAAGACGAAGATTTTGCTGATTCAGCTGGCAAGGCCGATTATCAGTACAAAGAACTTCTGCAAGAATTGCTTGGCGTCGGACTTCGCTGGAGGCCCGCTAAGGCGGCCTAAGCCTCGCCCACCTCGCCCTCCCGCCAGCCGATGTGGAAAGGGGCTCTCGTCGGAGTTAGCAGCATCGTCGGCCTCACGAGCCAATCCGGATATCGACGGCATAGGCCAGGTTACAACCGAGCATAAAGACGGGATTTTTGGCGGCCCGGCGGCAAATCCGAGACCGCTTCGAAACTCCACGGTGGTCATCCGAAAGGGCTGGCCGGCCGACAATGTTCGAACTGGTGAGGACCACAGCCACGGCCGAAGCTTGAGTGTAAAATGGGGAGAGGAATCGGTGCATGCCGCATGGCATGCCAACCGAAGGATGTTATGCAACAAGTCACTTGAGCGGGAAAGGAGGCTGAGTTATTCTCGCGCCTCAACTTGACGGCCCTGTTACGCCGGGAGCATTAGCACAGTCTATGACGCCCAACGAAGCGGCAGCCGCGCTGATCGCCGCATTACCGAAGCCGATATCTCCGTCGAACCTGGAAGAATACGGGATTGACGCCACAGTGGAGCGAGCGCAGCAGATTTCCTGTGAGCTGCTGTGCCTGAACCTGTTCTGGATCTCCTCAGCGGTCGAGGCCCACATCCCGCGCAAATACCAGCAGCTTGTTCGGGAACTCGTTCTCCAGTCGGTGGAATCATGGTGGACGACGGCGCCTCCCTTAGGTCCCATCACCTGGACGTCTTTTCTTGCGGAATGGGAGGATCGGGGGCGGCGCTATGACCAGGTTATGCAACAGGCGGCGAACAGGATGGCCGTTCATACAGAAGCCGCCATGTATTTGGAGGAGCAGCGGATCGTGAGCGAAGACGAGCGCGGACGACTTCTCGCTCTTTTCATGGATTCAGTGCCCGTCGATGTCTATGGCCATGTGCTGCAGGACATTTGAGAGGGCCGGAGGTGCTATAGGTACCGGTGGCTCACGACCTTCCCGCTGCCGTCGAGTTCGTAGAACAAAGGAGCTCCTGTCGGAATATTGAGTTCCAGCACCTGCTCCCGCGACAGCTGTTCCAGTTCCATGACCAGGGCTCGCAGACTATTTCCGTGGGCGGCGATGAGGATTGTTTCCCCTTTCAAGACGTGAGGCTTGATCGTCTTCTCATAGTACGGCAGCACCCGCTCGGCGGTATCCTTCAGGCTTTCTCCGCCGGGAGGACGGACATCATAGCTGCGCCGCCAAATTTTCACCTGTTCATCACCGTATTTCTTCGCTGTTTCCGCCTTATTCAACCCTTGAAGATCACCGTACATTCGTTCGTTCAGCGCTTTGTCCTTTTGAATGGGAATCTGCGTCTGACCGATGGTCTCGAGCGCGAGCCGTAATGTTTCGGTGGCTCTCGTCAGCACCGAAGTGAATGCGCGGTCGAAGGTGAATCCGCGGAGTTTCTCGCCGGCGTTCTTGGCTTCTCGGAATCCCCGTTCTGATAACGGGACGTCGACCCATCCCGTAAAGCGATTTTCAAGATTCCACTGCGATTCTCCGTGCCGCAATAATATCAACCGCGCCATCGCCGTACTCCTCAGATCAAAGTCAACGTGCGTTGCCGAAAGCCACAAGAATACTAAATCGCGACTTCAAGTCAAGCATTGCTTTCACAGAGGCACGGCAGTACCATGCCGCTCGTTCGCCTCAAGAAGAGTCGGCTTCCGGCATGAATTCCACACATTCGCCTGACGGTAACCCTGATCCCCTCGAGACTTGGTGGGTCACAATGGCCGAGCGACTATGCGTGGCAGACCGTGCCCGGGTGTTCTTCAGCGGCATCAAGGTCGGTCACCTGCTGCAGCGTATTGAACAGGTCGGGGGGAAGGTCGAGTACGTTCTATTCGTCCTGATGCGCTATTGGGTGCCGACGGTCTTGCCGCCGCCTGGTCGCGAGCGGCTCACCAAGAACGATCCAGACTACTGGCTTGAGTCAGAGCAGATCCTGAAAACCGCGGCTGCGCGGCTTCGCGAACTCAAACCGATCATCGAGCTTTTGACGATGCCCGGCCATCAGATTGATTCCACCTCGGTGAGCCACGCCAGTCCGTCGGCGATCATGGAGTTGGAGCTTGCCAACGTGGTCGAAGAGCTGGCCGAGGCCGCTGGGACCTACGGAGGACCGGACTATACGTCGATCGTCAAAGCGTTCGATCCGGTGCCTCTCAGGCAAACTCAGCCGTTCAAGCACAATAAAAAACACAGCGCGGAGCTGTGGGTGGTCTTCCTGCTCCGCGAACATTTCCGAAGCCTCGGTTTGGGGAAAGATCGCTACTGGCCCCTGATTGCGCCTCTGTGCACCGCGGCCGGCATTTTGAACCCCAGCGGACAGGCGTACGGTGCGGACGAGATCAAGTCATGGTGGCAGAAAAATTGGCCCCGAACCTATACACAATTGGAGCAAAGACAGGAAGCGGCGGATTCGGGCGGAGCGGCCTATGAACAGGATCTTGCCTGGTTTCAGGGATGGATGGGCTGGCAACGACGACGATGATGGAGTCGTCGGCCCTCAGGCCTCAATCAGCGCCGCCGGTTGAGCCGGCTTGGTAGGGTGGCGACCTCTGTCTGAGAGTTCTTCCTGGGCCATCTTGAACATGGCCAGCAGAAAGAGCATGTAGAAGGCGATGCCGACCCAGATCACGTAAGGCTGCACGCCGCCGGCCTCTCGGATCGCTCGTTCGCGCTTTGCGGGATCCTCTCCGCTCCTGCGCTTGATCTCACCGATCTGTTCGCGACAATGCCAGTAATAGATGTAATTGCCTGTCGCGCCAGCCATGATGCTCCAGACGATGCCGACCGTGAGGTCGCCTGTCAGATAGGTGGACACCATGGGGCCGACCGCATAGACCATCGCATAGAGATACATCTTTCTGTACAGGAACCAGAGGAAGGAAATGAACAGAAAGGCCGGCCAATTCCACGTCGGGGCGAACTGAGGTGCCTGCGCCGATCCGAATTTCCTGAATTGCTCTAGATATCGCTCCGAGTGGGGGCCGATGAAGGCCCTCAACAGGTCGAGGTCCGTGAGGGGCGTGTTCTCAGTCGAAGAGAAGGCAGGTTGAGCCTCGACGTTCGAAGAGAGAATCGCTCCGCATTGATAGCAATATTTGGAACCGTCCTGGTTCTGTTGAGTGCACTGAGGACAGGGTTGCATCGCTCTGAGACTACCACATCAGAACACCCGACTGGGAGGGAGCCTTCACGGTTGCTTTCAGGGGCGTCCTATGCTAGCGTCCCTTTTCTTTACAAGGGGATACGATCGCCATGCCCACCGAAGAGCTGAAGAACACGGGTGATCAAATCTTGATGGGAACGTACGGCCGCCAGCCGATCTCGATCGTGAGAGGCCGGGGGATCAAAGTGTACGACCTCGAAGGACGGGAATACACCGATTTCGTCGCCGGAGTGGCCGTCAATCTGTTGGGACACGGGCATCCGGATCTAGTCGCCGCTGTTCAGCGTCAGGCGGCTCAGCTCATCCATGCGTCCAACCTCTATCACACTGAGCCGCAGGTCAAGTTGGCTCAGATGCTTGTCGATCACTCCTTTGCCGAGCGAGTCTTCTTCTGTAACAGCGGAGCGGAGGCCAACGAGGCGGCGATCAAGCTGGCCCGACGCTATTCGCACGGCAAGTATGGACCCGGTCGGCACGAGATCGTGACCATGAAGAATTCGTTTCACGGCCGCACGATGGCGACCCTCACGGCAACGGGCCAGGACAAAGTCCAGACAGGATATGAGCCGCTGCTTCCCGGCTTCTCCTATGTCGAATTCAATCATTTTGCGAAGCTGGAACAAGCCGTCGCCGACAAGACTGCGGCGATCATGATCGAGCCGATCCAAGGCGAGGGAGGCGTGCACGTCGCCGATCGTGAATACCTAAAGGCAGTGCGCGAGCTGTGCTCACGTCGGGACGTGCTTCTGATTTTCGACGAAGTGCAAACCGGCATGGGGCGCACCGGGACACTCTTCGCGTATGAACAGTTCGGAGTTGAGCCGGATATCATGACCTTGGCCAAAGGGCTCGGTGGAGGCATGCCGATCGGCGCCTGTCTCGCCAAAGATTCGGTGGCGCAGGCATTCACGCCAGGTTCGCACGGGTCCACCTTCGGCGGCAATCCGCTCGCATGCGCGGCGGCGCTGGCGGTGTTTCGCGTATTGCTCGAAGGCCGAGTGCTCGATCAAGCGAGGCAGATGGGCGAGTATTTGGTGAAGGGACTCCTGGAATGTAAAGACCGCCATCATGCAGTGCGCGCGGTACGAGGGCTTGGCCTCCTGCAAGGAATGGAAGTGGAGATGGATGCCAAGAGCGTCGTCAGTGGATGCTTGAGGCGGGGGGTCCTCATCAACGCGACCAGCGAACGCGTTTTGCGATTCATACCCCCGCTGATTGTTGTCGAGCGGGACATCGATCGGTTGATCGAGGTCTTGTCCCACGTATTCAACCGGCAAGCGATCGAATCGCCGGGGCATTGACCGGTTAGGTGTCCAAATGAACCGACGACCTCGTCACAGGACGGGATTGGGGAAAGATCTGCTGGACGTCGCGGCGATCCCGCGAGGCGAGATCGAGTACCTCCTCACCCTCGCTGCCCGCTTGAAAGACAAGCAGCGCCGCGGGATTTCCCATCCACTGCTCCAAGGCAAGACGCTGGGACTCCTGTTCCAGAAGCCCTCGACGCGCACCAGGGTTTCGTTCGAAGCGGGTATGAATCAGTTGGGCGGCCATGCGCTGGTCTTGCCGATGGGCGATATTCAGCTGTCGCGCGGCGAAAGCGTTGCCGACACGGCGAGGGTGTTGTCGCGGTATCTCGACGGGATCGTCGTCCGCACCTATGACCATGCCAGCGTGGAGGAGTGGGCTGCCGAAGCCACCATGCCGGTGATCAACGGGTTGACCGATCTCAGTCACCCCTGTCAGGCATTGTCGGATCTGCTGACGATCCGCGAGAAAAAGGGGACGCTCCGCGGTCTGAAGGTCGCGTACGTGGGGGACGGCAACAATGTCGCGAATTCACTCATCGAAGCGGCTGCGAAAATGGGTATGACGATCGCGCTCGGCTGTCCGTCCGGCTACCAACCGGACCAACACGTCGTTGATCGGGCGAGGGTGGTGGCGGCCGGCACGGGAGCCACCATCGAACTTGGGCACGACCCGCAGGTCGCGGTTAAGGAAGCGGACGTGATCTATGCTGATGTGTGGATCAGCATGGGCCGAGAACGCGAACAAGCGCGACGTCTCAAGGTGTTGGCTCCCTACCAGGTGAACAGCCGTCTCGTCGGCCGGGCGAAACCCGATGTAATCGTCATGCATTGTTTGCCAGCGCATCGGGGGGAGGAGATTACCGAGGAAGTGCTGGATGGCTCACAATCGGTCGTCATCGACCAGGCCGAAAATCGATTGCATATGCAGAAGGCCATTTTGACCAGACTTTTGGGTAAAAGGAAACAACGCGCATCATGACTCGTCCTATCAACAAAGTGGTGCTTGCCTATTCCGGCGGGCTCGATACGTCGGTCATCCTGAAATGGCTTCAGGAAACGTATGAAGCCGAGGTCATTGCGTTTTGTGCCGATCTCGGCCAGGGAGAAGATCTCAAGGCCGTCAAGGCAAAAGCGCAGGCTCTTGGGGTGAAAAAGGTCTACGTAGAGGATCTCCGCGAGACGTTCGTGACGGACTATGTGTTTCCTATGTTGCGCGGGAATGCCCTGTACGAAGGGTCGTACCTCTTGGGTACGTCGATCGCGCGACCACTGATTGCCCGCCGTCAGGCCGAGATTGCCTTGAAGGAAGGGGCCGATGCCGTCTCGCATGGAGCCACGGGCAAGGGAAACGACCAGGTTCGGTTCGAGCTGACCTATACAGCGCTCGCTCCCCGACTCAAGGTCATTGCTCCGTGGCGGGAATGGACCATGCGATCTCGCCGGGAATTGATCGAGTACGCCGAGCGACATCACATTCCTATCACGGCGACCAAGGCCAAGCCGTACAGCATGGATTTAAATCTGTTTCACGTGAGTTACGAAGGAGGTATTCTGGAAGATCCGTGGGAAGCGCCGCCGGATGAGATCTTTCAGATGACGGTTTCGCCGGAGCAAGCGCCGAACAGGGCGCTCGAAGTCGCCATCGAGTACGAAGCGGGAAACCCCGTAGCCGTAGACGGGAAAAAGATGAGTCCGGCGCGGTTGCTCGCCCATCTCAACAAGTTGGGCGGGACACACGGGATCGGACGCGTCGATCTCGTGGAAAATCGCTATGTCGGCATGAAGTCGCGCGGTGTCTACGAGACGCCGGGGGGAACGATTCTCCATGTCGCCCATCGGGGGCTTGAGTCCCTGACGATGGATCGCGAGGTGCTGCATCTCAGGGACAGTTTGATTCCGCGCTATGCGGATCTGATTTACAACGGATACTGGTTTAGCCCCGAGCGGGAGATGATCCAGACGGCGATCGACGAGGCCCAACGAGATGTGACCGGCGTCGCGCGGGTCAAACTCTACAAGGGGAACTGCATCCTCGTCGGTCGCCGGTCGAAGCAGTCGCTGTACCGCCTCGATATCGCTACGTTTGAGGAAGATGAGGTGTATGACCAGAAGGACGCGGAAGGCTTCATTCGTTTGAATGCGTTGCGTCTGAAAATCCGAGCGCAGCGAAGGAAGGTCTCGTCCTGATGGCTGCCGGAGGCGACCGTCAGCATAGGCCGGCAGCCGGCGGGAAGGCCTGGGAAGGACGGTTCCGTGAAAAGACAAACCGGTTGGTGGAAGCCTTTACCGGCTCGGTCGGCGTCGACCGCCGCATGTATGCCGAGGACATCCAAGGCAGCATCGCCCATTGCAAAACGCTGAAGAAGGCGGGCGTCTTGTCGGCGGCCGACACCACCGCCATCGTTCGCGGTCTGGAAGCCGTGCGGGCCGAACTGGATCGTGGACGGTTTCGATTCTTGCCAGAGGATGAAGACATTCACATGGCGATCGAACGACGCTTGACGGAGATGATAGGTCCTGTTGGCGGCAAGCTGCATACCGGCCGGAGCCGAAACGATCAAGTCGCATTGGACATCCGGCTGTACCTCCGCAGTCAATTAGATCGCTTGCAGGCGGAGTTGCAGGAATTTCAACGGGTCCTGGTCGCCAAGGCGAAGGCCCATCGCGCCGTCGTGATGCCGGGCTACACGCATCTACAGCGGGCTCAGCCCGTACTCTTTGCCCATCACCTCCTGGCGTACGTGGATATGATGGCGCGGGACAAGAGCCGGTTGCGCGATGCCTATGCGCGGCTCAATGTCATGCCGTTGGGATCGGGAGCCCTGGCCGGCACAAATTATCCCGTAGACCGCCGCTATACGGCGAGATTGTTGGGGTTCCCCGGCGTGACGACGAACAGTCTCGACGCGGTCTCGGATCGCGACTTCATGATCGAAGTCACTGCGGCACTCTCGATCGTGATGATGCATCTGTCCCGTATGAGTGAAGAATTGATCGTCTGGTCATCACAGGAGTTTCGATTTGTCGATTTGCCGGATGGATTCTGTACCGGCAGTAGTATGATGCCTCAGAAGAAGAACCCGGACGTTCCGGAACTCATCCGGGGGAAGACCGGCCGAGTCTATGGACAGTTGATGAATCTCTTGACTACATTGAAGGCTCTGCCGCTCAGTTATAATAGGGACCTGCAGGAGGACAAGCCGGCGCTGTTCGACGCACTGGATACGGTCATGTCCTCGGTGCGGGTCTTGACCGAGTTGATGCGGCGCCTAAAGGTGAATCAAGAGGTCTTGGCGGAAGCCGTTCGGACCGGGCATCTCCTCGCGACGGAGTTGGCGGACTATCTGGTCGTACGAGGCGTACCCTTTCGAGAGGCTCATGCGGTGACCGGCCGGATCGTCCTGGCTGCGTTGGACAGCAAGCGAGAACTTGCCGACTTTTCATTGGACGAACTGCGGCTGTTTTCCGACCGCATCGATAAAGAAGTCTTTGCTCGTGTATCCGTCCCGGCTGCCATCAACCGGAAGGCGCAGATAGGCAGCACGGCTCGAGTTCGGGTAGAGCAGCGCATCAAGGAGTTGGAGCGGTCGTTGTGAGGGCACGATGGCTCGCGTGGTTCGCAG
Organism: Nitrospira sp.; assembly: GCA_029194535.1. Taxonomy (NCBI): domain Bacteria; kingdom Pseudomonadati; phylum Nitrospirota; class Nitrospiria; order Nitrospirales; family Nitrospiraceae; genus Nitrospira; species Nitrospira sp. The sequence continues at coordinate 968,003 of JARFXR010000002.1, read as the reverse complement.
CGGGACTCTCCGTGTCCTGCGGGACGGTCGGAGCCCCCATTGCTCCTGAGAATGTAGGAGTAGCGGTGACGATCGAACAACAAAAACGCCTCGATGCTGCAGGATCTCAGCGCCCGAGCGCAGCGGCACCTGTGGAACGTAGCGACTCTGATCCTGCTCTGCAGGGTCAGGATGTGGATTTGCCGCCTCTGCGGCCGGTTGGCGGCAGATAGGTTCGTCACCTTGACGCGAGAGTCTAGGAGGCCCCGATGCAATTGATTCAGCCGACCCGTCAAGCCCCGCACCTCACTCGGACTGCGACCAAACGGCTGCTGCTGGTGGATCCCTATCCCCGCAACAGTCAGTATCATCTGACCGCGTCGGAACGGCGGGCGGTATGGTTTCCCAAGCTGAGCCTCCCGACGATCGCCGCGTATACGCCGGAGCATTGGCAGGTGGAGTTGGTCGATGAGGCGGTCGAAGACATTGAGTTCGACTATCCATGCGATATGGTGGGGATCTCGATCATGACCTGTTATGCGCCGAGGGCATATGAGATCGCCAAGGAGTTTCGCCAACGGGGCAAGACCGTGGTGCTGGGCGGGGTGCATCCCACGTATTGCCCCGATGAAGCCCTGCAATATGCGGATGCGATCGTGTGTGGGGAGGCCGAAGACCTCTGGCCCCAGCTGGTGGCCGATTATGAAGCGGGGACATTGCAGCGGACGTACAGAATGACGTCGTTCCCCACGCTGGAACACTACAAGAGCCCTCGTGTGGAGTTGCTAAGTCCCGACTCGTATATGACCCGCCAATGCAGCTTTACCACGAGAGGCTGCCACTTTGATTGCGAGTTCTGCAGTGTCTCGCCGTTCAACGGCAAGACCACTCGTCGGCGGCCCGTTGAAGAAGTCGTGACGGAACTGCAAAATGTGCAGCGGTGGATCCGAAGCGAATTGGTTGAACGATTGAGAGACGAACCGATCTGGAAGGCCTTCCTGCTCGGACTGCGGATCCGCGTGGGCATCGAAGACGGCAGCATTGTGGCATTTGTAGACGACCTCCACAACAGTAACCGCGCCTATTGCCGGGAACTCTGGACCGCGTTGAAGCCCCTGAAGATCAAGTGGGGATGCCAGTCCACACTGTTCCTGGCTGATGATGAGGAGATGGTTAAGTTGGCGGCGGAGAGCGGTTGCGTCTCGGTGTTCGTCGGCATGGAATCGCTGGATGAAGACTGCCTCGACGAGACCAATAAGCCGTTCAATCGGGTGAAAAAGTTCTCCCAAGAGATAAAAATGTTCCACGATTACGGGATCATGGTCAATCCAGGAATCGTCTTCGGCTTCGACAATGACGATGAGGCCGTGTTCGAGCGCGCGGTCGAATTCCTAACGAAAAACCAAGTCGAACTCGCCTATTTCAACGTCTTGACGCCGCTTCCCGGCACCGCTCTGTATGAGCGTTACAACAGCGCCGGACGGATCTTCGATCGCGATTGGTCCAAGTACGACGGCAAGCACGTCGTATTTCGGCCGAGCCGCATGACGCCGGAACAATTGCAGGAGGGATTCCATTGGGCCAACCATCAGTTCTATTCCTTGCCGAACATCTTTAACCGCCTCTCGGGCACGAAGCAGCGGCTGATTGCGCGGTGGGAAATGAATCGCGAGTTCAGAAAACTGGTCAAACGAAGCTGTCCGCAGGGAACCCTGTCGCCACTGGCCTCGGTGCTCAAGAACCTCCAGGCCAAGCTTCCGGTGTTCGATACGGAGCAACTGATCCCCAGCGCGCTGCACGCCCTCAAGCAACGCCTCGATCCTCAGGCGCTGTCTCCCGAGCAATTGGCGCTCAATATCAAGGTCAAGCGACACGATAAGTTCGCGGCGCTCATTGTCGACCTCGAAGGGACCCTCGACCGGTTGAACGCGCAGGAATTGATCAACCGCATGAAGGTAGCGGCCGAGAAGGCGCGGATGGACATCATCGTGAATTTCGAGCATTTGAAACTGGCGGCCCCGGACGCCCTCAAAGCGTTGGTGGATGCGGAAGCCATCAAGCGTGCCATCCCGAACGTCAAGGTGCGGTACCGCAAGTTTACGGATGCGTTTGAGACGGCGTTGCAGGGACTCTCCCTGGCCGGGTTGGAAATCCTCAGCGAGGATCTTCAGGATGCATAGCTTCGAATATCGCCACGGCGAACTCTATTGCGAGCACGTGCCGGTTAGCCAGATCGCTAAGGAGGTCGGTACTCCCTGCTACATCTACAGCCATGCGACGTTGACTCGTCATTTCCGAGCGTACGACGGGGCGTTCAAGGACATTCCGCACGTCGTCGCATTTGCGATGAAGGCGAACTCCAATCTGGCGATTTTGCGTCTGATGGCCAAGGAAGGCAGCGGAGTCGACATCGTCTCGGGCGGGGAATTGTTCCGGGCCCTCAAAGCGGGAGTGCCGCCGTCGAAAATCGTGTTTGCGGGGGTCGGCAAGAGCGCCAACGAGATCCGCGACGCCTTGAGGGCGGGCATTTTGATGTTCAACGTCGAATCCTCCGCCGAGCTCAGGGCGATCGACGAGGTGGCGCGTTCTGTCGGAAGAAAGGCGCGGGTCGCTTTGCGGATCAATCCCGATATCGATCCCAAGACCCACCCGTATATTTCGACGGGACTCAAGAAGAGCAAGTTCGGCATCGCCGCCGACAGGGCATTGGAGGAATACAAACTGGCATCCTCCCTGGGCCACATCGACATCGTGGGCGTCCATGCCCATATCGGATCGCAATTGACCGAAGTGACGCCGTTCGTTGAGGCGTTGAAGAAAGTCGTGGCTCTGGTCGAGGCGCTGAAGACGCAGGGCATCGGAATCCAATACTTGAATGTGGGAGGCGGTCTCGGCATCACCTACTCCGACGAGAAGCCGCCGCTGCCGAAGGATTTGGCGGAGGCGATTTCCCCTTTGGTCAAGGGCCAGAATCTGACGTTGGTTATGGAACCGGGCCGGGTGATCGTGGGCAATGCCGGTATTCTCTTGACGCGGGCGCTGTATCAGAAGGACGGGGAGGCCAAGCGCTTCGTGATCGTCGATGCGGCGATGAACGATTTGATCAGACCCAGTCTCTATAGCGCCTATCACGATATCCGCCCCGTCTCGGAAGCGTTGCTGGCGAAACCCAAGCGTGCAGTCGACGTCGTCGGCCCGGTCTGCGAGTCCGGTGATTTTCTGGCAAAGGATCGCACGCTGCCCGAAGTGAACCCCGGCGATCTCCTGGCCGTGATGAGTGCTGGGGCCTATGGGTTCGTGATGGCGTCCAATTACAACTCCCGGCCGCGGGTGCCGGAAGTGTTGGTGAAGGATGCCGAAGTGCATGTCATCCGGGCGCGGGAAACCTACGAGGATTTGGTAAGAGGCGAGACGATTCCCGCGTTTTTGAGCTAGGCGGCCGAGCGACCGTCTGACCGGCGAAACCTGGGTGTCCAAAGAAGTCCCAGCCTTTGCCGTTCTCGAGAGGGGGATATCCGGGCAGACGCTCGATGAGTCCGTTGGCCGGACGCTGTATCGCAAGTGTGACGACAGGAGCACCGGGTTGCAGGGAAAGGAGCTGTCATGTTTACCGGTTCATTAGTGGCCATCGTCACGCCATTCAAGAATGGCAAGGTGGATGAGCAGGCCTTCGGTGATTTGATCGAGTGGCAAATCGCCTGCGGCACGAATGGGATTATCCCCTGCGGCACGACGGGAGAATCCGCCACGTTGTCGCACGAAGAGCACCATCGAGTCGTGAAACTCGCGGTTGAGGTCGTCCGGCGACGGATTCCGGTCATTGCGGGAGCCGGCTCCAACAGCACGACGGAGGCGATTTCGCTGACCAAGCATGCTAAAGAAGCCGGAGCGGACGGTGCGCTCCTGATCACCCCGTACTACAACAAGCCCACGCAGGAAGGCTTATATCGACATTACAAGGCTATCGCCGAGGCGGTCGATTTACCGCAGGTGCTCTATAACATCCCCGGGCGGACGGGCGTGAACATGCTGCCCACCACGGTGGCCCGTCTGTGCGGGATGAAGAATATCGTGGGAATCAAGGAAGGTAGTGGTTCGGTGCAACAGGCATCCGACATCGCCCTGCATTGCCGCGAGCGGTTGACAGTCCTTGCCGGTGACGATGCTCTCACGCTTCCAATGATGGCGGTCGGGGCGAAGGGCGTCGTCACGGTTGCGGCCAATCTCGTGCCCTCAGAGATGGCCAAGCTGGTTTCCACGTTTTTATCGGGACACGTTGACGAGTCGCGGAATCTCCACTTCCGATTGTCCCCGCTCTTTGCCGCGTTGTTTTACGAGACCAACCCGATTCCCGTCAAGGAGGCCTTGGGCCTGATGGGCAAGATTACACCTGACCTGAGGTTGCCGCTCTGTCCCATGGGGGCCGAGACCAAGGCACAACTCACCGCGGTGCTCAAGGACCTGAAACTCATTTAGCCGCCACCCAGCTCACCCTACCGCCTATGATCAACGTCATCGTTGCAGGAGCTGCAGGACGAATGGGCTGCCGGCTTGTCGCCCTGCTGGCAGAATCGACGACCCTGACGCTCGCCGGCGCGATCGAAGGGAGCAAGCATCCGGCTCTGGGGCAGGATGCCGGTGAAGTCGCCGGGTGCGGACGTACGGGAGTCCCGATCACCGACGATCTCTCCTCGCTGCTCGGCCGAGGTGAAGCGGTCATTGATTTCTCCTCGCCGCACGCGACCTTGGAGCATCTCAGCATCGTCGCTCACCATCGTCGGGCCATGGTCATCGGCACGACGGGCTTCTCCGTTCCCCAGACCCAACAGATCCATGAATTAACCGGCCAGGTCCCCTGTGTGCTGTCACCCAACATGAGCGTCGGTGTCAATCTGATCTGCAAGGTGATCGCCGAAATGGCAAGGACACTCGGTGATGGGTACGATATCGAAGTGATCGAAGCGCACCACCGGCTCAAGAAGGATGCACCGAGCGGAACCGCGCTAAAGCTGGCGGAGGTCTTGGCGACCGCCGTCGGGCGGGACCTCGCGAAAGTCGGCGTGTACGAGCGGAAGGGTCTGATCGGCGAGCGGAAGAAGACCGAGATCGGGATTCAGACGGTCCGCGCAGGGGACATCGTGGGAGACCATACGGTCCTCTTCGGAGGCGTGGGCGAACGGATCGAAGTCATCCATCGGGCCAGCAGCCGGGATACCTTCGCGAGCGGAGCCCTGCGCGCGGCCTGCTGGGTCGTTGGTCGCCCGCCGGGCTTGTACGATATGATGGATGTGCTGGGGTTGCGGTGAATTGACGAGGAGCCTCGCCTCACCCGGCGCAGCTGCATGGTGGACCGTGACAGACGGCCGTTGTCGCAGCGGGGCCCTGTCAAGGTTGGATACGCCAGCTGGATCAGGTCGGTCTCAATGTCTCGCCGTAAGGGGACGTGGCTCCTGGTCTGCGGCCTTCCGACGACCGCAGTTCAAACAGGCGAACACGGTGATCGCCAACCCGGCGTCCAAATCCACTGCCCGTTCCGGCAACATTGTTCCACGACATTTGTCACAAGTCTTCATGGGCGCACTCTAGCATTCCGGAAAATGGATGCATATCCATCAGAAGTACTGGACCTGTCACGAACAAAAGTCCCCAGGTGGCCCTAGATCTAGGTCCTTTGCACCATGCTTGAAGACCAACAAGACTAGGAAGACTGGCTCACCTATCGGCCGCCACGATTCTTGACACGGAACCTCCTGTCCCATAGGATTGTGGCTCTGATGCAACTCTCCCCCTATGTATAGAATAATTTTTGTCCTGATCCTCCTGATCATCCTCTATTTTCTGATCAGGAGCGCCCTGCGCGAGCTGAAGGGACGAGGGGGAACCGACCAGCTACCCGTGGACAAGAATCAGATGGTACAGGATCCGGTCTGTCGCGTATTCGTTCCGCGCGGAACTGCGGTCATTGAGGTGATCGGTGGCCAGACGTATTGTTTTTGTGGCCGAACATGCGCCGATAAGTTTCAAAGGCAAATGGCGGGCTAGCAGCCGGAATAGCTGTAGTCGGACAGCTTCTCTTCCTTGTCGAATTTCAAAGTAATCTGGCACTGGTTGGGGGAGAAATTAAACAGCGGTGCGCTGGTCTTGCCGCCGGCGATGCGATAGTAGGTCCAGGTCTCACCTCCGAAGAAGCGCGGAGACTTTCCGTCCGGCGTACCCCAATTCTTCTCGAACCAGGCCTTGTCCTTGCCCTGCATTTCGGCCGGCTTCAACGACGCTTCCAGATAGGGGTTATCGCCGCCGCACGCGGTGAGGAGGAAGCAGATGGCCGGAAGCCAAAACAGACGTCTCATCTGGGAGTCTCCTCGATGACGGAAACCCATAATCAGCGCGATAGGACGGATCTGGATTGTAGCGGTCGATGCACAGGCTGTCAAACTGCGACGCCCTGTTGCGGCGACCCTGGACTTCTCCCTACAATGGAAAAATCGAGCCGATGGCTCAACAGCTGCGTAATCGAATCTCTTATGTTTGACAAGAAAGGATCACACCATGAAATTTTTTCTTGATACTGCCAGCGTGAAGGAAATTCAGGAAGCGGCAAGCCTCGGCTTGCTGGACGGTGTAACGACCAATCCCTCGCTCGTGGCCAAGGAGGGCCGCGTGTTTCGTGAAGTCCTGGTCGAAATCTGCAACATCGTCGACGGCCCGATCAGTGCAGAAGTGGTCAGCATCGAAGCCGATGCCATGGTCAAGGAAGGGCGGGAACTCGCCAAGATCCACAAAAATATTGTGGTGAAGGTTCCTCTGATTGCGGAAGGACTCAAGGCCACCAAGCGTCTGACCGCTGAAGGGATCCGCGTCAACGTCACTCTTTGCTTTTCTCCGACACAGGCGCTGCTGGCGGCGAAGGCCGGAGCATGGTGTGTCTCGCCCTTCATCGGGCGGCTCGACGATATCAGTTCCAACGGCATGGAACTCATCCGCCAGATCGTCACAATCTATAAGAACTATGACTTCAAGACATTTGTGCTGGTCGCGAGCGTTCGGCATCCCCAGCATGTCGTTGAAGCGGCTTTGGCTGGAGGGCACATTTGCACGATGCCCTTTGCCATCTTCCAGCAGATGGTGAAACATCCGCTCACCGATGTCGGCTTGAAGAAGTTTCTCGCCGATTGGGAGTCTCAAAACAAGAAGAGGTAGTTCGAAAGTGTAGGGGCCGCGTTTCAGGTCACTGGCCTGCGCAGGCGATTGTCGATGATCTGTTTGGCCAAACGAAAGACCCTATGGAACATGGGTCTCGTCAGCTTGCCGGTAAACGTATTCTGCTGGCTTGGATGATAGGATCCGACCAGCGTGACGTGCCAGGGCATGCGATAGGCCCGCGCATGGCCGAAGGCCGGGAGGGGGGAAGGAAGTCTGAGCCCCTCTTGCCTGCAGGTCTTTAAGTAATGATCGAAGGCGATCTTGCCCAGAGCGACGACCACCTTCATGTTCTGCAGCAGCCGGAGTTCCTGACGAAGGAAGGTCCGACAAGCAGCGATTTCCTCCGGCGCAGGTTTGTTGTGAGGCGGTGCGCAGCGGATCGTGGCGCCGATGTAGGCATCCGACAACGTGAGGCCGTCGGATTGATGCTGAGAGAGCGCCTGGTTCGCGAACCCGAAGCGATGCAATGCCTCGTACAGCCAGTCCCCGCTGCGATCTCCGGTAAAGATCCGCCCGGTTCTGTTCCCTCCGTGGGCAGCAGGAGCCAGTCCCAGCACGTACAGTCGTCCCTTCGGGTCGCCAAATCCCGGGACCGGTCGACCCCAATAGGTCCACTCACGGAACTGTCTTCGCTTTGTCCGGGCGATCGCCTGCCGATAGTCGACCAGTCGCGGGCATGCTGTACAGGACGCGATCCGATTGTTCAGCACCGTGAGCGAGCGCATAGCGTCGGGAGTGTATCAGGTGATCACCATCCTCCGCCAGGCGCGGCTAAAGTTTGAACTGCTTGCCGCCCGTGAGGCTTACTGTTAGCATGACAAATTGTTCGTGAATGGTCGTTCAATTCGGAGGGACATTGCGTTATGACACGGTTGCGTCGCGGGTTCCTGTACGTGCTGCCGCTCCTGATCGGTGCGACACTAGTATCTTCGCTCGGTGCCCGGGGTGAGTCTGACTCTACCGCAATGAAGGACGTGACGCCGCGCCCCGGCGCCAACGGGGAGCTGGAGCGCGATCTTCCTCCGAGTGAGGTCATCGACAGTCAAAACGAGCCGGAAGATCGTCTGGTTATCCTGCCGGAAATCAAGCGTGAAGGAGAGCGGTTTTTCTTGAGTTCGTTCAAGCTGCCCGACAAATTGACGTTTGCGGGGCAACCGGTTCCTCTGGACAACTGGCAAGTCCGCGAGCGCATCGAGTATGAGTTCTACCAGTTCCTCGAGGATCAGGGAGAGAGCATTATCCTCGCCAAGCGTATGGGGCGCTGTTTCCCTCCGGCAGAGAAACAACTCGCGGAAGCGGGATTACCGGACGATCTCAAGTACATGCTGCTGGTCGAGAGCAAGTGCATCGCCGCCGCCTACTCGCGGGCGAAAGCCTCCGGTCCTTGGCAATTCATCCCGTCGACCGGGCGGCGATATCGGCTCAAGAGCGATTCCGTCCGCGATGATCGGCGGAACTTGGAAATGTCCACGGAAGCTGCCGTGAAATACCTCAAGTACCTGAAGGATTTCCAGCAGAACGATTGGTTTCTGGCTATGGCCTCCTACAACGCCGGCGAGGAACGGGTCCGCAAACTCCTGAAGGATCAGAAAGTCAACGACTATTGGCGAATGCACGGCCCTCGGGAAACCATGCGCTATGTTCCCCGGATCATCGCGGCCAAGGAAATCTATTCCCAGCCGGAGAAATATCTGGGGTTGAGCAAGAAGGACCTGTATCTCCCGCTGGAAACTGAAACGGTCACCGTGACGGTGAAAGAGTCTCAACGGGCGCTCACGTCCATCGCTGAGGAGTTCGGCACATATTATCTGGAATTACGAATGTTGAATCCCGAATTCAAGAAGGATGTGCTTCCGCACGGGGTCTATCAGATCCGAGTCCCACGTCAGACCTGCCCGAGTCGCTGCTTCAAGCAGGAGAAAACTCCGTAACGATCGTAGAGCGGATCGGCAGCCTTCGGTTCTCGCTCCGAAATGGTCAGCGGCTGCTGATGTCTCATCTCGGTTCGCCCTTCGGGGCGACCACCGACGCCTCCGAGAAACAGCTGCATGACGATCCGACTGCCAAAATCTCCTGTCAGTTCCCTGCTCACACGGGCGCTCAGACGAGCGATCGAAATCGTGGAAGGCGGGGCTGCCGTCCGACGAGCGGTCGGCCGGCATGGTGAGGTGCTGACGATCGCATCCCGCCGAGTGGACCTTCGACGGTATGAACGGCTGGTCGTGCTCGGCGCGGGAAAGGCTACGGCGTCGATGGCCCGCGCGGTGGAGCCCTTGTTGGGAAATCGGCTGCAGGGTGGACTCGTGGTCGTCAAGTACGGACATGCGGTTCCGACCAGACGCATCACGATATGCGAAGCCGGCCATCCCTATCCGGACCTCGCAGGATTCTACGCCGCTCGCCGGTTGATGCGGCTTGCTTCCGGGCTGTCGGAGCGTGATCTGTTGATCGTCTTGCTCTCGGGCGGAGCCTCCAGTCTGTTGCCGGCGCCGGTGTCCGGTATCAGTTTGTCCGACAAACGACGCGTGACCAGACGACTGGTGCGAAGCGGAGCGAGCATCCAGGACATCAACACCGTCCGCAAACATCTTTCGGCGCTCAAGGGAGGATGGCTTGCAGACATGACCTCCGCCAGGATCGTCACCCTGATCCTTTCCGATGTGCTCGGCGATGACATCAGCGCCATTGCTTCCGGTCCGACGGCTCCCGACCCCACCACCTTTCGCCAATCGGTCGACTGTTTGAAGCGCCATCGGCTCTGGGCTTCTCTACCGACCTCGGTCCGCAGGCATTTGGACAGGGGGCTTCGCGGCGCAGTGGCGGATACGCCGAAGCCGGGCGCACCCTGCTTCCGGCGGGTAGTCAATGTGGTGATCGGGAGTGGTGCCCTGGCCGTCGCGGAGGCGGCGCGTGCCGTTCGAGAGGCCGGCCTCAAGACCGTGATCCATCCGAGTTGGTTGACCGGTGAAGCCCGTCTGGCAGGAACAGAATTTGGGGCCATGGCGAGGACTATTCTGCGATGCGGCATGCCGGTTCGCAGACCCTGCTGTGTGATCGCCGGAGGAGAAACGACGGTGACCGTGAAGGGACGGGGACTGGGAGGCCGGGCGCAGGAGTTTGCCGCTGCGGCCGCGCAGGCCATTGCCGGGCTTCCGGACGTGTGGATTGCGGCGGTGGGTACCGACGGCACCGACGGCCCGACCGATGTGGCCGGAGCGCTCGTGAGCGGACAGACGGCGGCGCAGGCACGTCGATGGGGCATTGACCTTGACGCCGCGCTGAAGCAGAACAATAGTTATCCGGTGCTGAAGCGTCTGGGAGCCCACATCATCACCGGCCCCACCGGCACCAACGTCAACGACCTTTACGTGCTCCTGGTCTTGTAGGTACTATCCCCGCGATGGAACGTCCGCTGGTTCTTCCCCTTGCCGCCTGTACGGATTCCGCACTGGCGGGGGGCAAGGCCCGGGGCTTGGCTCGGCTGATCGAGGCCGGCGTTCGTGTTCCGTCCGGACTGTGCGCCACCACCGCCCTCTACCGCGAGTTCCTCGGACAAACCGGTCTCACCTCGGATGTCGATCTGCTGAGCGCAGGACGGCTGTCGGGCGACGACCAGCCGTCGCCTGTTGACCATCTGCCGCACCTGCGATCTCGTCTTCTGAAGGCTCCTTGGCCGAGTGATCTGCGTCATCGGCTTGAAGTGGCCGTCCACGATCTCGGGTTCGACGCGGCCACGTTGTGGGCGGTGCGATCCTCGGCGACACACGAAGATGCGATGCAGGCGAGCTTCGCGGGCCTGTATCGGACGCATCTCGGGATCCGCTTCTCCGGCATCCTCGCGGCGGTTCAGGATCTTTGGGCCTCCCTCTGGGACGAGCGGCTTCTGGCCTATCACCGTAAGCGCGCGCCTCAGTCGTCGCCTCCGGAAATGGCCGTAATCATCCAACCGATGCTCGATGCGGTGGCAGGCGGTGTGGCCTATTCGATTGATCCCGTAACCGGTGAAAACCATATCGTGGTAAATGCCCTGCCCGGCTTGGGGGCTCCTTTAGCCGATGGAACCGTGACGCCCGATCACTATGTCGTCCATGTCGGCCCTCTTCAATCCACTCCGCAAGCCGCCGCTGCCACGGTCGTCAAACGCGACATTGCGGCCAAGCGCTCAGCCTTGCGGGTGTGGCCGGACGGAATACGACTTGAACCCCTGTCGCCCGATGCTGGAGCCGCTTCGTCGATTTCCGACCATCAATTGACCGAACTCGCCGGGGCGACCAAACGGATCGAAACGCTGTTCGGGTATCCCGTGGATGTCGAATGGGTCATCGACCGACAGGGATTGTGGCTCGTCCAGGCCAGGCCCGTGACGGTCATCGTCCGGTCCGAGTCATGGCCCGCCGGTGAGTGGGCCGGTGAATGGGAATGGTCACGAGCCAACCTCAAGGAAACCATGCCGGAGGTGCCCAGTCCGATTGGGCTCTCGTTTCTCGAGCGGTTCATGGACGCCTATATTGTCGGTCACTACCGACGTTTGGGGTGCCGGATTCCCAAAGGGATCTCCTCGATCCGGACGTTCCACGGACGTCCCTACCTCAACGTGACACTCTTCCACAGTCTGATCGCGCAGTTGGGCGGTGATCCTTCATTGAACGCCGAGCAGATGGGTGGAGAGGCTGTCGCGGTCGTGCCGTCCGAGCCGATGCTCGGGTTTCTCGCGCGTGTGCGCGCCGGCTGGTTGATGTGGCGCGAAATGAAGCGGGTCGCCTCAGATGCTACCCGCTACTTTGCAGACATGAAACAACAAGCTTCGCGCTATCAGCCGGATCTGATCCGGGACTGGGATCCAGCCGATCTTGATCGGCATCTGGAAGAGCTCGGACGCTGGCTTGACCGTCACGAAATGACCTTTGGGATCGTACTCGGCGTCGGGCAATGTCTGCAGACATTCAGCGCGCTCCTGCCGGTATGGCTCGGCGAGGATTGGCGAAGTCTGCTCAATTCGGCGTTACAGGGGGAAGGTACGGTCATCAGCGCCCAGCAGATCCATCGAGTGACGGAACTGGTAGAGGCGGCGCGGCAGGATGAGGCCTTGTCCCATGGGCTGCTGACCGAGAACTGGGATGTGACGACGCTCCGCCGTCGTGCCCGGCAGGCGCCGTTTCTCGCGTTGTTTGATCGGTACCTGGAGGAGTTCGGTCATCGTGGGACGGGAGAGTCGGACGTCATGTCTCCGCGGTTTGCCGACCGGCCCGAGATCGTGCTCGACGTGGTTCGAGTCCAACTCACTGGTCCTGTCATTCGACCGGAGGACATCGTCGCTCGCCAGCGCGCGACGCGCGATGCCGCCCTGGTGACGATCCGCGCGCGGCTGGGCTGGCGGCTGGATCGGCTGGGGCTGTTTCGCTGGTCCTATCGGCGACTCTGTCGATTCCTTTCCCTGCGCGAGGCCAACCGCCATCATCTCATGTACTATTCGACGGCCGTCAAGAACTTGTTGGTGCGGTTCGGCGCCTGTCTGACGGCGCGAGGGATATTTGACGCCTCCGACGACGTGTTTTACCTCACATTGGAAGAACGGGCGTCGATACTGTCGGCGGTCGAACGCGACTGGAAAGATACCGTGCGCCTGCGCAAAGCGGAACGGGCACGATGGCTGGTGCTCCAGGTGCCCGATACGATCCGCAACGGCGAGGCCAAGATCGGTCGCCGGGACCAGTCCGTCGGGTCAGCCGACGGTTGCTTGCGAGGGACTCCGATCAGTGCGGGCACGGCCACGGGGTCTGCCTGCCTGGTGCAATCGATAGTGGATTGGCCCAAGGTCAGACCCGGAGATATCATCGTGGTGCCGGTCATCGACCCCGGGATGGCACCGCTGTTCGGGATCGCGGCAGGGCTCGTGGCTGAAATGGGCGGGACGTTGTCGCACGGGGCGATTATCGCACGCGAGTACGGATTGCCTGCGGTCGCCAACGTGCCGGGTGTCATGAGTCTGCTGAAAGATGGTCAACGGGTGACGGTGGATGCCGGCTCAGGAGTCGTGCAAATAGAATCGACTCCGGGAAGCTGATGGTTGCGATCAACACACGCTAGAGCCAAACGGCTCTAACTCTTACGCGCTTGACCTTTTATACGAATTTACGTACGCTCCGAAACAGTTCCCCTTCTTCATCATCACAGCGCCCAACCCGTCGTCGGATGTTGCTCGTTATGATCCCGCGGGTCACGATCGATGATTGAGAGCACCGCCTTCAGCCTGGGCCTCCTCGCCGGAACCGTTCTTGGAGCTGTGGTCGTCGGGTTGTCGGTTTCGGTCAGGCTGCGTTCCGCCTTCCATAGTCAGCTCACCTCAGCAGGTGAACGCGCTCGGCACGCCGAAACGCTTTCGGAGGAGCTGCGACGTCAGCTCGAGACCGAACAGGACGCGCACGTTCGGCTCAGACAGGACCTGCAAGAAATGTCTCGATCTTGCGCCGTGGCGGAGACACGGGCCGCCGAGACGGCCAAACATGCCGAAGAGCAGAGGATCCTGCTTTCCCAGGCGCGTCAGGAACTGGCGGAATCCTTCCGGGCGCTGTCCGGTGAAGCGCTTAAACATAATAACGAAGCGTTCCTGAGTCTCGCCAGGGCGACCTACGAGACGCTCCAGACGGAGGCCAAGGGCGAGCTGGCACAGCGACAGCAGGCCATCGACGAACTTGTCAGGCCGTTGACGGAATCGCTGCATCGATACGATGAACAGCTGCGCGCGCTGGAGCTGTCCCGTCAGGCCGCGTACGGAGGCTTGGATCAACATTTGAAATCCCTCGCGGAATCGCAGCAGCGATTGAAGGAGGAGACGGGAAATCTTGTGAGCGCGCTGCGTGCGCCGGTCGTGCGGGGTCGGTGGGGAGAAATCACGCTCAAGCGTGTGGTGGAATTGGCCGGGATGGTGGCTCATTGCGATTTCACCGAACAGGAATCAGTGACCGTGGAAGACGGACGTCTTCGTCCCGACATGATCGTTCAGCTCCCAGGAGGGCGGCAGATCGTCGTCGATGCCAAGGTCGCATTGAACGGATATCTGGACGCATATGAAGCCTCCGGGGAGGACCAACGGTGTGAGGGGCTCCGGCGGCACGCGGCCCAGGTACGCGCCCATATGAATCAGTTGAGTCTCAAGGCCTATTGGAGCCAGTTCGCGCAGGCGCCGGAATTTGTCGTGCTCTATCTGCCCGGCGAGCAGTTCCTGGGGGCGGCCCTCGAGCAGGATCCCGGACTCATCGAGGACGGGTTCGCGCAAGGCGTGGTGTTGGCGACTCCGACGACGCTGATGGCGCTGCTGCGGGCGGTTGCATACGGCTGGCGGCAGGAGCGGCTCACCGCGCACGCCGAAGAAGCGGGACGCCTCGGCAAGGATCTGTATGAGCGAATGGCTGTGCTGGCCGAGCATCTGAACGACGTCGGACAAGCATTGGGCCGGGGCGTGACGGCATATAACAAGGCGGTCGGCTCTCTGGAAACGAGGATCCTGCCCGCGGCGCGTCGGTTCAAGGAGCTGGGGGTTGCGTCGGACAAGGATATTCCCCTGCTGGGGCCGATGGAAGTCGTCCCGCGCCGGACAGTGCCGCATGATGAATAAGGACGAACCCATGCACGACGCACAAGCCATGGTGGAAGCGTTTCATCGCCTGTTCGACATCGTCTGCAATCCGGTGCCCACAGCGGTCGGCGACGACACTCGGCGGCTGCGCATTCGTCTGATCCAGGAAGAGTTCAATGAGCTGCGGGAGGCGATGGATAGCGACGACCTGGCGGCGGTCGCCAAGGAGTTGGCGGATCTGTTGTACGTGGTCTACGGCACCGCCGTGTCGTACGGTATCGACATGGATCCGGTGTTTCGCGAAGTCCACCGATCGAACATGAGCAAGGTCGGGGGCCACAAGCGAGAGGATGGAAAGTGGATCAAGCCGTCTACCTATTCGCCCGCCCACATCGGTCCGATCCTGGAGGACCTCAGAGCGGAGGAGAAACTGCAGTAACCGCGCAATGACTGTCGAGGAGGCCGGTTGACCGGGATGAAGTCCCTGTGTTGCCCAAATTGCGGCACACCGTTTGTTCGAGTCGCTTCGCAGGAAGGAACGGTCGAGCGTCTGCTGGGCCGCTTCAACATGCTTCCCTTCCGATGCCAACTTTGTACGAACCGGTTCCGTGCATTTTATCCGGGCACACGCCCGAACACGCAGGCATTTGATCGCAGAGAGTTTAAGCGCCTCCCCGCATCCATCGAAGCGCAAGTTCTTGACGAACGGCAGTCGCCGTTCGTCAACCGTATTACCGACATTTCAATGGCCGGATGTACGCTGACGGGAACCGGACTGGCCAAAGGTGCGTTCGTGGAATTGGTGCTGAGGCCGACATCGGAGAACGACGAGATCAGAATCGAAACGGCGATGGTTTGCTCAGTCCACCCCGAGTCGGTGGGGCTGCGGTTTCTGGAGGTCGATCAGGTTGACAAGCAGCGTTTGAGCCAGGTCGTGCTCGGGCTGTTGGTCAGTCAGACCAATCCGATGATGAACGTGTAACGTGCGTCACACGGATTCGTGAGTGCTTCCGGTTCGGTCGTGCCGGTGGAGCCACGACCGTGACGTTATCGATCAGCCTGATCCGGCCGATCCGTGCCGCGCCCAAGAGGACGGCCGAACCGGCGACCGTCGCGAGGGTGTCGAGAGACGCGGCATCGCAGACCGCCAGATACTCCGGCCGAACGGTCCGATCTTCCGCCATCACCTGCCTCATGATGCGTTCAATGCGTCGGCCGTTACGCACGCCGTTCAGAATGGCCTGACGCCCGGCCGACAATGCCCGGTAGAGAATCGACGCGCGGCGGCGATGATCCGGAGACAGGTAGACGTTGCGGGAACTCATGGCCAGTCCGTCAGGTTCTCGCACCGTGGGATGAACCTCGAGGTCGATGGCCAGGTTCAGATCGACAATGAGCCGACGTACGAGCGCTGCCTGCTGGAAATCTTTCTGACCGAAGACCGCGTGATGGGGACGAACGATGCTGAACAGTTTCACCAGGACCGTGGCGACCCCCTCGAAGTGGTGCGGCCGAGCCGCCCCCTCCCAACGCCCAGCCAGCTTCGGCACCGTGACCGAGCTTTGGAATCCCTCCGGATACATTTCCGAGGGAGTCGGCTCGAAACAGACGTCCACTCCCTCCGTTCTGCATAACCGATGGTCCCGGGTGATTGGACGAGGATAGCGCGACAGGTCTTCTTGCGGCCCGAACTGAGTCGGATTCACGAAAATGCTCACGGCCAGGGCATCGCATCGCAACCTTGCGGCGCGGATCAAGGCTCGGTGCCCCTCGTGGAGTGCCCCCATCGTGGGGACGAATCCGATCGTCACGCCCTCTCGGCGAAGGCGATTGCTCCACAGGGTCATCGCATGGGGGGTACGGATGATCTTCATGAGCCTGGAGGGGGACTGCACGAGGGCCGCGACCCGTATCGGGTGGACGGCTGAGGAAACAGCAGGCGGACCTCGGACGAATCCGTGACGTCGGCCAGCAGTCGGCTGACGGTCCGTCCTATCGTCGGATGGACGAGAAGCGGGTCCAGCTCGTTGAGGGGCATCAATACGAACCGCCGCTGGTGAAGCCGCGGATGGGGGACCGTCAAACCCGGCTCGTCGATGCTGCGTTCACCGTAGAACAGCAGATCGAGGTCGATGGTGCGGGGGCCGGCGCGGTCCTCCTCGTCGCGCCCCAGCGATCGTTCGATTTCTCGGAGGATCGAGAGCAGGCTTTGCGGCGCGATCTCTGTTTCGAGCTGCACCACTCCGTTCAAGAACCAGCCGTCTCCGGGATTCGCGCCGTCGCGCACCGGCTCCGTTTCATACAGCAGGGACACGCCGGATACACGGCTGTGCGGCAACAAGCTCAACAGGGTCACGGCGCGCTCGCAAAAGCCGATCCGGTCTCCGACATTGGACCCGAAGCCGATGTAGACCGTTTCGCTCATTCAAACAGTTTTGAGTTTCGAGTTGTGAATTTTGAGTTTCATGAAACTAACCCTCAAAACTCAACGCTTACAGCTTTTTCACCCGTTCCACTGCCTCTGCCAACCGCTCTTTCGACGTGCAGACGGTCATTCGGATATAGCCTTCTCCTGGTGCCCCGAAACCGTTGCCGGGTGTCGTGACGATGCCGGCCTCCTCCAGCAGATGGGCCGTGAACGACGCGGAGGTGTATCCCTTCGGCACCCCCACCCAGACGTAAAAAGCGGCTGGAGGTGGACTGACCTCGAGCCCGAGCGCTTGCAGACCGGGAACCAACGTGTCCCGCCGCTCCTGATAGATCCTCCTGAGCGAGTCGGTCACGGAATCGTCCAATCCCAAGGCCGTGATGCCGGCCGCCTGCACGGCCTCGAATACGCCGGAATCCAGATTGCTCTTCACCTTCCCGAGCCCGGCCAAAATATCCTTGTTGCCGACCGCAAAGCCAATGCGCCAGCCGGTCATGTTGTAGGTCTTTGAGAGCGAGTGAAACTCCACGCCCACATCCTTCGCACCGTCGACCTCGAGGAAGCTCGAGGGCCTTTTCCCGTCGTAGAAGATTTCCGAGTAGGCCGCGTCGTGACAGACGATGACGTGGTGTTCCTGCGCAAACTCGACGACGCGCTTGAAATAGTCTTTGGTCATGATGACGGAGGTGGGATTGTTCGGGCTGTTCAGCCACATCAGCTTGGCTTTCTTGGCGACGGCCTTCGGGATCGCGCTCAGATCCGGCAGGAAGCCGTTGGTTTTCATCAAGGGCATGATGTGTGAAACACCGCCTGAGAAACTGGTCCCGACCGGATAGACCGGATAGCCGGGGCTTGGTACCAAGACCACATCGCCGGGATCGACGAAGGCGAGGTGGATGTGTCCGATCCCTTCTTTGGAGCCGATCAGGGTGAGGACTTCATTGGCCGGATCGAGGGAAACATTGAAGCGCCGCTTGTACCAATCTGCGACGGCCTTCCGAAAGGTCGGCATGCCCTCGTAGGAAGGATATTGGTGGTGCTTCGGATTCTTGGCGGCCTGCGCGAGACTGTCGATAATGGGCCCGGGCGTCGGCAGGTCCGGGTCGCCGATGCCGAGATTGATGATGTCCACGCCGCGCGCCATCGCCTCTTGTTTCATTTTATCGATCGCGGCAAAGAGATACGGGGGGAGTGTTTTAATACGATTGGCCACTTCGATCGGGAAACCAGCCATTGCTGATGCTCTCCTTTTTTGGCGGGATAGAAGTCACAGGCAAAAATGAACTCCCTAGACTACTAGAGGAATGATCCGGCAATCAACGTGCAGAACGGAGCAATGCGTCGATCAGACTATCCGCAAACCGGTGCAGGGTGGGAAGGTGCGGCATCGCTGTGGCCGTGACCTGTTGGACCGTCAGCCCGGCCCGAATCAGATCCGAGGCGCACTCGCGACACAGGGAATCGATTCCCGCCTGTTCCATCTCCAGATGAAACAGGAGCCCATAGCCGTGGGATCCGTACCGGAAGGCTTGCAGGGGCGCGAGATCAGAGGCCGCCAACGGGGTACAGCCGTTCGGTAGGTCGAAGATCTCTCCGTGCCATTCGAAGACCTCAAACGAGTCCGGCAGGGCCCGGAAGACGGGATCAGACTTCGCCTCAGGCCTGAGTCGAATAGGCGTCATGCCGATTTCCAATGCCTTGCCCGGTCGGACCGTCGCTCCGAGCGCCTTGGCCATGAACTGGCTTCCCAAACAGACACCGACCACCGGCTTGCCGGCAAGGAGCACCTTTCGGACGAAGGCGGCTTCCTCTGCAATCCAGGGATCGGAGTCATTGACCGACATCGGTCCGCCCATCACGATCAGCAAGTCGCCGGAATCCTTCGGCAGACCATCTTGAGGCACAAGATGGCGTTCCGGGTTCACGCCTCGCCTGGCGAGGGATTGTTCAAAGGCGCCCGGGCCTTCAAACGGGACATGTTGCAAGCAGACGGCACGCATTGACACCTCCGGACAATCGAATTAGGCTCTCCGACCAATGAGCAAGGTCATCGTTCGGGTAGTGCCGCCAACTGCGAGAGTCGCTTCACGCACACGTACGGTCTGTCCCCTGAGTTATGGGCGATTTGAGGTGGGTCTTGCAAGAGCATGATCTGGAGTGGTTGGTTCGCAATCGTTCGACGATCCAAGCCCTCTTACTCGAACTCTGGAAAGAATTTCCGGAAGCGCCTTCGGCCGGCTCGAAACCCGGTACGGTCCTCCAGTTGCTGGTCGGCGCGACGTTTTCTCTCTGGCGTGCGGCCTTTCTCGCCGAAAGTCCCCGTGATTGGCAAGAACACGCCAGCCATGCAAAGAAATTCTTGAGCATCGTCGTCAAAGACAATGCCATCACTTATTCACAAGAGCGCGAAGCCCGTTTTTGGACTGTAGGATACTATTTGAACAATGCATTTCTGCGATTGGAAATGGCTTATCGGGCGCTCGATCATCACACGGCCTTACGAGAAGAAGTGACGGATTTCCTGAAGCGGCAGATGGTTCTGGCTGAATTTTCTACGGATCCGAGAAAGCCGTGGGACTTAGCGCAGAGTGTGACTCGCGAACTGTTGAAAGAAGTCCGTCAACGCTGGTGAATAACAAGCCGATTTTGTGTCGTGGTAAGGTGCCTGCTTCCAGACGGACGACCCCAAGCGAAATGTCAAGACCGCTCATCCCGATCTCGCTCCGCGCTAGCCGCCCGACCTGGACTGCGCTACAATTCGTGTGGTGAAGCAACACATCAAACATCTTGAAGACCTTCGTTGGCTCCTGGGCCATACGGGTGGGTTCCGGGGCGGCTACGTCACGGACGTCCAGATGTCCAAGAGACGGCTCTTCGACGAGAGATCCGCGCGGGACGTGTTGACCGATACCACTGTCACGGTCATGGTGCGCTATCGGCTTCGCCAGATGGAACGCGTGGCGAGGCTGACCATGATGGGGGTGACCGACTTTTCGATTTTTGAGCAGGAAGGAGCGGACTGCTCGTCCCTCAGCGTGATCCAGGCGGAATGCACCGCCGGGAAATTGCGGTTTTGGTTCGACCCGCAGGGCGAACTGTACGTCGTGTGCGATGAAGCTCAGTTTGAAGAAGTGGCGGCCCCGTTTCGCGACGAGGTCGTTCGTGACCAACCGGCGCAATGGACGTTTCAAAGTCCGGTCGCGGATTGGCCGACGGTGGAATGGCTCCTGAAGGGATTGGATGGGTCCGGTTTGCCTTGCACCTGGAAGAAGAGCAAGGCGTCGAGCCGGCGGCTGGGGACCGTTCAGTGGGAAGGGGACTTGTTGCCGGATGTTGGGCAGGAGCAGACCAATTGCGGTCGCGTTCACGCCATGCTGTACGGCCCGATCGACGGTCCGGGATTTGGAATCGTGCTGCACATGGCGGGAACGGAAAGCCGAGCTGCCTGCCGGATCCTTTCCTGTGCGGCGGATCTGCTCGCGCGGCATTTCTCCGGCCGATGCCTCGTGGGTAACACGATCATCCCGGGCGGCGATTGGCTAAATTGGAAATCGTTGGAGCACCGGCGTTGGGCAGCGACAGAGCAGATCGAAGAGGAGAATTCGTGAGCGGCGGTACGTTGTCGGGCGGCCGACCGGGTCAGGCAAGGGCTTCCTCGCTGGTATGCCCTGTCGCGTGACTTTCGTTGTGTGAGAAGATCGTCGTTCCGTTGATGTGGGTCATGCCGCTCTCATGCTTCCGGTTCACACATTCCACCAATGCCCAGAAGTGAAGTGGATTGACGTTCTGCTTGCGGGTGACGTGGAGATTCGTGCCTTCCAGTACCGTGTGCAGGGCCAGATCCGTGCGCCATCCGAGGTGCTTGGTCAACGGCGAAATGACCTTTTCCACCGCCGCAATCACCTTGTTGCCGTTGCTGAAATGATTGAGCATGATGATGCGCCCGCCGGGTCGGCAGACGCGAATCATTTCATTGACCAGTTTTCGATGATCGGGAACGGCGGTCACCACGTAGGCGGCGACGACGGTATCAAAACTGTCGTCCTCGAATTCCATGGCGCCGGCGTCCATGCGGTGCAGGGTGACATGGTCCATGTGGTGTTCGAGGGCCCGCTTCTTCGCGACATCCAACATGCCTTCCGAAAAATCGATACCGACGATCTGACAGTGACGAGGATACATGGGGAGGGCCAGGCCGGTTCCGACGCCGACTTCGAGAATGCGTTCGTGCGGCTGGACATTCAGGTTGCGGATGGCGGATTCACGTCCTTCGTGGAATACTTTTCCGAAAATCCTATCGTAGACTCCGGCGTAGGACGTATACACCCGCTCGATCTTATGCAAATCCATAGTTCCTCCAACCCAGACATCACGCGTCCTGCCCACTTCTGGGGCAGGAGGCGATTGCATCGGAATTCAGTGGAGTCTGTCGTTATGACGGCGGAGCGCCTGGAAAATGTAGCGAGGGACCCGCCTGAATCAAAGCAGGCGTACCATATCCAACTCCCGCGATTGAGTCAACACAATCTTCGCTGGGAGCCGGCCACCCGGTCGTCTGATCATCCAATTATCCAATCTGCAGTCGGCGGTTCCCCGGACTTGATTCGACCGCGAACGCTGTGGGATAGGTACGGTCCATGGTGCTGGCTGGCCTCTTCGCCGGGGTGCTTTGCTTCGGATTGATCCTTGGAGACTGGCTTTACTTCATCCGGTTGACGCCCGATGCCATCCGCTACGGCTGCGGGATCGCGCGTAGTCTGGATCGGTTTCCCGCGGATCGAGTCGTTCGGCTCAGCCAGCGGTTCAATGCGAACGGACTGCTCTCGCTCCCGCACGGAATCGCCCGGTATTATCCCGAGCTGGGTCAGATCGCCATCCGTCCGCAATACCATCTGTTTTCCATGAGTTTCCGTACTGCTTGGCCTTTGAAAGGCCTGATTCATCTGTCCTCCGAGGTCCCGCAGTGCACCGCGGTTTGCGTCAAGCGAATTCCCTGGTCGTCCGCCATCATCACCCTGCTCTGGTTTCTGCTCGTGAGCCTCGGAACCGCGTCATTTCTGGTGATCTATGCGCTGCAGGGCGGATTGAATTCCCTCGCCGGTTTGCTCATGGGGACGGGCATTCTCGGAATCGGCCTGCTCGTCATCGCCTTCGGCGCCGTGACGGTGGTGTTTTCCTACCGGCTGGAAAACAGTCGCCTAATGAAGGTGTACGGCGAACTGCGGGACGTAGCCGAGGATTCTGTCAGGACGTGAAGAGGGTCAGGAGCTGGTCGTACTCCGCCGGGAGATCGACGGCTGCCCGGTCGCGGGCCAACCCGGCGATGATGCCACGGTGCTTTTTGCTGAGGCCGGACGTCTCGAATGCCAGGCGGAACTGCGACCACTTCAGGGTCGGATCCATCGCAATTCTGGCCTGTTCGTCTTTCGGAAGCGCGTGAAGGGTGGCAGTGAGCGCTCGAATCGCCTTTTCCACGCTTTCATAGGGGGGCGCGAGCTTCAACCGCCCATAAAACGTCTCCAGATGAGAGCGGAATTCCTCTCGGAGCTGCTGAATCGACGGCGACGGGGCAGGCGATGGGTCCGACATCGGTGACGCCGATGATACGGTATGATGACTCATGATGACAACGGTCCTGCGAGGACTCTTTGGGATATTCAATTGGGAGGTTTTCATGCGGGAAGCGAAGTGGGCGCTCTGGTGCCTGGTCGGATTGGCGGCCTTGAGCGGGTGTTCGGCCGCGAGACACCATCACGGCATGATGGATCAGGGCAAAAGCGAGGTCTATTGGCAGAAAGGCCAGCAGGAGATGGCCGCGGCGGTTGATCGGACAGTCAAGGATCAGGACAAGGCCAAGCAGGTCAAAGCCATTGTCGGTGACATCATCGCCGAACTCAAGGCGGGTCGTGAACAGGAACGTGGGTACCATCGCCAACTCTACGCGCTGAATGCGAACTATACGGCTGCGCCCGAAGAGTTCATGAAAATTCTGGACGATGCCAGCAATCAACGGATGCGCACGGCCACGACGATTCTCGGCCAGCGATTCAAAATCAAGGAATTGATGACGGCCGACGAGTGGAAAGCGCTGTCGGATCAGATGCTGGCCTACAGCAGCCGATACCAGCACGGGAGCGGCGATTCGAAGGGTGGATACTAGAGAAGGTTCAGGTCTTCTCTGAACCTTGACCTCAACCTGAACCTGTTCTTGCCGGTGCGATTGTGAGAGGCAGGGGCGTCCATGTCGCGCCCCCGTCCGTCGAGCGATACAACCCACTGCCGTTGGTGCCGGCATAGAGCGTCTGAGCGTTCTGCGGCGAGAGAGCCAACGCCCGTATGTTCAGCGTGGCCAGCCCCTGATTCATCGCCTGCCAGGTGTGACCGCTGTCGGTCGTTTTCCAGACGCCGCCGGGGCCGCCGATGTAGATCACCGAGGACTGCGTTGGATGGATCACGATGCTGCTGACGAAAGGATCCGGTAGAGATTGCCCGATGCGTTCCCAGGAATTGCCTTTGTTCGCGGTACGGAAGAGTCCTTTGGTAGTGCCGGCGTAGACGACGTCGGGATTCGTCCGGTCGATCTCGATCGCGTTGACGCCCAAGGCCATGGAGGCCATCAATTCACTCTCCGGGATGAGTCCGGTATTGACCTTCTTCCACGACATCGCGGCGTCGTCCGAACGGTAGATGCCGCCGGTGGTTCCTCCATAGAGAATCGTCGGATCCTTCGGATTGATCGCGATGGAGGTCACGATATGGACCTCTTTCATTCCGTTCATCCGCTCTTCCCATTCACGGCCCGCGTCCTTCGTATAAAAGGCGCCGACTGTCGTGGCCGCATAGATCTTCTCGGTCAGCGCTGGATGGAACACAAATTGGTTGACGAATGAAACGTGTTCCTTGAGCCCGACATTGTGGGGCAGCCAGTGCTGCCCCCCGTCGGGGCTTTTGTAGACCGCGTCTCCCATGGTGCCGGCGTACACCGTTGCGGGCAGTTGCGGATCGATGGCGACGGTGGTGACGCGCCTGGCGCTGAAGCTGGGGAACTTTTCCCAAGTGCCGCCTCCGTCACGCGACTTATAGACGGCGTCGTTGGTGGCCACGTAGAGAATGTTGGAATTGGTCGGATGGAGGGCGATGGACACGACGGCCTCGCTGTCCTTCTGGCAGCCGGTCGTACAGATACAGAACAAGTGTGCGGCGGCAAATAGTGGCAGAATGGGACGAGGCAGGAGCATGGTGAAAGGGACTGAATCACAGGGATTGGAGGGGAGTCAAGAAGCGAGAGTGTATCGCGCGGGTCCTGTCGCGGCCAACAGCCCCACCGTGCTCATTCCACCCATCCCCCAGTGGGTCCCTTGCGTTCCGCGCGCTTGGTGAAAAGGCCGCGTCCCCGCGCGGCTAGGGTGGGCAGGGTGAGAAGTTCGCCCCGTTCGCCACGCCACCCGCACGACTTCCGATGAAGAGAAAGTTTGGAACGAGAGGGATCTACAAACAACGCTCGCAGCGCTGCTGCACGAACGCATTGGCTCGCCAGTCCGGTGCCCGCGCTTTGGCACATGTCGCGTTCTGTGGTGGTCCACTCCTACTCATGGACATCGTAGAGAAGTCTGACTTACTTTGGAAAGGCTCCACCTTGCGCACTCCTCCGATTCCCTACGAATGCTCCTATTTCGGGCCTGGTTCCCTCGACATGACGGTAGACAATCTGATATATAGAACCTATATATGTTAAGAGGTTTCTCATGAACCATGCCAGCGTGCAAGTTCCAGTCTTGATGAGTCCGGCGCAAAAGCGTCGTCTGGCTCGTAAGGCAAAGGCGGCTAACCTCACAATGGGTGAATTGCTTCGCCGGGGAGGTGAACGGTTTTCTCCGACGGAAGATGAAGCCATGCTGGACCAATTTGCCAAACAGGTTGCGCGGGCAACTCAAAAGGCGATTCAATCGATCGATAGGACATTGGCATTGGTCGCCGAATCGGAAGCCCGCATCCAAGCTCTGGGCAAATCTCGAAGAAAGCACTGAGCATGGGGCTCACGGAACGGGTTTGGGATGCATTTGCCAGAACCATCAAGTTGGCCGACAAAGTCGAGCAGCTGAACGCCACGGTTGCCAAGCAGCAGCATCATATCGAAGATCTCACCGGCCGCGTCATCCGGCTGGAAACCGCTCTAGAAATCGCCCTGGGCGCCAAACGCACTAAGAGACTCTCCGGGCCGTCTACATAATTCGATTTGATCCTCAGAAGAAACCTGGCTGCCTTCCCTTGAACCAGGGCCTTGGTGGCCGCTTGCAGGATCGCTTCGGTGTAGCCCGCTACGGTCGCTCACGCCTGTGGTTTGTTGGCCGCTGTTCTTGCCACAGCTTCCTAATTTTAGAACCTATCTCAAAATGGTTATGTCGATGCCAAAAGTCCCTATAATGCGCCTGCATGCTACCTCTGCGCGACGATCAATGGGAACGGATCCGAGACCATCTTCCCAAGAAGCACATCCCCGACGGCCCCACTCCGGCTGCAAGCCGGTGCCGACGCTCGCGGCTCAGGCGCCGCTCCGTTAGCCAGCTTCGGGAGGTGGTACCATGAGGCCGCAATGTGGGGTTGCTGGCGCGGCGCTTCTCTTGGCAGTGGTTGGGGGCTGTGCCTACACGACGCCTCCATCGTCCGTAGCACCTGGGCCATCCGTCGGAGGCACTATTGATATCGGGTACACACACGAGGCTCTTGGCGCAGGGAAGCACCTGGTCACCGTTACCGCCGCGCCGGGGGTGGGCGAAACGGAGAGCTCCATTGCCCAGCGAATTCACATCTTCTCGAACAAATTCGCGGCGCAGACGTGCCCCGCATCATTTGAGTTCGTGCACGATCCAAACTTCGATCAAACAATCTCTAGCGGCTTCATGAAGCGCACCAAGACGTACGTTTTCATTTGCAAGTGAACCTGGCTACCAACACATTCGAGCGGACCGTGGTCGATCGTGGGCCGCACCCTGGTGCCAACCGGTGGTTGGCGGGCTCTGCATGCGGCAGCGACACCGTGCCCGGCCGCTCAACTCGGTCGTTCGGCACCTAAAGATGGCATCTCAGTTCTCCCTTCGAGACTTTCAGCCGACCGACGCAGCGGCAGTCGATGCACTCGTATTGAGCGCCTTCCACCAATACCGCGCTGCCTATTCAGATTGGCCCGCCTTTTCCTCGCGTCTCGGCCAGATGGTGCGAAGCGCGAGCCACAGCGAGATCATTGTTGCGGAGAGCGGTGGTGCCGTTGTCGGCGCCGTCGCCTATGTCGGAGCGGGGCAACCCCAACCATCCTTTTATCCCCCTGAGTGGCCAATGCTGCGCATGCTGGTCGTTGACCCATCAAGGAGAGGTCTGGGAATCGGGCGGGCCCTCACGGCCGATGCAATCGGCCGAGCAGTCCGCGATAGGGCGCCGCTCATCGCGCTGCACACCAGTCCAATCATGAAGATCGCGCTACCGCTGTTCGAGCGTATGGGGTTTCGGCTGGAGTGCGACATTGCACCGATCTTTGGAGTTCCGTATGTGCTCTATGTCAAACCGTTGGGTGCCTAGTAACGCGCTCGACCCTGAGCGCGGGCGATGGGCCGACGCTCGCGGACTGCGGCATGCTCGTCGTCGGCCCAATGGCGCGGCGGGTGAGCCGCTGAGCCCGCCGCGCCGTTAGCCATATACCATCAAGAGTGTTCTCGAGGAAGGGATAACTACCGGAGAAGCGAGGCATCCGCCGAGGCTTGGCCGGGAAGGAAAGCTGGAACTGACTGCAGCTCCACGGTCGTGAGACCGTGGCTAAGGGAATTCCGGAAGGGCGCACGGCGCGTTGTGACGAGCGCCAAGTGCGCATGTTCCGCCCGGGCAAGCCCGGTAGGATCGCTTTGAGAGGTGCGGCGAGCAAAACCGAGGGCATCCGCCCTTCAACGCATGATGGCGCAACCGAACCAGTGCACCGTTCGCCTGCCACAGCGAATCTCTTTCAGCGCGGTCGAGCCGGAGTGCCGGAGCAGGGCAGCACCATCCCCACTCCGAATGTCCATATCTCTACAACTTTTTCGTCAACCGCTCTGCATACCCCGTTTATTTCATAGACCCCTTGCGATTTCATCGCATTCCTCTCCGCGACGTCATGCCCTTGGGTCGCGTCTTGCAGCAGGTCAGCCTGCGCGCGGCGTACATCGCTTACTGTCGCGATTGACATATGGCCATCCCTTGCGTATGGTAAGCCATATGAAGACGACACTCCAGATCGACGATTCCGTCATGGCTCTGTTGAAACGTGAAGCGGTCCGCCAAGGGCGCACGATGTCCGAACTGGTCGAGATGGCGTTGAGACTGTTGCTCCAAAGTCCGAAGAGTCGGCGTGCGCTGCCGCCATTGCCCTCGTTCAAGAGCGGAGGAGCGATGGTCGATATCGCCGATCGCGAAGCGCTGTATCAGGCGATGGAGGGACGTTAGTGTTTGTGGTGGACACCAATGTCTTGGTATATGCCGCGGATGAAGACTCGTCTGCCCATGGGGTGTGTCGGGACTTGGTCGAATCGTGGCGGAGCAAGCCATCCGCGTGGTACACGACGTGGAGCATCCTCTACGAGTTTCTGCGGGTGGTGACTCATCCTCGTGTATTACGCCGACCCTGGCCCACCAAGCAGGCGTGGAGCTTCGTGGAGGCCGTGATAGCCTCTCCTGGCCTCGGTCTGCTGACGGAAACGGATCGGCATGCCGCCGTGGCGGCCGACGTGATGAAACAAGTTCCACATCTCATAGGGAATTTGCTGCACGATGCGCACACCGCTATTCTCATGAAGGAGCATGGTATTCGCCGTATCTACACCCGAGACATGGACTTTCACCGCTTCACGTTCCTCGAGGCGATCGATCCCCTCCGCGAGCAGCCTGCGTGAACAAGGTGGAGGATGGTGGAGACGGTTGTTCTCCTGTACCTGTCCATCGCGTAACTATCATCTCGTTGTCATCTCCTTAGGTCAGTTGCCGCCCTACAACTTTTTCGTCAATCGCTCCGCATACCCTGTCAGTTCCATGTAGCCCTGTCCTTTGATCGGCTTCTCCTGAAGCGTGCCGGTCGCCTCAATCGCCCCTTCCCAGTAGGTGACCTGGGTGCTCCGCGTGGTCGAGAGTTCCTGTTCGGCCATGAGCGGGCGAATCTCCAGAGAGAGCTGCCGTGACGGAATGGTCAGGCGCCACCGCTGCGGATAGACGGCCTTGCTCGTCGGGCTCGTCCAATGGCTCAGCGGTTCAAGGCTAAAGTCCTTGAGCGGCAGATGCTGTGCTTTCCCGTCGTGGTCGATCAACGTCCCGCTGGACACTGGATCCGCCGATCCGTCTGCCCGACGGAGGCGATAGAGCATCAGTTCAGTCCGGTCGGCGAGTTGCAGGCTGAACCAGTCCCAGCCGACCACATCATCGCCGAGATCTGCCGAGCCGAATTCATGGTCCATCCAGCTGGCGCCGGTCACGTCGAACGAGTCGTTGCCGATCGTCAACCTGCCGGCCGTACCCATTCTGGTGAACGAATAGTAGTGGGAAGCCTGAGCCTCCGCCGACCCCTTTCGGCTGATTCCACCGGTTCCATGGACGACCGGCAGCTTGTCGGGCGCCAGATCGAGATCGACGGTCAGATCCCGATCGGTCGCTTGCAGCCGATGAAGCGTCGAGTCCGGTTGCACGTCCGCGCTCCAGCGATCGATCCAGACGTGCAACCGGTCGGCATCTGCGCCGGCCTTGCCGAGCCCCCCCCGGCTGAGCTTCTCGGCGTACCGGAACCGGCGGCCATCGAGATCCGTCACGGCGAAATGAGCCAGATACAGTTGCGAGACGGACCATTGCGACGGAAGAGTCTTGATCTGTTCTTTCGGGACGCCTCGTCGGAAGAAGGTGAGTTGGTAGCCGAACCGGCGGCCGGTCGCCGTGGCAAGGTGCCCCGTGTAGTACCACCACTCGGTACGGAACTCGTCATGCGATCCATGGTCGCGCGGGAACCGATAGACGTACCCTTTCGTGGCGAGCCGAAACCTATCGGTGATCTCGTCGGCCAATACCAAGGTGGTCAGCAGCGGCACAGCGAGAAGAGACCACCAACAGCATGGTCGTGTCGGATTGTGTGTTCGCCTGGACGGTGAGTGCATGAGATGTTGATAGTGACGGAGCGCAGCCTCCGTGCGCTTATAGCACGGTGGAGTGCAAGTAATAAATCCCCTCTATTGACAATGGGTTTGTGCGTTGCCTGTAGAAGCAAGCGATCCCGTCCGCCGTTGACAATTTTGCCGACCATCGGCTATCGTGGGCCATGCAAACCGATCACGAACGGGATCCGCCCGAGTTGCCGAGGCGAGAGAGGGCGCCGTTGTTCCCCATCCCCAGCCGCATTCCTATTTTTGCGTTGCCGAACGTCGTCTTGTTTCCGAAGACCTACTTGCCGCTGCATATTTTCGAGCCGCGCTACCGTCAAATGGTGGATGATGCCGCCATGACCGGCCAGTGTATCGGGATGGCCTTGCTCAAGGAAGGTTGGGAACCGGGCTACCATGGGAATCCTCCGATCTATTCAATGGGATGCGTCGGCCGCTTGGTGAGCGTGCAGCCGCTGGCGGACGGGCGGTCGAATATCCTTCTCCAAGGACTCGAGCGGTTCGAGGTAGCCGAGGAATCCTACGACAAGGCCTATCGGCAGGCCAACATTCAGGTCAAATCCAGACCTTCGGAGTCGGTGCTCGAAGAGGGCCTCCGCAAGCATCTCGTGTCGGTTTTGGAAGACTATCTCGGCACTCGTGAAGATGCGGTGGCTTGGCAAGGCTGGTTCCGTGACGACATCAGTGATGAGATCCTGGTCCATACGCTGTCGTCCTATCTGGGGTGTACCGCGCTGGAGAAACAATTTCTGCTGGAAGCCGAGAGCCTTCAGCAACAGGCGCGCCGTCTCTGCGATCTGATTCACTTTCTCATGCACGGTCGCCATGGCGTGAAGGGCTGGGGATAGACAATATGGATCGAGCCGTCGCGATCGATGTCGCCCATCTCTCCAAGTCCTACGACGGCCATGCGGCCGTGGCCGACATTTCGTTTCAAGTGTATATGGGAGAGATCTTCGGACTGCTCGGGCCCAACGGCGCGGGGAAGAGCACGACCCTGCGCACCCTGATCACCTTGTTGGCGCCCACCTCCGGGTCCGCCGTCATCCTGGGACATGACTCGGTGAAGGACGCCGACACGGTTCGGCAGCTGATCGGCTATGTTCCGCAGGAACGGGCCATTGACCGGTTCTTGACCGGGCGAGAACACCTGGAACTGCTGGCCGCCCTCTACCATCTGCCGAAGGATGAAGCGCTCAGGCGAATTACCGAGTTGCTGAAGCTTGTGGAACTGGAATCGCACGCCGACCGTCCCGCGAAAACCTACTCGGGCGGCATGAAGCGTAAGCTCGACATCGCTTGCGGCCTGCTCCCGAATCCGAAAATTCTCTTTCTGGATGAACCGACGTTGGGCCTTGACGTGCAGAGCCGGCTCCGCATCTGGGAGTATGTCCGCATGCTGAAGGCCAGGGGGATGACCGTCGTCATGACGACGAACTATCTGGACGAGGCGGATCAACTGTGTGACCGACTGGCCATCATCGACGGGGGGAAGATCAAGATCATCGGTTCCCCGATCGAGCTGAAGGTCGGGCTGGGCGGCGACATCGTATCCCTGACGTTGAAGGAATCCGATCGCGTTCAGGCTCTGGCTGCGTCGCTCAAAGGTCAACCGGCGATTCGAGCCGTCAATGCCACGGCCGCAGGATTGGATATCCGGGTCGAGTCGCCGGAGAAGGCCTTGCCGGCGATCCTCGAATCGGCGAACCGGCTGGGATGCGGGCTTGAGTTCATCCGGTACAATCGCCCGCGATTGGACGACGTCTTTATCGCCCACACGGGCCGGCGTATCCAAGAAGAATCTCCGAATGCCGAGAGTGACTAGATAGAACTCAGAACCGGTAGGAAGCGATGAGCGAGTATTGGCAGGAAATTCAGGCCTTGACTATGCGGTGGGTTCGCCGGCTGAGCCGTGAAAAATTCAGCATGCTGTTCACGCTGGTCCAGCCGATGCTGTTCTGGCTGATTTTTTTCGGCAATCTGTTCCAGCGCGCCGCAGATTCGCAGGTCATGCAGGCTCCGAACTATATCAGTTTCCTTGCGGCCGGCGTCGTCGTCATGACGGTGCTCAACAACGGCCTGGCCGGAGGGGTTGATCTCCTCTTCGACAAGGAAAACGGGTTCCTTGAGCGTCTGATGTCCACCCCGATCCGCCGAAGCTCCGTCATTCTCAGCCGATTTCTCTTCGTGATGACGATCACTTCGCTGCAAGTGCTGGTCATCTTGGGCGTAGCCTTCCTGTTCGGCGTCCGCCCGGCGACCGGTTTGCTCGGCATCGCGGTCATCTTGTTGATCGGCGTTTTGTTCGGCGTCGGATTGACGGCCATTTCCATGGCCATGGCCTTCTCCGTCAAGAGTCACGGCGATTTCTTCTCGGTGCTCGGCTTTCTGTCTCTGCCCATGATATTCTTGAGCTCGGCGTTGGTGCCGCTGGCGGCGATGCCGGGATGGATGGGGTTTCTTGCCCGGTTCAATCCCATGACCTGGGCCATCGATGCCGTGCGGCCGTTGATTCTCTCCAACTGGGCGGACGCGCTTCCGCACGTGGGGATGGTCGTATTGGTGATGATCGTTTTCGATGCGCTGTGTCTGTACGGCGGCGCCAAGGCGTTCCGCCGGGCGATGGGCTAGGAGCCTGTCCGACATTGCCTTCGTGACGAGGCAAATGAGGTGCGGGCAAATGCAAGACCGCAGGCTCGAAAAACCGGAAGCGTATTCGCTGGAATACGTTGAGGATTTTTCCGGGCCGAGAACGAAGCAGGTGCCCGCAGGTCGTTTGCCGCAGTAGAACGGTCATGGTCGGACAGGCTCCTAGGGCGCGGCGATCCTACACCGGTTACGGCGTTGACCATCTTGCCGACGGGGTGGTAGAGAGTTGATCATGGTGGTCATTCCCGAAAGCCAGATCAGGGCCCTCATCCGATTGCTAGCCGATGAGGATGAAAGGATTGTCCAGACGATCAGCGACAAGTTGATCGACATCGGTCCTTCCGCGGTCCCCCTCCTCCAGGAAGCTGAAATCGAGCAGCCGGAAATGGCTGAACGGATTGCGTCCGTTTTGGAGGAGATTCGAGGCGGCAAGCTCGAAGACGAGCTCCTGCGGCTCGTTACGGTCCGCGATGATCAGGTGGATTTGGAGCAGGGCGGCTTCTTGATCGCGCGGTATGTGTATCCCTCGCTTGACGTACCGGTCTATACCCGGTTGCTCGACGAGATGGCCCAAGAGGTGCAAGATCGCATCGGTCCGCGGGCATCAGGGGAAGAAACCGTCAAGACCCTGAATCGGTATCTGTTCACGGAGCAGGGATTCAAGGGGAATACCAAGAACTATTACGAGGTCGAAAACAGCTATCTGAACCGCGTCATCGACCGGCGAACCGGTATTCCCAT
The DNA here is from genome assembly GCA_029194535.1 of Nitrospira sp. Lineage (NCBI taxonomy): Bacteria > Pseudomonadati > Nitrospirota > Nitrospiria > Nitrospirales > Nitrospiraceae > Nitrospira > Nitrospira sp. The sequence continues at coordinate 935,266 of JARFXR010000002.1, read as the reverse complement.
CAGTCTATCGGTCGTGTATCTGCTGATTGGGAAGCGACTGCGGCTTCCGGTACACGGCATCGGCATGCCCGGACATTTCCTCGTCAAGTATGAGTCGGATCGATATAAGATCTTCGTCGATTGCTTCAATGGCGGCGCGTTGCTCACCGAGAAGAACTGTCAGCGATTTCTCACGGAAGCCGGATACGGGTTCGACGAGAAATATCTGCAACAAAGCCCCGTCCGTGCGATCCTCTCGCGCATGACCAAGAATCTCTTGGCCATTTACGCCAAACTCGATGATCCGATCCGAAAGTCCCGCCTGAGCCGGTTTATCGAGATTCTGGGGTGTGACAACCGCGAAGGCGGCCTCTAACAGGCTGTTGAACATCGTCTTGCGCGTTGTGCTCACATCGCACAAAGGCTCGGCGTACCACCAAACGTACGACTCGCCTTCCCGCTCGTTTCGGCCTTGCGCAAAACGATTTTGGACAACCTGCGGTTCAAATCTTGATTGTCAGTCGATCCTTGGCCATTGTGATTGGTCCCCCGAAATGTTCTCCCGCCTGCTCACGTACGTCGTACCGCTCGGCGATCGGATAGAAATGAGACAGCACGAGGCGGCCGAGCCCTGCCTCCTTCGCAACCAGGCCGCATTGGCCAGCGTGCAGATGCGCCGGCCCCGGTTTATTCGCCGGGAAGGAACAATCGAGCACGGCCACATCGGTCTCGCGGCATAGACGCACCAAATTGTCGCAGTACTGTGTATCACCGGAGTAGGCGATGGCCCTTCCGCGATACTCGATACGGTAGCCGACGCAATGCAGGTCCGGCACGTGGGTCATGATGCGGGGAACGATACGCGTCTCTCCGATCGTGAAGCTGCGGTCGCTGACTTCCTGGAACGTCACGCGAAAGGGCGGGTCCGCAAAGCTCGGGAAGGTGGTCATGATGGTTCCAAGGAGCCGCTTCAATCCCCACGGGCCGATCACTGTCAGGTCCGACCGGGAGCCTCCTCCGTATTTCGCGTAGATCACCGCATCGAAGAAGAATGTGATGAAATCCGAGAAATGGTCGGCGTGAAAATGAGAGAAGAGGATGTGGGTGATTCGGTGGCGATTCACGCCGGTTTTCAGCAGATTCATCAAGGTACGCGGCCCGAAGTCGAGGAGCAACGTCCGATCCGTCCGGACCAGGTAGCCGGCGGCCGCGCGTGCAGGATGCAGGTTCGTGCCGGATCCCAGAATCGTCAGTCGCATGGAGAAGTCAGGCCTCCTCAACCTTAGCCGTTCCGCTGAAAACTGTCGCGCAGCCTGGTCAGGAGGAGACGCACCGTCTCCGCTTCCTTGGAACTGAGCGCCCGCTCAAAATACGGCCGGAGAAAGGCGATGTGGGACGCAAAGGTTTTTCTGAAGAGCGCATCCCCCTTGTCGGTCAGCGTGACCTTGATGCTCCGCCGGTCCTGGGCAACCTGTTCACGGCGGATCAACCCCTTCCTCACCAGACGGTCGAGTACTCCAGTCAGAGTACCTTTGGTGACGAGGGTGCGCGCAGAGAGCTCGGCGCAGGTCATGCCGTCAGTGTCTCCGAGCGTGGCGATGACGTCGAATTGCGAAGGCGTGAGCCGCATGGCGCGGATGTGACGGCTGTCGATGCGCCAGAATGCCAGGTAGGTTTCCACCAGCGGACGAAGCACCCGCAGATGGGAGTCGTCCTTGAGATCCGGCAGATCCATGAAAATCAGAATAGTCCGTGCTAGAACGAATCGTCAAGAGTCGGGGAAGAGAGAGGCGTGCCGATCCGTTGACGGACAGACCTCCCGTACCTATGATGCGGCTTTGATGAAGCGCGCCGCGTCCGGCCAAGCCAACCTCACGTCGATCCTCATCCTACTGGGAGCCGTGATCGCCTGCGTCTGGATCTGGAAGCGTCTGGATCTGGACACCCAGGAGTATGTGATCGACCAGGCGATTCCCTTCGCATTCGCCGGTCTCCTGATCGCCTCGGGTCTGTGGATGCTGGTGCGTGCCGTTCGTCGCAGGCAGACCAAGCGTCGCCGGAGAGAGCGACTCATTGCCCTGTTTCAACGGGAGACCGCTCGAGATAAACGACTGGAGGCGGCGTTCGCCCTGATCGAGGTGAACGACTATCGCCTCGACGGCTTGCAGCCGGTCATCCCGGCGCTGACAGAACTGTTTTCATCGACGCTTCAGCACGCGCTGGGCGATAAACAGCACCGAATCCGCGGGATGGCCGCTAGTCATCTCGGCGTCCTGCAGGACAAGAGCGTGGTCCCGCTGCTGATCAAAGCCTTGGAAGACGATCATGCCTACGTCCGATCCTGTGCCGCCTTGGGATTGGGACGCCTTCGCGCGGCCGAGACGAAGGGGCGTTTGGTGCGCCTGATGGAGGAAGATTGGGATCAAACGGTCCGGAGTCGGGCGAAGGAGGCGGTGGAACGAATGGGGACAGGATGTTGAAACTGGACCGAGCTTTTTGAACAGTCTGCGAGAAGAGCGGCCTGCAATCTTGAGCGGCCCTTCTATGCGGCGCGCGCGCACGCTTGTTCATCCACCCAGTCGATCACGCCGATCTCAGGCCTGCAGCGATACCGAAACGGAATGAACGACCAGCCGAGTCCCCGATTGATGTACAGACGGTGGCGGCTCGTCTCATGCTTTCCGTCGATTCGACCGTTGCAGCCGGGTGGAAGCCAGAACGTGGGGACTCCGGGAAATCGCCATTGGCCGCCGTGACTGTGCCCGCAGAGGATGAGATCGACCACGTGATGCTCTCTCAGCTGGTCGAGGATGTTAGGCGCATGGGCCAAGAGCAGGGTGAAGCGTCGGTGCGCCGGCGGAGGGACGCACGAAAGATCGGCGCGATGTAAACTGGGATCGTCCACTCCCGCGATGGCGAGTTCGCCCACTCCGGTCGTGATGTAGGTCGTCTGGTTGACCAGCAGGATGATTCCGTGACGTTCCGTCAGAACCTCAAATTGCGACTGAGGGACGCCGCTATAGTGGTCATGATTCCCCAAGGTGACGAAGACCGGGGCGATATTGCGCAAGTTGGCGAGGAACCGAAACAGGTGCGGCAGCCCTTCCGGAACGTTCAGCAGGTCGCCGGTGATGAAGATCCAATCCGGCGACAGCTCATCGATCGCCTCCACGATCCGGTCATGTCGCGGGTGGTAGCGGTCGAGGTGCAAATCGCTCAGGTGAACGGCGCGACGTCCCGCCAGCGAGCCATGAACCTGCGTGATCGCGGTGATTTCGTGCTGCCCCAGGCCGACTTCCCACTCCGGCACCAGACTGAAGAGGCGATAGAGCGGCTCGCTCAAGCAGGACCCGACCCAGGAACGGACACGATCAGGCCAACTCGCCGTCGGCACCGTCATTTCATGACCCGATCCAGGTCGGCCCGGTCCCCCGCCGTGACCCGATAGCCTCGGTCGTAGAGGAGGCCCATGCTCTTCATGACTTCCTCGAGATTACGGACTTGGTGCCAACGGTCGAATCGTTCCGTCAACGCCGATGCGGGAACCTGTGGCGGATCGTCCGGATCCAATTTCAGCGAGAGAGAGGAAAAAAGATCCCGAAGCTCCGCGGCACTGTACGTATAATCGTCGTTTCGATCGGCGACCAGGGCCAGTTCATACACCGTCAGACCGACCGACAGTTGTGCCTGGGTCTTGGCGAAGTCGTCTCGAGCCGCATCCATGCTGGGGTACATCGCAGGGCAGTCTTTCTCGGGTTGGGAGAAGGCGCTTGGATGCCAGTGAATGCCCTGGATGATCGGCGGCGCGATCTTGGTTCCTTTGTAGAACCACGATAAGCAGGTGCTGGCTTGGGCGAAGGCCGCCTTATCCCGCTGGACGTAACTGATGATATGCCGCGAGAATCGTGGGAAGACGCTGTCGTCTGACGCCGGTGCCGCTTGTGCCGGTGTGATCGACGTGGTGAGGGCGAGAAGAAGAGCGGACGGTACGACCAGACGTCGTGTGCCTAGTGAATGCGGGGGAATCATGCGGAAAGTATACCATGAAGGGTCGCCAAATCTGACGGACCAGCCGACCGGTCGCGCTCCATCCATTGACGGTTCGCCATGAGCCAGCCGTATCTGACCGCTGCGCTTCCCGGGATCGGTGGGCGTATCAGAGCCGTTCCGGAGGATTTTCAGGTGGAAGAGATGCCCTTGTATCTTCCTTGCGGAGAAGGTGAGCATCTCTATGTCAAGATCACCAAGAGATTGCTGTCCACTCCGGATCTGATCCGTAGAATCTCGTCTGTCCTGGGCATCAAGGTGCAAGGTATCGGATCTGCCGGCTTCAAAGATGCTCGGGCGGTGACGACGCAACTGCTGTCCCTGCACGGCGTGACCGTGGAGCGGATGGAACGGCTGAAGCTCGACGAACAGCTGTTGTCGGTGGAGATATTGGGGCGACACCGCAACCGACTGCGTCCGGGACACCATGCGGGGAACCGATTTCGATTGGTAGTACGGGATCCGGCGGACCATGCGGGCCGGACCGTTCCGCTGATCCTGGGCATGCTCCGCGAACGCGGGGTGCCCAACTATTTTGGGCCGCAACGGCAGGGGAGACGAGGGGACAACTACCGGGTGGGAGCCGAGCTGTTGGCGGACGAAGCCCGGCGCCAAAAGATGAGCCGCGCCAAACGCATGTGGTATCTGAACAGCCTGCAGTCGCACCTGTTCAATCAGATTCTGGCCCGTAGAATCGATAGGCTGGACCGGGTGTTCGCCGGCGATTGGGCGATGAAGATCGAAAACGGCGCGTGCTTTCTCGTCGAGAACGCCGAACAGGAGCAGGCTCGGGCGGATCGGTTCGAGATCAGTCCGACGGGTATTCTCTTCGGATCGCGCGTATCCTGGGCCGAAGGGGAGCCGGGAATGATCGAACGGGCTGTTGTGACCGAACACGGCGCAACGCCGGAGCGCCTCACCGAGGCCGCAAAGGCCTGTGGATTTCGCGGTGAACGCCGGCCGTTGCGCGTGAGGCCGGACGCGGTCGAGTGGGCCTTGGACGACAACGTTCTGACCGTCGGGTTTTCTCTTCCGCCCGGCGCGTATGCAACGAATGTGTTGCGGGAGCTGATGAAGACTCCCGAGTGACGGCCGACCATCCGCGTCGCAGGGCGGCCGTTCCGCTGCTCCACCGACCGCTTCCGCGTGATAAAATTGATCAGAGGCTCGGTATGGTAGAAGCGCAAGAGACGGTCGTTCTCAAGGGCCACATCATCGATTCGCTGATTCTGGCGAAAGTGCTCGACACCATTCTCATGATGGGCGGCACGTTCGATCTGCGTGACGTGTCGATCGGAAAGACCAGACAGGAACCTTCCCTCGCGCGCATTCTCGTGCGGGCCTCGTCCCCCCCGCTGCTGACCGAGATTCTCCGGGCGATCCAACCCCATGGTGCGGCGGTCGAGCGCGAGTCGGATTGCCGCTACGAAGGCGCTCCGGCGGATGGGGTCTTTCCCGAGGACTTTTATGCGACGACGCACCTGCCCACGCAGGTGCGGCTGGCGGGGCGATGGCTCGACGTCGAGCGGATCGAAATGGACCTCGGCATCGTCGTAGCCTCAGAGTCGGGCGGAGCACGTGCAATCCCCATGGGTGAGGTGAAACGGGGCGAGCTGGTCGTGTGCGGACGGTCGGGCGTCCGTGTCAGCCCACTCCAACGTCCGCAAGAGCACGACGTCTTCAGCTTCATGGAGTCTCAGGTTTCGGCGGAGCGGCCGCACGGGCATATCATCGCCGATGTGGCCACACGCATGAAAGTCCTGCGTGACCGCCGGCGCGCAGGGCTTCAGGACGCCAACGTATTGCTGGTCGGAGGGCCCGCCATCATTCATGCGGGAGGGCGGGAGGCCTTGACGTGGCTGGTCGAGGCGGGCTTCATCCAGGTTCTGTTCTGCGGCAACGCCTTGGCGGCACACGACATGGAGGCGGACCTGTACGGCACCTCCTTGGGCTACGGCCTGTCGGCCGGCCGAGTCGTTCCGCACGGGCACGAGCATCATTTGCGGACGATCAACCGTATCCGTGCGATCGGCAGCATCGCCGCTGCCGTGGAGCGCGGGGTGATCAAGCAGGGAATCATGGCGGCCTGCGTGCGTCACGGCGTCCGGATCGTGATGGCCGGTACGATTCGCGATGATGGACCGTTGCCCGGGGTCATCACAGACTCGGTCCTCGCGCAGGCGGCCATGCGGGCGGCGATTCCCGGGGTCGGGCTGGCGCTGCTCATCGCATCCACACTCCATTCTGTCGCGACCGGCAACCTGCTGCCGGCGACGGTTCCGACGGTATGCGTCGACGTGAATCCGGCGGTTCCCACCAAATTGGCCGATCGAGGGAGCTTTCAAGCGGTCGGATTGGTCATGGACGCGGCCTCGTTTCTGCGGGAACTCGCGCGCGCATTGGGAGCGACGCTGTGAGTCGAGGCGGACGCGACGCACAGGCAAGCCTGCGACGAGTCGATGCGGTTCCCATGTTCAACCGAGCTGAGATCGCCGCATGAGGAGCGACGTTTGTCCTGATCTCAGCGCATGATCCCTGCGGAGGAGAGGGATGAGCCGGTTGTTGGTCTGTCCCCCAGACTATTTCACGGTGGATTACGAGATCAATCCGTGGATGCACCGGTCCAACGTCGTCAATAGGGAGCGGGCGGTCGCGCAGTGGCATCGTCTCATCCGGGTACTGGAAGGGGAGTTGGGTGTGACGCTGGAGCGGATGAAGCCGGTCCCGGGCCTGCCGGATCTCGTCTTCACGGCCAATGCCGGCGTGGTGGTCGGCGGCAAGGCGGTTCCCAGCCGGTTTCGGTATCCGGAGCGGCGGCGGGAGGAAACGTACTTCGATGCGTGGTTCCGCGAACATGGTTATGACGTGACGACGCTGGATGAAGGTCTGTACTTTGAAGGGGCCGGGGATCTCTTGGGTTTTGCCGACGGATGGTTCGGAGGCTATCGTCAGCGGTCGGACATCCGAGCCTTTCCGATCCTTGGTGATGTCTTTGGAATGGAGATTCTTCCGGTCGAATTGGTGGACGGCCGGTTCTATCACTTGGACACCTGCTTCTGCCCGCTCAGCGGAGGGGAGTTGCTCTACTATCCTCTCGCGTTCGATGACTATGGTCGAGCGGCCATCGTCGAACGACTGGATGCGCGGCGGCGGCTTGAGGTGCCCGAAGATGAGGCGCTCAAGTTTGCCTGCAACGCCGTGTGCATCGGCCGACACGTGGTGCTGCCGGAGAATTGCCCCAAGACCATGACCCTCCTGGAGTCTCACGGCTACCAGCCGTATCCTCTCCCGCTGGACGAATTCATGAAGTCCGGCGGATCCGCCAAGTGCCTGACCCTGGCGCTGGACTGACGGCGATTGCAGACGGAGGACGTCTGTCTCCGTCCGAGCCGCTATTTCTTCCGGAACAGAAACGCCCCGTACAGACCCGCGATGGCGATCGTGACGAGTTCGATCGTCAACAGCAGACGGCTGATGATGGCGTCGGGAGCCGGAGGGTCAAGAACAAACCGGAGTCCCAGGAATTCCGGTTCCTGCGAGGGAGGGGTTTCCCAGGGGGGAAAGATGACGGCCAGGATCAGCGCCCCAGCCATGCCGTACAGGGCGCGAAGATTCAAAGAGTCCGGTTCGTCCTGTGGAGCGGAGGTCTCGGTCGCGGGCGGCTGATCCTGAAAGGAATAGGCGTCGAGGCGCTGGCCGCACTGCGTGCAATAGCGGTTCAGCTCCGGAAGTTCTCGACGGCAGGATGGACAGGTCTTCATGCGCGATGTCCTGCGCGAGGCTACACGGAATCGCAGTGATTTGCTAGATGGCAGGCCGGCAGAGGGGTCGTCCGTCAGAAGTGAAAGCTGACGCCGAGACTGAGATTCAGTGCCCCATAGTTTGCCTTGAACGCGAACGGATCCGCGGCAGGATTGTTGTCGTTCGATGAGTAGTTCATTCTGGCCCAGTGATACTGTGCTTCTCCGAAAAGCGCCCAGCGGCGGGTGAAGTAATAGCGGAGGCCTCCTTCCACGTTCAAGCCGATGTTTGTTGCCGATTGTCCGGGAGGCGCGGTCGGGCCGCTCAATTGTCCGAAGAACAGCGCCGGACCTACTCCCATATAGGGCTGGAGGCGGTACTTCGGGTAGCGCAGCATGAGGGTTGCCATATCCCAGATGATCATGCGCTGATAGACGCCGGCAAATGTTCCGAGGTTAGCTGTCCCGCCGGGCCCGCTGAGCGTTAGTGATCCCTGCTTGATGTGGGGATTGGCAAAGGATACGCCCGTTTCGATGCCGATCCAGCGTGCCTTCGAAAAATAATGGCCCAGTTTGGCGCCCAGCAGGATGGAGTTCTTCAGCGCTTGGTCGGAATCGATGGTGAGGCCTCCGAAGCCATTCTGTGTGACCTCGCCGTTGCTGAGCGGTTGCGGGAACGTCATGCCAACCTGGCCGCCGACGTAGGTCTCCGCCCGCAGGGAAGTAATCAGCGCAAACGTGCAGCCCAGGATCGTCGCCAATCCGATCGGCCAACCGTCCAATCGTGTGATGCTCATGTGCCGGTTCCTCGCTGGTTTCATGTGGCTCCGGCTATCCTATCGGTCCATCGGATTCCTGCGAAGATAATTGTGAAATCCAGGCGAGGATGAGCAAGCCATATGCCATCGTACGGGGAGCCAACGGCCTGAATATTCGATGATCGATCCGTCTCGTTCGCGCACGCTGTCTGTTTGGCCAGTCGGACCGTACGCCTTGTGAACACTCGTCGATTGACAGTGGAAAGATCGGATTTCTATAATCGACCTCCACCAGCGCGCGGCTGCCCGTCACCAGTACGGGGCAGACCTCCGACCTAAGAATCTAACCACCATGCCCATTACGCGTATCGGAATCGTCGGTGCCGGAGCCTGGGGAACCGCCCTCGCCAAGCATTTGGCCGAAAAGGGTCTTCTCGTGCGACTCTGGGCCTATGAACGGGAGGTCGTTGAGTCGATTCATACGTCGCGTGAAAACCGACTCTTTCTTCCCGGTGTGATCTTACCGCGGTCGTTGGTGGTCACTCACATTCTGGGAGAGGCGGTGCAGAATTGCGACGGAGTCCTGTTCGTCGTCCCGTCCCACGTCGCGCGGTCCGTGTTACGCGAGATGGCTCCGCTCCTCTCCACGGACCTTCCGATCATCAGCGCGACCAAAGGGGTGGAGGAGGATTCGCTTCAGTTGATCTCGCAGATCATGGACGATGTGCTTCCGCGGCATCTGCGCGACCGAATCCTTGTACTGTCGGGACCGAGTTTTGCCGCAGAGGTCAGCGAGGGTCAGCCGACCGCCCTCTGCCTGGCGGGCCGCGACGGTGAATTGGTTTCCGCCTTTCAGGCGGCGTGCATGACGCCGGCGCTGCGGATCTACGCCGACAGTGATCTCATCGGCGTCCAATTGGGCGGCGCCCTCAAGAATGTCATGGCGCTTGCCGCGGGAGTGGTCGATGGTCTCGGCCTCGGCCACAACACGCGTGCGGCGCTGATCACCAGAGGTCTTGCGGAGATGGTTCGCCTGGGCACGGCGATGGGCGCGGATCCCAGAACATTCTACGGCCTGTCCGGTGTCGGAGATCTGGTGCTGACCTGCACCGGGACCTTGAGCCGCAATCACACGGTCGGCGTCCGGCTGGGGAGAGGTGAAAAACTTGAGACGGTCCTGAGCGGCATGCAGGCCGTGGCCGAAGGGGTTCGGACCGCGAGAGCCGCTCTGGGTCTCGCCCGCCGGGCGAGAGTCGAAATGCCCATCGTGCAGGAAATCAACGCGGTGCTGTTCGAGGGAAAATCCTGTCGCCGCGCCGTGACCGATCTGATGGAGCGCGGGGCGAAGCCCGAGAAAGGCGCCGTATGAACCGGCGACGCCTGGAACAGATGTTGGAGCGCGTGCGCCTCGGTAGGCTGTCCGTCGGTCAGGCCGTGGACCAGCTTCGATCCTTGCCCTTCGAAGATCTGGGCTTTGCGTCGCTCGACCATCATCGCGCGATCCGGCAAGGGTTTCCCGAAGTCGTGCTCTGCGAAGGGAAGACGCCGGCGCAGGTGCGCAGCATCGCCAAGTCGTTGCTCGCCCAACACCGGCCGTTCTTGGCGACACGGGCGACGCCCGAGGTCGCGGCGATCATCACCAGGCTTCACCGTCGAGCGGTCTACCATAGAGACGCTCGTGTCGTCGCCCTGCGCGATCCCGGCCGGCGGCCGATGGGGCTGGTGCTCGTCGTCACAGCGGGGACGTCGGATATTCCGGTCGCCGAGGAGGCCAAGGTCACGGCGGAAACCATGGGAAGCCGGGTCGAGACTCTCTATGATGTCGGCGTCGCCGGCATTCACAGGTTGCTGGATCGCCGCAGCCGATTACTCTCGGCGAGGGTGATCGTGGTGATCGCAGGCATGGACGGTGTGCTTCCCAGCGTCGTGGGTGGGCTCGTGTCCTGTCCGATCGTGGCGGTACCGTCCAGTCGCGGGTATGGGGCGAGTTTCGGGGGACTGGCGGCGCTGCTGACGATGCTGAATTCCTGTGCTGCGGGTGTCGGGGTGATGAACATCGACAACGGATTCGGCGCCGGATGCCTGGCGCACCGGATCAATGCGCTGGGGCAAGGGGGATAGAGATAAAGGGGACAAAGGGATAACGGTGTAACGGGTTAGTCCGTAACCCCTCGCCTCGCTACCCCTCTTATCCCGTCATTTCACTTCCACCGTTCCCCGCTTCGGCCAAGACACCATGAGCGTTCTCGGCCCCTTCTCGCCGTTGGCAAGGAGCTTGGCGCGCATCTCGTAGTGATAGAGGCCCGCGCCGGCCGGCATCTTCTGGTGGTCCATTCCGTCCCACGTCAATACGATGGGAAGCCGTGGAAACTCCGTGGGGGTGGCCGCGGGAATGTCATGGTCATCGAGCGGCTTGCGAGTTGAGAGGAAGCGGATCGAGGTCTTGGACGGAGACGTGACCAGCGACGAGACCTCGAGCAGGGTGGCGCCGTCCAAGTCTTTTGGAAGCTGCACCACGGCGGAGAATTCCAGATTGCCGGCCGCCACGCTGTACGGGGTCGGGGTGATCTTGAACTCTAGAATTTTCAGATCCGGTTCCGGCCGCGGCGGGCGTGGGGCTTTCGATTTTGCGAGGGCCGGTCCCGACATGATGAACAGGACCGCCAAGGAGACACAGAGCCAGCTACGAACGTCACGGCGGCACGCGCCGTGCTTCGTGTACGTGCCTGTGGAAGGGATCGAACACAACATGCGGCTGTCTGACGGCTCACAGATTGGCGCGGGGCGGATGACCCGTGTCCGTGGGATAGCACAGCTTCCGAGACCTGTCAATGCGCGCATTGCCGTTCCGGACGGCCTTGGGTAAGATGGCGCGCTTCTTTTCGTCGTGCCGTGTGAGGTAAAGGATGGGCGCGCATCTTCATTTCGATTGTTTTTCAGGAATCAGCGGCGACATGACGCTGGGTGCGTTGGTAGACGTCGGGGTACCGTTCGACGATCTCGTGCGAGGTCTCAAGCGACTGGACGTCTCCGGCTTTCGATTGCGCCGCCGCCGCGTGCGTCGGGCCGCGCTCCATGCGACGAAAATCGACGTGATGCTTCGCGCCGGGTTGCAGGCGCCCTTGTCCCTGAAACAGATCCACGCAATCCTTTCGAGGAGCCGACTGTCCGAGCAGGTCAAACGCCAGAGCCGGACGGTGTTCGACCGATTGGCCGAGGCCGAAAGTCGAGCACATCGCGTTCCTAAGGCCCACGTGCACTTCCATGAAGTCTCAGTGTTGGACTCCTTCGTGGACATCGTCGGCAGTCTGATCGGCTGTGAAATCTTGGATGTATCCCGAGTGACGGCGACGGCGGTCAACGTCGGGAGTGGAACGCTGCAATCGGCTCACGGGACATTGCCGGCGCCCGGACCGGCGGTGGCGATTCTCGCTACAGGCATGCCGATCTACAGTGCGGGTCCTCCGCGGGAGTTGGCGACCCCGACCGGTGTGGCGCTCCTGCGGAGCCTCACGACCGAGTTCGGTCCCATGCCGCTGCTCTCCTCCAGCGCAGTCGGCTATGGAGCAGGCGACGCCGATCCCGCGGATTGGCCCAACGTGCTGCGGGTGTTTCTCTCCCCGGCGACGGCCGGGCCGGGCCGCGAACAGGATCGGGTCGTGCACATCGAAACCAATCTGGACGACATGAACCCGCAAACGTATGAACATATCGTGGAGCGGCTCTTTCAACAGCGAGCGCTCGATGTCACACTGACCCCCGTCATCATGAAGCGCGGAAGGCCGGGGATCGTGCTGGCCGCCCTTGCCGCCCCGGAGCGCGTGCCGGCCCTTCTGGACGTGCTGTTCGAGGAGACCACCGCCCTGGGTGTCCGAGTGCACGAGATCGTGAGGCAAGTCCTGCCTCGCCGATTCGTGACGGTGCGACTTCCTGGAGGAGTGGTCCGGGTTAAGGTTGCGGATCTCGATCGAGGACGTGCGAAAGGCTCTCCCGAGTACCTCGACTGCAAGCGAATCGCTGAACGAACCAGGCGTCCGGTCAAGGCCGTCATGGAGGAGGCCGCGGCGGCCTATCGCCGGGGCCGTGCGGACAAGAAGGACCGCGCGTGAATCTGCTGTTGTACGGTCTTCTGTTCGTGGCCTCGGTGATTGTGACGCTGGGCGCCTGCGCGCTGTTTACGAATGCCGTCGAGTGGCTGGGGAAGCGGCTCAATCTGTCCGAGGGAGCCGTTGGAAGCGTCTTGGCCGCGATCGGGACCACGCTGCCGGAGACGTCCATTCCGATCGTCGCCATCTTTTTCGGTTCGACCCGCGAGGAAGTCGAAGTCGGCCTCGGCGCGATTCTTGGTGCTCCGTTCATGCTGAGCACATTGGTGATTCCAATCTTGGCGATGCTGCTCGTGCTCTACGCCGCTCTCGGCAAGCGAAGCGACGCCTTCCGGCTGAATTACAAAGAGGTCTCCGTCGATCTGATCTTTTTCACGGCGGCGTATGCGGTGGCGCTCGGCTGTGTTTTCGCGCCGGCTCCCGTCCAAGCCGCGGCGGCGGTGGGCCTCGTGGTCTGGTATCTCTACTACGTCAGGTTGAAGTTCGCCGACACAGGGGATGATGAAGCGGGGGAACTGGACGAACTGGGCGCGCTCTTCTTCGCCAGACGGGCGCACACTCCGCCCTACGGCCTGATCGTGCTGCAAGCCCTGGCCGGTTTGGGCGGGCTGGTGATCGGCGCGCATCTGTTTGTGACGGCGGCCGAATCCACGGCCCAGTTCCTGTCGATTTCGCCCCTGATCCTGTCGTTGCTGATTGCGCCGCTGGCGACCGAATTGCCGGAGATGTCGAACAGCTTTCTGTGGCTCTACCAGAAGAAGGATCGCTTGGCGGTCGGAAACGTCACCGGCGCCATGGTGTTCCAAGGTACCATCCCGGTCTCCGTCGGGTTGTTCGGCACGGAGTGGGCGCTTGCGCCGTCCGCGCTTCTGACGATGATGCTGGCCGTCGTCGCGGCGCTGGCGCTCCTGCTCCAGTCGGCTGTCGGGCGCCTCTGGCGGCCGTGGTTGATGAGCGCCTGCGCGCTCCTTTATATAGGGTATGCCGTCTTTCTCTATGGCTCATGAGAAGGTCCCTGAATCTCGACCTCTTGCTGAAGACGCAGTCACACCAATGAAACAAGAAAACTCAAAGCTGCCGCTGCTGGGCATTACCATGGGCGATCCTGCCGGAATCGGTCCGGAGGTGATCGCCAAGGCGTTGACCGGCTTGCGAGTGCGCCGGCTGTGTCTGCCGTTGGTGATCGGATCGCATTCGATCATGCGACAGACCGTCAAGCGTCTGGGCCTCACGCTCGACGTGGTGCCGGTCGAGGGCCACGGGCGGGCTTCGTTCCGGCGCGGTCGGATTTCGGTCTTGGATCCAATAGAAGCGCCGCTCGGTCCGATCAGACTCGGCGTCGCGACCCCGGAGGGTGGAGCTGCCTCCGTCGCCTTCATCAAGAAGGGGGTGCAGCTCGCGCAACTCGGCTGTATCGACGGGATCGTCACGGCGCCGATCAACAAGGAAGCGATCAACATGGCCGGCTGTCAGTTCCCCGGGCACACCGAGCTGCTGGCCGACCTCACAAAGGCGAAAGAATCCGGTATGATGATCGTCGGCGGACCGCTGAAGATCATGTTCGTCACGACTCATGTGGCCATCAAGGAACTTCCTGCCCAGTTGACGAGACCGAAGATTGAGAAAGGCATCCGCCTCGCGCACGCAGCGTTGACCAGGTTGTTCGGCCTCAAACGGCCTCGAATCGGCGTCGCCGCACTCAACCCCCATGCCGGCGAGCACGGGTTGTTCGGCGATGAAGAGGCGCGCGTCGTGCGTCCCGCTGCCCGCGCCGCCCGAGCGAAGGGGATCCTGGCGAGCGATCCGTTGCCGGCGGACACATTGTTCGGCAAGGCGGCGCGTGGGGAATTCGACGGGGTCGTGGCCCTGTACCATGATCAAGGGCTCATTCCCCTCAAGCTCGTGGCCTTCGGCACCTGCGTCAATCTGACGGTCGGCTTGCCGATCATCCGCACTTCCGTCGATCATGGGACGGCCTTCGATATCGTCGGCAAAGGGATTGCCGATCCGGGAAGCCTCATCGAGGCCATCGTGCTGGCAGCGGCCCTCGCAGCGAGACGACAGCGTTTCCAGACGGCGTAGGAGGACATTAGAATCATGACGCAGGATACGTCCAAAGGGCTGGCCGTGATTCGACGGCAGTTGCAGGAACTCGAGCAGATCGAGCAGGAGACGATGGGAACGCTCAACACCACCGCGGGGACCGAGCGGGTCGCCAAGTGGAGGGTCAAAACGATTGCATTACTGACCGATTCGCTCGGGCAGAACGTCGGACAAGACTTTGCGAAGATCCAGCCGGGCCCCTCCTTCTCGAACGATCTGGTCGAAGAGTTTGGTGACCTCATCGAATGTTTCCGGGGTCCGCTGACGGCGTTGTCGAAGACAACGGCTCAAGCAGCTCAACGCCAGGCCGGCGGAGGGTGATTGGTGCCGGACCGTCCGTTCCCGCCGGCGAACAAACGCCTCGGACAGCACTTCCTCATCGATCCCAACATCGTCCGCAAGATCCTCGCCGTCGCTGCGGTGACGCCTGAGGACACCGTCTTCGAGATCGGTCCCGGCCGAGGGGCCTTGACGGCGACGTTGTCGAAGGCGGCGCGTCGAGTGATCGCAGTCGAGATCGACCCCCTCTTGTACCGCCTGCTTCAGGAACGGCAAGGGGAATGGCCCAACGTCGAATTGGTCTGCGCCGACGCCCTGGCCTATCCCATGGACCATTTTCCCGTCGGCACGGTGGTCGTCGCCAATCTTCCCTACTACGTCTCTACTCCGCTGCTGTTCAGGCTGCTTGAGCAGCGCTCGCGATGGTCGCGGATGGTGCTGATGCTGCAGGAGGAAGTTGCGGATCGACTGACGGCAGGCCCCGGCCGCCCGAGTTACGGGGTGCTCTCCATCATGGCCCAACACGTCGCGCAGATCGCCAAGGAGTTCTACGTCTCTCCCCACTGCTTCAGGCCGAAGCCCGATGTGGGTTCCGCGGTGGTGTCGGTCCGTCCGAAGGAATTGCGGGATCGATCCGCGCATGAGGAGGCCAGGTTCAGCGCGCTCGTGCGCGGGGCGTTCGCACACAGACGAAAAACTCTCGTGAATTCGCTGCGCGACGAAGGCTACGACCAGAAGTCGGTCACGGCCGCGTTGGAGGCCTTGGGTATTTCGGTCAGCGCGCGAGCCGAACGTCTTTCGGTCGGGCAATTCATCGACTTAGAGGTCGCGCTGTCCGCTTACGCGTAGGGGTAGGAGCGATCGGGATGAACGCCGGAGCGGAGAGAACGATTCCGGCGTGAACGAATGTCGTCGTCGGCCGGCGTCAAGCCGCACTCGAGTGGAGGTGACGGAGAAATTCATTCAACGATTGTTCCTGCTCGCGGTGCATCGCGATGAACATGACGCCGAAGATTTGCGTCCCCTTCCATCGGGCGATCGCCGATTCCACGGTCACCGGACGGCGGAAGTCGGGCAGTTGAATGATCAGGGTGTAGGGTTGCTCAAGCACGACGCTGCTCTCGCTGCTCACGCGGCAGCCGCCCTGGGAGAGGTCGAGGAGAATGCCTTCTCCCTCCGCGTCCAATGCGCTGTCCGAGGATCCGGTCACGGGAGAAAAGGACAGCAGCGAGCCGGGCGGCAACATGCTGCGCCGGTGCTTGCGGCGCTCGATGATCCGGTCAAGAGAACGATCCGATGGTGTCATGGTTGTATCGACCGATAATGATGCAAAGGGTGAATCAGGCGTTTCTCTCATCATAGCCATCCTGCCTTGGACGGCAAGTGAAATCCGGTTTCGTTTGCGGGAGCGTGACAGGTCGGCGGATGCGCAGCGGGAGCGCGTGGAAACGCCGTCCGTCGTTTGAAATGACTTCCCCCCTATGTTAGCATCCGTCCCATGGGCGTCACCAACCCGGGCAAGCGCAGCGAGGCCCGCCGCGCCCCCAGTCCTCCCTCCCATATCAAACGAGAAGTCATCGGCGTGATCCTGATCGCGCTGAGTCTGCTCACGTTGTTGAGTCTGCTGTCCTTCGTTCCGGGAGAACCCAAAGCGGTCACCAAGGCCGGTGTCGTGAGTTCGCCTCCGACTCACAATCTCATCGGTGCCGCCGGCGCCGTGTTCTCGTCGGTCTTGTTTTCGCTCATCGGGGGAGCGGCCTATCTGTTCCCGATCCTGTTGGGCCTGCTCGGCGCGCGTTGTTTTACTCAAAGCGATCTGTCGATCCGTCTCCGCAACGCCGGGGCGTCGCTTATCGCGCTGCTGTTCTTGAGCGCGTTCCTCCATCTGGAGGTGACGGCGGTGCCGACGGTATCGAGCGGCTTAGTCTATCGCGGGTTGGCGGGCGGGCTCCTCGGGCAGATCCTGGCGGACGGTCTGCGGACCTATTTGGCGAGCACCGGCGCGCACATCGTGATTTTAGCCGGGTTTCTCGTTGCGATGCTCTTTACGGCTCCGTTGTCGCTGGCCCAACTGACCGTCCGGTTGTCCGAATGGAGCCAGTGGATGCTGAAGCGCCTTCGCGCGTCGAAGCCGGCCCATGACTCCAAGACCGACGAGGACGCCCCAAAGACCGTCCGGCCAAGAAGATCGAAATCCGTCCGCAGCGTCATGGAAGAGGTCCTGCCGACGTCGGAGGAGTTGCCTGCGTCGGTTCCCGCCGTGATCCAGGCGCCTCCTGAGCAGGATGCGATCGAACCGATTGTGGAAGAACCGGAACGCATCCGGGTCGGCACCAAGAGGGGAGACGGGTCCGGGAGCTATCAATTGCCTGATGCTGCCGACCTCCTGAGCGAACCGAGCGGTACGTTCTCGAAGGTCACGGAGGAGGAACTGAGGCTCCAATCGGAGGTCCTCGCGAAGGCTTTGGCGAGCTTCGGCATCGATGGCAAGGTTACGGAAGTTCGGCCGGGTCCGGTCGTGACGATGTACGAATTCGAGCCGGCCCCCGGGACGAAAGTGGCGCGGATCGTGAATCTCGCGGACGATCTGGCGTTGGCGATGAAGGCGATCAGCCTCCGCATCGTCGCGCCCTTGCCCGGCAAGTCCGTGGTAGGCATCGAAGTGCCGAACCTATACCGTGAGACGGTTTCGATGAGGGAAGTCGTGACCAGCGACGCGTTTACTCGGGCGCGGTCCAAACTCACGTTGGCGCTCGGCAAGGATATCTTCGGCGCGCCGGCCACAGCCGATTTGCGGACGATGCCGCATCTCCTGGTGGCCGGCGCGACCGGCGCCGGAAAGAGCGTCAGTTTGAATACCATGTTGCTCAGTTTGCTGTTCTCCGCCAGGCCGGATGAGGTGAAACTGCTGCTGATCGATCCGAAGATGCTGGAGTTCCAGACCTACGACGGGATTCCCCATCTCCTGCGGCCGGTGATCACTGATCCCAAATCGGCCGCCCGCGGGTTGGGGTGGGTGGTTCAGGAGATGGAGCGCCGCTACAAGCTGCTGGCCGAAGCGGGCGTACGAAACGTCGACGCCTACAACATGAAGGTCGCTGGAGCACAGGGTGTGCTCGGGGAAGGTCAGGCCGGGAACAGGCCCGAGCAGCCGGAACTGCCGATCCAGTATCTGACGGAAGAGGATCGGTTGGCCGCCGGAGAGAGCGCGATTCCCGAAGGGAGCCCCGGATCGTTCGCTCCGCCGCGCACGCCACCCGAGCCGCTCCCCTACATCGTCGTCATGATCGACGAGCTGGCTGATCTCATGATGGTGGCTCCGAAAGACGTCGAAGACAAGATTGCCAGGTTGGCCCAAATGGCCAGAGCGTCCGGCATCCATCTGGTCCTCGCGACCCAGCGTCCCTCGGTGGATGTCTTGACGGGTTTGATCAAGGCGAACTTTCCAGCTCGCATCGCGTTCCAGGTGTCCTCGAAGACGGACTCCCGGACGATTCTCGACGCGAACGGCGCGGAAGCGCTGCTCGGTCGCGGCGACATGCTCTATTTGGCGTCGGGCACCGGGCGTCTCAACCGGTTGCACGGTTGCTTCGTCTCCGATGACGATGTCCGTCGCGTCGTCGAGTGTGTGAAGGAGCAGGCTCAGCCGAGCTACAATCAGGAATTGCAGTCATTGAAACTGGAGGAGGCCAAGGAGGAGGAGGCCCAGGATGAGGTCTACGAGCAGGCGAAGGATCTGGTCCTGTCTACGGGCCAGGCGTCGGCCTCCTTGATTCAACGACGTCTGCGTGTCGGCTACCCCCGCGCCGCGCGCATGATCGAGCAGATGGAAACCGATGGATTGGTCGGAGCCGCCGGCCGTGACGGTCGGCGGGAAGTGATCGGCCGTCGCGGCCCGGTGGGAGAGGCACAAGGATGAGACGAGCGATAGCGGTGGCGATGGCGGTGTGGCTTCTGGCCGGTCCGTGTCTGGCCACGGCGGAGGAGACGGTCGATCCGCAGGAACGAAAGGACATCCAGGACATCGTCAAGCGGCTTCAGGCCAGGTATGAAAAAACCAAGGACCTGCAGGCGGACTTCACTCAGAAGACGACCATCGAAGGGTTCGAACGGCCGATGCTGTCGACTGGGAAGGTCTATATCAAGAAGCCTGGGCGCTTGCGATGGAACTATCTCGATCCGTCGACGGAAGACATCTATGTCAATCGGGACGACGTCAAAGTCTATGTGCCAGAGCACAAGCAGGTTCTGGTCGGCAAGCTGACCCAGATGGCCGCCTCCAGGGCTCCGCTGGAGTTGCTCCAGGGAGCCGCGCGGTTGGAGGAATCGTTTGTGGTCGAGCCGACACCCGGAAAGGCCAAGGGGCTTGGAGGCCTCCGCCTTCTCACCTTGTTGCCGAAAGGCGAGGGGCACGAGACCGTGCGCTCATTGCAGCGGATTGTGATCGAAGTGTTTCCCAAGACCTATTTTATCCGGACCATTTCGCTTCATGAGCATAGCGGAAACGTGTCTCATTTTGAGTTTTCGTCGCTTCAGGACAATGTCGGGTTGGGCGACGAGCTGTTTGAGCCCAAGTTTCCTGCGGATGTCGAGGTGGTCAAGGCGCCGGTGCTGAGCCAGCCGTAGGCGCGACGGCCGCAAGCGAATACCAACTGCCACGAACGGATGGGGGGAGCGATGACGTCCCAGACACTCAGTACGATTGCCGATGCCGTGGATCAGGCTGTGGCGCGCGTGGACTTCGAACGCCTTCATCGCGAGTACTGGGAGCAGAATGAGTTTCTAGTGATTCCGCAGTTCCTCGATCGGGCGCTCGTCGAGGAATGGTTGGTTCCCCAGGCTCAGGGCGTGAAGGGCGACCTCAATCGCAACTATATTCCCGGCCATAAGAAAGGCGGCAGCGTCAGCTATTACACGGTCCTGGAGAAGGCGCCCCGGTTTCTCGATCTCTATCGATCACCCGCCTTCCTCGATTTCCTCAGCCGGCTGTCCCACGCTAAGTTGATGCTCTGCCCGGACAATGATCCGCATTCCTGCGCGCTCTATTATTACACGGAGCCGGGCGATCATATCGGATTCCACTACGATACGTCCTATTATAAGGGCAGCCGGTACACGATACTCATGGGTCTGGTGGACCGATCCACCCAATGCAAACTGGTGTGCGAACTTTTCAAGGACGATCCCGTCAAACAATCCAGGCGGCTTGAGCTCATCACCACGCCGGGCGACATGGTGATCTTTAACGGAGACAAGTTGTGGCATGCCGTGACGCCGCTCGGTGCCGGCGAGGAACGGATCGCCCTGACGATGGAATATGTCACCAATCCCGACATGGGCACCTTCAAGCGACTGTATTCCAATCTCAAAGACTCCTTCGCCTATTTCGGTCTTCGCGCCGTCTTCAAGCGCGCATTGACATCGGCCCGCCGATAGGTCATTCGTCCGACCCGCTGCGCTGTTTCACGCACAGAATCGTAAAAGGATTCCTTCCAAGCCGATCAAGGCTTGTTCACGGGACCGGAGGGCAAGAGCCTGCCGTTCATCTGGAGATTCATTGTCTGGCCGGTCAGCTTCGGTCTGCCGGCTCGCAGAGGCCTCGATCGTCTTGGGAACGGGCCGTGGTTCGTCGAGTGCATGTCGGCCAGGGACATCCGCATGGCCCGCGCAATCAACCAGGCGATAGTGAGCCCGGGTGTCCAGAAGACGGCATCACGAACCTGCTCCACTAGGTCTTGCGGCAGGTTGACTGTGAGCCGAACTTTGCGTGGCGGGAGGCGGCGGCGTTGTTCGGGAATTGATGCGGTGACGGCAGGGCCGAGGGGTCGTTCGTCCTGGACAGAGGGCACTGGCATCGGCGTTCCCATAGAGTTCCTCCACGGCTTCAGGTGAGTGATCGGCGATCGTGTCCGCGCAGAGCCGGGCTCGCCGCTCGACGATGAAAGGCCGCGCGCCCCTTACCGGCGCACGCGGCCTCATCGGCATGAGCGCGCGGCGATGAAGTCGCTTCGGATGGGCACGATCCGAAGGTCGTTCCACCTCGCGAATAGGCTGCTGTCTATTTTGGTGGACATCATCGGCGCCTCGCTCCGCCGGCGTCGTTCAGCACGGCGCTGGTTGGCTCATCACGTCGGCGGCGTAGAGCAACCGGCATACCAGTGCGATATGATCGGTGGATCTCACGCTAAGTGATTGCTCAATCGGAAGGTTTTACGATGCAACGCAGAAGGGGAGACGGGGAATCATGCAATTAGCACTCCTAACAAGTATCGGATCCGGAACCGCCATTATCAAAAGGGATACATCATTCGTTCCGATGCGGCTGAGGCGCATGGGAATGGAGCACTGCTGTGTGGCTCCGGAATTCGGCCGTCCGAGCGACAATGATGCGCGGAAGAACCGGCCCGTCGTCGATTGCGGCCGGTGGAGTCTACTGGTGGAGGTGTTTCATGGCAGCAGCGCAGAGGATGATGAAGAAGCCCATCCAGAGTGCGGCCCGCTGAAATGGAATGACTTCGTAGGCTTCCGCCTCGTCATCGTCGTCCTCGGATTTAAAGATGACCGTGTAGAGGAAGAGAGTCAGGAGGCAGAGCACGAGAAATAGTTTGATGAAGAACACCATCAGATACTTGGCATGATGCTGTACCCCGGCGCCGGTCTGGGACAGCAGCACCTGGTTCACGTAGTGCAGATTGATACCTCCGGTGAACAGCAGAACGATCAGTAGGATGCCGGCGACTTTCTTGTAGTGCTGATAGAAGATATCCGTGATCGGTTTGATTTGTTGACGTGGAACGGCCTTTTGCAGCCCAGGGGTCACCGCCATGACAAGAAACGCGAGACCTCCGATCCAAATGACCGCGGACAGGAGGTGGAACCAGTGGTTGACGATCGGAATCAGCTGGTTGAGATCGGTGGTGATACTTTCTAATGCGTCCATTTTCCTTAGTCCTAAGTCTCAAGCCCTCGGTGCTGAGGTGTCAAAGCCGGCGCCGTTTTCTCATGGAATCGCTTACTCAGGAGTCAGCACTCAAGGCTCAGCCCTAAAACTTGAATACAGGGGCGTCGTTCCCGAACCGCTTCTTGCGCAATTCCTCCATCAACTCCACCGTGATGAGTGTGATGTGCTGTTCGCGAGCGTGCGTTTCGACACCCTTCTTCACCATCGCCCTGAGGAAGTAAGGGATGCGACTCAACCGTAGCGCGGAGGCCTCGTCCCACTGGACTTCGGACTCTTCCGGCGTATTGAAGGCGACCTTGATCTTCTCTCCCCCCTTGGGTGTGTACAGGCACCACTGATCTTCGTCCAGCCAATCCCCGTGATCGACATAGGGCCGGGCTCGGCAGCCACCGCAGATGTCGGCATATTCGCAGTCGCCGCACTTGCCCTTCAGCTGCGGATAGCGGAACGAATTGAAAATGTCCGACTGCTCCCAGAGGTCGACGAAACTGTGCTGCCGGACATTACCGGCGGACAGGGGCATGTAGGGGCAGGGGGTGAGCTCGCCGTTCGGCGTCACGCGGGCATAGTTCGTTCCAGCGAGACAGCCGCCGCCCATGTAGCCCGTGGCCTTCGTGATGGGCGAATTGGGATCCTTTTCGTAGGCGAGCCGCTTGAAATGCGGGGCGCAACGGGCCCGCACCAGCATCCCCTTGTAGTTGTCCTGGCAGGTCACGAGATAGCCGAGCACCTCTTCATACTGAGCGGGGCTGATATCGGTCAATTCTTCGCCGCGTCCCGTGCAGACCATGAAAAAGACGTTGAGCACTCTGGCGCCCAAACCATGCGCCCATTCGATCACCGCAGGCAGCTCCTGATAGTTCATCGGCTGAGCGCTGAAATGGACTTGGAATTGAAGCCCGTTCCGCTTGCTGGCCTCGATGCCGGCGACCGCAGCCTCCCAGGCCCCGGGCACCCCTCTGAAGGCGTTGTGCTTGGCCGCGTCCAGGGAATCGATACTGATCCCGACCCCCATCACGCCGATGTCCACAAGCGTGCGGGCCATGTGGTCGTCAATGAGCATGCCGTTGGTCCCGAACACCACCATGAAGCCCGATTTCACCGCATGACGGGCGATGTCGAGGATGTCCGGACGCACCAGCGGTTCGCCTCCGGTGATGACGAGGAGGCAGCCCTTGTTGACCTGGGCGATCTGATCGATGAGGCGGAAGCATTCTTCGGTGGACAATTCGTCGTCGCCGCCTGCGGCCTTGGTGGTGGCATCCAGATAGCAGTGGTCGCACTTGAGATTGCAGCGCTTCGTCAGATTCAAGGCCACCAGATAGGGCTTGAAGTCATCCACGGTCCTGCCGTCCGCGGGACTGTCGCCTGGATTGGCGCCTGGCTTGGATGGGGTGAAAAACTGGGTAATCTGTTGTTGGAACGAACCCAGCGCTCCGGAGAGCGCAGGATTATTCAGAATAGGAAGCGATTTACCCATTTCAATTAGTGCTGAGTGCTGAGACGTGAGTGCTGATCAACTAGTGCTGAGTGCTGACATTCATGTGCTGAGTTGTAAGCCCAGGTCCGGTCAATTTATTGCTGCTACTAAGCACTCAACACCCAGGACTCAGCACTGAAAATTAGGCACTTCCTTTTCCGGTGAGGTTGGCGATCATGTCCTTCAAGTTGCCGGTCTTCATGGCCTCGGCCATATAGCCCTTGGCCTGCTCGATGCCTTCGTTGGCGACCTCCAACGTGATCATCGTCACCCCGAGCTTTTCGGCATGCTTGATGATGAGCGCTTTGGTGCAATCCCGCATGAATCCTTCCGGAGCGCGGTCCAGTCTGGCCTGGGCGTCGGGCGTCCAGGTGTAGGGTGAGGATTCGGACCGGCCGTTCTCATGCGTCTCGTCGGCGCTCACCGCAGCCAGCTTGGCCTCGGCTTCCGCCGAAGTGCCTGCGCCCTTATTGGCGAAGATCGGCTGGTAGTCTTCTTCCGCAGCTTCCTTGATCATCGGCGCGGCGTATTCGAGCGTGATGGTGGTCATGCCCAGCTTGCGGGCGCTCTTTTCGATCTTGGCCTTCGCCCGTCGCCGTTGAAATCCGGCTGGAACAGCCCGGATGGCTTCCTTGGCGTCCTTGGTCCATTGCATCGGCACGTCATCGTAAGCCAGATCGGTTTCGAGGCCGCCTTCGGACTTGGCGGCCGCGTCGAAGATGCTCTTGTCGACTTGCTTGAACCTGGCGCCTTCGGCGCCGCAGACGGGGCATTTCACCGGCGTGTCGCCCTTCCCGATGTACCCGCATCCATCGCACACGAAATAGTTCTGGCTCATGCGATCGAGATAGGCCTGGGTCGCTTCTGAGTTCTTCGGCTTCTCCTCGACGACCTGGGTCATCATGCCGCTGAGCGTCGATCCCATGAGATCCTTCGCGACCGCATCATCGGCCTGCATCTTGTCGCGGTCGATGCCGGCGGCCTCGAGGTTCCCGCCGAGAGCCCGCATCGCGTCCATCGCACCCTTCGGCAGAATGTGGCCGACGGCCGCGTCCACGACCGTGTTGCTGATGATCGTGTGGCCCTTTTCGATGGCATACCGGTGAATCGCCGTTTTGGCCACGCCGCGCGCGAATACGGGGATCTTCTCCATGCGCCGCAAGGCTTCTTCCGTCCAGGCGATCGTGTATTCGGCCTGCGTATCGATCGGGGGCACATACTTGCGGTTGGACACCAGGACGTTGCAGGGCGCGCTTCGGAGCAGATTTTCCGTGTTGCTGCCGACGTCCATGTCCTCGTCGCTGTGGACGCCGATCCGGCCGACGATCAACAGGGCGGGAACGTCCTTGCGGACGTATTGAATGATCTTTTCGAACGCCTTGCCGTCGAGCAGCGTGGTCTTGACGTCGGTCTGCTCCGCCTGGGCGATCTCGCGCGAAATGTCGAGGTGCGACTGGTAAATCTTAGCCAGGCCGCTGTCAATGATCTCTTCGTGCAGCTTTTCCTGTTCCTTGAAGCGGAATACCTTGCCGGCCTCCTCGTTCAGGACGCCGGAAATACTATGGAAGGCCGCGTAATGGAAGTACGGATCGAAGGCCGAAATCACCTCGACCGGCATGTTGAAGGCCTTGCCCAGCGAGAGCCCGGTCATGAGGCCGCCGAAGGAATAGGGACTGCCGTCCACAGCGACGACGATCTTCCCGCCGGCGAACGGTTGGATATTCTTGATGATGAGCATGTCCGAATTGCGGACACGGCGGACCACCCGTTCGGTGTTGCTGCCGATCACGCTGTCCTTCACCGCTCCGACCCCCAAGGCGCCCATGATGACGAGATCGTACGCATTGGTGTTGATGTCCTCGGCCAGGACCTTCCAGTTGCGGCCTTCAAGCGACCGTCGCTCGACCGGCAGGTTCGCCTCGTTGCACCGCTTGTCGACGTAATCGAGATAGGAGTCGGTGATGATCTGCAGCCCGCGGGTAATCAGTGAATCATGGATTTGGCGCTGCCGGTCGAGTTCCTTTTCGTCGTGGTACTCCTCAGGGAGACCCGCTTCCATCTGTTTGAAGCGTTTGTCATGCATTTTCGCGGCATAGACATGGCTGCCCACGATCTTCGAGCCGAACGCCTTGGCCAGGTGCACCCCCATATCGACGGCGGTGTTGGAATGGTCGGAATTATCGACCGGAACATAGATCGTCTTATACATCGAGATGCCTCCTCCGGGCCCTCTCACCGGCTAGGTGGAACCGCCATAATCTCCAGAAAAACCAAACGGTTGACAAACCTATCCAGTGTAAAAGAAGCGGCATGATAACACCGACCATCTCGGGAATGCAAGGCGATCAGCGGCTCCCGTTCAAGCGCCGGACCGACGGTCTTCAACATCAGTCGAGCTGGCCAGGGTCGAATTCGGGAGATGCGTGGACCGATCTTGATTCCATGATCCGCAAGCTTGGTGCCAGCTTCATCTAGAAGCGGGAATGTCGAGCGACGTCCGGAATCAGCAGGATTACGATAGAAATAGCGCGAGCGGGGAAGGAAGAAATACCGGCTGACAGAAGCGCTGGCCGTGAGGGATGGCGATGATGACGACCTGCCGCGACATATCGCGAAAAGATTAGAAAGAACAGGATGTCGATCTGGTTTGCTCAGACAGCCAGGGAGCGGTGTGAGGAGACGATCGAGATTGTCCCGGATCCACACCGAGACACTCCACGGGTAAGGCGTCCTCGTTATTATGTGGAGGAGGCCGTCAGAGATTTTTCTTCGGAGTGCGATGCAGCGCGGGACTTGGAGGTTCGTAGGATCTCTTCAAGAGACAGCAACGCATCCCGTCCGGAATTGCCTTCGATGCCGCGGGCGAGGTTGGCGTCGGCATAGGGTCCGGAGTCTGCCGAGGTTTGCGACAAGGAACCGGTCCATTTGCGGGGGTCGCGGCTCCCGCTCTTGCGCTCCCAGGCCTTGAGGCAAGCCTTGGCGATGATCTTGTTGAGCGGCGCCGGGTTATACAGTAGCTTCCTGATGCTCGTCGGCGTCAGCATCAGCGGGTTGTAGCCGGCCGAGAGATACCCTTCCTCCAGCAATCGCTGCTCCAAGTCCGTATTCGGCTGGATGCCGAGGAAGAACATCAGGGGGAACACCCGCTCTTCGCCTAAAATAGCTGCCACGGTCTTGTAGGCCTCGACGCTCTGCAACAAGGTGTCCTCGGTTTCCTTGGGGCTGTTCAGCGAGTAGTTCAGGATCACCTTGCCCTTGAAGCCAGCCTCTGCAAGGTACCGGCATCCGTCATACAGTCGTTCGAGCTTGAAGCCCATGTGCAGGTTGTTGAGGATTTCCTGCGATCCCGAGGTGATCGCCACTTCCAGATCTCCCACGCCGGACCGGACCATCAATTTCGCTAAGTCTGGGGTGATCAGGGAGGTCCGGATATAGCCGGACCATTCGATCTCCATCTTCTCGCTGATGATGCGCTCGAGGATCTCCGTGCACTGGGGATAGGCTTCTTTCCCAGTAATGAACTGTGCGTCGGTGAACCAGAAGCGGCGTGCGCCCCATTGATGGTAATGTTGCGCGATGTCCTTCACCACCATGTCGGGCGGTCGATACCGGACTCGCTTGCCTTCAATATAAGGATAGAGGCAGAAGGCGCAGTCGTACGGACAGCCTCGCTTGGTCTGGACGCCGATGGCCTCTCCCTGATACTCGCGGTACTGCGGGAAGATCGACGTCAGATAGGGCAGATCCACCGTGAGCGCGTCGAGCAACGCCGGCGAGCCTTGCTGTCCCTTTCTCACCCGGCCGTTTTCCTTGACAATGTAGCGTTCGTCCTCGATGGACCGGCCTTCGATCAACTTGAGAATCGCGTCCTCTCCTTCGCCCAGGAGGCCGATGGAGCCTTCCGGCAGCTTGTCGATCAATTGATCGGCAAAGGCGGTGAAGGCGCCGCCGCCGATCATGATCTGAGACTTGGGGAATTCTTTTCGGATGAGCCAGGGATAGGACAAGATCGTATAGATGTGGCGGTAATAACGGTAGAGCTGCTTCACGCCTTCGATCGACGCGACGATGCGCTTGAGTGGATTGCTCGCAAAGTAGAAGTTGAACGCATGTTCCAGCGAGGAATCTCCTTCATGGGGAGAAAAGATCTGGATGTCGCGCCATGAAAAGCAGACCAGGTCCGGCCGGAACACCGTAGCCGCGTCCCTGATCGCTTGACTCCGCTGTGAGATCGGATAGAGCGACAGGTCCAGAATCTGCTGGCGGACGTCAGGCCTGCGGCGGTGAATGAAGTCGGCCAGATAGGTAATCCCGATCGGATAGACCTTCTTGCAGGGGAGGAAAATGTAGAGAATCGAGTTCATAGTTTTGAGTGTTGAGTTTTTAGTCTGAACCACTCAACACTAAAAACTCACAACTAACAACTTTATTTTATCGCAATATGTATCGCCACAATCCCGCCGGAGAGGTTTCGATAGGAGACCTCTCGGAAGCCGGCCTCGCGCATGATTTGGCAGAGCCGTTCCTGATCGGGAAACGTCCGGATCGAGGCCGGGAGGTATTCGTATACGCCGGTTTTGTCGCGGGCGACCTTCGTGCCGATCCACGGCAGCAAGGTAAACGAATACCAATCGTACAGGGCGCGGAGCCATCCGAACACCGGTCGGGAAAATTCCAGGCAGACGAACGTGCCGCCCGGTTTCATCACCCGGCGAATCTCTCCCACGGCCTGGGAGAGATTGCCGACGTTGCGCATGCAAAAGCCGGTCGTGACCGCGTCAAAGCTATCGTCGGCAAATCCCAAATGCTCGGCGTTCGCCTGCAGGCAGGTGATCTTCCCCGCCAATCCCTTGACGCCGACCTTCTTCAGGCCTTCCGCCAGCATGGCATGGTTCAGGTCGGAGGCGACGACCCGTCCCCGTGCGCCCATGCGGGGCTCCAGCAAGAGCGCCAGGTCAGCCGTACCGGCGCCGACGTCGAGCGCCGTACCCTTCTCAACGAGCGGGACGAGCGAGGCCGTACGCTTTTTCCAACGGTGGTGGAGTCCGAAGCTCAGCAGCGTGTTGTTCAGATCATAGACGCCGGCGATCGCCGTGAACATCCGCTGCACGGCCTGCTCGCGGGCTTCGCCCGACCAGGTTGAGATGGTGCGGGCCTCCGCGTCGGACGGTGGTTGCGTCTGCGGCACGGACTCCTCCACAGATAACATGCCCAGCGTGGTAGCACCCGCTTTCTGGTGATGTCAAGCCGGCCATCCATACGGTAGTAGGTCGGTTTGCCGCCAGAAGCGCTGAAGTTTGTCATTCCCGCGGAAGCGGGAATCCAGTCAGGGCCTTGCCCTCAGCATTCAGTCGTGATCGGGGACTGGATACCCGCCGAAGCCTGCCCTCGACCGCATCTTCCAGAGCTTGGTGACCGGCATTCCCATTGCACGCCCTTGGCAGATTGGCTAGACCATGAGATAGGAGTAAACTCACCACATGACGTCATTCCTTCGCATACAACAAGTCGAGCCGCTCGATCATTTTCAACTCCGCCTGACTCTGACGGACGGGTCTGTGGTTGAGCGAGATGTTTCCGATTTGTTAGTCGGGCCCGTTTTTGAATCGATTCGCAAAGACCCTGCGCGGTTCCGTGAAGTCCGTGTGGAGGCAGGCGCAGTATTTTGGCCGACAGGCGCTGACCTATGCCCAGAGGTCCTTATCTGGGGCGGTCCCCCGCCGCGAGAGCCGCGCATCCCTCCGAAAGAACTGCATCTCGAAGCAAAGGGCGCCGGCGCGTAAGCACCCATCGGCGCCTGTCTCACAACAATCACCTTCTTGCTGCTTTTCGGCTTTCACCATTCGAATCTCGTCGTACCCGGTTTAAGCGGCTGTCACGTCGGCCATCCAGAGCTTGGCTCCCGGCATTTCCATTGCTCCACCTGGGGGAATTGGCTAGACTCTCGTGCGCCATGGCCCTTCATCCACGCTTCCCAACCTCTCCGTACGAGCCACTCATTCCCGATCAGCGCTGGTTTCCTGCCGACGAAACGCTCCGCACAACGGCGTACGACAAACTGCTTCCGCCTCTTGTTGCGAAAGTCCGCGAGGAAGTCTTCGCCTGGCGAGCCAATGGATACGCCGGCGCCTCCACCACCTCGGTCGCCCTGCTCCGTTATTGGTTCGAGACCGAGCACCTGATCGAAAACGCCGATGGGTCGCGCTCCCCCTTCCGCTACTACTTCGCTCAGCGGGAGGCGGTCGAGACGGTCATCTGGCTGTTCGAGGTTCGCCGTGCCCGCGATAAATACGATCTGATGCGGTTCGATGCGTCGGGCGCGGTCTCAACCGGCATGTTCGATGAGGACTGGCCTCGCTACATGTTGAAGATGGCGACCGGCGCGGGAAAAACGAAAGTGCTCTCCCTGCTCATCGCCTGGAGCTTTTTTCATAAACTGTACGAGACAGACTCTGCCCTCTCGCGTAATTTCCTGGTCATCGCCCCAAACATCATTGTGCTCGATCGGTTGCGGGCCGATTTCGACGGCCTGAAAATCTTCTTCAACGATCCGATTCTTCCTCCTAATGGACACGAAGGCCGCAACTGGCGAGACGACTTTCAGCTCACGCTCCATATCCAGGACGACGTGCGCGTCGTCCGAGAAACCGGCAATCTGTTCCTAACCAACATTCACCGCGTCTTTCTCGGCGACGTGACCGATCCGTCGCTGGAAGACGACGACCTGCGCGATTACTTTCTCGCGCCGTTCGGTCCCAAGCCCGTCGGCAAGACCACCGACAGCCGAACCGACCTCGGCGAGATCGTCCGTGAGGTGGAAGAACTGGCCGTCTTCAACGACGAGGCGCACCATATTCACGACCCCAAGATGGCTTGGTTCAAATCCATTCAGGATATTCATCACAAGATGCTTCAGAAAGACCGTCGCCTGGCCTTGCAAGTGGACGTGACGGCGACGCCGCGCCATAACAACGGCGCGATCTTCGTCCAGACGGTGTCCGACTATCCGCTCGTCGAAGCCATTCACCAGAATGTCGTCAAGCATCCCATCCTGCCGGACGCCGCCAGCCGCGCCAGGCTGACGGAGAAAACGAGCGCCCTCTTCACCGAGAAATACGACGACTATCTCAGACTGGGCATCGAGGAATGGCGAAAGAGCTTTACGGAGCACCAGGCGCTCGGCAAGAAAGCCGTGCTCTTCGTGATGGTGGACGACACGCGCAACTGCGATGAAGTGGGCGCCTATCTCGAAAAGATTTGTCCCGAATTACAAGGCGGCGTGCTCGTCATCCACACCAAGAACAACGGCGAAATTTCCGAAGCCGCGTCCGGGAAGAGCAAGGAGGAACTCGAAACGCTCCGCAAGCAAGCCAACGAGATCGACACCTGGAAGTCACCCTACAAAGCCATCGTCTCCGTCCTCATGCTCAAGGAGGGCTGGGACGTGCGCAACGTCACCGTGATCTGCGGCCTGCGCGCCTATGCCGCGATGAGCGACATCCTCCCCGAACAAACCATCGGACGCGGCCTACGCCGGATGTATTTCGGCAACGATCTGGTGCGGGAAACGGTCTCCGTCATGGGCACGCCCAAGTTTATGGACTTCGTCGAATCCATCCAGGCGGAGGGTGTCAGTCTCGAACTGGTGCCGATGGGGGGCGGTGCCTCGCGCCAGGATTCCCTCATCGTCGAAGTGGATACGGAGAATCCCGACAAGAACCTCGACGAATTGGACATTCCACTGCCCAAACTCACCCGCCGCTTCCACCGGGACTACAAGGACCTCGATGCGCTCGACCCGTCGGCCCTGGGCCACAGACCTTCGCCGCTGAAGCCCTTCACCCCGGAAGAAACGCGCGAGATCGTCTTCAAAACCATGCTCGACTCGGAGATTCACCATACCATTCAACTCGACGGCTCCGGCCCCGCCGACTATCGCTCCGTGGTCGCGTTCTTCGCCCGCCAATTACTCAAGGATCTGCGCCTCGTCGGCGGCTACGATGTGCTGTATGGAAAGATGAAGACCTTCATGCGCGACCATCTGTTCGCCGGCTCACCGGTCAATCTTGAAGACCCGGTCGTCCTCCGCAATCTGTCCGAACCGGATGTCGCCAAGACGCTGTACGATGCCTTCAAGACTGCCATCAATGCGCTGACCATTCAGGACCGCGGCGCCACGCGCATCGAAGACAGGATTCGACTGCGGGAAACGCGCCCCTTTCGCACCCAACATCGCCCATTCCTCGCCGCCAAGAAATCTCTCTTCACCAAAACCGTCGGCGAGCCTCACTCAGGCGGGTTCGAGCTGTCGTTCGCGGCCTTCCTGGAATCGGCGAAGGACGTGGCGGCCTTCGCCAAGAACTACCTCGCAGTCGGCTTCAAACTCGACTATGTGAAGGCCGACGGGGATCTGTCCACCTATACGCCGGATTTCCTCGTCCGGACAACCGACGGCGTCACCTGGATCGTCGAGACCAAGGGGCGGGCTGAATTGGACTTGCCGCAGAAGATGGCCCGGCTCAAGCAATGGTGCGCCGACGCCACTGCCGCCGAGGAGAACGGACAACGATACGATTTCGTCTTCGTCGATCAAACCGGCTTCGAGAAGCACAGCCCGACCACCTTCGCTGCGCTCGCCGCGAGTTTCACGGAATACAGGTCATGACCGAGACGGAACTCCAGCAAGTCTTGCAGCACCTTCTCACCGGGTGGGAAAGCGAGTGCGTGGAGTTCAAGGACGCCAACGACAACTTTTCCACGTCCGACATCGGCAAGTATTTTTCGGCCCTGAGCAACGAGGCCAATCTGCGCGGCTTGTCCGCCGCGTGGCTCGTGTTTGGCGTGGACAACACCACGCGCCAGGTAGTCGGCACCGAGTACCGACGCGAACGGGAGCGGCTGCATAGCCTGAAACACCAGATCGCCCAGGGTACAGATCCGTCCACCAGCTTCCGTGAAATCCATGAGATTCACACTCCATCCGGGCGGGTGGTGTTATTTGAAATTCCCGCCGCGCCGCGCGGCATTCCCATCGCATGGCAAACTCACTTCTATGCCCGGACCGGGTCCAGCCTCACCGGTCTCAGCATTGCCAAGCAGGACGAAATCCGCGCCCAAGGTCTGGCCGATGACTGGTCTGCCATTGTCGTCACGCAGGCTGTTCTCGCCGACCTTGATCCCGAGGCCTTGGCAAAAGCCCGCGCTATCTTTGCTGCACGGCATTCCAGCCGCATCCCTGAGGCCACCATCCGCGCCTGGGACGACGCCGCCTTTCTTGAACAGGCCAAGTTGACCGTGCGGGGCGGCATCACCCGTGCGTGTCTGCTCCTGCTGGGCCGGGAACAGGCCACTACACTGCTCAACCCTCATGTGGCCGAGATGACGTGGAAACTCGAAGGCCCTGAACGCGGGTACGATCATTTCCATCCGCCTTTCTTGCTTAACACATCGCGGCTCTTCCAGCGCATTCGCAATCTGCGCCTCTCGCTGTTGCCGCCGGGTCAGCTGATCCCGGTGGACATCCAGAAATACGACGAAAAGATCGTGCTCGAAGCCCTCCACAACTGCATCGCCCATCAGGATTACACCCGCTGCGAACGAATCCTGGTCATCGAGCGGCTTGGTGAACTCGAATTTCAGAACGCCGGCGAGTTTTACGACGGCACACCCGACGATTACATCCGCGCCAACCGTTCGCCCCGCCGGTATCGCAATCGTTTCCTCGCCGAAGCTATGGTCACGCTGCGCATGATTGATACCCTGGGCTTCGGCATCCGCGAGGTCATGTGGAAGGGGCAGGCTAGCCGCTACCTGCCGTTGCCTGATTATGATTTGTCCGAGCCGGGTCACGTCACACTCCGCATCCAGGGTCGCTTCATTGACGAAAATTACAGCCGCGCTCTGCTCACCCATGCCGATCTTCCGTGGCTGGACGTGCTGGCGCTCGACACCGTTCAAAAAGGCGGCCTGCCGGAAGATGCGCTCGTGCAAGACCTCCGCCACCGTGGGCTGATTGAAGGCCGCAAACCCAAGCTCCATGTTGCGGCCGATGTTGCCGCCGCGACGGACACCCAGGCGGAATACATCCGACACCGGGCCTTCGATGACCGGTATTTCTGTGATCTGATTCTTGATTTCCTGAAAACCTTCGAGCAAGGGCAGCGATCTGATTTTGAACGTCTCCTGACGGGAAAGCTTTCTGACCTGCTGTCCGGCAAGCAGAAAGCCAGAAAAATTAACAATCTCCTCCAACGCCTTCGTCGGGAGGGCAAAGTGGTTACCGATGGCCGCACCAAAGGGGCTACCTGGCGATTGACTACGATTGACTAGGATTAACTACGATTGACTACGGTCAGCCATGACGGCCAACAGCGTGTTATTGACGAGAAACCCAGTCCAGCCACCGAAACACCGGTAACCCCCAATGTTGACAGGCCAATTCTTAATTGACGGTTAATTGACTGGAGTCCTATGGCCCGCGAAACCGCTCATGACGACCTCTCCGATGCCGAGAAGCGCGACCTCGTTAAACTGATCGAGCAGGGGAAGCCGCTGCCGGAGAAGTATCGCTTTCTCCTCTTCGCCGACAAGCGCGAGGTCGAGCTGGTGTGGAACGGCAAAAGCCGGGAAGTCTGCACCGCCGTGCTGCCGTTTCAGACCCTCGAACACATCGACGAGCCCCGGAAGGAACAGCGCGACAACGGCGAGCTGGACCTCGACATGGGCGGGCGTCAAATTAAAGGCTGGACCAACAAACTCATCTGGGGAGACAACAAGCTGATTCTCTCGTCGCTCAAGGCCGGGGCGCTCCGCCGCCAAATCGAGGAGGCCGGCGGTCTCAAGCTCATCTACATCGACCCGCCCTTCGACGTGGGCGCGGACTTCAGCATGGATATCGAGATCGGCGGCGAGACCTTCCACAAGGAGCCGAACCTTTTGGAACAGATCGCCTACCGCGATACGTGGGGGCGCGGCGCCGACTCCTTCATCGCCATGATTTACGAACGGCTGATCCTCATGCGCGACTTAATGCACCCAGAAGGCAGCATCTACGTGCATTGCGACGGGAGAGTGAGCGCGTTCATCCGTTCCGCGATGGATGAAGTTTTCGGTAGGGACAACTTCCGGAACGACATCATCTGGCAGCGGACTTCGTCACATAACGACCCCGACCGGTTCGGAAATGTTCACGACATCATCTACTATTTCGGAAAAGCTGAGAACGTGACTTGGAACGAGCAATATGACCCGCCCGACAAGGATTTCTTTGAAACTCACGACTTCGAGACAGACGAGCAAGGTAGACACTACAGAAAGCGTGACCTGACAGCACCAGCGCATGGCCGAGGCACGGGAATCTACCCATGGAAGGGCAAGTATCCGCCACAGGGAAGAATGTGGAGCTACACGGAAGAGAATATGAAGAAACTGGAAGCTGAGGACCGCATTGTTTACACGAAAACCGGGACGCCCCGATTGAAAATTCTCGTGGATGATTTGAAGGGGCTTCCTGTGCAAACAGTTTGGGCACGCTCCCAGTTTTGGCTGAATTCGGCGGCGAAAGAACGAATGGGTTACCCGACTCAAAAGCCCGAAGCCCTATTGGAACGCATCCTCAAAGCCTCCAGCAACGAAGGCGATTTGGTAGCGGACTTTTTCTGCGGCAGCGGCACGACTGCGGCGGTGGCAGAAAAGCTCGGCCGCAAATGGATTGCCACCGACTTGGGCAAGTTCGGCATTCACACCACGCGCAAACGGCTCATTCAAGTGCAACGGGAGTTGAAAGCCTCCGGCAAATCCTTCCGCGCCTTCGAGGTGCTCAACTTGGGCCGCTACGAACGCCAGGCCTATCTCAACGTCGCCGGGCGTCTCACTGGCAAGAAGAAAGAGCAAGCTCTCGCCAAGAAAGAGGCAGAGTTCCGCGAATTGATCCTGAAGGCCTACCGGGCCGAGCCTTTATCTGAAACAGCCTTCTTCCATGGCAAGCTGGCTGGTCGGCTGGTCGTCGTCGGCCCGATCAACCTGCCGGTCGGGCGGCTGTTCATCGAAGAAGTCATTACGGAATGCCGCAAGCGCGGTGCCTCTCGCGTAGACGTGCTGGCCTTCGAGTTCGAGATGGGCTTGTTTCCCGCCGTGCTGGACGAGGCGAAACAGAAGGGCCTCGACTTGGCGCCCAAGACGATTCCACCGGAAGTCTTCGACAAACGCGCAGTCGAGAAGGGACAAGTGCGGTTCCACGACGTGGCCTACATCGAAGTCACGCCGCGATTCGACAAGAAGGGCAAGCTGACGCTGGCCGTCGAGCTGACGGATTTCTCCGTCTACTACTCGCAGGGCATTGCCAAGTCCATCGAGGCTGAATTGAAGGAAGGCAAGAGCGAAGTGGTCTGCGAGCAGGGCCACCTCTACAAAATCAGCAAGGACAAGAAGGGCGTCGTCCAGAAGGAGAAGCTCACGAAGAAATGGACCGACTGGGTGGACTACTGGGCCGTGGATTTCAATTACGAGAGTCGGAAGGAAATCATTAAGGTGCCGCGAGGCTCCGGCTTGACCGGCGTGCAGGGTTTCTTGCCAGGGCAAGAACCGCTGCAACGCGAACTGGAATTATCCGCCGAGGATTTCGAGGAACGATGGACCGGCGCCTACATTTTCGAGAACGAATGGCAGAGCTTCCGCACCCGCCGGAGCCGCGACCTCGAATTGAAATCCGCCCAGCACCGCTACGACAAGCCCGGCCGCTACACCATCGCCGTCAAAGTCATCGACATCTTCGGCAACGACACGATGACGCTCATGCCGGTGAACGTGGGCTAAAAGCCCATCCCAGGACCGGCATGGTGTTCCGACCTGGTTGCCCCTATTGACCGGCTTCGACGCGCCTAGGAAGGCAGTTGTCGACGAATCCAAGATGTTCTGTATTGGCCTGTAAACACGTGATTGTTCCTCTCAGGCCTTTACCATCGATCTTCTTCAATCCCTCGGCGAGCATGGCGTGATTCAAATCCGACGCGATGACGCGTCCATGCGCGCCCATCCGAGGCTCCACGAGGAGCGCGAGATCGGCTGTCCCGGCTCCGACGTCGAGCACGGTCCCGTGTTCAACGGGAGGCACGGAGGCGGCCGTGATTTTCTTCCAGCGATAATGCAGGCCGAAGCTGGCAGGGTGTTGTTGAGATCGTCCTCCCCGGCAATGGCGGTGAACATGCGTTGGACCGCTCGCTCGCGCTCGGAGCCCGACCAGGTCGAGACCGCACTCGGGGGAGGCTGGATTTTCGCGCCGCCGACTGTGGTTCGGTTCTCTAATCGCGTGGATTTAGAATTGATCCAGCTTGAGCGCTGCTGCGACGATAGGTTTGGCCCAGTTCGGTGTTGACGTCAGGTCCGGCGGGCCGAAAATTCTACCATGCTTCATGTGCAGCACCGGCGTCGGCTTTGGGGTTTGGCCGGTCGCGGGGTCCGCGTCCCCGCTGTTGTCGTATACGTGCAGGCTTGTGAGGTGGGGAAGCAGTGTAATGAGGTTGAGACGGCTATGTTCGTAGCGCCGATGAATGTCGTGCTCAGGGATGTCGTGCCCGCCTTGGCTGACCCGGGTCTGCACACGCTTGATGTGTAATTCCGGGCTGGACAGACCCACATACCAGACGTGCACCTCGATGCCTCGTTCGGCGGCTTGCATGAGGAGGGTCGTGATGGTGCTCCCGCCGAGGGTGGTCTCGAATGTGAAATCAAGGTATTCTTCGATCGCCCGCTTGAGCAGTCTCACGCCCTGGCGCCAGGCTGCGCTGTTGGCGTCGGCTTGAGTCAGGGTAGGATCTTTCTCCCTGAGGGCGCGAGCCGCTTCATCCGGATTGAAATACTCGCCTCCGTGTTGACGGATGGCCGCTCCGCCGATGCTGCTCTTCCCCGCGCCATTGACGCCGGCCAGTACATGAATGCTTGGCCCCTTGGGGGCACTCATGCCCGCGCGGCGGCAGGAACCCGCCGCGCTCGTTTGCGCGGCGGTATACGGCGCTTTTTGGCGGCCTTGACCGCGGCGTGCCCCAGTTCTGCAGGAGAGGCGTTGAAGGCGGCCTCCACGCCCTTTCTCGCTTTTGATGTCTGCATGCGGGCCAGCAATCCGTCGAACTCTGCGTTCAGATCGTCGAGTGAGCGGCAGCGTTCTTTGATGAGCGATTCGAACTCGGCGAACGAGAGAAGCACGGCCTTGGGCGTGTCGTGACGGGTAATAGCGACCGCGCCACTGTGCATAGTTTTCTCCAGGATGGCCCCGAACTCGTTCTTGACTTTCGTGGCAGCCACGGTGGAGATGTCCACAAGCTGGCCATAGCTGTTTCTAAACGTGAGCTTAGACATGGTGACCTCGCTAGGGGGATAATGACCAATCAAGCTGAATTGTACATATTAGCCATTTATTGGTCAAGCGTGCGTAGAGGGGAGTAGTGGGTCAGTTTCCTCTTGCGTCATGCCCGCGAAGCTTGTCCTCGCATGCTTTAAGCGGGGAGCGGGCATCCACTCCTCGATCAAGACTCTATGCTGACGAGAAGGCCTTGACTGGATTCCCGCTTCCGCGGGAATGACAAACTCCAGTGCTTCTAGTGGCAGACTGACCCACTACCAAGGCTAGGCGGTTGCATCGAAGTCCGAACCATGTGAGGATACTTTCCGTGAAAGCCCAGTCCCCTCGACCGGGAGGATGTGACAGGGCTATGAATCATAAGGAACTGGAAGCCGAAATCATGAAACTTGACTTGGATGCGAGGGCGCAGCTCGCGGAAAAACTCATTTTGAGTTTGGATGCCCCCTCGGAAGAAGAAAATTTGCGGCTGTGGATTGCTGAAGCGGAGCGAAGACTCAGAGATCTGCGTGAGGGCAGAGCCAAAGAAATACCCGCCAATGAGGTGTTTCGCCGGGTGCGACAAGCTCTTTATTGAGGAGTTTCCCTTGGGCGAAACGCGCGTTGACCTCCATCATCTGCTGGAAGACCTGCGTGATGCCTATCCCGGTGCGCTGGAAGAAACCATCCTCACGGAAATCGTCGCCAACTCGCTGGACTCCGGCGCGACGTTGTTGCGGCTTACGGCTGATCCCGCCGCCTCGACCCTCACCATCGTGGACGATGGTTCCGGCATGCGACGAAGAGATCTCGTCCGCTACCACGATCTGGCCGCCAGCACGAAAACGCGCGGCCATGGGATTGGGTTCGCGGGCGTCGGGATCAAGCTCGGTCTGCTCGTATGTGAGGACGTCGTCACCGAGACGCGGCGTGGCAAGGAACATGTGGCAAGCCGCTGGCATTTGGCCGGACGGCACAAGGCCCCGTGGAAATGGATTCCTCCGTTGGGGCTGGTCGCCGATCATGGCACGGCGGTGCAACTCAAGTTGCACAACGCGCTCTCGCCGCTCCTCGATGACGGCTACCTCGAAGGGGTGCTACGCCGGCAATACCAACCGCTGTTGGAGCCGGAGTTCGACGAGGTGCTCAGCGCGCACTATCCAAAAGGCTTCCGGTTCGAGGTCAACGGGCGGGTGCTGATGCGTCAGCATGCTGCCGGCGCCGATATGTCGAGGCTGGCGATTTGTCTGGCGCGCAAGCGCAAGCCGACGGCGGTCGGCTATCTGGGGCGCAGCGAGTCTCCGGTTCCAGAAGATCAGCGCGGTCTGGCGATCAGCACCTTCGGCAAGGTCATCAAACGCGGATGGGACTGGCTCGGCATCACGCCGGCCGCGCCGGACCGAATGGCGGGGATGATCGAGGCGCCGGCGTTGGCTGCCGCCCTCACGCTCAATAAGGGAGACTTCGTCCGGGTGGGCGCGCGCGGGGCCTTGTACCTGGGTTATCGCAAGGCTATTCAGGAGGCGGTCTCGCGGCAGCTTGTTCATTGGGGCGACGTTCGTGAAAGCGGCGACAAGGCTGGTCGCCGCGCCGTACGGCCCCTGGAGCGTGATCTGGAAACCGTCCTGGTGGATCTGGCCGAAGAATTTCCACTGCTGGCATCGTTGGTGGAGCAGCGGGCGGGAGGCCAGAAGCGTCTGCCCATCGGACGACCCGAGTCGGCCGAAGACGGGCAGACGCTCCTCGCTGAGTCGGTCATGAGCGGTGCGGAAGTTTCCGAGGAGGCGGTCACTGTTCCGGAGATGCCGCCGGACGCGAGCGGAATGCCGGAGTCCGACGAACAAGCGGAAGAGGAGGCGCATCCTCAACCGGAGTCTTCGTCGGGCGTTGCGGTTGTGCCGGGACCCAAAGGCCGGTCACGACCTGGACGTTATGGACTTACCATCCGGTTCGAGTCGCACGAGGGAGACCCGGATCTGGGCCGTCTGGTCGAATCCACGGTCGTCATCAACGACGTGCATCCAGCCTATCGCCGCGCGGTCGCCTCTCGCTCGGAAGGCTACCACATTGCGCTCGCCGTCTCGTTGGCCTTGGCTCGCCTAGCCGTGCCGCCCGCTGAAGAACACGAATTCGTGACGTCCTTTCTGACCCGGTGGGGCGAAGCCCTCGATGCGAACCGCCGCAGATCCCGCAAACGTCCGTAACCCTCAGCTCGAATTCTCTGCATACTATAATCGTACGCCGATGGTACGATGACCACTCACTTGGTCTCTAGTTGTCTCCAAACGGGTCGAAGGAAAGATCGTGAGCGGGTGCGGATTCTCCGAGAGCAGGCCACGTTGGATGATGAGGATCTCGCCACGGTTCTCCGTCGGCATCAACTACAAGGAAAATGGAAAGAATCGACCACTTAAGTCCGGAAATCGAAAAGCTCTTTCGCGCCAAAGAGCAACGTCGGGCTAGCCGTCAGGCACGAGCATCGATTATTTTTTCTCTCTCGGCCCACCGCAAACCGCACATTCACCGATCGGGCAGCCGGGATCGGCGTGAGGATTATCATGAAATCGTCCGGCGCGCTGGACCAACCCATTGCTCGACCACCTGCTTGAGTTGGCTCGCATCGAACGGTTTCAGAAGATAGGCATGGGCTCCGGTCCGTATGGCGACGAGCGCGCGTTCACGAGCCTCCGCGGCAGTAATCATGATCACCGGCAAGCCGGGCTGGTCTTCTCGGACCCGATGAAGGACGTCGAGCCCCGTCACTTCCGGCATTCCGATGTCCAGGATCAAGCCGTCAAATTGTTCTGCGCGCAACGCGTCAAGCGCCTCACGCCCGTCACCGGCAGTCCGAACGCTGTATCCCTCGGAGGTCAGCCGATCCGACAACAGTTGGCGGATATCAGGATCATCATCGGCTACCAGCAGACGCTTGCTCTTTCCGGTTGCCGCCGGCGCGCTTCTTTCCTTGGTCCGCGGGATCGGGACAGTAAAGGCGAACTCTGATCCCTTGCCCACCTCGCTCCGAACCGTGACGGTGCCGCCGTGTCGTTCGACCAGGTCCTTGACGATGGAGAGCCCTATGCGATGGCTTCTCACCTGACTCTTCCCTGGTCGCTCGATTCGAAGGGATGAATCGAAGAGTTTCGGGAGCGCTTCGGGTGGGATCCCTTCCCCCGTATCGATCACTGATACTCTGGCACGGTGCATACTCTCTAGTTCCACCTTGACCAAGACCGACCCTAAGGGCGGAGTATATTTGATCGCATTGTCGATCAAGTTCACCAGGACTCGACTCAACCGATCGGCGTCCGCCCAGACGGTGATGTGCTCATCCACGCACTGTACCGCCAACTGTTGTCGCTTGGTCATCGCCAGTGGCCTCGCTTGCTCCACCATGTCACGAACCAGAGACGCCAACGAGACTTCCTTCAGGTCCAACGTGATCCGGTCCGGGTCCACCAGCAGATCCAGCAGATTGTCGACCAGACGCCCTAATCGGCCACAATTGGCGATGATTCTTGTGAGATACTGTTTCTGCTGGTCGTTCAGCGGGCCGGTCACCCCGGCCAACATATTATCGACAAACCCCGTCATGCCTGCGAGGGGAGTCCTGAGATCGTGTGAGACTCGGGCGAGAAACTGTTCAAGCGAGGCGGTGCGTTCACGCACTTTCGCTTCCAGATCCCGGTTCAACTCCT
Organism: Nitrospira sp.; assembly: GCA_029194535.1. Taxonomy (NCBI): domain Bacteria; kingdom Pseudomonadati; phylum Nitrospirota; class Nitrospiria; order Nitrospirales; family Nitrospiraceae; genus Nitrospira; species Nitrospira sp. The sequence continues at coordinate 893,783 of JARFXR010000002.1, read as the reverse complement.
CGATCCGGCCATAGGCGCGGGTGTTGTCCAGCGCAATCGCGACCTCGCTGGCCATCGTGCCCAATAAGTTCAGGTCGTCTTCCGTGAGGGGCGGTCCATGAGTACGATCGGCGGTCAGGGAGCCAAGGATCTCATCCTTCGCTTTCAGGGGCACCGAGATCAGCGACGTGACCTTTGCCATGGAGGCGAGCCGCTGATTGAGAGGGTGGAGGCGGTGCCAGACCTGTTGGATATCGCCGGCGAGAATCGGCTCGCCCTTCAGTAAGACCGTACCTTCGAATGTCTCGGGATCAACGACCGGAACCTCCACCGAACGGGCGTATGTCGCGATCTCATCGGACACTCCGATGAGGCGGGCGTCATGGCTCACATGTCGCGAGGGGTCGTACAGCGCGAGCATGGCCCGGTCATAGCGGAGTTTCTCGACGATGGTCTGTAATACGGTTGTCATCAACGCTTCACGGTCGAGGGTGGAAGTAAAGAGCAGCCCGGTCTCGCGCAGCGTGGTCAATTGATCCACGCGCCGTTGAAGCTCTGCGGACAATTGCTGCTGTTGCGCATACGCGCTCTTGAGTTCCTCGAACCACTGATCGAGCGACTTTGCCTGCTCTTGAATGATTTGTTCGCGCTGTTCAATTTCTTTGCCGAAGCGACGTCCGGCGCCCCATCCGACCGGAAACCAGGCTCGGCGCGCGCTCCGACTCCAGGCCACTTCCCATTCGCAATAGTCCTCGCCCTTCGCGGCGCAGCGCAGGTCCGTTACCTTCGCCTCCGGGAGGGCATGGAACATCTTCGGGACTCCGACGAAGTAACCCTTATGGGCGTTACACCAGTGCTCGGCACAGGCTCTTCGGTAGGGTCCAAACTGCCGAATGGTCCGCTCGTTGAATCGCATTTGAATGATCGCCGAGGACTCAGAGACTCTGACGGCTTCGGTATAAAAGGAGTCTTTGGCGTATCGCTGCGCGAAATAGGCGGACATCCTATAGATCTGGGGAACCGAGAACGGCCTGCCTAAGGTGGTGATGATCGGCGAGATGGCCTTTTGCCGAGCCATGTTGAACAGAAAATCCCGATCTCCCGAAATGTCGATACAGGCCTCAGCCATGAAGGAAGCGAACTCGGCGGAGTAGCTATTCCAGGGATTGCGAAGGAACGGCGTCGTGACATGGTAGGCTGGATCCGGAATGAGCCCGTTCAAGCGATGGATCAATTCCTCGACCGCGCCTCGAGCCGCCTCAGCGCCCTTCCGCAGACCCACGTACGCTTCCAAATATTCCACGTCTGCCCGGATGACCACTCCGCTGAGATCGCGAATGACGGTTCCATCACGTTCTGCGCCGAAGGGCTGGAACTCCATCTTGCCCTTCTCGGTGATGCGGTGTTCATTCGACAGGAGAGGGGAGACCGCCGCTGATTCCGCCGGTTGTTCGGTCGAAACCGGATTGTGATGTAAAATACCTGGACCTCGATGCCGGCGTCTGTTGATTCCCGCGCCGCGTTCAAGCCATGTGAAGGGCGACCAGCCGCGAGGCCTTCTTTCAGACCAGATCACTTTCCACTCACAATACTCATCCCCTTCGGCCATGCAGCATCGGTCAGTGACGATCGCAGGCGGCAGATTGTGAAATTTCTCCGGAACTCCGGCGAAATAGCCCTTGTGGGCGAGACAGTACATTTTGGCGCAGGATCGAAGGTAGGGGCCAAACTGCTGCAAGGCACGGTCCGTGAACCGCATCCGGATGATCGCTGATCCGTCGGAGACTTCCATGGCATCGGTCAGGAAGGAGTCCTTGGCAAACCGCTGGGAGAAATAGGCCGACATTCTATAGATCTGCGGAACCGAAAAGGGCCGGCCGAGGATCTGGATGGCGGGGGAAATCGCCTTCTCCCTTGCATGTTGAACTGAAACTGCGGATCCCCCGAAATGTCCCAACAAAACTGAGTCAAAAACACTCCAAACTCGTTGGAGTAACTGTTCCAAAGGTTGCCAAGGAATTGAGAGGTGACGTGGTAGGCGCGGTCCGGCACACACCTGTTCAGCCGCAGTACGAGATCCTCGATCGCGCGCTGACCCGCCTCCTTTCCCTGCATCCGGCCCACCGACTCCTCCAATGAATCGACCAAAGCGCGGATGACCACGCCGCTGATGTCGCGAATCGGCGTTCCATCCGCCCGTCTACCAAACGGCTGGAACTCCATCAGGCCTTTCTCGGTGATGGGATGGTCTTGAGAGAGGAAGATCATCGATCGGCCCGCCTGTGGGAACAGGTGGCGAACACGCGCAGCGAAGGAAATGGTACGCCAGTCACCGGGACCTGTCCAGGGGCCGTGTCGCAACTCAATTGGACCCGAACTGCCGGGTGCCGTCCTCAGCGGCTGCGATCGACGTGGTATAATTCGCGTCCCATGTCCGGCTCCATCGTCATCAAGGGCGCGCGCGAGCACAATCTCAAGAACATCGACGTTCAGATTCCTCGCGACCGGCTGGTCGTCATCACGGGTCTGAGCGGCTCGGGCAAGTCGTCGCTCGCCTTCGACACGATCTACGCCGAGGGCCAGCGGCGCTATGTCGAATCGCTCTCCGCCTATGCGCGCCAATTTCTCGATCAGATGGGCAAGCCCGACGTTGATTCGATCGAGGGTCTGTCGCCGGCCATCTCCATCGAACAGAAGAGCACCAGCCACAATCCCCGTTCCACCGTCGGCACCGTCACCGAGATCTATGACTATCTTCGATTGCTCTTTGCGCGCGTCGGCCGGCCGCATTGTTTTCAGTGCGGCCAGGAGATCACGGCTCAAACCGTCCAGCAGATGGTCGATGCGATCCTCGCCTTGCCGGAAGGGATGAAGTTCCAGATTCTCGCGCCGATCGTCCGGGGACGAAAAGGCGAGTATCGGAAAGAGCTGCTGGAAATGCGCCGTGCCGGCTACGTTCGGGCCCGCATCGACGGCAAGCTCGTCGATCTCGCCGATGACATCACGCTCGACAAGCAGAAAAAACATACGATCGAGATCATCGTCGATCGGTTGGTGATGAAACCGGGCGATGCCCTGATGCGCCGGCTCGCCGATTCGGTGGAGACCTCCCTGAGACTGGCCGGAGGCCTGGTCGGGGTTTTGACCGAAGCCGACAAGACGATGCTGTACAGCGAGAAGCTGGCCTGTATCCGGTGCGGCGTCAGTTATCCGGAAGTCACGCCGCGCATCTTCTCGTTCAACAGCCCGCACGGGGCCTGCCCGGCCTGCGACGGCATCGGCTTCGCCATGACGTCGGACTGCCCCGAGGACGAGGACTTGTCGCTGCTGGAGCCGTGCGAGGTCTGTAAAGGGGCGAGGCTGCGGCCGGAAAGTCTGGCGGTGAAAATCGCCGGCCGATCGATCGCCGCCGTGACCGAGCTCTCCGTGCGGGCTGCGGCAGACTTTTTCAGTACGTTGAAGTTCACCGACAGAGAACTGGTGATTGCGCACCGCATCCTGAAGGAAATCCGCGAACGGCTCGGCTTTCTGGTCAACGTGGGGCTCGACTATCTGACGCTGGATCGAACGGCCGCCACGTTGTCGGGAGGAGAAGGACAACGGATCCGATTGGCCACGCAGATCGGATCGGGCCTGGTGGGCGTGCTGTACATTCTCGACGAACCTTCGATCGGACTGCATCAACGAGACAATCGCCGGTTGCTGCAAACGCTGCTTCGGTTGCGCGACTTGGGCAATACCGTCGTCGTGGTCGAGCATGACGCAGAAACGATGATGGCGGCGGACCACATTCTCGACATGGGGCCGGGCGCCGGTTCGCATGGCGGGCATGTGATTGCCCAAGGGACGCCACAGCACGTGATGGCCGACCCCCATTCGCTCACAGGCCAATATCTTCGCGGCGTCCAGTCGGTGTCGGTGCCGACGCGGCAGCGCAAGCCGAGAGGGTTTTTGTCCATCATCGGTGCGCAGAAACACAATCTCAAGAGCCTGACGGCACAAATTCCGCTCGGGCTGCTTACCTGCGTCACCGGCGTGTCCGGTTCCGGCAAGAGCACGCTGGTGCTCGAAGTGCTGTTTCATTCGTTGTCGCAGATGCTTGATAGGGCGTTTCGAGTTGCGAGTTCCGAGTTGCGAGAAAGACCCGAAACCCGAAACCCGAAACGGGCGACCCACCGAAACATCATACCTCTCGATGGGTGCAAAGAACTGCTCGGTGTGGACGCGCTCGACAAGGTGATCGACATCGACCAGTCGCCGATCGGGCGCACCCCCCGGTCCAATCCGGCGACGTATACGGGCTTGTTCGGATACATCCGCGACTTGTTTTCGAACCTGCCGGAATCCCGGATGCGGGGGTACAAGCCGGGCCGCTACAGCTTCAACGTCAAGGGCGGCCGGTGCGAAGCCTGCCAAGGCGACGGGCTCATCAAGATCGAGATGCATTTCCTGCCGGACGTATACGTGACCTGCGAAGTCTGCAAGGGCCAACGGTACAACCGCGAGACCTTGGAGATTCTGCACAAGGGAAAGAGCATCGCGGACGTTCTGAATATGACGGTCGACGACGCGTTGGAGTTCTTTGAGCACATCCCGCTCATCAGAGCCAAGCTGCAGACGCTGCACGATGTGGGGTTGCATTACGTGAGGCTCGGGCAATCGGCGACGACACTGTCCGGCGGTGAAGCGCAGCGCGTGAAACTCTCGCGCGAACTGTCGAAGCGGGCGACCGGCCGCACCATGTACATCTTGGACGAGCCGACGACCGGCCTGCACTTCGCCGATGTCCAGCGCTTACTGGATGTGCTGGATCGGCTGGTCGAAGCGGGCAATACGGTGTTGGTGATCGAACACAATCTCGATGTGATCAAGAATGCGGATTGGATTCTCGACCTCGGACCGGAGGGCGGCGACCGAGGCGGCGAAATCGTGGCGGAGGGGCCGCCGAAGGAGATTGCGAAGTCGAAGCGGTCGTATACGGGACAGGTGTTGAAGGAAGCGGGGCTGTAGGGGAGGGACGGAGTGACGAAGGGCGGATCTTTCGGGATTCACCATCAGGCAGTGGAATGTAGGGATCGGCTGCCCGCGCGCTCCGGTGCCTCAGGGACATGGCGTGGGTCCTGTCGTCGATCATTGCTCGTCCTCGCACCCCGCCCGGTGTAGGGACCCCGCTGCGGGCGAGCAATTGATCGACGCCACCCACAAGAGTAATAGGTACGTTGCCCGAGCTTCGGCACAGGTCGCGTACTTGGCATCCCATCCTTCCTCGATATAAAGGAAAGGGGAATGGGTGGCTAATGGCGCTTGTGACTATCAGCCGGTCTATCCTGAGGTCGAACATCCAGAAAGAAGGATAGCGGGGGTTTTGCAGTGGGTGGGGTAGAGAAGAGCGGTGGGTGAGCGTGCGACGAAGGGCGACCAGCTTCGGCTTTGCCGTAATGCAATGATTCGCTAAGCCGGTATTGTCCCCTGCACTATTGGCTGCGCGCCTTACCGGACGAACCGACGGAACGGCGCCCAGTGCCTTCACTGGCTGGTGAGCGGCAATTGACGCTACGGCGAACTCTCCATGCTCATCCCTTCCGTCCGCCTAAAAGGAAAAATGGGGGAGGCGGTGGCTGATGGTATCGATGGCCATCAGTCTCAGCCATATTTGAGCGAAGGTGTTTCTTGACAGAGTTCCGATAAGCGAGGATAGTAGCCGCGACCTTGGCCAGTTTATGCTGCGGAGTTCTCAGCCGTTCGTGTCAGCCTAATGGCTCTCCAACACTCGAAAGTATAAGTGGGAGAATGGACACCTTTTCGGCGGCCAAACGCTCGCGGATCATGGCACGGGTAAAATCGTCGGGGAATAGATCAACAGAGCTAAAGCTTCTTGCTCTCCTCCACAATGAGAAAATCACAGGCTGGCGCAGGTCCTATCCCCTCCTCGGTAAACCTGATGTGACCTTTCCTAGGAAACGAGTAGCCGTGTTTGTTGATGGTATTTTCTGGCATGGGCACCCTCGAAAATGCCGAATCCCAAAGAGCAATCGGCCTTATTGGAAAAAGAAAATAGCCCGTAATGTTGCTAGAGATAAATTCGTCACTGGTATGCTCCAGGCGAAAGGCTGGAATGTAATAAGGATATGGGAGGATTCCATTCAGAAACCATCAACCATAGCCAGATTGCTCAAGGCATGTAGCTGATATGAACAAAACACGAACAGTCGCGGAATTCTTTGCTGGAATCGGTCTCATGCGCATGGGGCTTGAGCAAGCTGGATGGAAAGTTTTATGGGCGAATGATATTGATCAAGACAAAATGAAGATGTATCGGGGGCACTTTGATGATGGAAGCGCTCATTTTGTCCTGGGTGACGTTCATGCGATCGCGCCACATGAAATACCTCCCGTCACCCTAGCTACAGCATCATTCCCATGCAATGATCTTTCGCTTGCGGGCGCGCGTCGCGGGCTTTCGGGCCAGCATTCAGGAGCATTCTGGGGGTTTGTCGACGCGATTCGTGGGATGGGGCGTCGACGCCCACCGCTATTGATGCTGGAAAACGTTGCCGGTTTTCTGACCTCTCATGATGGGAATGATTTTCGGGATGCATGTCTTGCCCTAAACGAGCTGGGCTATGCGGTGGACGCATTCATCATTGATGCGGCCCTATTCGTGCCGCAGAGCAGGCAGCGGCTATTTCTAATCGGAATAAAGGAAAAGCCTAAGTCGGATCGTTCGGCTGAGTCGCTCGGGTTTTATGAATCTCCGTGCCGACCTCAAGCACTGGCAGACTTTATTCTCTGGCATCCAGAGATTCGATGGTCGTTAAGAAGTTTGCCTAGTATCGTGGGAGCCAACTCAATGCTGCGTGATATCGTCGAGGATTTGCCGGCTAATTCACCTTATTGGTGGAGCAGGCAAAGAGCCGAGTATCTTCTCAGTCAAATGAGTGAGAAGCATCGTGCGGTAGCTGACAAAATGATCAAGGGCAAAACGATTTCATATGGGACGGTCTTCCGTCGAGTTCGTTACGGGCGTTCCATGGCTGAGTTACGAACGGACGGAATTGCTGGGTGTCTTCGCACACCCCGGGGTGGGAGCGGACGACAGATCCTTTTCGTGGCTGGCAGCAATCGCTACGGTGCGCGTTTGCTCACCCCTCGAGAATGCGCCCGTCTCATGGGCGCAGACAACTTCAGAATATCCGCTCCTCTAAATCAGGCTCTCTTTGGATTTGGGGATGCAGTTTGTGTCCCCGTTGTGCGTTGGATAGCGGAGAACTACCTGACACCTGCATGGAAAGAATTAAATGCCAAAGAGATCGCGAAAGAAAGATACGCCGCTGTCGTCTAAGCCTGCCGGGTTGCCAGAAGATGTTGCTGCCATACGCGCGGAGATCAGGAAGTTCTTCGCTAAAAAGGATGCAAGCACCAGACGAATAGGAGGCTTTAAGCACGGGGTCTATGCGTTCTATGACTATGACAGGGAGCCGATATACGTTGGACAAACCGAAGAAAAACTAAGTGGCCGCGTTAGTAGGCATCTGACCAACCAAAGAACCGATGCGGTTGCGATGAATGTGCTTGACCCCTTCGAGGTAGCCTACATTGAGGTCTGGCCTCTGGATGATCAGATCAAAGGCCTTGGCAAGACTGAAAAGAAGTCATTCTTGGACCGTGCAGAGTATACGGTGTTTCAGAAGGTCCTGAGGGAGTCAGCGCTTGGGGCCGTATTGAACGAGAAGGAAATAGCTCCCCGCGCTGAAGTCGCCCTGCCCATCTCACACAAGCAATGTATCATTCCTGAATCCATTTATGAGCATCGCAAACATCCAGATATCCGAATCGCTCGGCGTGCAACCACAATCGCGAGTTTGGCTCGCGTCATCAGTGAACGAGACGTGTCCGATGGGCTTCGGCGCACGCTTCTGACCCAGGCGAGAAGGTTAGAGCGGTTAGCCGCTCAGCGCATCCAAGAACTAAACATCACATCAGACTACAAGAAGCGCTAGCCAAGGTGGCGACGTTCCGGATACCACTTCTCCGCTTCGAACCGCAAACATTCCAATGTCTTCAGCGCAAGCTAGGATGCTGCTCGTACGTCTTCCCTTGGGACAAGTCAGAGTGGAAATCCTCAAATCTCAAAAACAGTGAGGTGTGCTGGATGCACACGATCCTGCTGCCGATCATCCCCAACTTCTTCATGACATTCGCCTGGTGGTGAGCATCAGAGATGAAAAGATTCATCCGTGTGAATCTCAAGCGCGACGCCAGTGGCGCCGAAAGAAATGATCTGGGCTAGATGATGTATGCCATGGGTGGCGTCCATTATCATGATAATGGACAACGATAGTGTCTAATATCATGACCTGGAGGGTATGGACGCCCCCGCCTCCTTGACCCACAAGAACAGTTGCCCTATCTCCTCTTCGGCCCCCGGCAATAGGGATAATCGATGCGTCGGACCGGGATTTGTGGGGACTCCGTGCGCTGCGGGAAGAAGGGCGCTTGAAACACTATGTCGTGGTGAGCTTGGAAACTACTCCGCGCCTGGTCGATGGGATCGAGATTCTTCCTCGGCAAGAGTTCCTGGGTCGTTTGTGGGAAGGAGCGTACTCATGAACGAAAGGGAGTCAGACTACCCCGGTCTGTAGTGGTCGTAATCATCGCATAAGGGACAGATTTCATGCACACGATTCTCTTGCTGACGATCTCGAATATCTTCATGACCTTTGCCTAGTATGGGCATCTGAAGTACGTGGATGCTGTCCTGAGGTGCCGACCATTGAGCTGGCTGTGTGCAAATAGTACGTGCAATTGGAGAGCGGCGCTTGCATTGTCGGAACAGGAAGTCTACGCTCATGTCAATTCCTCAAGGAGTATGACCGGGCAAGATTCACGCGATGGAGTTTGACTGGGATGAGAGAAAAGCTTCCGTCAATCTCAAAAAACATGGCGTCTCGTTCCAGGAAGCGGCGATGGTGTTCGGAGATCCGCTGGCGATCACGTTTCCAGACCCGGATCATTCGGAGCATGAGCCGCGTTTCCTAACCTTCGGGGTATCGCGGTCAAATCGGTTGCTGATCGTTGCGCATACGGAGCGCGCTGGAAAGACCAGAATCATCAGCGCGCGTTTGATGACGAAACAGGAGAGGATCATCTATGAAGAGGGTTAGAAAAACCGAACTGCGTTCGGAGTATCGGCGAGAAGACCTCGGAGAGGGTGTGCGAGGCAAGTATCTGAAGGCCTACAGGGCTGGAACAAATCTTGTCCTGCTCAGACCGGAGGTTGCAGCTGCGTTTCCGACAGCGCGGGCCGTCAACGATGCATTGTGGGCGTTGATCAAAGATGCCAGGCGGCGTAGGAGGTTGAGAGGGCGCTCGCCTCAATGGGTAAAGCGGCGAACGACAGCGGCGACGCGGTAGATCGATGCCGCCGAAAAAGAAAGAGCCGGTTAAGCCGAAGCCCTTTCAGGGCCAGGCGGGGGCGAGCTCCGCCGAAGACTTCGAAAAGCTCGGGGTCTTTTATCTCGGCCGTCCGTACGATCTCGCAGCCAAACAAGCCAAACCAGGCTGGTTGCTCTACGATTCCAAAGATCTGGTAACGCACGCGGTCTGCGTGGGCATGACCGGCAGCGGCAAAACCGGGCTCTGCCTCTCGTTGCTGGAAGAAGCGGCGATCGACAATATTCCGGCCATCATCATCGATCCCAAGGGCGATCTCGGCAATTTGCTCCTGACGTTTCCCAGCCTCAAGGGCGAAGAGTTTCAACCCTGGATCAACGAGGACGACGCGCGCAAGAAGGGCATGTCCTCTGCCGATTATGCCAAGGCCCAGGCGGAACTCTGGACGAAAGGTCTCGCAGGCTGGCAACAGGACGGCGCGCGCATTCAGCGCCTACGCGACGCGGCGGACTTTGCAATCTATACGCCGGGGAGCAACGCGGGCTTGCCCGTTTCCATTCTGAAATCCTTTGCGGCACCGGCGTCCGACGTGCTGAACGATGCTGAATTGTTGCGCGAGCGGATCAGCACGACGGTGACCAGCCTGCTGGGCCTGCTCGGGATCGAAGCCGATCCGATCCAAAGCCGCGAGCACATTCTCCTCTCGACGATTCTCGACCGGACGTGGAGGAAAGAGGAAGACCTCGATCTGGCCGCGTTGATCCAGGCGATTCAATCGCCGCCTGTGTCCAAGATCGGTGTGATGGACGTGGATTCGTTCTTCCCATCTAAGGAACGGTTTGCGCTGGCCATGAAACTCAACAACCTGCTTGCGGCGCCCGGATTTCAGGCTTGGCTTGGTGGCGAAGCGCTGGATATTCAACGGCTGCTCTATACCTCGTCGGGGAAGCCGCGCCATGCCATCTTCTCGATCGCGCATTTGAACGATGCAGAACGCATGTTCTTCGTGACCCTGTTGCTCAGCCAGATGGTCGGATGGATGCGGGCTCAGTCCGGCACGACGAGTCTGCGGGCCATCCTCTACATGGACGAAATCTTCGGGTATTTCCCGCCGGTGGCGAATCCGCCGTCGAAGGGGCCGTTGCTCACGCTATTGAAACAGGCGCGGGCGTTCGGATTGGGCGTCGTCTTGGCGACGCAAAATCCTGTCGATCTCGACTACAAGGGGCTGGCCAACACCGGCACCTGGTTCATCGGTCGGCTGCAAACCGAGCGGGACAAGGCCCGCGTACTGGAAGGGCTGGAAGGGGCCTCCTCCAGCGCCGGCAAAACATTCGATAGGGGACGGATGGAACAAACGCTCGCCGGCCTTGGCAGCCGAATCTTTCTGATGAACAATGTGCATGAAGACGAGCCGGTGGTGTTCGAGACGCGCTGGTGTTTATCCTATCTAAGGGGTCCGCTCACCAGAACGCAGATTACGCAGTTGACGGATCCAATGAGACGCGAAGCGTTAAGCGTGGAGCGTGAAACACCAGCATCCCGCTCAGCACTCAGCACTCAGTCCTCAGCACTGAAATCACGTCCTATGCTGCCTCCAGATGTGCCGCAGCATTTTGTGCCCCTGCGCGGGTCGAAACCGGAGGGGAGCGATCTCGCCTATGCTCCGATGTTGCTGGGCGCTTCGCAGATCCGCTTCGCCGACTCGAAAAGCGCGGTCGATCAGACGCAGGATGTGACGGTCTTGGCGTCGATTACAGAGGGACCTGTGGCGGTCGATTGGGACAAGGCGGCCGCTGTGGATTTGACGGTCGGGGATCTTGAGTCGTCACCGGAGGACGGCGCGCAATTTCTCGCCTTGCCGGCGTCGGCCGGCAAGGTGAAGAACTATGAAGGGTGGAGTAAGGATTTCGGTGGATGGCTGTATCGCACGCAGAAGGTCGAACTCTGGAAGAGCCCGAGTACGGGGGAGATCTCGAAACCCGGCGAGTCCGAGCGGGATTTTCGCGTCCGGTTACAGCAGGGGGGCCGTGAGCAGCGTGATAAGGGCGCGGATGCCCTGCGCCGGAAGTATGCGGCGAAGATCGCGAGCCTTCAGGACAGAATCAGGCGGGCTGAGTCGGCGAAGGAGAAACAGCAGGCCGAGTCGCGTTCCAGCCAAGTGCAGGCGGCCATTTCAGTCGGCGCGTCGATCCTCGGCGCGTTTCTAGGGCGCAAGACCATCAGCGCGGCGAACATCGGCCGCGCCACGACGGCGATTCGAAGCGCCGGGCGGGTCATGAAAGAGTCTCAGGACGTCGGAGCGGCAGAGGAAAACGTCGCGGCGTTGCAGCGACAGTTGGCCGATCTGGAAGCGCAATTCAAGTCCGAGAGCGAGGCTCTGGCCGCGGCGACCGATCCGCTGAACGAAAAACTCGAAGCGATTTCGATCAAGCTCACGAAAGCCAACATCGCCGTCAAGCTCGTCGCCCTGGCCTGGGTGCCTCAATGGAGGGATCCGCAAGGATCGCTGCGGCCTGCGTGGACGTAGCGGGCGGCTCCCGGCTCGTCATCCGCTCCCGTGCGAGTGGAGCAGATCGAACAGACGGTCGTCCGCCAACCCCGTCTCGGCGGCCGCATCGAGGAACACCTCGTTGACGGTGTATAGGCCGAGCTTCCGATAGGATTCGAACTGCGATTCGTCGAAAAACTGATCGGCAGTCGATTCATGCGGAAATGCCGGGTGGCTTGCCGCATAGTCGAGGATGTCGGTCGGCTCTTGTCCCGTCAGAGACGGCTTGAGATACAACAAGAGGCCGCTCGTCGCGCCGGGATCGACGAGATCGTACCGAATCCTGCCGACCACGTGGCGGCGTTCGCTGAAGGGCGACCCCGCTTTCCTCCGCAGCTTCTCGACGTCCAACTCGATTTCAATACCCAAATCGATTCGAATTTTCCTGATGGCGTTCCCAAGGTCTGAGAACCGGGAGAGTTGGTCGCAGCCGGCATCGCTCACGACGATGACGCGGCATCGGCGGCGTACCATCTCATACAGGGCCAGGTTCTCAAAGTGCCCGCCGTCGGAGAGATACACATAGCGCCGCTCGTCGTTGGTCAACCCGAAGGCTTCGGACAGCAGGGGGCCGACGGCAAACTCGGGGCAGGATCTCCGATAGGCTGTCCGGCCCGCCTCTCCCGGATTTCCCAGCCACCATCCCAACCGGATGTTGAACAGAGTCAGCAGCAGCGTCACCGCGGGAGACGAATGATAGCCCATATTAGGACTCGCGGCTGCGCCTGAGATGGCCAGCGCGGTGCCGATCGTGATGGCTTGGCCTACCGCGGGATTCTTTCCATATTCCCGAGTCGGGCGGTAACCGCCCGGGATCATGTTCCCGCTTCCGCAGTGCAGCGGGCTGGCCGTGAAGGACTGCGCCTTTCGCTGCTGCCACGCCAGATTGTTTCCGTGGACCAGGTTCAAGGCAATATTGACGACGTGGAAGGGCCGCTGGACCGCTGCGCCCACGGGGGCCAACTCCGCCATCTGAAAATTGTCGTGGGAGTCGAATCCGGTGAAGAGATTCGGCGTTCGCTCCGTGCCGCGCGACGCTCCGAGATAGGCGCGTATCAGTCGATTGCGGTACATGGCGTGGAGCGAAAACTTGTTGATATTGATGTAGAAGGACATCAAGACGGCGAACAGAGCCAAGCCGGCGATGTATGCCCCGACTTGCAGCAAGGGCGCGCTGTGCAGTACCGCGCTGTTCAGTGTGGCGAGCGCCATCAGCACCAATACAATCGTCAGCGGCGCGAGCAGGAGCACGTATCCTTTCGTCGCGATTTTTGCCCACAGGTTCGGTCGCTCCTGCTCCGGCTGCCCCGCGGTTCGTGCGCTGAACCCCAACGCGATCGTCACGAGTCCGGTCACACCCCCGGCGGAGGTGATCCAGCCGGGGATCTGTGCGAGCACGAGAGGGCCGAAGAGCACGATCCCGCAGATGCCCGTCCAACTCACGGTGGCGATCAGGACCCAGGACCCAGAACGGCCCCACCATTCGCGGTCGTCGTCTCCGGTGGAGCGGCTGGCGATGCCGATGAACACGGAGGCCGCGAGCAGAAATAGGGACAAGAATCCCGGAACGGCGGCGCAGGTGTACCAGTCCTCAAATCGCGGGAGTCCGGACAGCGGAGCCGATTTGGCCAGGGTGAGCCACAACAAACTGCCGCCCAGCAACCCGCTGAGTACGATGGTCAGGAGTTCGAGGTAGCGCCAGAGGTCGTTCCACGGACGTCGCAGCACCAGCGCGGCAGTCAGCCAGGCGAGGGTGTGCATGAGCGCCCCTCCCACCCAAAACGTCGTCAGACTCGACCATCCGTTGAGCGTCATATGTTCCACGGTCCGCTCGGCTCGTAGATGCCAATACCATCCGAACGACAGGCTGGCGACACCCAGCAGCAAGGGAGCGAGGCACAATCCAAGAAATGCCGGCTGACTTTCGAACCGTCGCCATGATGGAGAGGTGCGCAGTTTCCAGAGGCTCGGGCGGCAGAGGTGGAGATAGACGAGACTGACCAGCAGCAGCGTGCTCCCCAGAAATGCGCAGAACCCGGCGAGCAGGTCCGGCGCCAGACTCCTCAACGCCGCCCGGTACAAGAGCGGCACGGCTAGTCCGGCGAGCAGAAACGGAATGAAGACCAACCAATTGAGGACGAGATTGCGCAAATAGGTGCCCACCAGCGTCCACGAGTCTGCGGACATGAACCCCAGGCGCGGGCTGAGGTAGTTGCTGTAGGCGCGAAGATAGGCGACGGGCAGCGGTTCGACACAGTCCGGCTGCGGCGGCTGTTGCAACTCCTCTTCGACACCGGCAAGACCTCGCCGGTGATTCTTGATCCAGGCCGACAGCCAGCTGCCGATGTAGCCGCCTCCGGAGACCGTCGAGAGATAGTCGAACCGGTCCAGGAGTTTGAGCTTGGCCAGGCCTTGGATTACGCCGAGGGCGAAGGTCGCGCTGCGGATGCCTCCTCCGGAGAGGCACAGGGCCGCCTGCCGGCGTGGGAGGCCATGGATGCGCGCATAGGCCGATGCGAGTCGTTCAGATTCGGAAGCCGCCGGAGGGCCGGCCGGAAGCGGCCCGTGAAGCGCGGCATATTCCTCCTCCAACACCCTGGCCAGCGAATAGGGTCCCTGCTCCTGGGAGTTCGTCATGATGGTCCGGCGCCCGCTACGAGGCTTCGATGAAGTTGACGATCCGATGCTTGTATTGTTCGACCACTTTGCGCGCGGCTTTCACGAGCAGCGCGCCGTGACACGGCGTGTTGATCTTGAACTGCGTGGGAATCAGCGCGACGGTTTGCTTGATCTGGAGGGGAGTCACGTCGGCGGGAAAGTCGCCTCGGCAAACGTCTGGAAGATCATTGTAACCGCTCCACTCGGCGTCGACATGCTTCAGCACGACGATTCTTAGATGGGCAAAATCGGGTAGGATGACGCCCTGCGTTCGCAGGCTGTGCCATAAGAGCGTCTGATAGGTGTTGGCCCGCTCCTCCATGATGCCGACGATGCGTGAAGGGTCTTCGCGGAAGACTTGAAACCCCTTGTCGTTGTGGTCCAGGGCGGCGGCTCCGGCGTCGAACGGGAACGAGGTGTCGATCACGATGATCAGTCCGCGCTTCGGCGATCCCTGAGGGATCTTCTTCAGGAACAAGGTGGTCAATGATTCCGTTCCGAGGTTGTCGAACAGTCCGCCGTCGCCGACGTGCAAGTAGGTCGGCGTTCCTTCGATCTGATACGTCACGGGGCCGACGACGGGAGGGAACGAGGCCGACGTCGCGACGGCGAGCGACAGCCGGAGGTTTCGGTAGTCCGCCCCGATGCGTTCGAAGGTCAGCGGGAGAAAGTGCCGGCTCGCTTCGTCGAGACCTTTTTGAATGATGGCCATACCTTCGGGGGTGACCGGCACAGGGCGGGCGGGACTTTTGAGTTCCTTGGTGAGAAGGCTGATGAAGTCGTAGTCGAAATCGGCGGCCGGCAACGTGGTGAAGGCGAAGCGTTGTCCGGAGTTGTAGACGGTTCCGTTGAGAATGGCTCGGGGAATGTCGCCGCGCCGCTCACGCTCGTAGAGCTGAGCGAAGGTCATTTCGTTGAGGAATTGCGCGTCCCAGACCTCGGACAGCGAGTAGGCCAGCTTGGTCGGATTCAGCGCCCGGAAATACGTCAGTTGCCGGATCAGGCCGCGTTTCAGAAAGTTCGTCTGCATGGCCGTCCGATACTCCGAGAAAAACTCCCGATAGCGCGGGGAAAGCCCCTGCTCACCCAGCATAGACTCGGACTTCGGCGGCTTCTTGGCCACATAGTAGGCGGTGGCCAGGCTTCCGCCCGAGACGCTCGACATGTAACCGACCGTCTCGAGGACGCTGCGCGTGGTTCCCTTGAATTGGACCGGTGTTTCCGCGAGCGCCTCCAGCGCGCCGGCTGCGAACGTCGCGGCTCTGCTTCCGCCGCCGGAGACGGCCAAGCCGACCATGAGATCTTGGTCGGGGAGCGGAGCAAACAAGGCCTCAGCGCCCTGCGGCTGCGCCGGCAGGTGCTGAACCTTGGCGAAGCAGCCGGTCAGAATCAACCCGGCGACCAGGGTCATGGCGACGGCGACACTCCTCATCATAATAATAGCGACCTTTCTCGAATCGGCTCAGCGGTTCCCGATGTTCAGCGCCACTGTGTGGCGGGCGGTTTCACCTGAGGAGAGCAGTCGCCCCCACGCTCGACCAGCTTCTTTGCGCACGCTAGTGCTTCTTCAGCATGAGCCGGTCGGTCCAGGCCAACAGAATGGCCGAGCTGAGAAAGGTCAAGTGGATGAATATTTTCCATTTGATGTGCTCCGGATTTTCATTGGCCACATCGACGAAAGCCTTGAGGAGGTGGATACTGGAGATTCCGATGAGGGAGGCTGCGAGCTTGATCTTGATCGTGCCGGGATCGACGTGGGTCAGCCAGTCGGGGCGGTCCGGATGGGTCTCAAGATTCAGCTTGCTGACGAACGTCGCGTAGCCTCCGATGATCACCATGGTCAAGAGATTGGCCACCATCGTCACATCGATCAGGCCCAGCACCCCCAGCATGAACTTCGTCTCTTCCAATCGCCGGATGTGCACCGCCATGTCCCACAGTTCGACGAGAAACTTGTACGCGTACAGCAGCTCGGCGACGATCAGGCCTCCGTACAAAGGCGCCTGGATCCAGCGGCTGGCAAACACGATTGTTTCGAACACTTGCTCGACGGGATGGGTGTCCTCCCGGTCGGATTCGAGGGCGCTATCGGGAGCGGGCGGGGTTCCGCTGGACATAGTGTCTCCTCAACGAATGGATCTCTGTGAATGCGCGCGTGTGGAAGTGTCGACGGAACGGACGGTCGGCTGCCGTTCTCTGTGTGGCGGACCGACTCAAGTGATCGGTATCCTAGTGGCGAGCGGCGTCGCTGTCAATTGTTCGAGCCGTCTGTGTCGCATGGATCGCGCAGCGGTAAAGCCGGGATGGTGACGGTCCCGACCGAGCCCGTAGACGCAGACGGCAGGGGTCACTTGGGTGTGGGCGGTGCGCTCAGATTCTTGAAGCTTCCGGCGTAGAAGGCCGCAACTTGCGAGCGTCGACCGATCTGAAGCTTGGAGTAGATGTTTGCCAGGTAATTCTTGACGGTCTTCTCGCTCAGGTTCAGCTGCCCGGCGATCTCCTTGTTGGTCAAGCCCTCGGCCACGAACGGAAGCAATCGTTGTTCCTGCGGGGACAGGAGGGGACGCTTGGACGCCCCCGGCTGCGACGGTCCGTGTTTGATCAGCTGCAGCGTGTACTTGGTGAGTCGGGGATCCATCAACGGCTGGCCCGAGGCCACGGTCTTGATCGCTTTGACCAGGACGTCGGCTGCGATGTCCTTGAGCACGTAGCCTTGGCCTCCCGACAGAATCGCCTCCAGGACCGTATGGTCGTCCGCAAAGCTGGTTAGAAACAACACACGGGTATTCGGACAGGCCGCGAGAATATCGCGCGCGGCCTCTACGCCGCTGCCGTCGGGAAGGCGAATATCCAGGAGGACCAGATCCGGTTTGAGCCGGAGACACAACCGTGTGGCTTCGTCCTTGCGGGAGGCCTGTCCGACGACCTTGATGCCGGGCGTCAGATCCAGGACGGCGGCCAGTCCGATCCGCACGACTTCGTGGTCGTCGACGATCAGGAGGCGGATGTGTGCGGTGCGCGCCGCCATTATGACGGCTCCGTTCGCGACAGCTCCACGGTGACGCAGGTGCCGTAGTTCGGTTTGCTGGTCAGCCGCAGCCGGGCGCCGATCTTTTTCGCCCTGGCGGCCATGTTCGCAAGGCCGTGACCCTGTTTGCGTTCGAGCTTCGGCACGAAGCCGATGCCGTCGTCGCAGATTTGCATCCGCATACCGGCGGGCCCCAGCGAGCTGAGTCGGACGGACCGATGCGTCGCGTTGGCATGGCGCACGCTGTTGCTCAGCGCTTCGCGCGCGATATTCAGCAGCTGCTCGGCCTGTTCCGTGGTGATGAGGTCGAGCACGCCCTCCTTGATCTCCAGCTCGGGAGGACGATGTCCGGTCGTCGAGAAAGACGAAACCAGTTGGCGCAACGCCTGGTGGAGGTTCATCTTTGCGCCTCCGCCCCGCTTCAGCAAGGCGATGTAGTGCCGCACGTCGTTCACGAGGCGATTCAACTGGTCGATCGCCTGGCTCGCGTGGTTCCTCGACTTCCTGACGGACTTCCCGGCCGCCAACGCGCTGGCCTCCAGCTGCATCCCTACCGCGTAGAGCGATTGCAGGATATTGTCGTGCAAATCCTGGCTGAGTCGTTCGCGCTCCTCCGTGGCACGCTTCTGATCCGTGATGTCCTGTACGACAGCGAGCAGCAGCGGGCCCGGCTGGTTGGGTAGTTCGATCCCGGTCGCCTTCAGGGACACCCAGATCGTCTCGCCTGTTTTCCGCAGATACCGCTTCTCAATCGAGTACTCTTTCAGAATCCCTCGATAGAAGTCGTCGGTCAGTTCGAGATTGGGAGCAAGATCGTCCGGGTGGGTGTAGAGGTCGTAGCTTCGACCGATCAACTCCCGCTCGTCATATCCCGTCAGTTCGCAGAATGCTCTGTTGGCGCTCATCAACCGCCTGTGCCGGTCCAAGATGACCAGCCCGACCGGCGCTTCGGAGACGAACCGCTGCAGACGCAATTCGCTGGTGCGCAGCGCGCTCTCGGCTTGCTTCTGTTCGGTGATGTCGCTGCCCACGGTCAAGACACAGGTCGACCCGTGAACTTCGATGATTTCGCTGGAGACGAGCACTTGACGGATGGTCCCGTCCTTCGCTTTCAGCGACATTTCGTAATTGCGAACGACGTTCTCGCGCCGCAGCTTCTCGAAGAATGTCTCGCGTTCCTCAAGGTCCGCGCAAAGTCCCAAGGCAACCGCCGTTCGGCCGACGACCTCGCCCCGTTCGTAGCCGAAGAGCTTGAGCGCCGCGTCGTTGACCTCAAGACACTTTCCCGAGTCCAACACGGTCATAATCACCGGGTAGGGGCTTGATCGAAATGCCTTGGCAAACCGCTCTTCGCTGGCACGCAGGGCTTTCTGCGCCTGGATCCGTTGTTCCTCCGTTCCGATGGCCGCCGCCAGTATCCCCATCAACCGCTCGTCCGCTTCGGTCGGGATGAAATCACGATCAAAGACCACACACAGCGAACCGACCGCCTCGTCATCGATCGAAACGACCTTGCCGATGTATGTTTGCAATTGATACAGGCGGACGTTTGGGTCGGTCTCGGCATAGGAGGTGTCGGGAAGATGACGGATGGTGACGAGGTCGGCCTCTCCACGCCGAATCAACTCCGTGCACAAATGGCCTTCGGCCCTGTCCACCGCCTGAAACTCCGGAGGCGCCTGCCACTGACCTACCGCGGAGAGGAACTCTCCTTCGAGTCGCGAATAGAGGGCGCAGCTCCCCTCGAGGAGCCCTCCGCAGAGGGCGGTCAGTCGCTGGACATTCTCCAGCGGATCGCCTCCAGACTTGAGAAAACACTCGTTAATGCGCTCCAGCCGTCGTTCAGCCAGGCTGCGGTCTGATTCTACGGCGATCCACTTCGCCATCAGCAGCAGGAAGTCTTTGTCCGCCTCGCTGAACGGCGTCGGTCGCGGCTCCGCGCTGAGGAAGCAAATCGTGCCGTGCATTTTGCTTTCACCCCGCACTCTCGTGCCGATGTAACACTCGAAACCGAGCGTCTCATAGCCTGGATGATCGACCCATCCCGAGGCCTTCGCGTGCTCGAACGAGACCACTCGCTTCGATTCCAACGTGGCGCAGCAGTACGTCTGGCGCAGAGGCAGTCGCATGCCGGGGGAAAAGGCAGTGAGGGGCCCGCAGATGTGCGTGATCTCCACTTCATCACCGCGCAGTCTGGTCACGACGCCGATCGGGAGCCGGAACCGGCGGCAGCCGAGTTCCAAGACGGTCTGAATTCGTTGCTCGTGGCTGAGTCCGGGATTCGAGGTGGCCTCATGCAGCGACCGGATCGCTTGCTCGCTGTCGCGCAAGGTCTCTTGGGCTTGTTTCTGATCCGTGACATCCCGCACGACGCATGCCACGGTTGCCGAGGCATCGTCGAAGGCAGGAATCCGGCTCATAATGGCTGAGAAATTCCGAGGTTGCCCATTGATCGGAATTGTGTACTCGATGGGTTCAGGCCGGCCGGTGGCGAGCACTCGACGAATGGCGTCGAGGTAGCGCGCGCCTTCCTGGGCGCCGAAGATGTCGCGCAATCGCTTGCCGACCACCTCGCGCCGCGGGACCAGCAGATTCTCCTCGTTGCGCGTCCACACGCTCAGATAGGTCCCGTTTTCGTCGAATTCGAAGGCCAGATCATCCAGCGCATCGAGGAACGAACGCAGGCGGAGTTCGCTCTTCAACTGAGCCGCTTCGGCTCGTTTGAGATCGGATTGATCGACGTAGAGGCCGACGGCGGTCGAGACCGCTCCGTCGTTCAGTCGCACGAAGACCGGCCAGAGTAGGAGATTCAGGATCGCGCCGTCCTTCCGGCGGCGGCGAAGCTCAATCGGCCCTTGGACCTCTCCGCGCAAGCCCTGCTCCCACAGGGTGTCCGCCGTTGACGCTTCATCTTCCGGGACATAGGGAAGTTCGCGGCCCAGGACTTCCTCTTCGGTCCAGCCGAACAATCTGGTCGCGGCCGGATTCCACGTCGTCACCCGCGCGTCACAATCGAGGCTGATGATCGGGAGCGGAGAAGCCCGCACGAGTGTCTGGAGGAGATGGGTGGTTCGACGAACAGCGTCCTCGGCTTCCTTCCGAGCGTGGATACTCTGAATGACGGCGATCAAATAGGCCGGCGCGCCGGAAGCGGCCCGGACGAGCGACACGGTCATGTCGACCCATACCCAGACATCGTCGCTGCGTAAGTAGCGCTTTTCCATCGAGAAGGACGGGCGGGTTCCGGCGAGCAATTCTTGGAGACATCCGATGCTGGGTTCGAGGTCGTCGGGATGGAGGAGATCCTGGAACGTCCGCTGGAGCAACATCGCCGACGAATAGTCCAACGTTTCGCACAGTCGGGGGTTCACGCGGACGAACCGCCCGTTCAAATCGAGCTGGGCGATCCCGATCCCTGCATGTTCATAGAGGGCCCTCCACCGCTCCTCGCTCTCCCTGACGATCTCCTCGGTGCGGCGTCTGGCGGTCACGTCCTCGCACACCACGAGCACCAGGGTCTGGCCGGTTCGATCCTGAATCGCCTGCGCCCGTTCTCGTACCCAGAGCTCCGTGCCGTTTTTCCGGATCTTCTGAATTTCCCATTCGAACAACTTGCCGGGGTTCGTCATGCAGAGACTGAGCTGTCTCAGGACGACCTCATGGTCGTCCGGTTTGAACACCGGAAGAACCGATCGACCGATCAAATCGGCCGGCTCATATCCCAACTGCTCCGCGCCGTACTTATTAACGGAGATAACCACCCCTCCCGCTGACAGGGTGAAATACATGGAGGGATTGTTGTCGTAGAGCGACCGATATCGCTGCTCGCTCTCATGCCTTTCCGACTCGACGGATTCATGCTGACGTCGATGGTGGTCCAAGTGCCCGATGACGTGCGCAAGCTGCGCGTCGCAATCCCGAATACGGCCGCGGAGCGCGGCGCTTAGACGTTGGTCGAGTCCATCGTCGAATTCGACGGATTGCTCCATGGCTCGACGGAGCTCGGTCAATTGCGTGAGCAGGAGATGGAGGTCGGTCGCGGCGGAGGGCTCGCTGTCGGACTGCCGAATCATGGGCTGCTCCATGTCGGACCGGTCGGCCGGCTGATCGAATCCGGTGCTCGATGCCATACGGGTTGCCGGGACCGTGGACGCACCGCTAGCATAGAACGCTTTGTCGCGGAATTGCTAGATCAAAGGACCGGCCGAAAGCGAGACGGGCAGATCGGGTAGAACAGACAGAACGGTTTCCTAGGTATTGGGCCCCGAGTACGTCGAACGGCCTTCCTTGACGAACCATGCCACCGCCTCGGTGCGGCGTCTGACGTTGAGCTTCTCGAAGATGTTCGCGAGGTAGTTTTTGACCGTCTTGTCGCTTAGGCTCAGATGCGCCGCGATTTCCTTGTTGGTTTTGCCTTGCGCGAGGAGAGGCACGATCAAACGCTCTTGAGGGGAGAGCTTGGGGATTTGGCGGCCGTTGCCCTCCGCCCGGTACTGCGTTCGGATCCAATGCAGCGCCTGCTGGGCGACCCGGGGGTCCAAATGGCCGCGGCCGCCGGCGACCGCGCGGATGGCCTGGATCAATTCGTCGGTGCGAATATCCTTTAGGACGTATCCGTGGGCGCCGCTCTGCACGGCGCCGATGATCGACGCGTCCTCCGCGTAGCTCGTCAAGATGAGAATGCGCAGATTGGGCGCAACGGCGAGGAGCTTGCGGCAAGCGTCCATGCCGGTCGCGTCCGGTAATTTGACGTCGAGGAGGACTACGTGAGGTTTGACCAGCTCCACCACGGCCAACGCCTCCGCCACGGTCCCGGCCTCCCCGATGATCTTGAAGTCCTGCTCCAGGCTCAACAGCGAGCGGAGTCCGTGTCGGACGACCTCATGATCGTCGACGATGACGATCTTGAGCGGGAGATCCTTTATCATAGCGCCAGATGCTCGGGTTCCAGAGAGAACTCCACCAGAATGTGGGTTCCTTCTCCGACATGCGAGCGGACTAAGAGTCGCCCGCCGAGCTTCTTGGCCCGTGCGGACATGTTGGCAAATCCATACCCCTTTGTGCGATTGTCTCCCGGCGTGAAGCCCACCCCGTCATCCGCGATCGCCAACCGGAGGTGAGGTCCTTGGGCGTAGAGGGAGATGCTGGCTCGAGTCGCCTTGGCATGGCGGACGCAGTTGCTCACCGCCTCTCGAATGATCATCAAGACTTCCCGCTTTTCTTCGTTGGTCGCTATGGCGATGGCGCGAGGCGCGATATCAATGCTGATCTGAAGCGTGCTGATGTCTCGGTAGGTCCTGATGAGGGCCTTGAGCTCGGACACGAGGTCGAATTCCTGCACGTTGCCTGATTCCAGGGTGCGGATCATGTTCCGGACCTCTTGGATCAGGGTGTTGAGCTGCTCGATGAGCAGATCGTCAGCGCGGTCGGACAACGGCTGCCGCTGAGGCTGTGCCCGTCGGTTCGATTCTATGGTCAGCCCGATGGCGTACAGCGACTGCAGCACGCAGTCGTGCAAGTCTCGCGTGAGCTGTCCGCGGTCCTCGACCAAGGCCGCCAATCGTTGCTCCATGGCCCGCAATGCCGCGGTCAGATCGTCGCGGCTCTTCGCTGGGCCGAAGGTTTCCATGCCCCCGACCGCGCCCTGACTGTGTTGGGCCGGTCGAAAGCGCTGTGGTCTTGTGCCGGATTGGCCGGCGCCCCTGATCACCTGGAACCCATGCGTGCGATCGCCCACGCCTCACCTCTCCCTTTCCGCCAGGCGGATTGCCGTGGCCGTCTCGGTGGCTGCGCCACACAACGCTCTCAATACTGGACCCTAACTATCACGATCGTCGTGCGCGATCACCTGGCGAGTCGGCCAGGTGACGGAGTTGACGGGAAATGAAACCATTCGTCGCGTCTGCACTGCTTTGAACCCTTGCTCGGACGATTTTGAACCCTTGTTCAGAAGGAGGACAGGATGAGCGGAACGAGCGACTTGGTGGTAGCCGAAGAAAAGCGGATTTCCTTCCAGGAAGGCGCGTTCCTTGTGAAGACACTGGAACGGAAATCTGAATGGTGCCAGGCGTACCGGCTTCGTCATCGGGTATTTGCCGAGCGATTAAGATGGGTGCCGGAGCGTTCGGACCGACTTGAATCCGACATGTACGACGCCTGGAGCACCTCGATCGGAGTGTTTTCCGCCGACTCGACCCTTCTGGGCTTGGTTCGGATGACGCAGGCCCCGGTGCCGTTCATGCTGGAAAGCGAATTCAGCGCCTGTCTCGTGGGACAACACGAAGTACGGAAAGAGCTGGATACCGCGGAAATTACCAGGTTGAGCGTCGACCCGGATATTACCGACCGAGGTCTTTCGGCGAAGCTGGTGCGCACGATCTTTAAGGGGATGTATCAGTGGTGTGTGGCCCATGATGTCCGTTACACCTATATGGTCGTCGAGCACAGGCTGTTGCGGGTCGTGGAACGAATGGGTTGGCCCTGCCGTTCCATCGGAGCGCCTGTCGCCTTGCCTCCCGCCGAAGTGTCGTCGATCGGCGCGTTGCTCGATCTGGATGAATTTCGATGTCAGGCGGCGGTGCAACGCCCTGACATGTTGCGGTGGCTCACCGACTGCGGCATCGCTGAGACGCGGCCGAGCCTGAGCTCAGAGAATTCTACGGATGGGCTTCACGCGGAATTGGCGGGAGGGCGGCGATTGGTTCTGGCGGCGTAGACCTAGGCACGCCGCTCGGTTTTAACAGCGGTTAACTGGCAGTCGGAAGGCCGTGAAGCGCGGGGAGACCGTGCTCGATGGCCGTGGCAACAGCCTGTGATCGAGAGGTGACTTCCAACTTGGCAAAGATCCCTTCGATGTGGAAACGGACCGTTCGTTCACTGACGCCGAGAATTTTGCCGATTTCCCAGTTCGTCTTGCCGTTTTTCATCCAATTGAGGATGGTGACTTCCCGCGGCGAGAGTTCTTTGACACATCGATCCGTTTCTCGAAGACTCTTCGGCGCCGTGCGCATCAGGGCCATGTGGATGTGATACCCCATATACTCGACGAGAGGAATCAGACGCTCGGCATCGAGAGCCTGATCGCTGGCGAACGAACAGAAGGTCGCCAATCCGCAGGCCTGATCGACCGAGCCGGTCGTAATACCATCGCCGAGTCCGAACTGCCTCGCGGTCGCGATGAATTCCTGTTGTTTCTCCGTGGTCATGTGCTGATAGGTGGCGCGCCAATGTTGTGTGCCGGGGGAGCGTAAGGCCGACGTGAAGACCGGGTCGATTTCGGCGTACCCGCTCTTCCAATACAAGTACAGCCATTCGTCCGGATAGCTCCCATTGACAATATTGGCGAACCCTGCAAAGGTGCCACCCGTGCCGAGACGGACGAGTCCTCCCAATGTGCGCGTGAAGGGAAAATATTCTTGAAAACGGAGCAGGACGTCACGGACATCGTCCGGAGTCTGCGCCTGAGTCGTGTAGTGAAGCACTTCGATAAAGTTCTGACATTCGGATTTCGACATAGCGTCGAAGACATGTCGCGGGAAGGGCTGCTTCTTGGGGGAATGTGCCATCGTCGCCTCCAGATCTAGCGGTGTTGAAGCATAACACATCGGTCTTCCTATTGCGATATTGAGCGGAGCGCAAAGATAGTGTCCTTCGGCCCTAGTCCAAGCGGCCCTAACTCAGTCCATACAGCCCGAGCCGCTCCTCAACCGCTCCTACGATGGCGACGGGTCCCGGTCCTCGTCATCGTATTCATTTTTGGATGGGGTCTCTGTATTTCTGCTTCTCCCGTCCAAGCCCAAGCCTTGCGGTTCCAGCCACAGGGAGCCGCCGCAGCAGGCCAGGGCAATGCCTTCGTCGCGCAGGCCGATGATCCCTCCGCCATCCACTACAATCCGGCCGGATTGACGCAAGTCTCGGGCATTCAGGCCTACATGGGGACAGCGCTGGTTGGTGGGTCCATCAATTTTGCCGGTTCAACGGGGGCCACGACTCACGGCGATCTGGGCGGCAGCATCGCGATCCCACCTCCCAGCCATTTCTATCTGAGTGCCAATCTCGGAGCTGTCGGCCTGACCGGACTGTCCGCAGCCACGGTCGGCATCGCCGTGACCAGTCCCTTTGGGCTTAATACGCGCTATCCCACGGACGGACCGTTCAATACCGTGGTCACGGCCGCGACATTGCCGCTCATCGATATCAAGCCGACTGTGGCCTATCAAGTCACCGATTCACTCTCCGTCGGCGTCAACGCCGATATCTATACGTTCGCCGGCTTTCTCGGTGAAGGTCACGCCCAGTTGCAACAGGTGTCGCCGGGAGTGGCAGGAATTCCGGCCGGGGCCTCGTTGGAAATGTATGGCAACGGCACCGCCGTTGGGTTCGCTGCCAGTCTCCTCTATACACCGCTCAAGAGCGCCGAAGGCCTGCCGGTCCTCTCGATCGGATTCGTGTATCACAGCCAGGCGGTCTTGCCGCTCAACGGCGCCCTCCTCGTCAATGGGGCCAAAGCCGCGGACGCGTCCACGAGCCTGGGGTTGCCGCAAATTTTCTCCGGCGGGATTGCGCTGTGGCCCATCCGGACCGTTGAGCGGGAGTGGAAGCTGGAGGTCGACCTCGAGTATGTCGGCTGGACATCGGCAAAAAATCTCGACATCCATCTGTCGAACGGTGCGACCCTGCCCCTTCCGCAACAGTGGAACAATGTGCCGGTTGTGGCCGTGGGGACCGAGTACAAGTGGCTCCGCCCCGAATGGTTGCGTCATTGGGACGTCGCCCTTCGGGGCGGATACACTCGAACACAGAATCCGGTGCCCGACCAGACGTTCAATCCCGCCACGGCGTCATTGACGGCCAATACGATCTCGATCGGCGGCGGCTTTCTGTGCCGCGAGGGCGGTCGTTTTCTGGGGATGATCCCGTGCGGGGGAGGATCATGGCTCTTGCCGAAGGCGATCGGGGTGGATGCCGCATACCAGGCGTGGCTCTACGAATCGCGGACCGTGACAGGCAATCTCTATCCGACGGTCGACGGGCGGTACGATGGCTCGGTCCAGCTGGGCATCGTGAGCCTCCGATTTGTGTACTGACCGACTCAATCAGGGACCGGCGGACCCCTCACCGAGCGTCGGGAAGCGCTTTGCGAAGCTCCGCAACCGTCCGCTCGTCGATCCCCGATTTCCGCAGGTCGTCGTCGCTGGCGGCGGCCACTCGCTCGACACTGCCGAATCGTTTGAGCAAGCGCGCGCGTCTGATCTCGCCGATCCCGATGATCTGGTCCAATTTCGACGACAAAAGTGCTTTGCCGCGCAACGTGCGATGAAACGACACGGCGAAACGGTGCGCTTCGTCGCGAATCCGTTGCAGCAAATGGGTGGCCGGCGACTGTCCTCTCAGGGGTACCGGGTTCTTCCGCCCCGCCAGGTAGACGCGCTCGTCCTTTTCGCCGCGCGCCTTCGCCAGGCCGATCACGGGGAGCCGGTCCTCCCCGACCTCCTTGAGCCCCTCGATGGCGGCGGCCAACTGACCCAGTCCGCCGTCGATGAGGACGAGGTCGGGGCGCGCCAAGTGTTCCATGCCGCCGTATCGCCGTGAGACGGCTTCCCGAATGCTGGCAAAATCGTTGGCTCCTTCGACGGTCGTGATCTTGAACTTCCGATAATCGGCCTTCTTCATGCGGCCCTCTTCCCACACGACCATGGAGGCGACGGATTGGGCGCCCATGGTGTTGGAAATGTCGAAGCCCTCGATGCGGACGGGCGCCCGGTCGAGCCGTAACAGCCGCCGAAGTTCCTCGCCTGCCTGGCGGTCGATCGCTTCATCGCGCAGATGGTCGGTCGCCGATGACGCGGCGTTTTCTTCGGCCAGCTTCACCAGCTGATGTTTCGCACCCCGTTCGGGCACGAGCACCCGCACGGCCTCCCCCCGCTTCTCCGACAGCCACCGGGTGATCAAGCCGACATCCGGAATGTCCACCGGGACCAGCAGCTCGGCCGGCGGCAGGCCGTCCTTGTTGTAGAATTGCTCGATGGCGGCGACCACCAATTCGTCGTCGGGCGTGTCGGCGGCATGGGGCCAGAAGAAGTCTTTCCGCCCGATCAAGAGCCCTCCCCGCACGAACAGGAGTTGAAGGTCCACCGAGGCGCCCAGTCGTGCGATGCCGATGACATCCTGATCGACCGAGACCGTCTGGGTGATCCGCTGCCGCTCGAGGGTTCGCTCGATCTTGAACATGCGGTCGCGCAGGCGCGCCGCCTCTTCGAAATCTTCCCGCTCCGCCGCGGCCTCCATGCCCGCTCGGAGCTCGTCCAACAACTCGCGGTCCCGTCCCTCCAGGAAGTGGCGCACCTGTTTGACGATCGCATGGTACTCGTCTCTGGATTGATTGCCGGTGCAGGGGGCCATGCACCGTTTGATCTCGAATTCGATGCAGGCGCGTTCGGCCGTGCCGTCGATGTCGATGGCGCAGGTGGCCAGGGGGAACACCCTTCTGATCACCTTCAACGTCTCCCGCAACGCGCCGGCCGGCGTGTAAGGTCCATAGTACAAGGCGCCGTCCCGTTGCACCCGGCGGACGATCGACAGGCGGGGGAAGTCTTCTTTGACCGGCAGCCGGAGGTAGGGGTACTGCTTGTCGTCGCGGAGGACCACGTTGAACCGGGGCCGTTGGCGTTTGACGAGATTGCTCTCGAGGATCAACGCTTCGAGTTCGGAGCGCGTGACCATCGTTTCTAGATCGGCGATCAGACCGACCAGCAGGGCGGTCTTAGGAGAATGGTCGCCGCCCTTCTGGAAATACGAGCGCACGCGATCGGTCAACACAGCGGCTTTTCCGATATACAGTACCTCGCCCGCCGCGTCCTTGAAAATGTAGACACCCGGTTGGTTCGGAAGGCGGGCCAGCTTCGATTGAAGAACGTCATCCGTCATACGTCAACCGTCGTTCGACACGTGTAAGGATAACAGGAACGGGGCGTTCGTTTCTTCCGAGCGGCGTTCGACGAATGACGATTGACGAGTATCTTACTTCAGCCCGCGCACGAACGACGGGCTCAGCGCGCCGCGTGCCACCTCGGCGACCGGTCCTTTCATGGTCAGGCCGAAGTCCCGCGCGACCTTGATCGTGAGCGCTCCGCCCGGCATGTTGACGGTGACCGGAGATCGCACGAGGCCCAGTCGGACCGCGGCGGAAGCCGCGGCGCAGGAAGAGGAACCGGACGCCTGCGTTTCTCCTGCGCCCCGCTCCCAGATCAGGATGAAGAGGTGAGTCGGACCGGTCGGAACGGCCAGTTGCACGTTAGTCCGCTTGGGAAAGATCGCGTGATGTTCCAATGCCGGTCCGAGCGCCAGCAGCTCCTCCCGCGACCAGGATTCGCCCGCCGGTTTGAAGATGACGCAGTGAGGATTGCCTACACTGACTCCGGTGAAACGGAGCGAACGTCCGGCCGCGTCGATCGGCTCCCGGAGCAATTCGCCGGCGCTCAGCGTGCAGGGGAGCGCAGCCGGATCGAACGTGGCCCGGCCCATCTCGACGGTGGCGGAGGCCGCGTCCCCGTGGCGGTCGAGGTGCAAGGCGATGCTCACCAGGCCGCCCTTGGTCTCCACCGTAAAGCGGGTTTGTTTTGTGCGGCCGGTCGCATACAGGTAACGCGCGAAAATGCGAAGCCCGTTCCCGGACTTTTCCGCTTCGCTGCCGTCCGGATTGAAAATACGAAGGCCGAAATCGGCCTGCCTCGTCGGGACGATGGCGAGGATGCCGTCGCTGCCGAGCCCCCAATTGCGGTCGCAGATCCGCTTGATGCTACGAGGCGTCAGGGAGAAGGTCAGTTCCTTGGGATCCATGACGAGATAATCGTTCCCAAGGCCGTGTCCCCGAAAGAATCCGTTCTTCATCGCGCGCGCTCCTTTTCAAAGACGTCCGTCGATCGTCATGCGGCATACGTCAATCGGGAAGAAGGTACTTCGGAGGGAGCCAAGCGGTCAATGCGGGGAGTTCGACGATCGGGTCGCTGTTTGACGCTTGAGGTACGGCGGGCTTCGACAGGTTTACACGATGTTCACGCCGGCCGGCCGCTCGATGAGCTCCACCTCGTAGCCGTCCGGGGCGTCGATGAAGATGAACCGGCTGCCCGACGACGTGGTGGTGGGCCCGTCCGTGATCGGCACACCCTTGGCGCCGAGCGCGGCGATCGTGTCCTCCAGATTGTCGACCTGGAAGGCCAAATGGACGAGATCTGCCTGCACGTGGACCGGGCCGCTGGGCGGGAAGCTCGTCAACTCGATCAGTTCGTCGCTGTTGGGCACCCGCAGAAACGCCAGTTGCGAACCACGAGGGGATGTCTTTCGTTGCAGCACGTCCAGGCCCAGGACCTCCGTATAGAACCGGATCGTCCGGTCCAGGTCGCTGACGCGCATTCTGGTGTGGAGAAACTTGACGATACGCATGGTTGGTTCCTCACTCCCGCATGCAGGGTCCGGTGGTTTTTCTGAGGAGCACCTCGGCGGAGCCGGGAATGAGAAGATCGGGGATCGCGCCGATCTCCTGATAACCGTGCTTCCGGTAAAACCGTCGGGCCGGTTCGTTGAAATCGGAGACACAGATGAAGAGATTCTTCGCGCGGGCGAAGACCAGCGCTTCGACATGCGCCAGCAATCGAGATCCGAGGCCCAGACCTCTGGCCGTCTCCGCCACGCCCAAGAGATCCAGATAATCGCCGAGGAGAAACTTCTGGCGGACGACTGCGATGCCGGCGGCGGTGCCGCCCTGTTCCACGACGTAGCTCTCGCGGCTCGGCGGGAGGGGAGAGAAATAGCGGTCCCAATCGGCGGCGGTATGCCCCAGCCGCTTCCATGGGTCGGACTCCAGCAGCAGGCGGATGACGGGCTCGCGATCCTCCGGCCTCATGGCTCTGACGGCGGCGGGGTTCATGGAACGGCCGGGGCGCAGGTCAGGACGTCGCTGACGGTCATCGGTGTCAGGTGCCGTTGCGGTAGGATCTGTTCGTAGAGGCGGGTGACGACTTCATAGGTATGCGCGCCCTTGCCGTTGGCGTGCATCACGATGATGCTGCCCTGTTTGGTGAGGCGCGACAGCCGGCGTTCGATCTGGTCCGCGGACAGCGCCGGGTCCGGATCGCCTGAGACGACGCTCCAGAGAATGAACCGAAGCCCCAGAGCTTTCACGAGATCCACGGTCTCTGCGTTGTATTCACCGTAGGGAGGCCGAAAGAGCGGAGCCCGGCGGTCGTATTTCGTCTTCAACAGCGTGACGGGACCAAGAATCTCCTGTTTCTGGCCTTCCGGCGAACGTGTCGGGAGATGGGCATGGACTTGCCCGTGCGTCCCGACCTCGAAAAACGGGACCGCGAGCAGTTCCCTGACCCGCTCTTCGTGCTTTGCCATCCAGGTGCCGGACATGAAAAAGGTCGCGGCGATTCGATGTTCGACCAGATAGTCGATCAGTCGTTGATCGTAGCCGCCGGCCCCGCGCACTGGACAGAGGTCGAAAGTGAGCGCGACGCCGGGACAGAACGCCGGCCCGGACGTGATGACCTGGGCAAGGGCCGAGGCACCGGCGGTGAAGAGTATCAGCGCCGGAGCGAGGGCCAGACCGACGCATGCGGCATGCTTCGACATGTCTGCCAGTATACCCCAACGGCTGAGAGTTGACGCCGGAATTCACCCGCTGCTACCGTGACGGTATGTCCATGCCTACCTTCGAAATCGGTCGAGCCCTTGGTATTCCGATCCGTGTACACCTGTCGTGGTTTCTGGTCTTCGTGTTCGTCAGCTGGACGCTGGCCACGGGCTATCTGCCCGAGACCTTGCCCGGCCTCTCCGGTCAACGATATTGGGGTATGGGAGCGGCGGCCGCACTGCTGTTGTTCCTTTCCGTGGTCCTGCACGAGCTTGGCCACTCGTACGTGGCCCAGCGGTACCAGATTCCGATCGGGCAGATTACGCTGTTCATCTTCGGCGGCGTCGCCCACATGGGGAAAGAGCCGCCGAGTCCTCGGGCGGAATTTCTGATCGCCATCGCCGGCCCGGTCGTCAGCCTCGCGCTGGGCCTGTTGTGCCTCGGTGGGTCGATCGTCGCGGAGTCGGTGCTCCATCATTCCGGCGCGCAGGGATTCGCCGTGCTCGGAGGGTTGCTGGGCATCGTCAACGTCAATCTTGGGCTGTTCAATCTTCTCCCCGGTTTCCCCTTGGACGGAGGCCGTGTCCTGCGCGCCGGTCTGTGGGCTTGGGGGAAAAACTTTCATCGGGCGACCGGTCAGGCCGCGACCGTCGGATTCCTGTTCGGTATCGTTCTTGCCGGCTTCGGCGCGCTGCTCATCGGCGGCGCGGTCGCCGGCGCGCTGGATCCCTCCCTGGCCGGCAACGGCGGGTGGCTCCTGTTCATCGGCGTGTTTCTGTCCGGCGCGGCCTGGAGCGCCCGCCGTCAAGTCGGCCTCCGCATCATGCTCGACGCCACCAGGGTCCGTGACGTCATGATCCGCAACGTCGTGTCGATTTCTCCGGGCCTCTCCCTGCAGGGCGCCGTGGACGACTTTTTCGTCGCCTACGGATTCAGCGGATTTCCCGTGACGGAGTATGAACGGATCGTCGGCATCGTGACGGCGGACGACGTGCAGGCCGTCCCGCAGGCGCTGTGGGCGTGGAAAACCGTCCGCGAGATCATGCGACCCTCGACCGAGGCACTGTTCATTCCGGCGGACTGGTCCGTCAGGCAGGCGCTGGACCGGATGATTCAGGAAGGCTGGGATCGCCTGGTTGTGACGGAGGAAGGCGGTCCGATAGGGTTGATTACGCGGTCGTCGGTGGCCCGCTTTCTTCAATTGCGCAAGAGTTGACGGCGGTCAGCGCCCCGGTGCCGGCGCGATCAGTCCGCTCGAGCGACCGAGATGTTCTGCGCGATCGCGATGCGGATGAGGTGAACGACGAGGAGGAATCCGTAAACGACGCAAAAGAACTTGAACGTCACCCGATAGAAATCCATCAACAGGACCGGAAGGCAGAGCGCGAAGAGCAGGCTGGCGATCAGCGTGGCGAACGTGAGCCGTCGGCAGAATTCATAGGACGCTTCCTTCCCGATGGGCTTCAAGGCCCTGGCGTAACGTTCCGCGCGCTGGAGGCGGGCGTCGTTCAAGGTCGCATTGCTCGGCCCCCAATACCGCAGGCGGAAATATCCCAACGTGATAAACGCCCAGGGCATGGCCCACAGCGGCCAGTACGCGGAACCTTGATAGAGATCGCTGCTCAACAGCGTTGCGAACGACGGGGCATAGATGAGTCCCAGAATCAGCGGCAGAATCCGCTCGTCCCGGGGCTGTTCCCCGTCCGGGCCGCCGTGGATGAGCTCGCGTTCGAACAACGGATAGCCGTATTTCAGGACGACCAGCGCGATCGCGGCGCTCATGGTCTTGTCCGGCACATAGCGGACCCAGTTCTGGAACCAGTTCACGACCCACCAGCTGACGCTCTCCGCCCATGTCAGTCCGAAGAGAGATTCAATGTATTCGTGCGCCGCCCGCTCCCATTGCAGGACTCTCACACTGAGGGTTTCGGCGACTTCGGGATTGAGGGAAAACACCGAATGTTCCTGCAGCGCCGCCTGGACGAACGTGCCGGGGAGGCTCATCACGACCGCGCCCCCGACGCCGAAGAGGTAGAGAAACCAAGCGTGAGAAAGGGCCGAACTTTTCCCGGTCCTGAGGTACTTGCGAAAACCCGCCTTCCTGGCCATCCAGCCCCAGTAGAACGCGCCGGTCATGCTCACCAGAGACCAGGGAAAGATCACGACGTCCGCGCCGGCCTCCGGATAGAGCAGCCAGTTGACGATCGAATTCGACATGAGGGCCGCGATGGCGCCCCACCAGGGTCCGAGCAGGAACGCCACCAGCGCCGTGCCGGTCATATCCAGGAAAAGAATACTCTCCAGATGGCGGCTCAGGGTGAGTCCGACGTAATTCAACAGGAGGCCCGCTGCGACGATGACGCCGGTCTCATACATCAGCAGGTAGGACGTGCCCCGGAGCGGTTTGGCCGAGAAGAAATCAATGGAAGGCGCGGCTTCAGACCAGGACTTTTCGCCGGACGAGGGAGCGCTTCGGGACTCCCGTTTGGTCTTCAGGCGGTTTTGTATGTCCAGGAGCTTTTCCATGAGTGTCAGCATCGCCACCACGAAGCCCGCGATGGTGCCCCCCAACATCATGAATTCTTTTCCGAAGTCGTCGGACATCCTGGATCCCTCCGTTGTGTGGACCATTCTAGCCAGGAAGCAGACCCCTCGCCAGAAAAAGCCCACAAGCCGACAGAGGGCGCGATCGGACGGGCGTCAGAGTGCGGATGGCGGCCGATTGAGGGCGGCGACTCCGGTCGTCTGAAGCCGCGGCTGCAGTGAACGAGCGACGACGGCTCCGAACAGGAAGAGACTGGCCGAATAGTACAACCACAGCAACAGCAGGACGACTTCCAGCAGGGAGCCGTACAGATCCGTGTACACCGTGGCATAGTCCCGGTACGTGATGAAGAGCAACTTGGCGGCGACCCAGAGCAGGCTGAAGGTCAGTGCGCCGATCATGGCCTCACGCCAGGCGGGGCGGCGGCGCGGGACGTAGCGATAGAGCGCGGTCACGGTGAGGAAGGCCAGGGCAAAGGGCAGCGTGTAGGTGAGGAAGAAGTCGTGCGCCGCCAAGGCCAGAAAGTCCAGGCCCCACAGGCGCGGCGCGTATGCCACCAGGATGTCCACGGACTGGGTTGCCACGTAGGACACGATGAGCAGCAGGCCGACGACCCCGAGCAAGGTCACGGAGATGACGATGGAAATGAGCGGATGGCGTTGTGTGGTGCTGTCGAAGACGACGTTGAGCGTGTAGTCGAGCTCATAGAAAACCAGCGTGCCGAACCACGCGAAGGATAGAAAGACCAACCAACGCACGGTTTCCATCTCGGCCACCCGCTGCAACTCTTCCGCCAGCCGTGCTCCGAGAATGGGCAGGAAGCCCTTGAGAAAACTCAGGAGGACCTGACCTCCGATCACATCGTGGCTCACGACGAAGCTCACGCCGTAGAGCAGCAAGAAGACGAGCGGAAACAGAGAGAGCAGCGAAAAAAATGCCAGAGATGCGGCAAGGCTGCCGCACCCGTGCCGGAGAAACGACCGTATGAGACTGCCCAGCAGTCGCCAGATTTCCATGACGGACTCGCAGACGTGAGGAATCGTTCACACTAGCACGGGCGAGCCGTTCTTGCACGAACGGAGTCTCGCGGGCGCCTACTTGAGGGCAAGGACGGATTGCAGCGCCAGGCTCGCGAGCGTGCTGGGGAAGAGTCCGAAGATGATGACGCCCGCCGCAGCGCAGGCCAGAACGATGGACAACGCCGGAGAGGGAAGCAGCCTGGGAGCCTCGGCGGTCGTGGGTTCCAGCTCGCGCATGTACATGACCATCACGACCCGCATGTAATAGTAGGCGGACACGGCGGCGAAAATTACGGCCACGACGGCGAGCCAGGTCAATCCCGCCTCCACGGCCGCCATGAAGACGTAGAACTTTCCGATGAACCCGGCCGTCGGCGGAATACCGGCGAGAGAGACCATGAAGACGAGCATCAAAAACCCCGCCAGCGGCTGACGTTTGGCCAGACCCGCGAAGTCCTCGATATTTTCGCCCTCTAGGCCTCCCCGGCGAAACAGGCCGATCATCGCGAAGGCCCCGAGCGTCATGAAGGCGTAGACGACGAGATACAGCATGACGGCGGCGAGCCCTGAGGCGCCGCCGGACTCGCCGGCTCCGCGCGCGGCTGCGACCACGCCGATCAGCGCATAGCCCGCATGCGCGATACTGGAGTAGGCCAGCATGCGTTTGAAGTTGGTTTGGACGATGGCGACGACGTTGCCGAGGATGAGCGTGGCGAGACAGAGGATCAGGAACAACCCGGACCAGTCGGTTCTCAGCCCTCCGAGGCCTTCCACGAAGACCCGGAGGAACGCGGCGAAGCTTGCGGCCTTTGAGGCGACCGCCATGAAGGCGGTCACTGAGGTCGGGGCGCCCTCATAGACGTCCGGCGTCCACATGTGGAACGGCACCACGGCCAACTTGAAGCCGAAGCCGACGGTGAGCAGCACGGTCGCGACCATGAGCAGCGGATCCTCGAATCCTCTGGTTCCGATCGCGCTCGCAATACTCGCCAGTTTGGTGCCGCCGGTCGCTCCGTAGAGCAGGGAAATGCCGTACAGCAGCAGCCCCGAGGAGAACGCGCCCAGGACGAAGTACTTGGCCGAGGCTTCCAACGAGCGGGGCGACGAACGCTTGAGTCCCGCCATCACGTAGAGCGACAGCGACATCAACTCCGTTCCCAGATAGATGGTCAGGAGATCGGCGCCCGATACCATGACCAGCATGCCGGACAGGGCCAGCAGCATGAAGCCGTAGTACTCTCCGAGTTGGAGCCGCTCGATTTTCAAATAGGGCATCGACATGAGGATGGTCAGTCCCGTCACAACGTACAGCAGCAGCTTCCAGAATCGGGCATAGGCGTCCACAACGACCAGATCGTTGAAGGCGAGGACGCGCAGGTTCAGCATCCCGATCTGTCCGCCCGTCAACCCGATGCAGAGGGCCAACGCGCCCAAACTGATCCAGGCGAGCCATTCCTTCTTCGGAGCCTCCGTCAGTGGATCGAGCACCAAGATGAGGCAGGCGGCGCCGATCACGATGAGTTCGGGAAGGATGACGAGCAGATCCGGACCGAACGAGGTCATCGTCCACGGCCCTCCCCTGTTCGAAGATCCGCGGTGGTGACCTGCGCCGGCGTTGGCGCCGAGGCGGAGGGATGTGTCGCCGGGGCGACCTTCGTCCGGGCCATCACGTCCAAGGTTTTTGTCACGCTTGCGTGCATGCGGTTGACGAAGGGATTCGGATAGACGCCGATCCAGAAGACAAGCACCACCAATGGGGCGAGAATGGCAAACTCGCGCCGATTCAGATCGGTGAGCTTCGGCAGTTGCGCCGGCGACGGGATGCCGAAGGCGACGCGCTGCACCATCCAGAGCATGTAGACAGCCGCGAGGATGATGCCGAGGGCCGCCATCACCGTCGCGGCCTTGCTCCAGAGCACCGTGCCGATCAGCACGAGGAATTCCCCCACGAAGCTGTTGGTGCCGGGCAGGCCGATCGAAGAGAGCGAAAAGATCACGAGCAGCGTCGCGTATTGCGGCATCGGTTTGGCCAGACCGGCGTTGTCGGCGATCAGCCGGCTGTGCGTCCGTTCGTAGATGATGCCGACGCAGAGGAACAGGGCGCCCGTGGTGATGCCGTGGTTGACCATCTGCAGAACGGCACCTTCGATACCCTGTTGGTTCAGTACAAAGATCCCGAGCGTGACGAATCCCATGTGGCTGACGCTGGAGTAGGCGATCAGCTTCTTGAGATCGGCCTGCGCGAGCGCCATATAGGCGCCGTAGATGATCGCGACGATCGACAGCAGCACCATCGCCGCCGTCATGTCGCGGGAGGCATCGGGCAGCATCGGGAGGCTGAACCGGAGAAAGCCGTAGGTCCCCATCTTCAGCAGTACGCTCGCGAGGATGACGCTGCCCGCCGTCGGCGCCTCCACATGGGCGTCGGGCAGCCATGTGTGGAACGGGAACATCGGTACTTTCACCGCGAAGGCGGCAAAGAAGGCCAGGAAGAGCCAGATCTGAAGCGAGGCCGGATAGGTCACCTGGCTGAGGGCAAGAATGTCGAAGGTCCGTCCGCCGTAGAAATACAGGACGAGGATGGCGACCAGGAGCAGCAGGCTGCCCGCCAGCGTGTAGAGGAAGAATTTGATGGCGGCATACAGGCGATTGGGCCCGCCCCACACGCCGATCAGTAAATACATCGGAATCAGCATGGCCTCCCAAAACACGTAGAACAGCACGAAGTCGAGCGCGGCGAAGACGCCGATCATCGCGGTCTCCATGAGCAGCAGCGTAGCCATGAAGCTGCGGACCCGCATGGTGATGGAAGTCCAGGAAACCAGTACGCAGAGGGGCATCAGCGCGGCCGTCATGAGGACCAGCGGGAGGCTGATGCCGTCGAGGCCGAGGCTGTAGTGAATCGGAGGCGTGGTAATCCAGGCGACGTGTTCGACGAACTGCATTTGGCTCGACTGCGCATCGAAATGCCACCAGAGCGGCAGCGCGGCCGCGAAATCCGCCAGCGTGGTCCCCAGCGCGACCCACTTCACACTCTCGTCCTTGACCAGGCAGAGCGCGGCGGCTCCGGCCAGAGGCAGGAATATCAGGAAGGTGAGCCAGGGGAAATCAGCCGTCATGAGTCATGCGCCGCCGAAGCCGGACAGCCGTCCTCCTACCACATGAGAAACACGGTCACCATCACGACCACGCCCAGCGCCATGCCCAAGGCGTAGTGCTGGGTCTGTCCACTCTGAATGAGCCGCAACACCCAACCTCCCCAGGCGATCGCGCGGCCCACGCCGTTGACCGCGCCGTCGATGACGTCGACGTCCACGCGCTTCCACAGTTCGCGCGCGGCGGTTACGGTCGGCGTGACGATGGCGCGATCGTAGGCTTCGTCGACGTACCATTTGTTGAGGGACAGCTGATACAGCGACGCCCACTGCCCCGCCCATCGATTCGGGAGTTCCGGGTTGGCGACGTACACATAATAGGCCCCTGCGATGCCGAGCACTCCGGTCAGGGTTGCGGTCAGCATGATGGCCAGCGCCGAGCCGCCATGATGGGCGTCGGCTCCGCCGCCGGCGAACATCGGTTCGAGGAACGCGGGAATGCCCAGGTAGCCGGCAGCGATGCTGAAGATCGCCAGGATCACCAGCGGCACCGTCATGGTCGGCGAAGGTTCGTGGACGGCGGAGGCGTGATGCGCATCGACATGCGACGAGCCCCAGAACGTCACGAACACCAATCGAAAACTGTAAAACGCGGTCAGGAGAGCCGTCAGCAGTCCAAAGAGGGCGAGCAGCTGCCCCAGCGGTCCGGAAGCCCAGGCGGACACCAGGAGCGCGTCCTTGCTGAAAAAACCGGCGGTGAGAGGAAATCCGGCCAAGGCCAGCGAGCCGATCAGAAACGTCCAGTAGGTGACGGGCAGCTTGTCTTTGAGGCCGCCCATGTGCCGCATGTCCTGCTCGTGATGGAGCGCGATGATGACGGAGCCGCAACCTAGGAACAGCAACGCCTTGAACGCCCCATGGGTGAGGAGATGGTACATGCCGGCCGCGTACGCGCCCAGTCCGCAGGCCATCATCATGTAGCCGAGCTGGCTCATCGTCGAATACGCCACGACCCGCTTGATGTCGGTCTGGGTGAGCGCGATCGTGGCTCCCAGCACCATCGTCGTCCCGCCGACGACGGCCACCACGACGCCGGCCGCGGGGGCGAGGTCGTAGAGCGGGGCCAGGCGCGCCACCATGAACACCCCCGCGGTCACCATCGTGGCCGCATGGATCAACGCGGAGATGGGCGTCGGCCCTTCCATGGCGTCCGGCAGCCACACGTGCAGGGGGACCTGCGCCGATTTGCCGACCGCGCCGACGAAGAGCAGCAGGCAGATGACCGTCAACGTCGGAACGTCCCACTGCCCGCCGAAGGAATGCAGGAGGTTCAGCGTCGCGCCGTCCGAGGCCTTCGCGCGGGCGAAGACCTCGGAATAGTCGAGCGAGCCGAACGTGAGCCAGACCAGCAGCAAACCCAGGATGAACCCAAAATCCC
The DNA here is from genome assembly GCA_029194535.1 of Nitrospira sp. NCBI lineage: Bacteria > Pseudomonadati > Nitrospirota > Nitrospiria > Nitrospirales > Nitrospiraceae > Nitrospira > Nitrospira sp. The sequence continues at coordinate 854,444 of JARFXR010000002.1, read as the reverse complement.
CTACGCGATTGACGATGAAGGCCTTGGTGGCGGCGGCACAGGCGGACGGCCGCTCGTACCAGTGGCCGATCAGCAGATAGGAGCAGAGCCCGACCGCTTCCCAGAAGACGAACAGCTGCAGGAAATTGTCGGCCAGGACCAGCATCAGCATGGAAAAAGTGAACAGCGCGATGTAGCTGAAGAAGCGGGCGTATCCCGGTTCTCCCGCCATGTAGCCGATCGTGTAGACGTGAACCAGCGTGCTGACGCCCGTCACGAGGATGAGCATGGCGACGGTGAGCCGGTCGATGGTCAGACCCAGATGCACATTCAGCGTGCCGGAGTTGAGCCAGGTATACAACGGCAGTGTCGTGTGATGCCCGTCGGCGACGTCGAGCAAGGCGAACAGAGACAGCAGGAGCGAGACCGCGACCGCCGGGACGGCGATGAAGTGAGCCTTGTCCCGGATCCAATGGCCGCCGAGGCCGAGGATCAGGAAGGAGGCGAAGGGCAAGAGCGGGATGAGTTCGTAGGTCATTGTGAAAGTTCGGCTTGCGGGTCCTGTCGCCGACCAGCCCGTCCGTCCTCGCACCCCGCCTGGTATGGGGACCCCGCTGCGGGCGCCTGGTGAACGCCGCGTCCTGGCGCGGCAGTGTTTGGACGCGTGAGCATGTCACCCAGATCGACGCCACCCACAAGCCTTACAGTCTGGTCGGGGTTTCGGCTCATGAATCGGTTACCACTTCAATAGCTGGAATTCGTCTACGTTGATCGTGGACTTCGAACGGTACAGCGCGATGATGATGGCCAGTCCCACCGCCACCTCCGCCGCGGCCACGGTCAGGGTGAAGAAGACGAAGACCTGCCCCGCGGCATGGTGAAAATATTCGGAGAACGCCACGAAGTTGATGTTCGTGGCGTTCAGCATGAGTTCCACGGACAGGAGAATGATGATGATGTTCCGTCTGATCAGCACACCCACCAGACCGGTCAGAAACACCACACCGCTGAGCATAAGATAGAACGACAGGGGGAGGGTCATGATTCCGCCGACTCCGGAATGTCGCGCTTGGCGAGGACGATGGCGCCGATCATGGCGACCAGCAGGATCAGCGAGGCGACTTCGAACGGAAACAGATAGGAGGTATAGAGGACGTCTCCAAGCGCCTCGGTGTTGCCGAGCCCTTCCACCGCCGCGGTCTCCGTGGAGTCGGTTCTGGGACCGGCTTGTCCCTTCAGCAGGGCCAGGACCGTTCCTTCGAGGACCAACATTCCCCCAACGAGGGCGGCGACGGGCCATTGGCGGTGGTAGCGCTCGTCATGCTTGATATTCAGGAGCATCACCACGAACAGGTACAGCACCAGGATCGCGCCGGCATACACGATGATCTGCACGGCCGCCAGAAACTCCGCGTGCAACGTCACATAGAGCCCCGCGACGTGAAAAAACATGATCAACAGGGACAGCGCGCTGTAGATGGGATTATGCAGGGTCACGACCAGAATCGAGGTCACCGCGATGACCAGGGCAAAGTAAAAAAAGAACAAGGATTCCATGCTCACCGTTCCTGCGGCTGTGTCGGCGCTCAGTTCGGCTTCTGCGGCACGTGGCTGAACGACACGTTGAAGAAGGCCACGTTCCGATGCTGCAGTTCCAGGCGCTTTTCCCGGACCGGAAAGGACCGGTCGCCGATTGCGAGCAACTGCTGCTTGTTGAGGTACAACTGGCGCTTGTCGTATACCGCCCACTCGAACTCCTGCGTCATGCCGAGGGCGTCGACCGGACAGGCCTCCACGCACATGCCGCAGAACAGGCAGCGGGTCATGTCCATGTAATATTCCTTTGAGTACCGCTTGGTCGGCTCACCCGGCACTTCGGCGCTGACGACCCGGATCACTCGCGACGGGCAGGCCGCCTCGCACAGATCGCAGCCCACGCATTTCTCCGTCCCGTCGTCGTATCGGAGCAGCGCGAGCATCCCGCGATAGTTGTCGGGAAGCGCCCGCTTCTCATGGGGATACTGGACCGTGATCGGTCTGTAGCGCAGCAAGTGGGACATGGTGGCCTTCATCCCCACGAGAATTTCGTAGAAGACGATGGTCTTGAGCCACTCGACGAGCCGGGAATGGCGTTTGGGGCCGGGTTGAGTCGGTGCGGTCGACATCCGTCCTCGTCAGCCTCGGAAGAAGTACACGGCGATGGAAGTCACGACGATGTTCGCGAGCGCGATCGGTAACATCACTTTCCAACCGAACTTCATCAATTGATCGTAGCGCAGCCGCGGCAGGGTGGCGCGCAGCCAGAAGAACAGAAACAAAAATGCATAGGTCTTGACGGTGAACCAGGCGATGTTTTCCGCCCAGGCGACCTGCGGCAGTCCGACCTGCGCCAGGATCGTTCCTGGGTAGGGCGCGTTCCAGCCGCCCAAAAACATCACGGCCGCGATGCAGGACACGAGCACCATGTTGGCGTATTCGGCGATGAAGAAGAACGCGAACCGCATGCCGCTGTACTCCGTGAAGAATCCCGCCACGAGCTCGCTTTCGGCTTCGGGCAGGTCGAACGGCACGCGGTTGGTTTCGGCGACCGCCGAGATCACGTAGACCACGAATGCGAAGATCTGCGGCGCCGGAAACGCGAATACGTACCAGTGCCAGAACCCACCGCTCTGGGCCTCGGCAATCTTGACCAGGCTCAGGGAACCGGCCAGGATCAGCACGCCCACAATGGCCAGCCCGACGTTGAGTTCGTAGCTGATGACCTGGGCGGCGGAGCGCAAGCCGCCCAACAGGGAATACTTGCTGTTCGAGGCCCACCCTCCCAGGATGATGCCGTACGCGCCGATGGAGGTGAACGCCAGGATGTACAGAATGCCGATGTTGATGTCGCTGATGACGAAGGGTTTGACCGAGATTCCGAAGAACTCGAACGTCTGGCCGGGTCCGAACGGAATCACGGCAAAGCCGATCAGCGCGGGGACCATCGCGAGAATGGGAGCCAGGGTGAACATGAATTTGTTGGCCCCGGCCGGCACGATGTCTTCCTTGAAGAAGAGCTTCAGTCCGTCGGCGATCGGCTGTAGGACGCCGTAGGGACCGACTTCCATCGGGCCCATGCGATCCTGCATCCAGCCGAGCACCTTTCGTTCGGCCAACGTCAGGATCATCACCGTCAACATGACGACGCCCATGACGGCGGCGATCTGAGCAAGCGACACGGCGAGACGCACGCTGAGTTCGGTCACGACAACACTCCCTTCTCTTACTCGACCTTGACGACCGATACGAGGGCCGCCCGGAACGACGGGACCTTCGTTTCCTTATCGATCGTGATCTCGCATAACTGAGTCATGTCCTGGGCGAAGTGATCGGGGAACCACGCGAAACCACGTGGGACGCGGTCGAGCAGTTTCACGGTCGTCGTGCAGGAACCCCGTTCATTGGACAGCGTGACGCGGTCTCCGGCGCTTACGGTCAACTGTGCCGCGTCTTCGGGGTTGAGCCGCAACATACCCGCGGCTTCCACCTGAACCAATCCTTTCGAACGAATCGACAGCTTGCCAGAATGGAACAGGCTCTGCACGAGACCCAACGTCAACATACCGGCCGGCCGGCTCGTTGGGAGGGGCAGAGTATACCGGTGGGCAAGGTCCCGACGAAACCCCCCTGCGAGGTAGCGGCCGAGCGCTTGCTGATCCACCTTGGCCGAGACGGGTGTCGGCCCGAGCGGTCCATATCCGGGGACGATGCTGCGGATTTCCTTCAGCAGATCTTTGGCGTCTGCGTACTCCCAAGGCGTGCCGAGCAAGATCGACAGGGCCGAGAAGATGTCCCAGTCCGGGCGGCTTTCGCCGACCGGTTCGATCGCAGGGCGGACGGCTTGTGCGTGCCCTTCGGAGTTCGTGAATGTGCCGGCTTTCTCGAAGGCGGACGCGGCCGGCAGCACGACATGCGCCAATGACGCGGTCTCCGTGAGGAACAGTTCCTGACACAGGAGGAAGTCCAGCTTTGCGAGTTTGTCCTTCACACCCAGATGAGCCGGTAGGCTCGCCACCGGATTTTCGCCGACGATCAACATGGCCTTGAGCCGACCGGCCCCGGCCTGCTCGATCATCTCGATGAGCGTCGCGCCGGGCTGATCGGGCGGAGTCCCCTTCCAGACCTGTGCAATCCGCTTTCGAGCCGTCTCGTCCGACACGTCGAGGGCTCCCGGCAGCCATTCGGCCACGGCCCCCATTTCGACCGCCCCCTGGTCGTTGTTTTCTTCGGCCAGAGGCGCGAAGCCGCAGCCCGGGGCGGCGGCTTTCCCGAGCAGGAGGAGCAGATCCAGAAGATTCAGGCTCGCGTGATACCCGCCGGGGCTGCGTAAGAGCCCTTGGCCGGCGAGGACGACGACGCGCCGGCCGCGCGCAAGCGCCGTGACGATCTCGACGAACTGCTGTTGGGAGGCTCCCGTTCGGGCGGCCACCTCCGTCCAGGCGAGCTGTCCCAGGTGTTGGGACAGGGCTGTGACGTAGTCCGGCGCTTGCGCGCGCAGAGCGGCGTCGATGTGATTGCCCTCCACCGCGGCCTTGAGGAGGCCGAGGACGGCGGCCGGAAACTGTTCCGGTCCCATGCAGAGATGGTGGCGCGACAGGTTGGCGATATTGCTGATCGTATCGATCGCCGGCTGCATGGACTCGATCGTCACCAGCTCGGCCTGGTGCTTTTTCACCGCTTCCTTCACCTTGAGGCCCGTGATCGGATTTGCGTCGGTGAGATTCGTGCCGATCAATAATATGACATCGGCGCGCACGATGTCCTCGAAAGCGAGCGTCCAGCGGTGCGTGCCCTGGACGCGCTGCATCGCCCTGACGGCATTGAGGTGGCCGTAACGGGCGCTGCTGTCCACGTTGTTCGTGCCGACGGCGAGGCGCAAGAGTTTTTGGAACAGATACAGTTCCTCGTTGGTCAGACGGCCGGAGATCAGCCCGCCCACTGCATGGGGACCGGACTGGGCCTTGATGTCCAGCAGCCGTTGGGCCGTCAACTGCAGCGCCGCCTCCCACGTGGCTTCGATCAGTACCCCGTTCTGCCTGATCAACGGCTTGGTGAGCCGTTCCGGATGGGCCGCCGCGTGGAACCCGAAAAATCCCCTGGCGCAGAGGTCCCCGTTGTTACGGCCGGCGCCCTGAGCCGAATTGACTTCGACGAGCTGGTTGCCTTTCGTTTGCACGGTGATCTGGCAGCCGTCCCCGCAGTACGCGCAGACCGTATCGGCGCGCTTGAGCATCCAGGGCCGGTACTCGTACATCGACAACCGGCTGGTGATCGCCCCGACCGGACAGATCTGGACGCAGCCGCCGCAGAACTCGCAATCGAGCGGATGTGCGGCGAAGGACTTGATCTCGGTCATGGTGCCGCGACCCACGGGGGCTAGGGCCTTGACGTCCATCACTTCGTCGCAATAGCGGACGCAGCGCAGGCATTGCACGCAGCGGTTCATCTGGGTCTCGATCAGCGGGCTGAAATACTCCTTCTGGAAAATGCGCTTGGTCTCGGCGAACCGGCTGGCCGTTGCCGTGTACTCGTGCGAAAAGTCCTGGAGGTCGCACTTGCCGCCCTGGTCGCACACCGGGCAGTCCAGCGGATGATTGGCGAGGATGAACTCAAGCACGGACTTGTGCGCATCGTGGACGACCGTGGTCGCCGTGCGGACGGTCATGCCGTCGCTCGCCACGGTGCTGCACGACGTCTGCAACTTGGGCATCTTCTCGACTTCCACCAGACACATTCGGCAGTTGGCATCCGGCTTCAGCTTGGGGTGATAGCAGAAATGCGGAATCATGACGCCGACCCGGCGCGCCGCCTCGATGACGAGGGTGCCCTTCGGGACCGTGACGGAGATGCCGTCGATGGTCAAGCGGACCGTTTCTGAAGAAGCGTCAGCCATGAGATTCGTCCCTAGCGCGTTGCTCCCACCGGGATCGATTTGATGAGATTCGCCGCTTCCGCCTCGTGAATCAGCGCCACATACTCTTGGCGCCAATGTTTCAATGTGCTCATGATGGGCGCGACCTCGGCGTCGCCGAAGGCGCAGACCGTGCGGCCGGCGATGTTCTTGCACAGATCCGTCAACGTTTCAAGATCCTGCGCCCGGCCCTGTTTGGCTACAATGCGGCGCATGGTCTGGACCAGCCAGGAGCTGCCTTCACGGCAGGGCGTGCACTTGCCGCAGGACTCGTGGTAGAAAAATTCCATAAGCCGGAGCGCGGCCCAGACCATGCTGGTCCCTTCTTCCATCACCGTGACGCCGCCGGAGCCCAGCATGGAGCCGGCCGCCGCCACCGATTCAAAGTCGAGTTTTACGTCGAGATGGGCCGGGGTCAAAAACGGCGCCGACGCGCCGCCCGGTATAAAGGCTTTGATGGGTTTGTCTCCCCGCATCCCGCCGGCCTGTTCGTAGATCAACTCGCGAAACGTCACGCCCATGGGCACTTCGTAATTGCCCGGCCGCTTCACATGTCCGCTGACGCAGAAGATCCTCGTGCCCGTGCTCTTGGGCGGGGAGCCGATCGACGCGAACCATTCGGCGCCGCGACTGAGAATGTGCGGGAGGTTCGCCAGTGTCTCCACATTGTTGACGACGGTCGGCTTGTTGTATAGACCGTGCGTGGCGGGAAACGGAGGCTTGACGCGCGGCAGGCCGCGTTTGCCTTCCAGGGATTCGAGAAGCGCGGTCTCTTCACCGCAAATGTAGGCCCCGGCTCCGCGGTGGACGACGATCTCGACGGTGACGCCTGTGCCGAGGATATTCTTGCCGACATAGCCGGCCGATCGGGCTTCCTCGATCGCCCGCTCCAGGATTGTGGCGCCCAGCACCATCTCGCCCCGGATATAAATGTAGGTGGCTTCGGCCCCGATGGCGTAGCCGGCCAGGACGATGCCTTCCAGGAGCTGGTGGGGATCCCGCTCCATGAGCTGCCGATCTTTGAACGTGCCCGGCTCGCTCTCGTCGGCGTTGCAGCACAGATACCGCGGACCCTGGTGATCCTTGGGAAGAAAACCCCATTTCACGCCGGTCGGAAAGCCGGCTCCGCCGCGGCCCCGGAGCCCGGATTTCATGACGATGGCCGTGACGTCGACCGGGGCGATCTTGCCGAGCGTCTTTCTGAGCGCCTGATAGCCGCCCGCCCGCTCGTAGTCGGCAAGCGAGCCGGTATAGCCGGGTTGCATCATGTTTTTCAGAAGAATCAGTTCGTGGTTCGCCATGGTGTACTTTCGTGAAGCATCGTTCGTGAAGCGCAGGGCTTCTCAGATTTCGTTTCCGCAAACGACGAGATACGAGCCTCGCTTCACACCCCCTGCTTCGCGGGCGGCGGTTCCGGCCACATGAACGGCCCGCTCTTCAGCGCGCTCGACCCGGTCGTGCGAAGATCGGCCAGAATCCGATCCACCTTCTCCTCGGTCAACCGTTCGTAATAGGCGTCGTTGATCTGCATCATCGGGCCGGTCCCGCAGGCCGCCAGGCATTCCACCGCGGACAGGGTGAACAGACCGTCGGCCGTGGTCTCGCCGGGCCCGATACCCAGCTTCGCCTTGATCCAGCCGATCACGGTGTCCGAGCCGACCAGCGCGCACATTAGCGACTTGCAGACTTGAATGTGGTGCGTCCCCACCTTCTTGAGATTCAACATGGTATAGAAGGTGGCGGTCTCGTAGACCTGCGGCGGCGTCAACCGAAGGAGGCCGGCGATTTCGGTCATTGCCGCTTCCGTCAGGTAGCCTTCATCCCGCTGTGCCAGATAGAGCAGTGGAATCAGCGCCGACCGTTTTACCGGATAGCGGCTCAGGATGCTTTCGATCTCAGACTTGTATTTCTTCATCAACATGTAGGCATCCTGAACGGTCAAGGTCTAATGTTGAATGTCGAATAGCTAGCGTTGCGTCCCAGAAGTTCGTTCGCGGTGAGCCTGTCGAACCATGAACGGAACTCCTTTCAATATCCCCTGTCTCAGCGGTCGCACTCGCCCATGACGATATCGTACGTGCCGAAAATCGTGATGATGTCCGAAATCAGATAGCCTCGAGCCATGTGGTCGAAGGCGCCCATATGTACGAACGAAGGGGATCGGATCTTCAGCCGATAGGGACGGGCGGAGCCGTCGCTGACGATGAAGAAGCCCAGCTCGCCTTTCGGCGCCTCGGTCCCGCAATAGGTCTCGGCCTTCGGGGGCTTCAGTCCCTGGGTGAAGATGATGAAGTGATGGATCAGACTCTCCATGTCCCGCATGACGTGGGGCTTCGGCGGAGGAATGTACTGCGGAGCATCCGCCATGATCGCGCCGGGCGGCAATTGATCGAGACACTGCTGAATGATCCGCGCGCTTTGCCGCATTTCTTCCATCCGGACCCAATACCGGTCATAGGTATCGCCTTTTTTGCCGATCGGCACTTCCCAGTCGACCTTGTCGTACACTCCGTACGGCTCGGCCTTGCGGATGTCGTAGGCGACGCCCGATCCTCGCAGCACCGGCCCGGTGCAGCCGAAGTTGATGGCATCCTCGGCCGAGATCACCGCGACATTCTTGGTCCGCCCGAGCCAGATCCGGTTCGAGGCGATCAGCGAATCGTATTCCCTTACCATGTCGGGGAATGTCGCCAAGAAGGTCTTGAGCCGTTGGATCAGCTCCGGCGTCAAATCGCTGTCCACCCCGCCGATCCGATAGTAGTTCAGCGTGAGGCGCGCGCCGCAGAGCTTCTCGAACAGGTCGAGCAGCACCTCGCGCTCGCGAAACGTCCAGAAAAAGACCGTCATGGCGCCGATGTCCAGCGCCTGCGTGCCAAGCCAGAACAGATGTCCGACGATCCGCTGCATTTCGGCCACGATTGTCCGAATGTATTCCGCCCGTTCCGGAAGCGTAATCCCGAGCAGCTTCTCCACGGCCCGCACGTAGGCGTAATTGTTGGCCATCGCGCAGACGTAGTCGAGCCGGTCGGTATGAGGAATGATCTGCATGTAGGCCAGCCCTTCGGAAAGCTTTTCCACTCCCCGATGCAGGTAACCGAGATCGGGTGTGGCCTTCACGATCCGTTCGCCGTCCAATTCCAAGACGACGCGCAGCACGCCGTGCGTGCTGGGATGTTGCGGCCCCATGTTGAGCAGCAGTTCTTCCCGGCGCAGGGACCCCGGTCGCTCCTGCTCGGCCCGAAAGGCCTGCTTCTGGCTCTCGGGAATCTCGCTGTCCGCGGAGTCGGACGGCGGCTCGTCCAGCCGGGGAATGAAGTCGAACTGGCTGCGCCACCCGCGCCCTTCGGCAGGGAAGTCTTTTCGCAAGGGAAAGCCTTCGTCATAGTCATCCGGCATGAGAATGCGCCGGAGGTCCGGATGCCCGGCGAAGCGTATGCCCATCATGTCGTAGACTTCACGTTCCAGAAACTCGGCGCCCTTCCACACGGGCGTGACGGAGGCGATCGTCGGATTGGCTTCCGACAGCCGCGCCTTCAGGCGGAGCCGTCGGTTTCTGGAAAGGGAATGGAGATGATAGACGACTTCAAACCGCTGTTGGTCCTCCGGGTAGTCCACGGAACAGATATCGGTGAGATGGTTGAACGAGGCTTCCGGCTCGTCGTGGAGGAACCGGCTCAATTCGAGCATGTGCTCCGCCGCGACGTCGATCGAGACTTCCGATCGCTCCGTGTCCGCTTGGACGGACAGGACGGCCTTGGGAAACCGCGTCATCAGCGTTTCAATCAGTGATTGCATGACACACTTTATATCGGCGACAAGCCTCGGGGCGGCACCGCGAAGGAATCTCCCCGAGGCTGTTCCGATGTCGTTCCCCGCGCCGCTATTTGACGAACACTTTTTCCCGCTGGATCTTCTCCTGCAGTTTCAGCAGCCCGTCGAGCAACGCTTCGGGACGGGGCGGGCAGCCCGGGACGTACACATCGACCGGCACGATCTGATCGACCCCCTGAACGACGGCGTAGCTGTTGTAGTGATTGCCGGACGTGGCGCAGGATCCCATGGAGATCACATACCGAGGCTCCGGCATCTGGTCGTAGATGCGGCGGATGACCGGCGCCATTTTGCGCGTGACCGTGCCGGCCACGATCATGAGATCCGACTGCCGAGGCGAGGCCCGAAAGACGCCGGCCCCGAACCGGTCGATGTCGTAGCGAGAGGAGACGCTGGCGATCATCTCGATGGCGCAGCAGGCCAGACCGAACGTCATCGGCCACAGGGCGGACTTTCTGGCCCAATTCACGACCGCGTCGAGATTGGTCGTAATGATGTTCGCGTCGAGCTGTCGTTCCAAAAAGCTCATCGCGCTCGCTCCAGTGCTGAGTGCTGAGTGCTGAGTGCCGAGGACCGGCCTCGGCATGTTTCTCCACACCCCTCAAAGAATGAGATGAGCGGGTGACGGCGACCTGGGCGCCCAGCCGCCTGCAGCGGGGCCACACACCGGGCGGGGTGCGAAGCCGGCTGGGCTGGTCGGCGGCAGGACCCGCTCAGTCCCATTCCAACGCTCCCTTCTTCCATGCATACCAGAGTCCCACCAAGAGAATCCCTATGAACACCAGCATTTCCACCAAGCCCAGGAGTCCCAACGATTGAAACCGCACGGCCCAAGGCAGAATGAAGATGACCTCGATATCGAAAATCACGAACAGCATGGCGATGATGTAGTATCGCATCGGGAACTGAATGCGGGCGTCGGAAAACAAGGGACTGCCGCTCTCGTAAGGGCTGAGCTTGGCGCGATACGGCCGGCTCGGCCGGACGAGGCGGCCGGCGAGCAGCGAGACGGCGCCGAACGCCATCGCAATCCCGATGAACAGCAGGATCGGAAGATAATTTGCAGGAACCGATTCGCTACCCATGCGGGCCTCGTGAAGCGTGAAGCGTGAAGCCTGAAGCGCAGGACAATTCTGCATTCGTCAGCTCACCCATGTCTCCGCGAGGCTCGCTGACCGGCGTGAGCGCGTCACCGAAGAATGGTTTGAAGGTCAACCCGTCGAGTTGCGGTTCCGTCATGGCCTTGTGCTGCACCAAGATCTTGAAAGTCCGGCCCATGCCGTTGGGTTGGAGCAAGTGCAGGGCGGCGAACAACTCAGGACTTTCCGGTTCGAGCCGGCCGATCAGTTCCTCAACGCCGAGGCCCATGAGAAAACTCATTTGGTTCGTGAATCCCGTCAGGGAAAGGCCCGCCTCCTGTCCCGCCAAGGCCAGGCTGGTGAAATCGACGTGGGAGGTCATGTCCTGGAGCCCGACCCGCGTATACGGATCCTCGGACGTCAATTGCGAGTGGTAACAGAGCAGCGTGCCTCTGGCGCGGTCCGGCCCGTACAGGTCCTGCGCGGAGTGTCCGTAGTCGATGGTGAGGACCACTCCGCGGGAAAGGCTGCCGGCCACGCGGGCCATCCAGTCGCGCGCGCGCAGATTGATTTCGGTCCGATAGCCTTCCGGCAGGACAAGGTCGAGGCGCGCCAAGTACGCGGCAAGCGCCGGATCCGACGGTGGCTGGAGACATTCGACAAACCGGCCCTCCTGGTAGTCCACGAACAGTTCTTTGAGGACCCCTCCGGACACTTCGACGCGGTGAACGGGAAACGCGTCGATCAGCTCGTTGCTGAACATCACACCCACCGTCCTGTCCTGAGGGAGACGGGCCATGTCCTCAAGCCAGGCGACCAGCCCGTCCCGTCTCGACCAGCGTTGAAGGTGATGCTCTTGGACGGCGCGCATCGCGGGACTTCGTTCGACCAAGACGTAGCGCAGGCGCCGTCCCCACACATCGAATCCCTCTGCCTCACAAGCGGACAGGAAATGCGCAGCCAACAGGCCCTTGCCGGGCCCCATTTCAACGACCGTGAAAGGGTCGGGATGTCCGAGCAGCGCGTCGATCTGCTGCGCCTGTCTGGCCAGTGTCTGCCCGAGAATGGGATGGACGTCCGAGCTTGTATAAAAGTCCCCGGACCAGCCGATTCGCTCCGTACCCGCTTCGGGCGGACGCATGTAATACCCATACTGAGGATGATAGAGCGCGAGGTCCATGAATCGGACAAAGGGCATCGGACCCGACGACGTGATCTCCGAGACGATGGCGGCCGTGAGTTGTGGATGGCCTGTGATTGCCACAGGAGGCACTCCTTGCTGCGAGAACTGCCGCACCGGCGACGGCTCTTGTATAGACACCAAGAGCCGTCGGGCAAATCTTACCCGTCACCACAAGAAAAGAGGGGGCTAGAGTAGCCGTTGGAACTACGCTAAGTCAAGGTGATTTCAGGGAGAAAGTGTCGTCTTGTCCACACAATGACTTCCTGGCTTGCCCGAGTGCTGCAGCGTCCGGTTTGTCCTCCATATGCATATGTAATCTGCCAAGGCTCTTCCTTTCGGGGTGTCGGTTCTCCGGCCTCCTAAGCCCGCCACGTGAGTCCGGTTCAGCGAATCGCGGCTGCTCGGACAATCACTCTTCTTGTTATCCACCCATCTTGGCTCGCCTGGAAGGGATGCGGACTGAGACGGACGACATGGGCGTCCATCTTCATTACTCTTGCGCGCCCGCTGCGCCTGGCTCTCGACCGTTGCGGCAATTCGGGCACCGTTCTGTCGAGCGACTGCGTCTCGCCTTTTGCGAGTGGCATCGATGTTCGACGTTCCGTTCATGCAAGCATGGAACGGAACGAGTTTCGATGCCAAGCAGGTGTGAGACTAGAACGGTCGAATTGACGCGCGGGAGAGAGGCGGGCGCAGCGAGCCTGGTTCTATACCCAGTTTTCGACCCGTAATCCTGGGACGCGCCGGAACTCCCTGAGGTTGTTGGTGACGAGCCGGACTCCCAGACTCAGCGCATGGGCGGCGATGAGCATATCCATCGAACCGATAAGGCTCCCCTTCAGTTCCAGTTGGGATCGCAATCGACCGTATGAAAAGGCCGCCTCTCGGTCGAAAGAGGTCACCTCCAGCGAGGCGAGAAACTGCTCCAGCGCGAGCCGATTCTTGGTGGAGTGGCGACTCTTACTCACTCCATAAGCCAGCTCTGAGACACTGATACTGGAAATCCCGATGTCGCCGACTGGATAGGAAAAGAATCGCTCAATGACCGCAGGAGGTTGTTGCTTGATGAGATAGATGCAGATGTTGGTGTCCAGCATCACCTTCATGCGAGGGTCCGCTTGCGTTTCTGCAAGGGAGGCTGGACTCTGCCTTCCTCCATGAAATCGGGGGTAAACCTGGCGAGACACTCCGCGAAGCGCTGCCAAGTCTGCTTCTTCGGCCGGATGACGAGCGTATTGCCCCTTCGTTGAATTTCGACTTCGTCACCCTCTAACTGGAACTCGCGAGGAATTCTCACCGCCTGGCTGTTGCCGCTCATGAAGAGTTTGGTCTTTTTTCGAGAGGTCATAGCAATGTCATCAAGCGGAATGTATATACACGATGATATACACCGTGTGATTTCCCTGTCAACCGTCTAGGCCCTGCCAGCTCCTCGTAGCAACTCGAGCGGTTCTTCGTCTCTTGCTTGACCGGCCTCGTGAGTCCGGTTTCGCGGATCGCGGAGGCGAGGGCACCGTACTTGTCGAATTCCGGCGGTCGCCGAAGGTCGACAGCGGCGGATGTTCGACGTTTCGTTCCGCCACGCGAGGAACGAAACAAGTTTCCGCCGCTGAGCCGGAAGAGACTTAGTACGGTCGAGCCGGAGCGTCTGAGCAGGAGAGGACTAACGAGCCTGGTTTCCTACGCCCCATGGCATTTCTTATACTTCTTCCCGCTGCCGCATGGGCAGGGGTCGTTGCGGCCGACTTTGTCGTCGTTGCGGTGCACGGTCTGAGACCCCACCGGTTCCTCACCTCTGTTGAGCGTGAGCTTCGGCTGCGGGCGGGTCATGATGGGGGGCGGCGGGGGCGCCGTGTGCTCCGGATCGTTTCGGACGGCCTGCACGTGGAACAGACGGTCCAGCGTGTCGGACTTGATCCGCTCCATCATGCCCGCGAACAAGTCGAAGCCCTCGCGTTTGTATTCGATGAGCGGGTCCTTCTGTCCGTACCCGCGCAATCCGATCCCGTCGCGGAGATGGTCCATCGCGAGCAGGTGATCCTTCCAATGGTGGTCGATGACCTGGAGCATGAAGGTCTTTTCGAGGAAGCGCAGCAGGTCCGACCCCAGATCCTGTTCCTTCCGCTTATAGGTCTCGCGTGCCTGGGCGCGAAGATCCTCCGACAGCGCATCGCGGCCCAGGTCGCGCAACGCTTCACCGCCGTCGTCTTTGCCGTGCGTGATGTCGATACCGAACTGCCCCTGCATCATGTCGGTCAGGCCTTTGAGGTCCCATTCCTCCGGGTACTGCTCGGGGGGGCAATATACTGTGAGGGCCGATTCGACGACACCGTCCATCATGTCCTGAATGTCTTCGCTCAGGTGGCTGCCGGCGAGGACGGCGCGACGGTGCTGGTAAATCACCTCGCGCTGCTTGTTCATGACATCGTCGTATTCGAGCAATTGTTTGCGGATCTCGAAGTTGTGGGCCTCGACCTTCTTCTGCGCGTTGGCGATGGCGCGCGTGACCATCCCGTGCTCGATCGGGATGCCCTCTTCCATGCCCAGCTTGAGCATCAGTTGCGAGACCCGTTCGGATGCGAAAATCCGCATCAGGTCGTCTTCGAGGGACAGATAAAACCGGGAGGATCCCGGGTCGCCCTGTCGGCCGGCGCGGCCCCGCAGCTGATTGTCGATGCGACGACTTTCATGCCGTTCCGTGCCGAGAATGTGGAGCCCCCCGAGCGTGACCACGTCCTGCTTGTTCTTTTCGCAATCCGCCCGGATCTCCTCGAAGACGGCGAGCTTCCGCTCGTCCGGAAGGGATTCTTCGCGATAAAGGACCTGCTTGAACATGAAGTCGGCGTTGCCCCCGAGCAGGATGTCGGTGCCGCGGCCCGCCATGTTGGTGGCGATCGTGACGGCCCCCTTGCGCCCGGCCTGCGCGACGATTTCCGCTTCTCGCTCGTGCTGCTTCGCATTGAGCACGTTGTGCTTGATGCCGTTGCGGCTCAGCATGCCGGCGAGCTTCTCGGATTTTTCGATCGAGATCGTACCGACCAGCACCGGCTGTCCGCGCTCGTGGCATTCCTTGATCTCCTCCACGATCGCGGCGAACTTTTCCTTCTCGGTGCGATAGACGACGTCGGCGTAGTCCAGCCGGATCATCTTGCGGTTGGTCGGGACGACGTTGACGTCGAGATTGTAGATCTTCGCGAATTCCGCCGCCTCGGTGTCGGCCGTGCCGGTCATGCCACCGAGCTTCTTGTACATTCGGAAATAGTTTTGGAAGGTCACCGAGGCCAGGGTCTGATTCTCGTTGGCGATCTTCACGCCTTCCTTGGCTTCGACCGCCTGGTGAAGCCCGTCGCTCCAACGGCGGCCCGGCATCAGGCGTCCGGTGAATTCATCGACGATGATCACCTCGCCGTCCTTGACCACGTAGTCGACGTCTCGTTTGTAGAGCGCGTACGCTTGCAACGCCTTGACCACGTGGTGCACCAAGTCCATGTGGGCGGGATCGTAGAGATTGTCCACGCCGAGCAGGTGTTCGACCCGTACGTTGCCGTCCTCGGTGAGCGAGGCGGTCTTGGTCTTTTCTTCGATCGTGTAATCCTGCTCGATCTTCAGTTGCGGGATGATGGCATTGATGCGGTAGTAGAGGTCGGTGGTCTGATCGGTCGGGCCCGAAATGATCAAGGGGGTCCTCGCCTCGTCGATCAAAATACTGTCGACCTCGTCCACGATCGCGAAGTTCAGCTCCCGCTGGACGCACTGGTTCAGATCGGTGACGACCAGATTGTCCCGCAAATAGTCGAACCCGTATTCGTTGTTGGTCCCGTAGGTGATGTCGGCGCGATACGCTTCCGGTCTGGTGCAAGGACGCAGATGTTGGAGCCGTTTGTCCGACGCATCGTAGGTCGGATCGAAGATGAACGAGGCATCGTGCTGAATGACGCCGGTCGACAGCCCGAGGGCATGGTAGAGTTGCCCCATCCATTGAGCGTCTCGTTTGGCCAAGTAGTCGTTGACCGTGACGAGGTGGGCCCCTTTGCCTTCCAGCGCGTTCAAATAGATGGGGAGCGTCGCGACGAGGGTCTTGCCCTCTCCGGTTTTCATTTCCGAAATGCGACCTCGGTGCAGGATCATCCCGCCGATCAACTGCACGTCGAAGTGACGCATGTTGAGCTTCCGGCGTGACATCTCGCGGCACACGGCGAACGCTTCCGGCAGAATGTCGTCCAGGCGCTCGCCTGCGGCCAGACGCTTCTTGAAGGCTTCTGTCTTGTCGGCCAGCGCCTGATCGGACAGCGGGGTCAACTCGGTTTCCAATCCGTTGATCCGTTGCACAACCGGCATCAACGCCTTGATTTCACGGTCATTCTTGCTGCCGAAGACGAGATTCAGGAGTTGTGTCAGCATGTTCGATTTCAGGCCCGATGCCGGGCCTGGTCTACGTATGTCCTAATGGATCGCGACGATTGGGGTCGAAAGCCGTCCCGCAGTATACAGCAAACATTTTCCGAATCCTATCGAGATTCGACCCCGACCGCCGCGTTGTCTTGACTCCTCCCCGGCGCGTCCCGTAACATTCCTACCGGTCGATTCGGATCGAGTTCCTGTCGAGTTTCTCAATGATGCCCAGGGTGGTCGCACAATCCGTTGCCTGGTTCGTCGTCTTCTGTATCCTCACGGTGGGGGGGCTGGCGTCCGCTCAATCAATCTCCCACGAATCCCAGCACGCACACCATCAGAAGGCCACTCACGGCACGGCGCTCTGTTCCTGGATGTGTGTGGCCGGTCATGTGTTGGACGCAGCCGTCGCGCCACCCCTGGTCGAGCGGTCTCCGATCGCTCAGACCGAGCAGTACTCTCACGATCATCTTCCAACCGTTCTCTCGTCCGTCGTTCCTTCCCGGGGCCCTCCACTCTAAGCCTCGCGATTTCTCGCATCCACGCCGGTACGGCTCGGCGCAACCTGAAGGTGGCTGTGCCGGTGGATGATTCCAACAAGTTGTCGGGTTCGGCACCAATTCGTTCGCTGATTAACCAAGGTGGTTCGGCCATGACCTCCACACACGACAATCGCTTCCACATCTCGGGGTGGGGCGCCTCGCTCGTGCTTCACGCGGCGGTGATTGGGCTGACGCTGGCGTTTCTGGCACGGCTCGACCCGGCGTTGAAGAAAGAGACGTTCCATTGGGAGGTGGCGCTCGTCGATGCCCCGGCGCCGACCCCGACTCCTGCTCCGACTCCCGCTCCGGTCAACACCGAGTCCGTCGTCACGCCGGTACAACCCGAGGCTCGACCGACCTCGGCTCCGCCCGCTCCCGCCCCTGCGCCTGAGACGCCGGTCCATCGCGTCGCGCCCCAGGAAAGCGTTCAAGTGGTCCATCCGGTGATCGAGACACCCCGGCCGGTCGAGCAAAAGGTGGAACCGCCGCCCCAACAGAAGCCGGAGCCGGTCGAGCGTCAGGTCGAGGTCGCGCAGCACAAAGTCGAGCCGATCGCGCAGAAGGTCGAGGAACTTCCGACCGCCGAGCCGACGATCCCTGCTACGGTGGAGGTGAAACCTGTGGAACCGGTGCATACCGAGACGGCGGTGGCGCAGCATCGCCCGGTCGTCCCGGTGGAAGCCTCCGCGCCGGCCACGCCTGCCCAAGCGGTTGAGCAGGTCGCCGTGGCCGCGCCCTCGCCCTCGCTCGCTCCGGCGGAGACTCCCGCCATGCCGGCACCGGCCGCCGAGACCACGCTCCAGCACAGTGTTCCGGCTGCCGTGCCGACATCCCAGTACACCGAGGGCTCACCGGCGTCGGCATCCGCCCCCGTCGAGACGCCGCAAGTCACGGCGAAGGCCGCAACCGGAATGCCGGAGGCCAAAGCGGATCACCGGTGGCTGGCCGAATCACTCTGGCGGCGAGTCGCCGAGTTGAAACGCTATCCGCACTCCGCCCGCATGAACGGATTGCAGGGCAAGGTTGTCCTGAAGGCGGTCATTCGGTCGGACGGGCATCTGGCCGAGGTGACGGTGCAGAAGAGTTCCGGCCACAGCGTGCTCGATACCGCGGCCATGGAGGCGGTGAAGCTGGCTTGCCCGCTCCATATGAAGCATGAGTTGGGAAAACCGCAGATCGTCGTGAGTCTGCCGATCGTCTATAGCTTGGCGAATTGATGCGGCGAGGTTCGCGACTCGAGAACTACAAGCCATGATGTGTCACGACACCAGCCCAATATCACCCCGGATTTCGGGCCAGATTTTAGGACGGCTTCCCCTCTGGCTCGCGACCTTCTCGATGCTCGCCTCGATCGCCTGGGCCGGCGAGTCCGGTTCACCGGCTGCCTTCGGTTCCAAACATGTGACGGTTCATCAGGTGAAGAACGTCGTCGGTCCGACCGTGCAGATCGACGGGGCGGGTATCGTGTACGCCGCCTGGGTCGAAGAGGACAAAGACATCCGGACGATCCGGTTTGCGCGCTCCGAGGAGCCGGGAGGCCCGCTCGGTTCCCCGGCGCGGGTCAACGACCCGTCCGAGAATCCGTACTACCGGCAAGAAGCGCCCGCGCTGGTGATACGCGGGAACGACGTCTTCGTGACCTGGGCGCTGACCCATCCGAACATGACCCCGGACAAGCCGTTCTCCAGCGAACTCCGATTGAGCCGCTCCAGTGACGGAGGCCGCACATTCGCCCCGTCGGTCCTGGTCAACGACGATGGGCAGGTGATCAATCATTCGTTCGACGCGATGCAGGTCGCCCCGGACGGTGCGGTGCATGTCGCATGGATCGATGGGCGTGAGGGAAAGAAGGAGCCGGGGACGTTCGTCGCCAAGTCGGCGGATCACGGGCGCACCTTCACTAAGAATCGCAAGGTGGATGACGACACCTGCGTCTGCTGCCGCACCGCCTTGGCGACTTCCGGCGACGGCGTGGTCTATCTTGCCTGGCGGAAAATCTTCGAAGGCCATGTCCGCGAGATCGTCGTGTCTCGATCGACGGATGGGGGAGACACGTTTTCCGCCCCGGTCATTGTGGGACACGATCGGTGGATGTACCCTGCCTGCCCGCATCGTCCGGCTTCGCTCGGCGTGGATCGGTTGGGGCGCCTGTATGTCGTGTGGTACACGGAGGGCGCAGACGAGACGCCGTCGATCTACCTGGCCTACTCCGACGACCAGGGACGGACCTTTTCTCCCAAACAGCAACTGAACCGCTCCAAGGGAACGTTCCCAGATCATCCGCAAATGGCGGTGGATTCCGAAGGGCGCGTGGTGGTGGTGTGGGAAGAGCAATCGCCGGTCCGCCGCGAGGTCGTCGTCAGCCGATCCCTCGATCGCGGCGAATCCTTCAGCGCGCCGATGAAGGTCAACGAGAAAAACGGACAGACTCCGACGGTAGCGGTGAATGCGTCGGGTTCAGCCGTCATCGGATGGAAAGAACATGCGATGCCCGCCCATCGGCTGGTCGTCCAGACCATGCAGTTGGCTCCGGTGCAAACGACGGTCGGAAAGGCGGAGGCCGCTCATGGTCCGTGACGCGGTGCGTTGGCTCGGTCTTGGACTGATCGGCGGCGCGCTCATGTTCGTGGCCGCCGATCCCGCAGGCATGGCCGGTGCGGCGACCGCCGATCCGTTTACGGCGCTCCGCGTCACTCCATCGGCGACCCGCGCGTCGGTCACGCCGTTCGATCTCACCACGTTGGACGGCCGGTCGTACCGGTCACAGGACTTGGCCGGGAAGGTGGTGCTGCTCAATTTCTGGGCAACCTGGTGCGGCCCTTGTAAGGAGGAGATGCCGTCGTTGGCGCGGCTCCAGACCCGCTTCGATCCCGCGCAGGTCCAAATCCTGACGGTCACGGCGGATCGGCATCCGCAGGGTATTCGCCAGTTTTTCGGTCAACTCGGTATCAGCCTGCCGGTTCTCTTCGACGAGGATCAGGAGGTGTCCAGGACCTTCATGGTGCGGGGGCTACCCACAACCGTGCTGATCGCGCCGGACGGTCGGGTGTCCGGACGAGCGGTGGGACCGAGGGCCTGGGACAGCGACGAATCGGTCGCCCTCGTACGGCATCTCCTCGAAGAGCGTCCATGACCAGCCTGCTTACGCCTCTTGCCGGCGCCATGACCGTGCTCTATCTGGTGCTGACCATCGGAGCGGCTGCGTGTTTATCGGGGCCGACCGCCGAGCCGACCGCGTCCTCTACGACGACGTCGCAGCATCACAGTCCCTCGCATGTGTCCCATTCCGCCTTGTGCGCCTGGGCGTGTCAGGCGAACCCCGCCGTGGCCGGCCTCTTCATCGCGCCGGCAAAGTTGTGGTTCACGTTCCTCCTGTTGTTGCCGCTGCTGACCCTGACCTTGCATGCCCGCTTTTCTTCCCCCGGTTCCCTGTCCCGCGCTCCTCCTCGCTGACCGGCCATCGTCATCGTCTGGTCGGCCGTTCTCGACGCTCGCGGGGTGACGTCCGACTGCGGCGCATCCGGCCGTCTGTCCGCATCCGTTTATTGCAAGGAGTGTCCAGTCATGTCCATACGAATCGGGGTCGTGGTGCGAAAACTGTCGGCGGCCGCCGCCCTGGCGGTGACGGTCGGCACCGTCTGCGGGAACGGCTTGTGGGCTCAGGAGACGCCCGCCTCCGAACCGCCTTCTCAGCGGGAGCAGGAATTGCGCGAGCAACTCAAGGGGATTCTCCACGAGCTCGAGGAGATACAGCAAAAGAAGGAGCGGGCCGATCCGGAATCGGAGCGTCCGACCATCGTGAAAGAACACGTGGCTGCCGAAGAGCCGGAATCGCCGCATGAGGCGCTCCCGGAATTCGAACTCGCCGACATGAGCATCGTCAGCAACCGTCTACAGAAGCGCCCTGAAGGGGTGTCGATATCTTCGACGGTGTCGGCGGAGACGGACTCCCAGCCGACCAGGACGATGCAGGAATCCATTCAGTCGCTGCCCGGCATCATGCTGCGGCAAGCGAACGGGCCGAGAGACTTCAGCATCATGATCCGCGGGATGGGCGCCAAGACGGCGTTTGCGATTCGCGACATCAAGGTGTACGAGGACGGCATCAGTCAAACACAGTCCGACGGCCTGTCGCGGCTCGATATTCAGGATCCCTGGTTCATGCGATCGGTGGAAGTCACACGCGGCGCCTCCTCTTCGCTCTACGACAACTACGCGCTCGGCGGCATGGTGCATTTCCGGACCAGACGCGGCAGCGATATCAACGGGGTCGAGGCGTTCGTCTCCGGTGGTTCGTTCGGCTACTTCAAACAGGCGCTGGCCGTCGGCCAGCATACCGACCGCCTCGATCTTTCCATGTTCGCCAGCAACGCGGCCGAAGATGGATTCATCCAACACAGCAACTATAATACGCAAACACTCAACTTCAATTTCCGTTTCAACGTCGACGACCGCCAGAGTTTCTATTTCAAGGCGATCACGAATTGGCTCGACACCCGGGTGCCGACTAGGCTGACCCAGGCTCAGTTCATTGCGGACGATCGCCAGGCCGGAGGCTCGCAGACCACCTGCGCTTCTGGAACCTACAATCCCGGCTGCGCCAATGCCGTCGCCCTCAATCAAGGACGCGTCGATCGGCGGACGATAGTGGGAGGCCTGTATGAACGGCAGTTGAACGCCAGCACGGTCCTGACGATTGAAGCGGACTATGACCTGAAGGACATCAATCAGTATTTTTCCCAGATCTTCGACAACGTGAATCCGAACTACAAGACCTACGCGGATCTCCGGCACGACGGCAGCCTCGGCCAGATGCCGCTCAAGAGCTACGTCGGCTTCTTCCTGAACAACATGGAACAGGAAGGGAACACCTTTCAGAATCTTGCAACCGGATACGGAACCAGAGGGACGCTGCTCCAGAATAACCGGGGACGCATCAACAATATCGGCGGCCGTGTGCGGGAGGAATTGGAATTCGTGCCCAAGTGGACGGCGGCGCTGGGCCTCGGATTCGAGCAGTCGCTGGTGAGCATCGACACGATCAATTACAACAACGCCGGCGCCGTGGCGAGCCGGCCGAGCCTCACCAGAAACTTCACGAATTGGGCGCCGGAAGCCTCAGTCACTTGGAAGCCGGCCGAGGCCTATCGCCACTGGGTCCGAAGCTCGACCGGCTATGGGATTCCGCAGTTCGGCCAGCTCACCAGAGATCCGATTACCGGACTGCCGGGATCCAATTTCGATTTGAAGCCGCAGAAAAACTGGAATAATGAAATCGGTACGGAATCGAAGCTCACGAAGGATCTGACCGTTCAGTTGGTGGGATTCTGGACGTTCTTCAAGGACGAGATCATCACCCAGACCATCTCGGGCGGCAACACGGCGTCGGTCAATGCCGACGCGTCCCAGTATCGCGGGATCGAAGCGTCATATGACTGGCGGCCGTTGACGGGCCTGCGCCTCTCCGGGGCCTATACCCACATCGATGCGTCCTACACCAATTTCACCGACCGGACCGCTGCGGGATTTCTGAGCCGGGACGGCAAGAAGGTTCCCAACGTGCCGACGGACATCTTGAACCTCAAGGTGGAATACGACCATCACCCGAGCGGGTGGGGAGGCTGGCTTGAGGGTAACTACGCCAACAGCTATTTCTTGAACAACAACAATACCGTCGGGATCCCGTCCTATTTCATCGGGACGGCGAACATTCACAAGAATATCGAGGTGAACAGCTCCTGGTTCCGCTTCGCCAAGTTGTATGTCCAGGTGGACAACATCGCCGACATGAAGTATGCCGCCTCCGGCCAGGTCGTCACGGGCGAGACGGCGGCGCAAGCGGCCGCGCAGCAGCTGTTCTTCGCCGGTTACGGACGGGCGATCTACGGCGGCGTCACGCTGGGCCTGTTCTGAACAGATATTGGAGAGTGGCGCCTTGTTGAGATCCTCGTCGTGTTGATTTCACGCCGTCCTCACCGTATAGTCCAAGCTATCGGCTCTTGACCGTCCGTCCAGCATCTAGAAGGATGCGGAAAAAGTCCGCCAGCGGCGTTCTCGCATCGCTTAGAGGCTCAACGTGCGGCACAGAGTACGCCTCGCCTCTTCGCTCGCTGTGGCCTTGCTGAACGGCCTTTTTGCGCATCCTGCATGGCTGTTCAGCGTGGGCTCTTACCTCGATATTTGTGGCGGCGACAGAGGTCAAAATGAGTTTTTCCGCAGCCTGCTAGAGATCAGCACGTATGGTCGCATTCCTATTCGATCTGCTTTTGGCGTGCTTCCTCCTCCTGTCATTTCCCGCTATTGACCTGGCCGTCGCGGCCGATTCCGGCAAGCGCGCGCTTGAACGGGCGTCCGATCTCCTGAAGGCGGGCGATGCCGACGGCGCGCTGGCAGCGGTAAACAAGACGCTGGAGAACAATCCCTCCGCCGAGGCGTATCATCTGCTCGGGCAGATCTATTTCAAAAGCAAGAAGAGGCCGGCTGAGGCGATCGAGGCATTGACGCACGCCCTCAAGCTCAAGCCGGCCTATCCGGAAGCGCTGAACGACTTGGCGGAAGTCTATCTGGCGCAGGGAAAGAGCGCAGAAGCAGAACATACGTTGAAGCGGGCGATCGAGATCAACCCGAAGCACGAGGATTCATATCTCGACCTGGCCAAACTCTATGAGGGCCGGCGCGACATCCCGGCGGCGATGACCGCCTATAAGGAGCTGCTCGCGATTGATCCCGCTCAATCGGACGCACTGTTCGGACTGGCGATGCTCTACGAGCGGCAGGGGGAGAACAAGGCCGCCCTCGACAGCCTCGCCCGCCTGACGAAGGCGCATCCGAAGCATGCGGACGGCTGGTACCAGGCGGGCCGGCTGGCGGAACGAAACAACGATCTGCTGGAGGCGGCTTATGCATACCGGAAGGCCATCGCCGCCAAGCCGGACCTGGTCGATGCGCACTACAATTTGGGGTTTATTCTACGGAGCCAGGGCAAACCCACCGAGGCCGAGCGCGAGTTCCTCGAAGTCGTCCGATACCGTCCCGAATATGCCGAGGCCCACATGAATCTGGGGGTCATCTATACGAGCATGAACCGGTTGGAAGAAGCAGAACACGAGTACCAACGGGCGGTGGAGTTGAAACCCGAATATGCGGAGGCCCACTACAACCTGGGCGTGTTTTACGAACTCCATCGCAAAGATCTGCCCAAGGCGCTGGCCCAGTACCATAAGTATCGTAATCTCGGCGGGCGGGACGATCGGGTCGAACGGATCGTCGGCATGAGCGGGCGGTAGGAGGCAAGGTTGAGGTTCAGGTTAAGGCTCAGAATAAGGCTCAGAATAAGGATTGTGGCCGGCTCAGCCTTAGCCTGAACCTCAGCCTTTCACCAGTACGGGTTCCAATAGGGCGACGAGTAGGGGCCGGGACCGTAGTAGGGTCGGAATCGCGGAACCGGCCGAGTCGCATCGGACCAGACCCGCAGTCGTTTCGTTTCGACGATCGGATAGTTGTATTCGGTTTCGTCGAGCGGGAGCGTGATTGATCCCGCCATCTCTCCGGTTACCGTGACTCTGGTCCCATAGGGCAGGGTGGCCGGATCAAGGAATTCCTTCTGGATTGCCACGAAGCGGCCCTGTGACTGTGTCAGGTCATGCACGGGAGAACCGGAACTGCCGAGGGGCAGCTGAAGTATTTCGACTCTCGTGCCGTCTTTCATCCGTCTGGCCGTGAGTACCTCGCCGCCGAAGATGACCGACTGCCCCTTGAAAGCATCCGGGGAAGCCTTAACTTGCTGAAAGGTGACCTGAGGGGCGTCATCGGTCTGCTCGGTCGAGGCGCAGCCCATGATGACGAGAAAGAGCAGGGCCACGGGTGCTGCCTGTAAGAACATGACGGCAGTATATCAGAGGGTATGTCCTCGAAACGTTCGATATAATGGGGACTCTACGGTCGAGAGACAAGGAAAGGAGTGGATGGATATGGTGAAGAAAATTCGGTGGCATTGGGCGGTCGGCGTTCTGGCGATCTGGTTGGGTGTCGGCGTCCTCGCAAGCGACGGCGCTACGGCGGCAACGCCTGAACTAAAAGGCAAGTTCGAACTCTTGAACGGCGAGCCGTCCACCCACAAGCCCGGCAAGGTCAAGCTCATCGAATTCGCCGACTTTTATTGTCCCCATTGCCATCACTTCGATGAAGCCGGTCTCCCGATCCTTCAGAAGGAATTCGGCAATAAGCTGGAGGCGACCATGGTCGGCTTTCCGGTGTTTCGCAACAAGCTTCCGACTCCCTTCGATATGTATGAACAGGCGAAGATCATGGGCAAAGGCGACGAAATGAAACGGGTGCTGTTTCGCACCATTCATCAGGACAAGGTCACGGGGGTATTGGATCGGAGCTTACGCGAAGGGCTGATCAAGGAGGTCGGCCTCGATCCCAAAGCGTTCGAAGAGGGGTTGGCCAGCGGGAAACCGGCGAAAGCCTTCGAGGACGGGAAGCAGTGGGGAGAACGCATCAAGGTTCAGTCCACGCCCACATTGCTGCTCGACGGTAATATCAAGATCGAAGGCGAGAATATGAAGACGGACAATATCATTGCCGTTATCCGGAGCATTCTCGACGCGGATGTGAAGAAATGACGAATGATCAGTGATACGCGATCGGTGACGGGTGACACATGATGAAGAAGGAAAGAAAACCGAGCGATGTCGTGCAAAGGCTGATTGCGCACGAGTCGGCTTTCCGGTCGTTCTTGAGCCGCCGGCTCGGCGACGAAGCCGTCGTGGACGATATCCTCCAGCAAAGCTTGATGCGGGCCG
This sequence comes from Nitrospira sp., assembly GCA_029194535.1. Lineage (NCBI taxonomy): Bacteria > Pseudomonadati > Nitrospirota > Nitrospiria > Nitrospirales > Nitrospiraceae > Nitrospira > Nitrospira sp. The sequence goes on along the minus strand of JARFXR010000002.1, from coordinate 828,681 downwards.
TGGAACGTCACCATGCGGTACACAATGAGGAAAGCGCCGTGGCATGGTTCTACCGCATCCTTCGCCACGCGCTGATCGATTATTATCGATCCCAAGGAGCCGAAACGCGTCGCAACGACGCCTTACTCCGAGAGCTGACGGTTACGGGCGACCATCAGGAGCCGCCGCCGGATGAGGTGAGAGCCACGGTCTGCGCCTGCCTACACCGGCTCCTCCCACAACTCCGTGGGTCCTATGCGGAGCTCATCAGGCGTATCGACCTTGAGGGGGAATCGCCGGCGCTTGTCGCGGAAGCATTGAAGATATCCCGGAACAATCTGACGGTTCGATTGCACAGAGCCCGCCAGGCCTTACGCGCTGCCCTTGAAGACTCCTGCGGCATCTGCAGCAGACACGGCTGCCTCAACTGCGCCTGCGGATAGTCGTCCAGCTTACCCTTCTCCTTTCCGCCACTGTGTCATTTCCGCCTTTTCGCAAGTTCCCCTTTGCGCAGGCGGACCCTCTGTAATATCCCGCCGCCTCATCCGTCCTCATAGTGAACGGGACATTAAGCAACCAGACCGTATAAGATGAAAGGAGCGGGACCATGGTGCCTGGATCGACGGGCGGCTGTTGCGGAAGTCGGCATACTATAGGTAATGGAATGGACGAGAAGATTCGGTCGGAGATCGACCCGGTCTGCGGAATGACTGTGGATCCAACCACGGCTGCGGGCCGGTACGATTATCATGGCAAGACCTACTACTTCTGCGCCGTCTCCTGCCTCAACACATTCAAAGCCGATCCGGACTTGGTCCTGCGGCCGCCGACCGCCGGTCTCATCTCCTTGGGAAAGAAGAAACCGTTGCAGATGATGATGCCGGCTCCTGCCGAGGCGGGAGGGGCCGAGATCGATCCTGTTTGCGGAATGACGGTGCAGCCGAAGACCGCGGCTGGGTCGCACGTCCACGAAGGCAAGACATACGTCTTCTGCTCCACGGGGTGCCTCGCCAAGTTTCAGGCCGATCCGGCTTCTTATCTCGTGCCTCCGTCCCAGCGCAAGCCGCAGGTCGTCACGGCACCGGCCGGCGCGACGATCGAATATATCTGCCCCATGGATCCGGAGGTGCTCGAGTACCAGCCGGGCGCTTGTCCCATCTGTGGCATGGCCTTGGAGCCGAAGGTCGTCTCGCTCGACGAGGGGCCGAATCTCGAACTCCTGGACATGACCCGACGTTTCTGGATCAGCCTGGGTCCGGCTGCGCTCGTGATGGTGCTCGCGATGGCCCATATGATTCCGGGAGATCCATTCGGAGCGGCCGGCCGCGGCGTCCTGTTGAATTGGGTCCAATGGGCGCTTGCAACTCCCGTGGTTCTCTGGGGCGGCTGGCCGTTTTTCGAGCGGGGATGGGCTTCGATCGTCAATCGGGCGCCGAACATGTTCACGCTCATTGCGCTCGGCACCGGTGCCGCCTATGCGTACAGTATGGTCGCGACCGTGGCGCCGGGGCTGCTGCCGGCGTCCTTCCACCTCCATGACGGGTCCGTCGCGGTGTATTTCGAGGCGGCGGCCATGATAACGGTGTTGGTCCTCCTCGGACAGGTCCTTGAGCTGCGCGCCCGGAGTCAGACGACCTCGGCCATGAAGGCGCTGCTTGGATTGGCTCCCAAGACGGCCCGGCTGGTCGGCACCGATGGAACTGAGAAGGATATTTCTCTCGAAACCGTGCAGGTGGGAGACCGGCTGCGAGTACGTCCGGGAGAGCGAGTGCCGGTCGACGGACTTGTCGTCGAGGGGGCGACCGCCGTCGATGAGTCCATGATTACCGGGGAGCCGATGCCGGTGGAGAAGCAGGCGGGTACGAGGGTCACCGGGGGAACGATCAATGGGACCGGCAGCATCCTCATAGAAGCTCGGCTGGTCGGCCGGGACACCTTGTTGGCTCGCATCGTTCAAATGGTCGGCGAGGCACAACGTACGAGAGCGCCGATTCAACGGGTGGCGGACGTCGTTGCAGCCTATTTCGTCCCGCTGGTCGTGGCGGTTGCGGCGCTTACGGCGCTGGCGTGGGCCATCTGGGGGCCGGAACCGAGATTGGCCCATGCCTTGGTCAACGCCGTGGCGGTGTTGATCATCGCCTGTCCTTGCGCGTTGGGATTGGCGACGCCGATGTCGATCATGGTGGGGACCGGGCGTGGTGCGACGGCCGGGGTCTTGATCAAGAAGGCGGAGGCGCTGGAAATCCTGGGCCGCGTGGATACGGTGGTGGTCGACAAGACCGGAACGCTCACAGAGGGAAGGCCGAAACTGGTGACCGTGCGGTTTGCTCCTCCCTGGACCGACGACGAATTGTTGAAACTGGCGGCGAGTCTCGAACGCAGCAGCGAGCATCCGCTGGCTTCCGCGGTGGTCGCCGGGGCGGAGCGCCGAGGCATCGTTCCGGCGGCCGTCGAACAGTTCCGATCCGTGACCGGCAAGGGGGTGATCGGGCTGGTGTCGGGTCGCCGTGTCGCCGTGGGCACGGCGACTTTTCTGCGGGAGGAGGCGGGAGTATCCGAGGATGATCTGCGCACGTTAAACGAGGAGGCCGCGTCGCTGCGAGGCGAAGGACAGACGGTCTTGTTCGTTGCGGCGGACGGGCGGGTCGGCGGGTTGCTCGGCGTCACCGATCCGATCAAGTCCACGACGGCGGAAGCCGTGAAAGCGCTAAAAGAGGACGGTATCGAGCTGGTCATGGTCACGGGCGACCATCGCGCGACGGCGGACCGGGTGGCCGCACAGCTGGGGATCGAGTCGGTGCATGCCGGGGTGCTGCCGGACCAAAAAGGCGCACTCATCGCCGAGCTGCGGTCGAAGAGGCGGGTGGTCGCCATGGCCGGGGACGGCATCAACGATGCGCCGGCGCTCGCGTTCGCCGACGTGGGCATCGCGATGGGGAACGGAACGGACATCGCCATGGAGAGCGCCGGTGTGACGCTGGTCAAAGGCGATCTCCGCGGATTGGTCCGGGCCAGGCGATTGAGTCAGGCCACGATGCGCAATATCCGGCAGAATCTCTTCTTCGCCTTTGCCTACAACCTGATCGGAGTGCCGATCGCCGCAGGGTTGCTCTATCCCCACTGGGGACTCCTGCTCAGTCCGATGATCGCCAGCGCGGCCATGACGTTCAGTTCCGTCTCGGTCATTTCCAACGCGCTCAGATTACGTCATGTGGAATTATGAGTGCGTCCGTTCCGAGCCCATGCTAGGCTACGAGGCGTTTCTCGACCTGAAAACCCGACGGAACGGCTGAGGAGATGCGCGTGACTCGATCGCGTGCCGGATGGCTCTGCGTGGTCGCCTGTGTGCTGGTGCCGGCGCTGTCGATGGACGAAGCGAGGGCCGGCGCCCGGTTGATTCCCATCACCGGGGTTTCCGATCTCCAGCAGCAGATCAAGGACACGGCGGCCAAGGTCATTCCCGCCGTCGTCAGCATCGCCTCGACCGTCATGGTGAAGGACCAGGCGTTCACGGACGAGACCCTGCCCTTCGGTCTGTTCAAAGATCCACCCGCGCGGCGACAATACGGGCAAGGCTCCGGCGTCATCGTCTCCCAGGACGGCTACATTGTCACGAATCACCACGTCGTGGCCGATGCCGTGGACGTGGAGGTCGTGCTGGCCGACCGCCGCCAATATAAGGGCAAGGTCGTCGCCACCGATCCGAAGACCGACGTCGCGGTCGTGAAGATTCAGGCGACGAATCTGCCGACGGTCCCCTGGGGCGATTCGGGTCGTCTGGCGGTCGGCGATTTCGTGTTGGCCATCGGCAACCCGCTCGGGTTGAGCCGCACGGCCACCTTCGGCATCGTCAGCGCGGTAGGACGAGCCGACGTGGGCGTGGCCGACTTCGAAGACTTCATTCAAACGGACGCACCGATCAACCCCGGAAACTCCGGCGGTGCGCTGGTGAACATCCACGGCGAGCTGATCGGCATCAACACGGCCATCGCCAGTCCCACCGGAGGCAGCGTGGGGGTGGGATTCGCCATTCCCAGCAACATGGCCCGGGCTGCGATGCAAAGCCTGATCAAGACCGGTCGGGTCGTGCGCGGATTCCTCGGCGCGTCGACCCAGGATGTTTCGCCAACGTTGGGAAAAATTTTCCACTTACCCGACGTCAAGGGGGCCATCGTCACGGATTTGCAGGCCAAGGGATCGGCGGAAAAAGCCGGTTTGAAGCGGGGGGACGTGATCGCGCGCTTCGACGGTCGTGACGTGATGGACAGCGGGCATCTGCGCAATCTGGTGGCCGCCGCCGCCATCGGCAGCAAACATCGGCTCGACGTGATCCGCGACGGCAAGCCGGTACAGCTGGAGATGATCGTCCAGGAGGCGCCGAAGGAGCGTACCAAGCGCAGTCAGTCGGCCGTGGCCGAAGCGTCCACCTCTCAACATCCGCTGTCGGGGGTGGTCTTCGACGATGTGACGCCTCCGCTTGCTCGGCAGATGGATTTGCCCGTCAACAGCGGAGTAGTCGTGACCGACATTGAAGAGGGCAGCCTGGCGGAATCGTCCGGTCTGCAGCCCGGCGACGTGATTCTTGAGCTGAACCGCCAGCCGATTCCCAACTTTTCCACGTTCCAGCGATTGGCCGATCCCATGAAGCCGACCGATCTGGCCCTCCTGCTGGTCAACCGGCAGGGGACGGTACTCTACGTTCCCGTCCGCAGCGAGTAGTGAAATGACTCGGCTTCCCGCTCAGCTTCGCCGGCACTGTGCGTCGGCATCCGTTCCCGCAGCGGGGGGCGCGGACTCACCGGTTTACGCCGATCCGTAGCCGAGTCGGCGCCGCTTGCAACCGCCCGGCGGCAGAGCGGAGACCTTCTCGGAGCTTTCGACTCAACGACCTTGAGGCGTGCGACTGCTTAGGCAGGAAGCAGTTTCAGATCCAGCGCGCGCTCGACCAGCCAGACCAGCGCCACAAGCATGACCACGACAGAGCCGGCCTGGACCACGATCGGTTGGTAGGTTGAAGCCTCACGGAAGGTATAGGCGAGCGGAAGGAACAGGGCCACGATGGCAAGTTGGCCGATCTCAACGCCGACGTTGAAACCGACCAGGCTCAGCAGCAAGGAGTCTTGGGGTAGCCCCAAATCGGACAGGACGCCGGCAAATCCAAATCCATGGATGAGGCCGAACCCAAAGGCGACGAACCAGCGACGACGCAACATGGTCGGATATAGATTCGCAAGCGCCGCTATCGCGACTGAGAGGGCAATGGCCGATTCGACCAGGCGGGAGGGCAATTGAATGATCCCCAGTGTAGCGAGGCTCAAGGTCAACGAATGAGCGACAGTAAAGGCCGTCACGATAGCGACCACCTCACGGACTGCGGAGGAAAGATCTTCAACCGCTTGCCAGTGGCGATCGACTCGCACCAGCACCGCCGGCAGCAGCAGCACGAGCAAGAACAGAACGTGATCGAATCCCTGCCAGATGTGCCAGACCCCTTCGTGCAGGTACTGCCCGAGTTGCGGCCAGCCCGAGGTGTCTCCCATTGAGAAGGACCTGGAGGGAGAGTCCTGGCTGAAAATCGACGTCTGCGTCTTGTCCTTGTGCGTCAGGCGCAACAGCCCCTTGTGCTGGGCATCCAAGTCGAAGAGGAGGCGGTAGTCGATCGCCAGCTGTATGATGTTCGCCGGGCACATGGCGGTGAGTCGAAGCACGGCGTAGGCGCCGTCCGTATGGCGGTCGATAAGGTGGTCCGTGACGGCGGTCCGGCAGGCGGCCCCCTGGGACTGCAGTCGCAGGCGTGAGAGGGCGTAGGTCGCGATCCCGCCATGGTTAGCCTGCACCTCTCCCCAGGTGATGGCCCCGTCGTTGTCGGCATCCAATCCTATCGCGTCGTTCAAGTCTCGCAAGGCAATATCCCACTGGCCGTGGATGCGGTCGCCCTGAACGGTCAGCGCCAGATAACTGTCGCTGGGTTTGTGCGCCCAAGCAGGCTGGCTCAAGAGGGCTACCACGAGGGCAAGGATCAGGCTATTCATTTGTCGTACTCCTCGAATCGCTTCGCCAGTTTGCGGAGGCGCAGGCCTTCAACATGGTTGGCGCTCAGCCAGTCGAGCACCGGCTTGGCTGCCTCATGGTCGCCGGCTGCCAGCGCGCTTTCGAGAAGCATTCTGGCGTCGGCCGGTTCTCGCTGGACCTGCCAGTTGATCTGGGCCAACTGCAGCGCCCGGTGCGGGTCTCGCAGCAAGGCCAGCGTGAACCGCGCTTCTTCCCGCACGTGCACGTTGGTGCCGCGTTCGCGGGCAGCGGCAAATCGCGCGGCGAGCATCGCCACGCGGTCCTTTGCCGACGGCGCGCCAAGCGCCTGTTCGGCCAGCGCGAGCCTCAGGAGCAGTCCGTCGGCTCTCGTCTCGTGTTGGAGCAGGGTGATGACCTCTCGATGGCGGCCTTGATCCAAGAGGAAGTCGGCGTAGGCAGCTAAGAGGTACTGATCTTTCACGCCGGTCTTGACGGCTTCTGAAAAATATTGCTCGCCGGTTGTGACATCGCCGGTGCGCGCTGCAATTTCCGCAAGGACGGTCCGGATCCAGATCCCTTCATGGACTGAGACCCTCGGATCGTTGCGGAGCCCGCTGAGGAGCTCCTGGCTCTGTGCCGCTTGGCCGGTCAGACCGGCGATGTCGCTGAGGCAGGTGAGGATCACGTGGCGAGGAGCGAGCCGTCCCAGCGGCTGGCACGCTCGACGCGCATCATCATAGCGGGCCTGGACTTGAAGAATCGCAGCTTTGGTCAGCCAAGCTTGCGCGTTGGTCGGCTGCGCGACCAGCACCTGGTCGAGATCGCCGAGGGCCCGGTCGAATTCATGGCCGTGCTGGCTGATTGTCGCTCGCAGGAGGAGCGCCGCAGGCGGAGGCATCGGTTCGTTCCACCATGGGGCCAGGACCGCCTGGGCCTGTCCTAGGAAACGCGGATCACCTTCCGATCGACCCCGTTCGATGTAGCGAGCGGCCAATTGTACGGCCAAATCAAGGTTGCGCGGGTCTGCTGCCAAGCGGTTCCTCAGCGCCCTGACCTCTCGCTCAACCGGATCAGTCGGCTTGAAGCTGAGCCGTTCGAGGACCTGTGCGGCTTGTTCAGGACGATAGGGTTCAGCCGTCGTTTCACCGCTGTGGCTTACCGCGAGCCAAGCGAGCAGCGTCAAGACCGCGATAAAGCGTGATCGATTCATGAGTGTTAGTCTCGCGAATAGGTGATTGGAATACGCAGGACGATCCGCTGACGATCTAATAGACGATCGAGTTGCAAGGGAAAGGCCCGTTGCACGAGCGCCATCGCTTCCTGGTCGATGCGATCGAGGCCGGAACTCTTGACCACCTCACTTTCCACAAGCATGCCCTTATCCGACACGACGGCTTTGACCAAGACCTTGAGTGGACGCGACTGATCGAGCGACGGTCGTGAGGACCGTTTGATCTCCTCCAAGCGCTGGAAGATCGCGCGCTGGAGCCAGCCGTAGTCTGCGCGCGCCGTTGATGCAGTGGCAGCCTGAGCGGGCCCGGAGACTATTTGTGGTACGCCTTGAACGGCTTCTGTGGACGGAGCGTTGGAATTGTCTGAGCCCGCTGCGACCGCCGTCGGCGCCGGCTGGTCTTGCAGCGTCGGGGCGGCTGCAGGCTCGGGCGATTGAACCGGTGGATCGCTTGTCCGAAGCGCGGTGGCGGATTCTTCTGCCGATGCCGGGATCGATTGGGCCGGCTCTTCGGTTACTTGGCGTAGCGCCGGACCCCTGTGACGCATGGCAGGGGCGGCTTCTACCGGCGCTGTGGTCGGCGCCGGAGCCGAGGGCTGCGGCTCTGCCGTCACAGCGCTGTCCTGAAAGGCAGAGACCGGTTCCGCGGGTTCCGGGATTGGTAAAGGATCGATGGACTGGATTGCTGCGACGGCAGCCGCCTCCTGGGTTGCGGGAACAGGGACGATACTGTCGGCATGGGCAGCCCTGTCGAGCGGTTTGCCGACCTGAGCCGTGAGCGGCGCCGGCTCCATGGATGTCGGCACCATCTGCTCGGTGATGTGCGTTGGATACATCGGTTCAGCGGCGATCTCTGCCCATTGGACGAGGGTCACCTCCCAGCGAAACGGTTCTGCAGGAATCTGGATCGGCAATCGACGGAGCAGCGGCAGGGCAGCGAAAAGCACAAGGCCATGAAGGACGAGCGAGAGGAGCCATCCCTCGAACCGGTGGAGGCTCCCGTCTCCTGTTGTGGTCGTTGCAGTCACGCCCTGCGCCTCGCCATCACGGCAGGCGCCGCGCGTGCGCGCGGCACCCGCCGGGCCTCGTCCTAATTCGAGGGCTCTCGCGGATCAATGTGCCGGCGGTCGCGGCCGTCGTGCGGCGTGGGCAAAAACGGAAACGCCGTGGCGATGCCGTTCGCCGTTTTGTTGCCGCCTACTGAGCCGACGTTGAAGTTCACGCCGTCCCCCAGGTTCGGAGTCGCAGGGTTCGTGAGGATGCCGCCGACGACCCGCAGCGCGACGTCGGTCACATCATCGTTGGGGCGCCGCCCGTTCGGCCAGCCGGCCTTGTCCGGCGTCGGGTTCCCGGCTGCGTCGTGGGCCAGCGGACCCAGCCGCCGCTGACTGTCCGCTGCGGTCTGAGCTACGCCCAAATCAACCCGCAGGAGGTCGGAAAGCGTCTCGCTCCCGATTCCTCCGCCGCAGACCGGCGGCCCTGGGCTGTAGCGAAGCAGCGCGTTGACCAGATCTTCCCGATTCGTCGTCGGGAATCCGGTCCCGAACACCGCGTTCAAGGCCGTCGCGAGCGCCGAATTGCAATAGAACGAGACGAAATTCGCCTCGTCTTCCGCGTCCGTGGCATTCCATGTGTCTTTCATGCTCGTCGCGATGATCAATTCGTTCACGAGGGGATTGCCCATGCGCGCCACTTGGACGAAGCGACCGCTGTTCTGCCGATCGCCGTCCTTCTTGATGACCGTGACTTTCGGCCGGCTCGTGCTGGCGTAGGCGCCGATCAGCTTGTTGCCCTTCGGGCCCGTCAGGTCGCTGATCGGAATCTCCAGGGCGATGGTGTTCACGTTGAAGCCGCTGAAGGTATCCGCCGTCCCGGCGCCCGGCGCGTCGACGATGATGTGGTCATTCGCATCGTCCGCGGGAGAGAGAATGGGTGACACATGAAGATTGAGCGTGTCGAACGTGCCGCCGAGATCGATGTAGAACGTTTCATCCCGCTGTCCGGCGAAAACGCGTCCGCCGTTCTTCAAGGGAAACACCCCCTTGACCGCCAACTGTTCATAGTTCGGTGTCGTTCGGCTTCCCACGTTCGAAGGGACGGCGTACATCGGGCCGGTCCCCAGGTCTCTGGGTTGCTGACCGAATCGCACCTCCGTCACCGTGTAGCTTTGGCGGACAAGCAATCCCTCGGATCCGCCGCCGGTGAGCGCGGTAATCGGAGGCAGCGCGACATAGGCCAGCGGGAACACGTTGCCCGGCTGCCGGATCTCGGTCTTGAACCGGATCTGGTAGACGATGTTCGCCGCGATGTTGTTCTTGTTGTTGTCGACGTGGATCTCGTACAGCACGTCGTCGGCGAAGGTGAAATAGTTGGGGCCGGATCCCGGTTCCTGGCTCGGAATCACGTTCAGGATCAGAATCGCCTTGTCGGGATCCTGCCAGCTTCGGAACACATAGAAGTCGGTGATGTCCGCCGCCGGGTCGTTCGAGATCATCGGCGCTTCGCGATGGCTTGCGGCAAAAGCCGGTGCGGCGATCAGCGGCACCAGTGCCGCCAGAATGAGTGATCGTATCTGGATCAACATGGTTGTCTCCTTGTGACGAGAGCCACCGCCCGGGCGGCGATGGCTACATGTCCGGTTTCTTCGGGGGCTCAGGTTCCGTGCCGGCTTGATTGACCTGGGCGACCTCTGCCGGCGTCAGCGCGTCCGATTGCGGAGCGCGCTGATCGTCGGTCGGCGCCGCTGTCGCTTCACTTGATACGACAGCTGGGCTCGATGCGCCGTCGTTCCCGCCGCAGCCGGACAGGAGTCCGACGGCAAACAGGAGGCTCAGAGATGGATGAATGCGCGATTTCATAGACTTCCTCCTCTCACAACACCTCACGGCCGATTGCACAGGCGTCTCAGTTCATAGACATCCGCGGCTGCTCGACGATATCTGTTTTCATGGGACCCAACGCGCCGAGCAGTTCGTTCTTTTCACGCTCTGGAACCTTGAATTTGTTCAATGTCGCGACCAAATTGCCGACGAGCGCATCGAAGTCCGCGCTGCTGACGCCCATGCCTGCATGGGTGACTTTCATGCTGCGGCCTGTATAGGTACAGGGGCCCCCGGAGGCCTGGCAGATCTGTTCAACGAGCAGCGTCTTCAAGCGAGGAATATCCGTATTGGCGAACTTGCCGTTGATCCGGTTATCTGCGGCGACCCGTCCGACGAAGTCATCCACGACAGCGGTGATCGCCGGCTTGCCGCCCAGACGGTCATACAGCGATGTGTCCGCCATCGTTGATTTCGGCGTCGACTCCATAGTGCTGCAGCCTGTAACGCTGAGCGCGAACCCGATGAGCGCGAGGGATGCTGCGAGAGAGTGCTTCATGGTGTTGTCCTCCTGTCGAAGAAAATGGTTGATGTATGGAACGCTGTCCCTTGCGTTTGCGACCGTGGTCGACCTGTTTTCCATTACGAGATGTCTTCTCGTTCGGATCTGATTGCAAAAATGATTTGCCCGAGGGGAGTCTTGGTTGAGGAGTGGATGCCCGCCGAAGCCTGCCCTCGACTGCGATCGGGGGCGGCCATGACGCAAGAGGAAACCGGCCCACTACCCACGATAGTTGAGACCTTCCGAAAAGCAGAATACAATTGCGTCATTGGGGAAGCTGTTCCGCTGTGCGAGCCTGGCGACGAACTGCAGCGTAGAAATCCAATCCTCCCAGTAGGCTCGTAGAGGTTTACGGGGAGGAACGTCTATTGATCCCGACATTGGAAACGACCAGGGCGGCTCAAGACCAAGAATTGGCCCAGCTGATCGCGCTGACCGCGCAGGGCGATCAGACCGCGCTCGCCACGTTCTATGATCGGACGAGTCCACAAGTATTCGGGATGATCTATAAGATACTCGATAATCGCGAGGCTGCCGAAGAAGTGACCTTGGATGTCTACACTCAAGTGTGGCGTCAGGCCCATACGTACGACACGACCAGGGGTGCGCCGGGAGCGTGGCTGATGACCCTGGCCCGCACCAGGGCGATCGATCGGTTTCGCGCCGGGGCGGCCGAACATGGGCGAATCGAATCGCTGGATGCCGTCGAATTGTTTGCCAGCGACGATGACACGCCGGAACAGAACGTGGAAGGGCAAGAGCGCCGGCGGTATGTCCAGCAGGCGTTGGCGGTGCTGACAACCGAGCAACGAGAAGCCGTCGCTCTCGCCTATTTCTATGGCTTAAGCCAAAGTGAGATTGCCGCGAAACTGCAGCTGCCGCTGGGTACGGTGAAGACGAGAATCAGATCGGGTATGATCAAATTGCGGGAAGCCCTTGCGCCTTATGAGAGTGGGTTGCTGTCGTGACTGAGACAAAGTTGCCGGAAGAATTGGAAGAACAGGCGATGCTCCATGCCCTCGGGATCTTGGATCCTGAGGACCGCCAGGCCTTCATGGTGAGGCTTCCGGGGGAATCAGCTCTCGTGCGCCAAGCCGTGAGAGCGTATCAAGCAACCGCGGAAGCATTGGCCGCTTCGCTGGCTCCGGTGCCGCCTCCGTCAAGCCTGCGTGAACGCCTCGTCAACCGGGTCGCGAAAGAAGCCGCTCGCGAAGGCGAACAGTTCGAGTTGGCCGCGAATGCCCTGGTCTTAGGGGGCGTTCCTGTCACACCCAGGGATTCTGTACGGGAGCGGCTCATGTCTCGGATCGGAGGGCCTGCGGATGTCCCGCTTGATGTCAAGGGCGTAGCAGACGGTCTGGTGGAGACGCCTGTTTCGAAAGGCGGAGGGCGGATAACTGAAGGTCGGGCAGGTTTCCTTGACGACAGTGTGGGCTCGCCGCCTCATCGGTTTGCGCATGCTTGGCGCCACTTCCTCGTGACACTGTACACGTCGCTGCGGCTTTGCTGGAAGGCGTTTTTGCGCCTCCTGCGGACCATTCCAATTCGTTCCGAGACCTCTCGATTGTCGGGCACCAAGATCGGTTTTCAGCAGTCTGGCCAGGGGCTCACCTTCATCAAAGCAGCGGAGGGAGTCTGGCGAGAGATCGAACCGGGAGTGAAAGCCAAGGTGCTCTCCTTCGATATGGCCTCTCGAAGGGCCGCGACCCTCCTTCGTTTTGCACCGGGTACCAAGTACGCGCCGCATCGTCACACGGAGGCGGAGGATCTCTATGTGTTGCAGGGCGGTTGCAACATCGCCGGCCATGAATTGGCGGCTGGAGACTATCATCGTGCCGAGGCCGGGACCGAACACTACGACACCTGGACCGACGAAGGCTGTTTGCTGTTGGTCGTTTCCTCTCCCCAAAACGAGATGCTGTAATCGCTCTAGGGCTGATGCAGCCTCTCCTATTTCACGCACATCCAACCAGGACCGAGCTCTCGTAAGACGTTCAGGGTCGAGAATCGTCGGTTGACAGGCTCGGCATCGTGGTGCTACTAAAATAACATTCGTGGCACTATAAACGAGGGGGACGGGAGATGAAGCAACTGGTACGATTCGGCGTTTCTCTCGATCAAAAGCTGCTCAAGACGTTCGACCAGCACATCCAACGCCGCCGCTACACCAACCGCTCGGAAGCGCTCCGCGACCTGATCCGCGACAATTTGGTCGGGCAGGAGTGGGATGAGGATAAGGAAACGGTCGGCACCATCACCTTCGTGTACGACCACCATGTGCGCGACCTCACGAGCAAGCTGACCGATATTCAGCATGACTATCATGGAAAGATCCTGTCCGGCATGCACGTGCATCTCGACCACGATCATTGTCTCGAAGTGCTCGTCGTAAAAGGCAAAGGCTCCGAGATCAGACAGGTCGCCGACGCCTTGGTGAGTGTCAAAGGCGTCAAGCACGGTAAATTGACGATGACGACGACCGGGAAGGGGCTCGTGTAGCCATGCGCATCTGCGTGATCGATGGGCGCGGCGGAGGATTGGGCCGCCGGTTGGTGGCCGGACTCCAGTCGCAGTTGGGAGATGCCCATCAGATCATCGGGCTGGGCACGAATCAAGCGGCTGCCACGGCCATGAAGGCCGCCGGTGCCGCGCAGGTGGGTGCCGGAGGACGCGCCATCGTGGCAACGGTGCCGACCGCTGACGTAATTCTCCTGTCGCTCAATCTTGTATTGGCGAGCGCCACAGTCGGAGACGTCACGCCGGCTGTCGTTCGGGCGATCTTGGGCGCGAGGGCCAAAAAGGTCTTGTTACCGGTCAATCAGGCACAGGTGGAAGTCGTCGGCACGGAGGAGCATAAGCTTGAGCACCTCATTGCCCGCTCGCTTCGTCGAGTCCAATTTCTAGTGACTGTCGGCTCGCTCGCCTGAGCCGACGGATTTTCTCCTCACTCAGACCACGAAGGTCTGACACAACGCGCGAACCTTCGCGCCAGACCTTCGTGGGCCGTTGGTCCACGAACATCACGCGGATGTGGTGGAGCAATGGCCCGTGTTTCTATCCTGAATCCGCCGGCTTGCTTGATGATGCTTGCCGGTGTAATGGCTTGCCCCGCCCCGGCGCTCGCCCACGATCCCGATGCGGCCGATCTCGAAATCCAGGAAGTCTCGGTCGTCGGAGACCGGCCGGTCGCGGCTTCCTCGCAGCAATTTATTCCCGACAAGGAGTATCTCCTCCAGCCTCAGGGTCGGCCGGCCCAAGTGCTGCGGCTGATTCCCGGCTTCATCGCCGTGGAACATTCCGGCGGAGCCGGCAAAGCCGATCAATATTTCGTGCGCGGATTCGATGCCGACCACGGCACCGACGTGGCGTTCTTCACCGACGGCATGCCGATCAATTTCCGTTCCCACGCCCATGGTCAAGGCTACACGGATCTCAACTTCATCATTCCGGAGACGATCGAGGGAGTGGAGGCCACCAAGGGCGCCTATCTTCCTGAATACGGCGACTTTAACACGGCGGCGGCGATCAACTTTCGGACGCGCGAGGTCGTCAAGGAGGGAGTCGTTCAGGGGGCCTGGGGACAGTTCGACACTCAACGATACATTTTGATGCTCTCTCCGACGAAGGATAAGGTCCGCACGTTGTTTGCCGGAGAGGCCTACTACACGAACGGGCCCTACCTCAACGACAATCGGTACTTTCGGGCCAACGTGCTGGGAAAAATGACGACGAATTTTTCCAGCCGTGATGAATTGGCGCTCACCGGCAGCTTTCAAAAAGGCCAATGGAATGCATCAGGGGAAATTCCGCTCCGGGCTGTCAACGACGGCTCCCTCGACCGCTTCGGCGCGATCGACCCCTCCGAAGGAGGAAACACCACCAGGGCCACGCTTCGCATGAATTATCACTATGACACCCCGTTCGCCGGGACATTTTTCGCCAACGCCTACGGCCAGTACTACAAGTTTGATTTGTTCACGAACTTCACGTTCTTTCTCAACGACCCGGTCAATGGGGACGGCATTCAGCAGTCGGACCGACGAGGCATCTATGGAGGCGATCTTGGATATAAGCAGCGGGCGGAGATATTCGGTATCCCCAGCTTGGGCACGATCGGATTTCAAACCCGTGTCGATGACATCCATGCGACCTTGGGGACTCAAACCACCAGGGCGCCGACCGGTTTCACCACAGACAGCGATATTCTTGAGGCTTCCTATGAGCCCTACGTCAAGGCCGAACTCCAGCCGGCAATCTGGATGAGATTGTCGGGAGGGCTTCGTGCCCCGATTTTCACGTTCGATGTGAACAATCGATGCAGTACTTGTGCAGAACAGCCGGCCGGTCGTAAGACATCCGGGATGGTCTTGCCCAAGGCCAATCTCGTGTTGGGGCCTTGGTTCAAGACGGAGTTCTTTGCCAACTATGGGCAAGGCTATCACAGCAACGATGCGCGGTCGGCTGTGGCGATCGATGCAGTGCCGCTGGCTCGCGCGCAGACCTACGAGGTCGGTCTGCGCGCCCAACCCTGGGGTCCGGAGGGGGTGATGTTGACTGCCTCGCTGTGGGCGATCGATCTCCAATCGGAGTTGGTGTTTGTCGGTGACGAAGGGACAACGGAAAACCGCGGTCCCACCCGCCGTCGGGGTGTCGAAGTGGCGGCACGGGGTCAGATCTGGGGGCCGCTCTATTTCAACGGTCACGTCGCCTACACGAAAGCGGAATTCAACAATGGTGATGCCATCCCATTGGCCCCGGAACTGACCGCCTATGGCGCCCTGCTGTTGAACTGGCCCGAGGCGCTCACCTCGCAATTGCAGGCCACCTACATGGGTGTGCGCCCGCTGACGGAGGACCGCAGTGTGAAGGCCCCGTCCTGGGTCGACTTTGACCTGACCGAACGGTATCGATTGCCGATCAAGCTGCCCTACGGCCGCCTGGAGGCATTTCTCTTCGTCCAAAACCTTCTGGATACCCAATGGGAGCAGGCCATCTTCTATTTTGAATCGCGGTTGCGAAACGAAGCGACCGGCGTCAACGATATTCATTTCGTGCCGGGCAATCCGCGGTTCTTCATGGGCGGCCTGGCCTGGTATTTCTGATAGCGGGGTCAGGAACCATTTGTCGGAACGACCCGCCGGGCGCTTTGCGCAATTGGTTCCTGACCCCCTTACTGCCTAAGGCCGATATGCAGCGAATGTGGAATGACAAATGATAACTGTTGAATTGAAAGAGCAGCGCCCGGCCGGTTACCATTCAGCATTTGTCACCAAACATTCCCATGCCGACGGTTCTGTCACAAGCCTATTTCAATCGTCCGACCCTGACGGTCGCGCGGTCCCTCGTGGGGAAGTACCTGATTCGGAAAAACGGCACGGAGACGCTGGCCGGCAAGATCGTCGAAGTGGAGGCGTATGTGGGACCCTCGGACAAGGCCTGCCATGCCTCGAAAGGCCGAACAGCCAGAACCGACGTCCTATTTGGCTCGCCGGGGGTCTCATACGTGTATCTTATCTACGGCATGTACCATTGCCTGAACGTCGTGACGGAACGTCCGGACTTTCCAGCCGCCGTCCTGATTCGGGCGATTCAACTGGATGGCTTATTAATCGACGGACCTGGTCGGGTCTGTCGCGCCCTCGGTATCGACCGGACGCTGAACCGGCTCGACATGACGATCGGCGAGCAGCTTTGGTTCGAAGAGCGGGAAAAGAGAACGAGGAAGACACCCATCGGAACGTTCCCGCGCATCGGTGTGGATTACGCGGGCAGTTGGGCGAAAAAACCTTGGCGATTTCGCTTGCTGTCGAGTGAACCGGCTTCGTCAGGATAACGAGGGGGTCAGGAACCATCTGCCGGCACGACCCGCAGGGCGCTTCGCGCAAATGGTTCCTGCCCCCTTAGCGGCGCTCAAATGAGAAGGGGGAACGCTGCGGTCGACGCAACGTCCCCCCTGCCCGTTCTTACATGCCTGAAGGCGTTAGTCGATCTTGCGGTCTCCGCTGATCTTCGTGGCAGAGGTCACCGGAGGCGCGATCTGGATCTGCGGACCCTGGACCTTGGGCAACTGGCCGGCGCCCTGACTGGCTGTGATACGATCATTGTCCGTCTTCTTAAGGTCCTGCTTGACATGCGTATCGTCGAATGCGGCGGCTTTGAGATCGGCCTTCTCGCCGCTCGCGTTGGTCTGGCCGGGATCATTGGCCGTCGGCTGGCCGTTGACCGGACTGCCGCTGTTCTTCATCGGATAGCCCTCATGCTTGGGCAGCATTGCAGGATTGGCCGAAGCCATGGATAGGGCAAACAGCACACCGGAGGCTGTTGCAAGAATGCCGAATACGAGCTTCATACCCCTTCTCCTTTGAATGATGGTGGGTGAAGGATTGCCGTACATAGGTCTGTGTGATAAGGCCTGATCAAGTGGGCGGATCATAGCCAGGGATACCGGCTTCTGTCAAGGATGAAAGCAATCGGGGTTGACCAGGAGTCCAGCGGCTATGTGTTTGAAGACACAAGGAGAAACAAAGGCGCAGGAACCATGTGTCGGCACGACCCGCAGGGCGCTTCGCGCAGAGGGTTCCTGACCTCCTTAGCGGCGGGGCGGCCGTCGTCCCCGGCCTCGGTGGCGGAATGCCGGTCCGCGGCTCACCCCCGGAAGGCGGATCGTGACGGTGGTATCCTCGCCCGGCGCACTGCCGATCGTAATCGACCCGCCGTGCTCCTCGACGATCTTTTTCACGGTGGCGAGCCCGAGGCCTGTACCGGTGCGCTTGGTCGTAAAGAACGGCTCGAAGACCTTGTCGACGATCTCCGAAGGAATCGGCGCTCCATCGTTCTTGATCAGAATGTGATCTTCGATCCCACGGCCGGCTCGATGCTGGCTGACATGGATCGTGAGCTGCCCGCCGGGCGTCATGGCCTCGCAGGCGTTCTTGAAGATGCTCAGGAACACCTGTTGGAGCTTGGCTTCGTCGCCTCGGACCGGCGCCAAGATCGGCGCGTATTCCTTGGTGACGTGGATCCGTGTGACCTCCAAGTCGGTCGCGACGACGGTCAGCGCGCTTTCGATGACCTCGGGTATGCGGACCAGCCGGCGGTTGAGCTCGAGCGGCTTGGCGAAGTCCAGAATCTCATTGAGGATCGCCTCGACGCGAATCAAATCGCGCATGGCATTTTCCACCCGGGTTTGCGGGTCGAAATCCAGAATGCCCTCCCCCGTCACTTCCTCCAACTGCGCGCGGATGGACCCGAGCGGCTCACGGATCTCGGTGGCAAGAAACGCGCTGAATTCTCCGATCGCAGCCTGGCGTTCCTGTTTGCGGATCGACGGCTCCAGTGGAGGAGCGCTTGGTGAGGCGGAGGCTCCCTGCGCTTCGGAGGTGCCTGCGTCGCTTTTGACCGGACTGGGCTGCGGGGACGGAGCCTGAAGCAATTCCGCCAATTTGAGAATAACCGGTTCGAGCGTGCGCGCATCCGTCGGTTGGTACCGTCCGGCTTCCCGCGACGCCAACGTCAGCGTCCCTCCGACCTGGCCGCGAACGAAGAAGGGAAGGACCAGTGAAGATTGGAAGCGGTCCTTGAACACCTGCTTGTGGTCCAGGAAGCGGCCTTGGGTCGAAGCAAGGTCATGATCCACACGGGGTTTGCGATGGCGGATCGCCCAGCCGGCTGCCGAACTGTCCAGGGTCAAACGATGGCCGGGCTTGAGGTCTTTCTTGCCGTCTTTCTGCTCGCCCCGTACGTCGCCCGCCAAGCCGAGGACTTCGACGTTGCCGGCGATGGGGTCGTAGTGGCAGACCCAGGCGCGG
Source organism: Nitrospira sp. (assembly GCA_029194535.1). Taxonomy (NCBI): domain Bacteria; kingdom Pseudomonadati; phylum Nitrospirota; class Nitrospiria; order Nitrospirales; family Nitrospiraceae; genus Nitrospira; species Nitrospira sp. Next base: position 810,270 of record JARFXR010000002.1, on the reverse strand, counting down.
TCAAAGGAGACGGTGTGGTTGGCGTCGGTCAGTGCCGCCGTGATTTTTTCCTGTAGCTCCGGCGTAACCTGCGAAACGGGGGCGACGAACATGTCGGCGGCTGATTGCGGCGCGGCGGCCGGTTCGTTCGAGACCAACGCGCGGCTGAGGACCACGTTCATGTTGAACAGCCCTTCGCGATCCAACGCTTTGGTGACGTCGTCGCTGGCTTGATCCATCAAGCCCTTTTCTTTTTTTGCGAACGACGCTCCTTCCTTTCGGCCGATCACGAGGAAGCCGTAGGTGCGGTTGCGGTACTTGAGCGGCACGCTCAGGAGCGACTTCGCCCCCGGTGTGACCATGCGGACCCGCATCGTGCGGCCGCTGTCCTGATCGTGCGAGGACGACCCATCGGCAAGCGCCGGAGCCGATAGCGTCCGGAGAATCGCGTGAACATCCCGAGACGTGAAACCTCGCGCAGCATGACCGACCAGCGGCCCCTGCTCCTGATGGAACACGGCGGCCAGCGCGGAATCGACCGGCAGATCGTTCAACACCGACGTAAGGGTCCGTTGCAGGTGCGTTTCAGGCTGGGCTTTGCTCTGGGTCACAGTCGATCGCATGGTGTGGTTCGTTCAAAAAAGAGGCTGCATTCTAGCAATGCGGGCACGGCAATTCAATGACGAGACTCTTCGCGAGCATCGGATTCTCATATTTTTCCGAGGTCGATATTGGATGTGGACATAGAGGCGGCCTGGACATCGTCACGGGTTGATGATCTTGGGCGGGCGCGGCTCCGAGCGGCGCACCTCGATCCGGCGAGAGTCGCCGGTGAACAGGCTCAGGATGCTGGTGACGACGCTGATCACCAGCGCGCCGCCTACGGCAGACCAGAATCCCGACACGGTGAAGCCCTTGACCAGATAGGCGGTCAATTCAAGCAGGAGCGCGTTGACGACGACCAGAAAGAGGCCGAGCGACAGCACGATCAACGGCAGAGTCAGGATCAAGAGGATCGGGCGGATCAACAGATTGAGAATCGTGAGCACCAGGACGGCGGCGACACCGGCCGCCATATCGCGCACTTCGATTCCAGGGACGGTCGCCACCGCGAGGAACACGGCGATGCCGGTTATGAAGATCCGCGCCGCTGCCGTCTGCATCTCGCTCCTTGCGCTTACTGGGCCGGCGCCGGAGCCGGTACGGCCGCCGCGGCCGCTTTCTTCGCCGCAGAGAAATGGACTTCCGTCGCGATCAGGGCTTTCTTCTCCTTGATCGCGTCGATCACCACGCGGTCTCCCGCGACGGGTAACTCCGTCGAGTTCGGATTGCCCTTCTCCTTGAATCGAGTCTCTTTCGTCAGCTTGACCGTCACGGTTTCGCCCTTGGGCGTTTTTACCTGAATGTGGTCCCGGTCGATCACGGCCACGGTGCCGAGCACGTGTTGGCCGGACCCATGGGCGAAGGCGGTGGCGGAGCAGAATAGGACGAGCGCTGCCATGATCAGATGTCGAACCATCAGATGTCGAATCATAAGTCGGTCGCTCCTTATGTATGAGGCATGATGATTCAGTGGTGATGGCCGTCGGAGTCTCCGGCGGCATCGTCTCCTTCCAGGAATTTGTCGTTCGCGGCTTCCTCTTCCATCTCATGCCGGGTCTTGGGGTTGAGCCCCTTCATCTCATGGAGTTCCTCCGGAGTCAGATTGGGGAGGTGTCGGATGAAATGAACCAGTTTCCAGCTGTCCAAATCCTTTTCAGGCTCGTCGCCGCCCCAGGCCGGCATGGCGGTGAAGCGGATGCCGTTGTGGATCGCCCAGAACAACTCTCCGTCCGACATCGACTGCGTGTCCGTCCGGCGCAAATCGGGAGCCTTGGGATAGACGTTCTTGCCGATCGGCGTTCGTCCGCTGCCGTCGTTGGCGTGGCAGATGGCGCAATGGTCGGCAAAATGAGCCCGCGCGTCTTTCAAGACGGTGGGAGTCAGCGGCACGGGATTCGGCGCGTTTCGCTGGGCGAGGGGAACGGCGAGATGGCGAATCTGTCGGGCGATCAGAACCTCGAGGGCATGAGGCTCCGTCTTCGCGCTGAAGCCGGTTGTGAAGAGCTGGTAGCCGACCCATCCGATCATACCCAACGTCACGAGGCAGATCGCGACGGCGACTCCGATCACCCGCTTTTTCATACTGGATTAACACTATACAAATTCTGCCGGGTCATTGCCAGCGACCAGCGGTTTGCGGGGCGTCGTGAGGCGGAGGATCAGCAGAACGGTGAGCGGAAAAAACATCAGAACGCCGGAAAGGCCGAGCGTCGTTTCGCCGATCCAGAAGGTCACGGCCAGATTGAACAGCAGCACTCCATAGTACAGGCCGACTCCCATTAAGATTCGATTGGTGGTCGCCGTTCCGTCCCGGGCGGCAAGGGGAGGCAGGCGGCGGTCCAACCGAAAATAGATGGCGAGGGAAATCAGGCCCACCACCATCCAGCCGACGTAATTGGACAAAGGGACGCCGAAGTGAACGCCGTCCTCCGCATAGTAGTAGAGTTTGCCCAAGAACCAGCGGTCACCCTGCAACGCCACCGGATCGATCACCATGTCGATCGCGGCGAACAGCAGCGACGTCAGCAGGAGCACCCGCCAACCGTTGCGGACCGCGGGATCGAACTGGAGCGGTTGCAGGCGGGAGGCGGAGTTGGTTCCCTGAGGCGGCAGGAGAAAGCACAAGGCCGTGCAATAGGCGGCGTACAGCAGGAAGCTGAACGAGATTGAATCCATGAACGGAATGTTGGAAATGTAGAGTTCCCGGCCGACCGTGGAGCCGGTGTACACGTACCAGCCGAACGGGAGGCCTGTTCTGGTCGAAGAGAACTCGCACAGGAAAGCGGTCAGCCAGCTGATCAGCCAGAGCCGCCAGGTTCTCGACCAGCCGATCAGTGGAGTCGCAGAGACCAGGAAGCCGGCTAGGAAGATGAAGACATACGGTCGGAGAAAAACCGTTTTGATGAGAAGATCGAAATGTTCCATCAAAACTCAAGACTTACAACTCGCCTCACTGAAAGGTCGTGGGTCAGTTTGCCATCAGAAGCACTGAAGTGTGTCATTCCCGCGGAAGCGGGAATCCAGTCAAGGCCTTCTCCTCAGCATTGAGTCGTGATTGAGGAGTGGATGCCCGCCTTCGCGGGCATGACGCAAGAGGAAACTGACCCACTACCCACTGAAGCATCCGATTAGGCGTAGCCATGAGATCTAAACCACTTCACCGCCTTTTCCAGCGCCACCTCTGGAGGCGTTTGCGGAAGGCCGAGTTCACGCACGGCCTTGCTGCAATCATAGTGCATCTTGTACTTGGCCATCTTCACGCCTTCAAGGGGAATGCGCGGTGTCCGGCCGGTCAGCGCGGCGATCCATTGATTGCCGTACGCCAGCGGAAGCACGGCAAGCCTCGGCAGCCTAAGGGTGGGAGCCTTCACCCCGGTCAATCGGTTGAGGATCTCGAAGACTTCGCGCAGCATCAGATTCTTGTTTCCCAGAATATAGCGTTCGCCCTGCCGGCCCTTCTCCATGGCCAGCAGGTGGCCGGCCGCCACGTCATCGACGTCGATCAGGTTCATGCCGGTTTCAATATAGGCGGGCATGCGGCCTTTCATGAAATCGACGATCACTTGTCCGGTGGGCGTCGGTTTGACGTCGCCGGCTCCCACAGGCGCGCTCGGGTTCACGATCACCACGGGCAGCCCGTCCTTCGCCAGTTTTCGGACCTCCTGCTCGGCCAAGTACTTGGATCGTTTGTAGTGCCCGACCATCTGATCCAGCGACACGGGTGTCTCCTCCGTGCCGACGCCGCCTCCGGGAGGCAATCCGATGGCTCCGATCGTACTGCAATAGACGGTACGCTCGATGCCGACCGCGCGGGCCGCTTCCAGAATGTTTCTGGTGCCGGTCACGTTGATGTCATAAAAAATGGACGGGTCTTTGGCCCAGAGGGCGTAGTGGGCGGCGACATGGTAGAGCTGCCGGCAGCCTGCAAGGGCCTTGCGCAGCGAGGCCGGATCGCGCAAATCTCCGGCAACCCGTTCAACCGCCAAGCCTTCGAGATTCCGGAGATCCGATTCGGGTCGGGCGAGCACGCGGATGCTCACGCCTGCGCGGACCAGCGCGCGCGCCACCGCGCCTCCGACAAATCCGGTCGCGCCTGTAACCAGGACCTTCATAAAGAGTGCGGAGTGCTGAGTACCGAGTGCTGAGGGTTGTGTGCTGAGTGCTTTAGAGAAAAGTGATGAGCTTGGGGTGCTGACTGCCGAGTGAAGGGAGGCAGCGCAGAATATCTTCTCTGAGACTCAGCGGTCATGACGCAGCACTCAGGGCTAGTTCTTGCGTGAGGTGATGTATCCCGCGATCTCACGAAGCGGATCAGCCGAGGGGCCGAAGGAGGACAGGCGGCCGATCGCCCGGGCCACGCACTCGTCGGCGAACCTCTTCGCACCGTCGACCCCATAAAAAGTCGGGTAGGTTTTCTTGCCGCGCTCGGCGTCCGTGTTCGGATTTTTGCCCAGCTCTTCCCTGGTGCCGGTGACGTTGAGCACGTCGTCGGCGACTTGAAAGGCCAGCCCGATGTCCTCTGCATAGCCGGTCATGTCGTCGAGTTGACGGTCGGTGGCACCGGCGGCAATCGCGCCCATTCGCACGGCGGCACGGATCAACATGCCGGTCTTGTGTTTGTGGATGTTCTGCAGCGTGGGCAGATCGATGTCCTGATTTTCTGCCTGGATGTCGAAGACTTGGCCGCCGACCATGCCGGCGTGGCCGGAGCCGCAGGCCAACTCCTGAATCAGGCGGACCTGCCTGGTTGGATCACAGCCTTTCATCAGATCGGGTCGGCTGCAAAGATCGAACGCCATCGTGAGCAGCGCATCGCCGGCCAGGATCGCCATGGCTTCCCCGTAGGCCTTGTGGTTGGTGGGCTTGCCGCGGCGGAAATCGTCGTTGTCCATTGATGGCAGATCGTCGTGGATCAGGGAGTAGGTATGGATGAATTCCAGGGAACAGGCGACAGCCATCAGACCGGGTGGGCTGGTTTCCACGGCCTCCGCCGCTGCAATCGCCAGAATTGGGCGGATCCGCTTCCCGCCGGCCATGAGACTGTAGCGCATGCTCTCGTGCAGCGTGGTAGGGGGCAGCGTGGCGGCTGGGGTCACCCGGTCGAGAAATCGATCAACATCAACCCGTTTGTGTTCGAGATAGTCCGTGATGTTCATGGATGTTCATGGATGTTCATGGAAATGAAATAGATTCGTTGATGATGGATTGTGAATCCGGCGGAGAGTAACAAACGGGTGGAGGGGAGTCAAACGAAGAGCGGATGATGGGCCGTTTGCTCCGGCGATGGGTGAAACCGCATGTCACAGTCGCTACTTGGCTGCGCAACTTGTTCCATTGTGACTTCGTCTAATGGAACCTCGGACAGTGCTCGCCATCGCCGGTGACGACCGCAGCGACAGGGCATGCGACCCATCGCAAGTCGCAAAGCGCCCACCCTCCTTTCGAGGCAAAGGAACGAAGGCTTCCGTCGATGAAGGTGCTCCGCTCTCAGCCGAGCGCTTGAGTGACAGGAGCGCAGTGAAAGAGCAACCACGGAAAAAGCGTGTCTCCTACGCGGGTAAGCCAGGGCCTACCGAGCTTCGTTGCCAAACATAGGCGTACACCTTACCCGCGACCGCTTCGGCTTCTTCCTCGGTGAACGGCGGTCGCGGCAGCGCCTGCCAGAGATTATCGAGAATGAACACTTTGACCTCCGCCTGCGTGGCGGTGTTTTCCGTCCAGTTGCGCATCGGTTCGAGCAGCGACTTCAATGACGCGAGTAACGCCTTGCTGGCTTGCTTCAGACGCTCACGATCGGCCTTGGTGATGTTGTCCTTAAAGAGCAAATCGAAGAGGGCCAGCTCGTCCTCGCTGAGCCCTTCCTCCGCCGCGCGCCGGTGCTCCGCGTCAAGGGTATGAGCCAGCGCACAAGCCGAGTGAACGTCTCTTCCACCGTGACCCGGTCCTTCTCCCGATTGTAGTCGGCGATGATCTCCTGGTACTTCTTGTAGTAGTCCATCCGTAGCGGATTCCGCGCCAACATCTGCGCCAGTTTCCTTTCCACGACATCGCGAATATCCTGGAGAGTCGCATGCTTGCGTTTGACCTTGGCGGCGAATTCATCCCGGAGCGTGACAAAGTCAATGGCGCTCAGATCGACCCTGAGGCCCTCGGCATGGTCTGTGCCCGGCTCCTGAGCGCGGATCGCCTCGTTTACGATACGGTGCAGTTCCTTCAGAACTTCCGTCACATCGGCGGTATCGCGCCGCTCCTGCAACTTCTTGTAGATGGCTTCGATGTTGTCATGGCGTTCTGCATACCGGAAGGCGCTTGGTTCCATCAGCAGCGCCTTGAACCGGGCGAAGACCAGCCGCGCCATGATTTCGAACCGGCGCTTCGCTTCATCCGACGTGTAGAGCGCATCCACGGCATCCCGCAAGGCTTCGATCCGCGCGAACCCGGTGGCGCCCTGAAGCCGACTCGGGTCAAACTTGAGGTCCTTGAGATGGAGTTCCGCCGCTTCGAGCGCCTGCATGAGCAGCGCGACCAATTCTTCAATTGGAGCCACGATCTCGTCTGCTCCGTCGTCAGTGCCCTCATCGCCCACTGCGTACTGGGCCAACGCCTCGCGGAGGCTCTTCAGCATGCCGTTGTAGTCGACGATCACACCGCAGTCCTTTCCCGGATAGACGCGATTGGCGCGCGCGATCGCTTGCATGAGGGTGTGGGCTTTCATCGGCTTGTCGATGTAGAGCGTGGCCAGGCATTCCACATCGAAACCGGTCAGCCACATGGCGCAAACGATCGCGATGCGGAAGGGATGCTGCGGGTCGTTGAACGCCTCATCCACCGGCGCTCGCTTCCCGTCCACCGTCTGAAATCCGGTCTTCATGACGACACGATGGGGAATGATGTCGAAGCCCCACTTCGCGAAGTCGCGGACTTCGTTCTGCGCCTCGCTGATGATGAGTTCGATGATCGTGGAGTCCATCCATCCCGCCTGGCCGCGTAGGAACTCCAGCTCCTTGATCACCCGCTCCCGCCGGTCGCTATCGCGAGTTCCGTCCAGCTCTGCCTCTGTGAGTGGAATCTGCTCCTTCACGTGCGCGAGCTTGGCCTGCCAGCGCGGCTCGACGCGCTGCAACATGCGCGCGCAGGTGATCTTGTCGATGCAGACCAGCATGGATTTCCCCGTCTGCCAACGGGTCGCGCAATGCTCGACGAAGTCGTCCGCCAGCTTGTCCAACCGATCGTCGGCGGTGATCACTTCGTAATCCTTGCCGAGGAGTTGCTCCAGCAGCGCCAGTTGATCCGGATTCAGCTCGGCTCGCTCGATGGCCCCCGCAATGCGATCGTTCAAATCCAACCGCGCGATCCCCAACTTCTCGCCGCGATTCTCATACACCAGCTTGACGGTGGACTGATCTTCCTCCGACCGCTTGAAGTCATAGCGGGAGATGTAGCCGCCGAAGATGCGCTTGGTCAGCTCATCGTGTTTGAACAGCGGCGTGCCGGTGAAGCCGATGAACGAGGCGTTGGGCAAAGCCAGCCACATGTTCCGCGCGAACTTGCCCGCCTGCGTCCGGTGCGCCTCATCCGAGATGACGATAATGTCGTCCCGCTCGCTGTAGGGTTCGGTGACGGGCTGGTTGAACTTGTGAATGAGGCTGAAGATGAATCGGTGATTGCCGCGCAGCAAGCCTTGCAGCTCTTTTCCGGAACCGGCGCGCGGGGTCTTCTCATCGATCACCCCGCACCCGATGAAAGTCCGCCAGATCTGATCGTCCAAGTCGTCCCGGTCGGTCATCAGGACGAAGGTGAAGTTGCCTGGCACGACACGCCGGACCTTTTCGGTGAAGAAGGCCATCGAATAGGACTTGCCGCTGCCTTGCGTGTGCCAGAAGACGCCAAGCCGGCCGAGGTCGGGATGAGCGCGTTTGACTAAAGGCAATTCGCGAACCTCATCGGACAGCGGTCCGCTGGTCAGAAGGGAGGCAGCCTCAGCACCGTGAGGATCGATCGGCGGCTAGCAAATGATCTTCGATCGGAACGCGGTATTCGACGAGACGTTCCCGAACCGGGATCGCCCGCTTCAATTCCTCCTGTCGAATGACCGATGCCACGGCGTTGTTCACGCCCAGGACTTGCTGATTCCGCGCCACGATCTTGCGGGTGCCGCCTGCCCGGCTGTCGTCGAACAAGATGAAGTGCTCGACCAGATCCAGCAGCCGCTCCTTGGCGAGCATCCCATCCAGTAAGATCTGCGCATCCACGCGGCCCGGTTCGCGCTCCGCGTTGCGCTTCCACTCGACAAAATGCTCCCACTGACTGGTGATCGAGCCATACCGAGCCCGGTCTCCATTGCTCACCACGAGAAAGGCATTGTGATGGAACGCCTGTGCGATGCTGTGCTCGCTCAAATAATCGGTGAGATTGTCGTCGAACCCGGCGCGGATATTTCGATAGACCGCCTTGAGCTCGACAAAAACCAGCGGCAGACCGTTCACGAAGCAGACCAGGTCGGCGCGCCAGTTGTAGTGGGGGACCCGTACTCCCTGAATCTTCAGCTCGCGCACGGCCAGGAATCGGTTGTTGCCGACACGACGGAAGTCGATCACCTGCGCCCGCGCATGGCGGCTTTCACCGGAAGGCTCCCGCCATTCGACCGGCACGCCACCGCGGATGAAGCCATAGCACTCGCGGTTGTGCTGGATGAGTGAGCGGGCGAAGTCGATGCGCGTCAACTTCTCGATCGCCTGTTCCCGGGCCGATGCCGGCAGATCAGGATTGAGTCGTTCGAGCGCCGCGCGCAGATCGCGCACCAGCACGACATCCCGTTCGGACAAGCGCCCCAGCGTGCCGGCCGGTCCGAACGTTTCCTGGTTGTAGGCGTAGCAGCTCTCCCAGCCGAGCCGGTCGCGCAGATAGTCGGCGAAGGTCTGCTGGACCAGCCGATCTTCGCTGTTGATGTCGGTGATCATGCTGCTGCCTCAACGGCCACTTTGGCCACGAGACCAAACGCACGATCGAGATCGAAGTCTCGAAGCTCGTCGACTCGGAGGACTGGTTTCAGAAACAGCCCGATCTGGTCTCGCAACAGTCGCAATCGCCGTTCGGAGATATCGACAGGTTCATTGCCCGGCACAGGCAGCTTGTCCTTGACCATCCGAAGCCACGCGGCATCGGTGGGGTCGAGCTGTCGATGCTGAACCGCGTAATCGACATCGAAATAATCCCGAACAGCCGGCTCCCGACGAGTCAATGCGGCACGAAACTTCTCAGCCAACGCTTCTCGTTTGGCAATGCACGCGAACCTAATTGGAGGAACTAACGGCTCCCCGGTGAGGGGATTCCTGAGAATCGTGGCAGCGTGGCTCTGCCCAGGTTGTTCGACCAATAGCTCGCGCAAACTGATTTCAATTTTGATCGTCTCCCTCCGCCGGTAAAGCGGCGACTCATAGCTCACGCTGCCGACGTATTGCCGGGAACTGTTCGCGCCTCTGAGGGGTTCGTCTTCACGGAATTCGGGCATCGCCTTGTACAGCGTGCGCAGTGCCCGTTTCACCGGCTCGATCTGACGGCTGCGTTCCGCGCGCGAAGCATCGACCGGCATGGAGATCGTGAAGTCGAGGTCTTCGCTCAGACGATAAAACCCCGCATGCACTTTCGTCAGACAGGTGCCGCCTTTGAAGACCAGGTTTCCATCGGACAATCCGGAGAGGTAGGCCAACACCACGCTGCAGAAATAGTCCTTCTCGATCAAGGCCGATACGAATCCTTGTTGCGCCGAGGTAAACGCGATGGCCTCGGAGAAGAAGGCGGCATCGTGATGATGGCGCAGCAGCCGGGTCTCAGGCCCGCGCATTGTTCACCACCCCCCATCGGCGATTGATGGTGCCGCGTTTGGGTTTTGACGGAATCCACGGGATAAAGCTCCGTGTGGGCTTCAGCGCTCGCTCAAGCCTCCGGAGAAGCAACGCCTCGACCCCTTCTTGTTCGAGCAAGTACCCCATGCGCCTGGTCGATCCAATATCACCGTACTGCAACGTGACCTGCACGAGGTCTCGCGCCGTCACGCGCCGCATCTTCAAATCGGCGCGCACCCAGTCGTAGGCTCGCGGGACTGTGCCGAATCGAGACCAATCATAGACCGCATCGAGCAGGGTTCGCACTCTCGATGAATAGACTTCCCGTTCGCCATCCGCCGTTACCGTCTCGTCTGTCGATCCCAATCGGCGATCTGCCACCTTGATGAGGGTGAGCTGCACCGGTCCGACTCTCCGCTCTCCGTACAAACGGTTGTTGTACGCGTAGATGCGATTCGGCACCTGCTCGTCATAGCCGTAGCGATTGAAGGCGTTGGGACCGCAGATTTGGTACCGTCCCTTCCGATCGCCGATCAGCGTATTGAGCGCAAGAATTTCCGAGGGCGCCCAGCTTCCGCCCAGAGGAAGACGCTGGGGAATCAGATAGAGGCCTCTGCGCGCCTGCGCGATCATGCGGCCCTTCGAGAGCCGCGTGAAGAGCTTCTTTTCCTGGACACGCGAGATGCCGAGCGCCTTGGTCAGGTCGCCCGTTTTCACTGTTCGCCACCCGCGCATCTGCGCATAGGCGAACAGCTGGCGTTCCAGTTTCCCGAGCATCTGCTTCATCGTTGCACACTATTACCGGTAAGTCCCCTGGTAGGGAACTTGGGCATATTAGTGTGCAACGCCGATGAATTGCAATTAGACGGCGATTTCGCCGCTCATCAGGCGGGGCAATAGGAGGTCACGGGCCGCGCGGAGCTTCTGGTTCAAGAATGTGAGGGTCTTCAATTGCTCGACAGTGGAGCGAACGACACTCTCGAAGCTGCTCAGCAATCCGTGAGGGGGCGAAGGCACCGGGTAAGCTTGCATTTGCTTCCAATCGGCCCTCGGCATCTTCGAACCTTCCTTCATGGTCTGAGCCGTCAGCGCCACAAAGGGGTCGCTCGATACCGTCATCAGAACTAGTCCGTGGTACCCTGCGTCGCCTGCTCGGATGACGATCGAGTCGGAAGATGAGACACCATCAACGAAAGCAATCCCTACCTTATGGAAGTACGGGCGTATCTTCCCGAAAAGGATCTCGCCCTGACGGAAGCGGTGTTTGTTACTGGTGATCTGTTCGGCTGTACCCCACTCACTGAGAGAGATTGACCGACGAGGCATATGTTCCAGGCCGATGTATGGCGTGGATGGCTCAAGTGCATTGGGCTTCACAGGTTCGCGAACTTCCTCACACAACTCACCGAGTGTCTTCCGTTCCCATCCCTCCGGCACGCCGTTTCTAATGCGGGTGTGCTCGTAGCCGGGGAAGCGGAGGCAGACAAACCACTCGCGGTAGAGCTGCCGCGCCGCCTCCTCCAACAATGCCATCCGCCGCCGGTTGTTCTCGATGAGGTCGTCGTAGGCGGAGAGGATGCTAACCGTAGCTGCTTGAACCGGAGGAGGCGGAAGACGCAATGTGATCCGCCTGATGATGTCGTGGTTCAGAGATGCCATCGTTGCCTTGTTCCCTGCCTGCACTAGCATCCATTTCTGATGAGTCTCGGTCAGGAATAAATACGAAACGAAGCGGGGCACAACATCGGCATTCAGGAAGCGAAGGCGGATGCAGTCGGAACCCTGCATCCAATGCTCCTGTTCCTCACCAACAAAAAGATGTCGGTCGACGGCGCCTTTGCGACCAAACACGATGTCCTACGGTTCGAGAAGATGAGAAGAGAGGCGCTCCGCGGTTTCCTCGCTCACGAACTCAAGCTTCTCTGGCTTCAGCCGCCCATAGCCGATGTTGCGGACATTGATCACAGGAGTGCCGTCATCCACGTAGTCACTGGCCTTCAGCTGCGTTCCGAATGGCCCCGTCTGTATTTCAGCGCCGTCATCGTCCACCAGATCACCGATGGTCAGCGTCCGCCAGCTCATGCCCCCAGCTCCTCGAAGTTCTCCTGAATCTTCGCCGCCAGCTCGGCCGTTTCCTTGTTCAGGTCGGCCAGCTCGGTGTGGATGTCGCGCAGGGTCTGCTCGAAGTCGAAGTCCTCGTCCTCTTCCGGCGGGGCGACGCCGACATAGCGGCCGGGCGTGAGGCTCCAGTCAGCGGCCTCGATCTCTTTTCGATCCACCAGTTTCACCAGCCCCGGCACATCCTCCAGTTCCGCTTTTGGAAACCGGTCCTGAAGCCACAGGACTTGGCGGTGGACATAGGCAGCTTGCTTCATCTGCTCGACGGCAGTTTTGCGCTGCTCATCAAGCTGTTTGATCAACTTGCCAGTCGAGCGGCGGTCATAAGTCAGCCCCTCACCCTTGCCCTCTCCCCCGTTGCCGGGGGCGAGGGACATCTCATTGCCGAGGTCCGCGACCCGCGCGGCGAGCTTGTAGAGCAAGTCCACTTGCTTGACGAGACCGAGGATCGCCTCGGCAATCTTGCCTTCCAGCCCGTGCACGGCGAGATTCATCTTCGCGATGTGGATGGTGTCGCGGTTCTTCTCCTGCCCATAAAACACCACCTTCTTTGCCGTGTCGCCGCCCTTATGTTCGATGAAGTGGCTGGACTGGACAAACATGCCGCCGGACCCGCTTGCCGGATCGAACACGAGGCCATGGTCCGGTTCGATGACGTTCACGATCGTCTGCACCAGCGACGGAGGCGTGAAGAATTCTCCGTTGTCGTGGGCTTTTTGCACTGAGAATTCGGCAAGGAAGTATTCATAGATGCGGCCGAATACATCGCCGGTGGCCTGCCTGACCTGCTCGCTGTTGAAGAGCCGCATCAGGTCTTCCAATACTTTCGGTTCGAAAATGCCGTAGTCTTTCGGCAGCACGCCCTTGAGCGGCGGAAACGTATCCTCGATCGCGGTCATGGCGTCAGTGACGAGCTTGGGGAAATCGACACCGCTCACGGCAGCCTGCTGAATCATCCACTCGTAGCGGGCGTTCTTCGGCAGAAAGAGCGCACGCCGGGCGATATAGTCCTCCGGGCGCACCTTGCGCTTCGGCATCTTGCCGCTCGCCTGGTCAGCATCGATCTGCCGCTGCGCCGCCTCAAACCGATTGGCCGCGTGGCGCAAGAAGATCACGCCCAGGACGGGCATACAATAATCGCTGGAGGTCAGCTTGGAGTTCGCGCGGAGGTGATCTGCGGCGTTCCACAGGTCGGAGATGAGCGGGCCTCTCCCGAGACTCAAGGAACTCTGTCGAGGATGGGATGCCGAGCACGCGACCTGTGCGAAGCTTGGGCGCCGTATTAGCTTCCATCTGTTGTTGTGGGTGACGTTGATCTGCCGCTCGCCCGCAGCGGGGTGCCTACACCGGGCGGGGTAAGAGGGCGCACGGCGCGATGAATAAAGAGCGCCACGCTTGTGTGCGTCGCCGAGATGGTGAGGCGGCCGGACCGAGCGGTGATCGACGGCAGGATCCGCACCGTTCCCATTGCTCGGACGAACTCCGACCTCTTTAGAACCTATCTCAAAATTCGTTCATGACGGGATGAGGTCTGTTGTCGTCATTCCCGCGCAGGCGGGAATCCAGACTTTTCAGGTCACTCTGGATGCCCGCTTTCACGGGCATGACTGGTTCTGAGCGGAACACCCATCTTGAGATAGGTTCTAGTCTCCCGGTATCGTGCTGCATAATTGGGGCACGGTCCGGTCGGTCTGCTGTATGGATCATGGGGAGGTGCATCATGGCGGTGACGCTGATCAACGTGTTCTCGGTTCCGAAAGGGCAGGAAGAGGCGTTCGTGAAATGGTGGGAGGACGTGAAGGCCGATATTACCGCACAGCCCGGCTTCATCAGCGGCAAGTTCCATCGCAGCCTCAAGCCCGACAGTAAGTTCAACTTTATCAACATCGCGATCTGGGAAAACGAAGAGATCTACTGGAAGGCCTATGAAAAGAGCGTGACGCCGATGCAAGCCAAGTTGGCGCAGTTGGGCGTGGAAATGGTCCCGGCCCTCTACCGCGTCGCGTTCGAATATCGATCGAATGTCCAGGCGCGCGTGCTTGGCACTGATCGGTGTCGCCTCTGGAATACCTCCCAAGCTCGCCGACTCTGTTCAATGCCGGGACGAAGCACGAGCAACTGTTGACCCCGTTCGGACTGCCGCCCCGCCTGCTCGAGGGCTTCGGCTCCTTGGCCACGTCGTGGTCGAGTCTTTTTTTTGGGATTTCTGCTCATTCCGATCGCTCTGGTCTTGTATTTCAAAAACAGATATTTTACAGTTCATCCCATCCCGCCGGGTGATCAGGAGCGGCTTAACGCCCACCAAGTCACGGCACTACTCCTGTTTAGCGCCGTTGTCGTCGCGCTACGGTGGTGGATGATTGTGTAGCGAGTCCGGGAGTGAACAAGCACCTTTATCTGAGCACGTAGATTCGCGGTGCTGACGCGCCGGCCTTGGCAAGGCCTGGGAAGGATGTGTTCGGAGCCGCGTGGGTCATGCTGTTTCCGAGTATCCATGTGATGAATTGGGGCCCGTTGAGAGAAAGAGTCGGACGAAAAGTGGTGCTGTCGGCGGTCGGCAGATGCTCTCAGAGGTCCCCGTGGTAGCTGCCCGTCCTGGTCAGTCGGCTCCGCTCAAGTCTCTTGGGCTTTCGTGGGAGTCATTCCCGTTCATCGCGATCCATCTGCTCTGCCTCGCCGCGATCCAGACGGGCGTTCGATGGGAATGGGTCGTTCTCGCCGTGGGGAGCTACTACGTGAGGATGATCGGCGTCACGGCGGGATATCACCGCTATTTCTCGCACCGCTCGTTCAAGACCAGCCGGGTGTTTCAATTTCTGCTGGCGTTTTGGGCGATGACGTCCGCCCAGAAGGGGGTGCTCTGGTGGGCCGCCCATCACCGCCATCACCATAAGTATTCAGACCGGGAAGAAGATTTCCATTCTCCCCTGCAGCGGGGATTCTGGTATTCGCACATCGGCTGGATCCTCTCGGATGATCATGTGAAGACGGATTTGAGCCTGGTGAAGGACCTCAGCCGCTATCCTGAAATTCGATACCTGGATCGGTTCTATTTTCTTCCCCCGGTCGTGTACGGCGGCCTGCTCTACCTGCTCTGGGGATTTCCGGGGCTGGTCTGGGGCTTCTTCGTCTCCACGACGGCTCTCTACCATTGCACGTTCTTCATCAACTCACTGACCCATCTGTTCGGGACCGTTCGCTACCGATCCGGCGACGGGAGCAGAAACAGTTTCATCCTCGCCCTTCTCTGTTGTGGAGAAGGCTGGCACAACAACCATCACCATTATCAGATTGCGGCCAATCAGGGCTGGTTCTGGTGGGAGGTGGATCTGTCCTACTACGTCCTGGTCGCGCTGTCGTGGGTCGGGCTTGTGTGGGACATCCGCACACCGCCCCCGCAGGTCAAAGCCGCGACTATCGCCGTCGAGCAGTCCTTTCGATCGCACGGCTCCCAGGCACCGGCCGCCCTCCGGTAGGTCGCAAAGCGGAAATCCAGCGGCCATTCTGAACGGCGGATCATGAACCAGAAATCGACGATCGAGAGTTTGCTGGAGAAAGCCCGTATTCGAATCGACGGGCCGGAGTCGGGGGACATTCTCGTCCACGACGACCGCTTTTATGCCCGTGTCTTGGCGGAGGGCTCGCTAGGGCTCGGCGAATCCTACATGGACGGCTGGTGGGACGCGCGGCGTTTGGACGAATTCTTCGCCAGGTTTCACGACGTGTCGTTGGACCACGCCGTCGTCGACAAGTACCTCATCATGAACGCGCTGAAGGCGCGGCTGTTCAACATGCAGAACAGGCGGCTGTCGAGGCGTGTCGCCCAGCAGCACTACGATCTGGACAGTGCGTTTTATGAGAAAATGCTGGGCCCGTACATGCAGTATACCTGCGCTTATTGGAAGCGGGCCCAGGATCTGGAGACGGCGCAGAAGCATAAGCTGGATCTCGTCTGCAGAAAGCTGCATCTTCAGAAGGGGGATCGGGTGCTCGAACTCGGTTGCGGATGGGGCGGCTTCGCCCGCTATGCCTCCACCCACTACGGATGCCACGTGACCGCCTATAACATTTCGGAGCAACAAGTCAGCTACGCGCGTAAGTGGTGCGAGGATCTCCCCGTCGAGGTGATTCATGGCGACTACCGGGAAGCGGTCGGCGAATTCGACAAGGTCGCGGCGATCGGCTTGTGCGAACACGTCGGATACAAGAATTACCGGACGCTCATGGAGACGGTCCATCGGACGCTGAAACGCCGAGGCCTCTTTCTGCTCCATACGATCGGGAACAACGCCTCGGTCTCGACGGCCGATCCCTGGTTCGACAAGTACATTTTCCCCGGCGGCATGCTCCCGTCCGTTGCGCAACTCAGCGCGGCGATGGACGGGCTTCTGGTGCTGGAAGACTGGCACAATTTCGGTCCCGACTACGACCGCACACTCGTGGCCTGGCAGGAGAACGTGGACCGGCATTGGGAAGAGCTCAAGGCCAAATTCGACGAACGGTTCAGCCGCATGTGGCGCTACTACCTCTTATCGCTGGCTGGGGCTTTCCGCGCCCGCCGCATCCACCTGTGGCAGGTCGTACTCTCCAAGCACGGTGTGTTGGGCGGCTACGAACCCGTACGATAGGCGCATGATTCCTTTTGATGCGTATGCCGAGAAGCGGGCGCGTGCCGCCGCCAGCATGCAGGCCCTCGGTTCCGAGGGACTTTCACTGGAGAAATCCACGTCCAATCTCTTTCGGCATCGCACCGGACCGACGGGACGCCGGCTTGACTTGCGGGAGTTCCGACATGTCCTCCGGATCGATGAGCAGAGCCGGACGGCGGACGTGGAAGCCCTGACGACCTACGAGGAACTGGTCCGGGAAACCTTGCCGTTCCAATTGATGCCGGCGGTGGTGCCGCAGCTCAAGTCCATCACGGTCGGCGGCGCGATCGCCGGGATCG
This sequence comes from Nitrospira sp., assembly GCA_029194535.1. NCBI lineage: Bacteria > Pseudomonadati > Nitrospirota > Nitrospiria > Nitrospirales > Nitrospiraceae > Nitrospira > Nitrospira sp. The sequence goes on along the minus strand of JARFXR010000002.1, from coordinate 793,278 downwards.
GCATCGAATCCTCATCCTTCAGGCAGGGGTTCGTCCACGAGACGATGCGCGAGATCGATGTCCTGCTCGCCGACGGTCGCGTCGTCACGGCGACCGCCGACAACGACCATCGTGAGCTATTCTTCGGATTTCCCAATTCCTACGGCACGCTGGGTTATGCGCTGCGGACCGTCGTCGAGCTGATTCCGATCAAACCCTTCGTGAGGCTCACGCACCGCCGCTTTACGGATCCGGACCGATACTTTGAGGCCATGTCCGAGGCCTGCCGTTCGGGCGACGCCGATTTCGTGGACGGCACGATGTTCGACGCGGAGACGTTCTATTTGACGACCGGAGTCTTCGTGGATCGGGCCGAATGGCTGAGCGATTACACGTATCTTCGGATGTACTACCGGTCCGTGACGGAGAAGGCGACGGATTACCTGATTGCGCATGACTATCTGTGGCGTTGGGACACGGATTGGTTCTGGTGCTCCAAACACTTCTTGCTGCAGTATCCGATCATGCGGCGGCTGTGGGGCAAGGAGCGGCTCAATTCGACGGTGTACTGGCGACTGTGGAAGCGGGCTCACGCCTCTCCGGTTGCGCAATCGGCGTTGAAGATGATCCAGGGCCGGCAGGAGGCAGTCATTCAAGATGTGGAGATCCCGATCGAACAGGCGCCTCGCTTTGCGCGGTTCTTCAACGAGCGCATCGGCATCACGCCCGTCTGGCTCTGCCCCGTCGCGGCGCGCGATCCCTCCCGCTCATATAGCTTGTATCCCATGACACCGCGCACGATCTACGTCAATTTCGGTTTCTGGGATACCGTGAAGAGCCGCCACGGCGACGGGCATTTCAACAAGCTGGTCGAGGCCGCGGTTCTGGACCTCCACGGGCACAAGTCGCTGTACTCGACCTCGTACTACTCTCGAGAAGAGTTCGATCGGCTGTACAACGGCGAGGCCTATCGTCGCCTCAAGGACCGTTACGATTCGGGGCACCGGTTGAAAAGTCTCTATGAGAAATGTGTGCTCAAGCTGTGACGGTTGCCGCGGCCGAGATGGCCGGTCACGGTCAATGGCCGGTCCCGCAGCGCTTGTCATTCGGTCGGCCGCCCCGCTATACTCCCCTGTTATGAGCATCAGAAAAGCCGGCGGTGATTGGGAGCCGATGCTGCTGCCGATCGAGCCGCGACAGTGTAAGGTGTGCCGGCAGGGACTCTATCGCGACAAAACGATGCTCCGTGGCGGTTGGTCCCGCTGCAGCGTCTGCGACGAGTTCGTCCACTATAGTTGCCTGGCCAGCGGCAAGGTGTCGTTCCTCAAGGCCCGACCTCGTATCTGCAAGACCTGCCGCGCTGCGGAAAGTGCGGCGTCCGCCACCCCGACGGCGGATCATCCGGCGGCCGTGGGCTCGTGACCGATCCCGACTCAGGCCGGTCCTCCGATGACACGAGGTGGCAGCAGGTTCTGGCGCAGAGCGTGCGCTACGTGCTGGCCCCGATGATTCTCCTGTCCAGCGGCTTCTTCACGGCGAATTTCCTCATCAGCGGCCAGTACACCTGGCCGAGAACGAGTCGGGCTGCGGCCTTGACGCTGACGTTGCTCGTGCTGTGCTACGAATTTGTCTATAAGGAACATCGAGCGAAAACCGGATCGCACGAGCGGGCGCGCGCAGTCCTGCTGTATGCCTGCGTGATTCCCTACATGGTGGGCGCCATGATTATGGTGGCGCTGTGGAAGCTGTAAACGGTTCGTAACGGAGCCGGCGGGCGTGCCGCACTCGGCCACCGGGTTGTGCGGCCGAAAGAGAGTCAATGGCCCAGGTCTTTCGCAGTGGGGCGTTTCTTCAGCAATGCTGGTCGGTGCATCCGCTCTGCATCGCGGTCAAACGGCTGGTGGACGACCGCACGCTGATTCTCAGCTGCAGCTCCTGCCGGTCCGTTCATCACTTGGCGCTGGGGCCGGTCACGGTGCGGGCTTCGGTGGTGTCGGCTGATCCGCAGGACACCGAACGGCCGGGCGAGGCCGATGACGGGGGAGCTCGGCTGACGGAATGTCTCCAGGCCCACGCGGCGGCCCTGTCGCTCCGGGACATGGATGTGTTCAGGGATCAAGCGCTGATCCGCTGCGCGGAATGCCGGCGACATTATGCCTTGGCGGTGACGGCCTTCGAGACGCACCACAAGTGATGGGGATGGGGCGGATCCCATCCGACACACCGACACATGTGGGTCGCCTGGTCTTGGTCGCCGGTTCGGGGACGCCTCGAATGGGACGCGTCTCAATCGTGTTCGGTGTTCGGAGCAGAGTACGATGAACGATCCTGTCTGTTTCACCGACGAGGAAACCGCTCTCCTCGCCGACGGCGAGTCCTTTCGCAAGAAGCAGCGGGTCTCTGCGAAGATTCGAATGATGTTGGAGGCCGTTCACCTCGCCCTCAACGACGAGCTGACTCGCTCGCGGCTGTTGGCTCCGTCCGAGTTCGACCGCTCGCATCACCAGTTCGTGAAGGGCGAACATCTCGAATCCTGTCCGTATCAGTACCTTGATTGCCCCAAGCACTTTCAGGGTTCCGACAAGTGCACCTTCCGAACGCTCATCTGGTGGGGCCATCATGTGGTCTTCGCCTGGATTCTGGAGGGGGCGCTCGTCAAGCAATACAAGAAGAATCTGGTCGACCGGTTCCATTCCGTCGCAGGCCGGCACTTGGAATTGTCCACGGCTCCGACCCTCTGGGAATGGAAATGCGGGGAGGGGTATACGGTTCCTCTCACCCATGACCGCAAGGCGACGACGGCCGCCGTCCTGGCTGAGCGGGGGTTTCTAAAAATCGGGCGATATGTCTCTCTCGGTGATGCCAGGGTCCGGCAGGGGGACCTGGCCATGCTCGCCCGGGAGGCGTTTGCCGCCATGAGCCCCATCGTCTCCTCGTGAAATTTCCCTGTTTGTGAAGGCATAGGGATTTCGGTAGACTAGCGCCGTTCTTTCTCTCGGACTCAATCATGCGGTCGTTGATGCGCAAGGAGGTCAAATGGATACGGTGTTGATGCGTGCTGGGGCGGTAATAGTGTTGCTGGTCGGCGGGTTGATCGGGTCCGGTTGCGGGGGAAGCGGAAAGACCGTGCATTTGGATGTCGTTCCCAAACCGATGCCGGCTCAGATGGCGGAGCCTGAGGCCGTCAAGATCGTGGTCATCCCGTTCGAGGACCGGCGTATGGAGAAGAACCGCGTCGGTATGCGGACGCATCTCTGGGGCGGAGTCACTTACTTCAACGTGAAGGGCGACAAGCCGGGCGACGCTTATGCGCAGGCGCTGGCCGAACGGTTGCGAGCCAGAGGATGGCATGACCGGTCGTGGGATGTCCGCGTCCTGCCTGCCGCTCCGGAGAACGGAGCGGACATCGTGATCACCGGGCAGATCGTGGACTTGTCCGCCAACGCCAAGAGCCGGATGTTTTCGACGGCACTCACGTCAGGCAGCAAGGTGACGATTTCCGCGAACAACAACGGGGACAAAACTACCACCAATCGAACGATCGAGGGCGCGCAGACCGACACCGTCTTCTGGTTCACCGACAGCGACGTGCAGAAACTGCTCACCGCGACTATCAAGGACACGATCGATCGGTACGTTGAGGATACAACGATTTCACAGCGCACGCTCCGTCCCAGCCGCTAGGAGAGCGATGGCAGAGGAGGAGGCCAGTGCGGGAACGTCGGTGGGAAACGACCGCGCCGCTGTCGTTCGGACAGGTGCTGGTCGTGGGAGAACGGTTGGCTTCGCTGGGGCTGAAACCGGCGGTCGCGGCCAAGGACGTCATCTGCTATGTCGAGGATTGGAAGGTCGAGGCGGCTGAGGATTTGGACGGCCTCGACGCCTGGGCCACGGAAGACGTCACCCTGGTTCATGTGCGAAGTGGATGGCGGGGGGATTTTTTCCTGCTGGCGGGGGCCTATCATACGGTCTACGAACGCCATCAGAATATCGGCACCTACTGTTCGATCAGCCATCCTTGGCGCAATCGCGAACCGCTGGTCCATCACGAGAGCCGCAGCATGCTCTGGCTGGGATTTCGCCATGCCCATTCGTTTGTGCGTGTGCGGCTCCAGACCAAGGAGGTCATCAGCCCCGGTGAGACCAGGGGCGACGACCAGCGGGAGCAATGGCTGGAAGAACGCCGGGCCGCGTTTCTTGAGGCCATTACCGTGCTCGAAGTGCCGATCGAAACGGCGATCGAGAAGCAGCAGGTCGTCCTGCGGCCGGCCGATCCGCAAGTGCCGTTTTTCTGCTCCTGGCCCGATGCCTTCGGTCCTTGTCAGTTCGAATACAACACCACGGATGCCTACGAGTTTTTGGTCCCGGCAAGCCGCTTAGCCGCGACCTTCGCACCGGAGCCGTCCGGCGTGCGCGCCTATCTGACCGGCTTTTCCGAAGAGGCGCTCGCCGAATTTGCGGCGATCGAGCCCCGGGCCGGCCTGGCCTACCGGTGCTCGGTGCACTGCCCCTTGGACGACCTGCCGGAAATCCGGAGCGTAATCGAGCCGGAGGGTCGTCTCTATGCCACACTCTGCGAATTTCAAACCCAGGACTTAATTCCCGAACGAGACGACGCATCGGCCATCGTGGGGGTCGTGGGGGCCGGCGCAGGCTTCCACTTGGAGGTTCGCTTGAATCGCGCTCCGCTCCCCGAGGAGCAGATGGCAGGATGGTTGGAGCGCCTGCTTGGATATCCGGTCGTCTATGCGCCGCTCCCCGCCTTTGTCTAGCGGGCTGCAGAAACAGGTCGTCGGCTGCGCTCTTACATCGCTCCTCCCCTCCGGTGTACGGGCAAAATGTACACCTCGGGGTTAAGACACTGGGCGCTCACGGGACACGGCCCGCTCACCATCTCGCGGACATTCACAAACTTGCCGCGCCTTATGCGGCGCAGCGTGAACCTCGCGCCCCTCTGCAGACATGACGCTCGTTGTGCCTTGCGTCACGGACCTCGCGGCGGCTTTCCCGCGGACTTTTTGAACATTCTGTACGGAAAATCTCCATAGGCGAATCGTAAATAATATTTTTCATTGATCAATTTGCGCCGATTTCGCACAGTGGGTGCATGAGCCCGCTCGGGAAGGTTCAATCGGTTCTCGCCAAGCCGTTCATGCCGGCCGTGTTTTTTCTCGCCGGCGTGACCTATGACACGCTGACCCTGACGCGCATCGACCGGTTGCAGGATAACTTGTTACTGCTGCTCTACATGTTGCTGCTCGGCGCCTTGATCGTGCTGACCGGCCGGGTGGGGATCGAGCCTCCCCCGGACCGCGAGCAATTGGCCTCAGTCCCGCCGTTCATCCGATGGATGCTCCGTAGCCGGCCCTACTATCCGATGGCCAGCCAGTTTTTGCTCGGCGGGCTCTTCAGCGCCTACACGGTCTTCTATTCACGCAGCGCTTCGCTGACCGGCACCGCCGTGTTCTTCGGCTTGCTGGTCCTGCTGTTGGTCGGTAACGAGTTTCTGCGCGACCGACTGTCGAATCTGCGGCTGACCGTCAGCCTCTATGCCCTCGTGTGTTTTTCGTTCTTCACTTTCTTCCTCCCGGTCATGACCGGCTTGATGAACGCGACGATGTTTCTGCTCGGCGCGGGATTGAGCGGGCTGGTCACTTTGCGGGTCGTAGAACTGATCTATCGGAACAATCCCGACCGTTCGCGGCGTGAGGCGGTCGGAGTCACCGCGCCTGCCCTGGCGCTGATCACCCTGCTGGTGTCGTTCTACTTTCTCAACTGGATCCCGCCGGTGCCGCTGTCGCTGAAGTTCGGGGGCATCTATCACGAGGTGAAGAGGAGCGACGACCGGTTTGAGTTGTCCTACGCCAAAAAGTGGTACGAAGTGTGGAAGCGATCGGACACCGTCTTTCCCGCGAACGAGCCGGTGTATTGCTTCACGGCGGTCTTCGCGCCGGTGGCGCTCAATACGACGGTGTATCACCACTGGTATTTCAGATCCCAGCGCGACAAACCGTTCACCCATGCCGATCGCATCCCGGTCAGGATTTCCGGAGGGCGGGAAGGCGGATACCGGGCGTACACGTTCAAGCAGCGACTCGATCCCGGGGACTGGCGCGTTGACGTGGAATCGGAAGACGGCCGTATCATCGGGCGGGTCGCCGTCACCGTCGAACAGGGCGACGACGCTGTGCCGCTGGCCACCACCGTGTACTAGCCAGGCAAGGATGTGTCGCATGGCTTTCCAGAGCCCTTTTGGATAACATCGGCCGTCGTTTCGCGCCGGCGACCGGCATTGTCTCGTTCCTTGAAGCTCCGCGACCTCGCTGGATGAGTGGTCCAATCTGAGGCGCCGGACGGATAGCGGAACAGGGAGGTGGAGTCCCCATGGCGGATCGACGGTTGTCGCCCTGCCCTTCCAGTCCCAACTGTGTATCGACGCTGGCGGAGGATGAAGGCCACGCCATCGCCCCGTTTGGCTATACGAAACCTCGAGCCGAGGCCAAGGAAGCGCTGAAGACGGCGCTCGGGACCTTGGCTCGCACCAAGCTGGTTGAAGAAGACGAAGCCTACCTCCACTACGAATTCACGAGCCTGATTTTTCGTTTCGTCGATGATGTGGAGTTTTTCTTCGATGACCAGCGCCGCCTGGTCCACTTCCGCTCCGCTTCCCGCGTCGGCTACGGTGATTTCGGGATCAACCGCCGTCGAATGGAACAGATCAGAAGCCTGATCGACGGAAAGATGTAGATCTCGTGAAAATCAGCCGCCTCGGCCTCAGGCGACCCCCGGATGTCTGTGGTACGGTATTTCGGAGTAGGCTGTGGTGGGAGGCGGGAACACGGATGACGACGACCTATCAAGCGGAAGTCAGTCGAATTCGGGACTTGACGCATGACGTTCGCGAATTGGAATTGGTCTTGCGCGAACCGCCGCGCCTTTCCTTCAAGGCGGGGCAATTCATTTCGTTCGATGTGCCGAAGCACGGACTGCCTCATCCTGTGGTCCGTCCCTATTCCATCGCCTCTCCGCCGTCGATCGACGATCGGGTGACCCTGGTCTTCAATTTGGTGCAGCGAGGCCCCGGTTCACAGTATCTCTACGGACTACGAACTGGCGACGCCGTCCGGTTCAAAGGACCTGCCGGTTCATTCTATCTTCGGGAAGATGCAAAGCGGCAGATGCTCTGTGTCGCCACAGGGACGGGAATCGCCCCTCTCCGGTCCATGATCGCTACGGAACTAGAACGGCAGAGTCTGCAACCGGTCACTCTCTTCTGGGGGTTGCGATATGAACGTGATCTCTATTACCGGGAAGAACTGGAGGCGTGGACGTCCCGCTTCCCGAGGTTTTCGTTCGTCACTTGCCTCTCGCAGCCCGGGCCGAGTTGGACGGGGGCCAGGGGCCGAGTCACGGAGCTGGTCAAGGAACGGGTGGGTTCCGTCCGCGACCTTGCCGGGTATCTGTGCGGCAACGGCGCGATGATCAAAGACGTGACGGCCCTGCTTCAGGCGAAAGGACTGTGCCCGATCTATCGGGAGAAGTACTACTAGAACCTATCTCAAGAATGGGTGTTCCGGTCAGAACTGGTCATGCCCGCGAAAGCGGGCATCCAGAATGATCTGAAATACTGGATTCCCGCTTGCACGGGAATGACGACAACGGACCCCATCCCATCATGAAGGAGTGTTGAGATAGGTTCTAGACTAATGTTTGGCCGGTGCCTGAGGTTTCGGTCCCAACCGGCTGGTGTGCTGGAAGATGCACTTTGGACAGGTGTAGTGGACGAATTGGCCGCCTCCCACCACGCGTTTCTTCATGGCAATCTTGCACCAGGTGCACAGGCGCTCGGGAAGCTCGAAGAGGACCGGCGACGTTCCGGAGGGGGGCGGGGTTGCGTTCGACATGCGGAGTATTGTCTCCGAGCGCCGAGAACCTTGTCAACCAATCGTTGCGATGGCGCAGGAGACGAGAGAGAACTTTTTTTCCCCACCGGACACTGCGTCCGAACGAATCATGTTATAGTGCAGGCACTCGAACGGTTTTCCCACCCACTTCACAGAAAGGCGGATCATCCTATGAGCGTAACCGTTGGATCGGAATCGACGATTTTGCCATCGAGCGCCCCGACGACTTCCTCCCCCGTTCAGACTCACGAAATGGTGGGAGAGGGGAAGGCGTGGGGACTCTGCACCGCCGTGGATCTCCAAGACTGCCAGCCGGATTTGATTCGCAACGCGGAGCATATTCGCCGTTATGTCGTGGAACTCTGTGAACTGATCGACATGAAGCGGTTCGGCGAGTGTCAGGTCGTCGATTTCGGCTCGGGCCGCGTAGCCGGTTATTCGATGGTGCAATTGATTTCGACCTCGCTGATCAGTGGCCATTTTGCCAACGATACCAACAACGCATACTTAGATATCTTCAGCTGCAAGGGGTACGACCCTGCCGTCGTCGAGGCCTTTTCGAAGGAGTTTTTCAAGGCCGGACGCAGCAGGTCGACGGTCACGCTTCGATACTGACGAGCGCGTCGGGAGCCGCACCGGCGGCTCCCGGCTCCGCGCTACCTCCACCCTCACGTCACCTCATGAAGGCTCCGACACTCAAAGAATTCTTCCGGCATTTGCCCGAGAAACTCGATTCGGACGCAGCCGAGGGCTTGGAGGCTGTGTATCAGTTCGATTTGAGCGGCACCGACGGCGGGCAATACGTTCTGACGGTCAGCCAGGGCGTGTGTCGGGTCAACGAAGGGAAGCATGACGATCCGCATGTGACGTTGGCGATGGCGGGTGAGGATTGCATCAAGGTCCTGACCGGTCAGTTGAGCGGTCAGATGGCCGCCATGTCGGGCAAGCTGCGGATCATGGGAGATCTGGGGCTGGCCCTCCAGCTCCGCGCGCTCTTTCCCGGCATCGGGTCATAGACGGGCCGACTATCCTCCCGCCGGCTCCATCGAGGATTCCGCCGGCCGGCCTTCGGCGAGCTTCTGTTCGTCCGAGAGAGGCCTCGGAAACCGCTCCTCGAGCATCATATACATCGTCGGCACCAGAAAGAGCGTCAGTAGGGTGGAGACGCTCAACCCTCCCACTACCGCTCGAGCCAGGGGAGCATTGGTCTCGCCGCCGGTTCCCCAGCCGATCGCCATGGGAATCAGTCCGAACACGGTGGCCAAGGACGTCATCAGAATCGGACGGAGTCTGGTTCTGGCGGCCGTGACTACGGCGTGGCCAAGCGCGTTCCCCTTTCGTCGCAAGACGTTCGTGTAATCTACGAGCAACACGCCGTTGGACACGACGATACCCAACGTCATGATGATGCCCATCATCGACGTGGTGGACACGGTGGTATCGGTCAGGAACAGCGCCAAAATGACGCCGGGAAATCCCATCGGAACCGAGAACATGATGATGAACGGATCGACCAGCGATTTGAATTGGGCCGCCATGACCATATAGACGAGGACCAACGCCAGCACGGTGGCGAACAGCAGGCCGGTGAAGGTCTCCCGCTGTTGCTGGATCTGTCCCGCCATCCTGATGCTGAAGCCGGTCGGCAACTGTAGCCGGGAGAATCCTGCTTCGAGATCGGCTGCGATGGCACCCAGGTCTCGGTTCAGGGGGTTGGCCGTGATATGAATGACCCGTTGGAAATACTTGCGATCGATCTTGACCGGCCCGGCATTGAGTTTGAGCGAGGCGACGTTTTTCAAGAGCACCGGTTCCTTGTTGCTGGCGGTGAGGATGATGTTCTCCAGGTCGGTCAGGTCTTTTCGATGTTCTTCGGCAAGCCAGGCGCTGATGTAGTACTCGTTGCCGTTCTGCGGGTCTGTGTAAATGATGGGATCTGTTTGTCCGTTACCGTTCAGCGAGAACAGCACGGCGTTGGCGATGTCCGTTTCGCTGATTCCCAGTAACGCGGCCTTTTCCCGGTCCACGACGACGTTCACTTCGGGATAGTTCTCTTCACGGCTGACTTCGATGTCCGCCAGTCCGGGAGTCTGGTGCATGAGCGCCTCGACCTCTCTGATCACGCCCCGGGCCTTCTCAAAATCGTAACCGTAGATCTCCACGTCCACCGCCTTTTGCGAGCCGAAGCTCGTCACCCGCTTGACCAGCCCTCCGGGGTCGAAAAACATCGCCACGCCGGGAAACAACTTGAGGATTGTCGGTCGCACGTCATTCATGATCTGGACCTGGTTGCGGCTTCGCTTGTCCGGTGAGGTCAAGTACACCGAAATGACCGACGTGTGCGGACCCGTGTTGGGATTGAACAGAGACGAACGGCCTTGCGCGAGGACGCCCGTGCTGGACACGATGGTTTCAAGCTCTTGCGGCGGGATGTTCTGGCGCAGGAGCCGTTCGACTTGCGCCACCTGTTGCTCGGTCTTCTCCACGCGCTGGCCGACCGGCGCCCTCAGGACGATGCGGAACTGACTCTCGTCCGACACGGGAAGAAATTCCGTGCCGATCAGCGGAACCAGCGCGAGGCTGAAGCCGAAAATGGCCACGACGCCGACAATGAAGATCCTGCGATGACCCAACACCCACCGCAGAGAGTCCTCATAGCCGCGGTCCAGCGACTCGTACCGCTCGCGGCTCCAGTCCATGAGCCGTACGAACCAACCGGGCATCCGGCGATGGGATTCGTGCTCCGGCTTCAGAAACTTGTAGCAGAGCGCGGGCGTGACGGTGCGCGAGACGAAGAACGAGGTGAAGAGCGAGATCGCGATGGTGAGCGTCAGCGGAATCAACAGGAGCCTGGCGATGCCCACCACGAAAAAAATCGGAAGGAACACCACCACGGTCGTGACGGTAGAGGCTAAGATAGGCATCGCCACCTCGCGCGCCGCTTCCAGGATGGCGTCCCATCGTCTGGGGGTGGCATTCAGGTGTCGCTGGATGTTTTCCAACTCCACAATCGAGTCGTCGACCAGGCGCCCGATACCGAGCGCCAGGCCTCCAAGGGTGAACACGTTCAGCGTTTGTCCCGTGAAATAGAGCACGATGAAGGTCACCATGATCGACAGCGGGATCGCCGCCGAAATGATCAGGGTGCTCGTGAGATTTCTGAGAAAGACCAGAATGACGGCTGCGGCCAACAGGGAGCCGTGCATGGCCTGTTCGATCAGATTGCTGATGGATTGGCGGATGTAGACCGATTGATCGAAGGAGATGCCGAGCTTGACGCCGGGCGGAATGCCGATCATTTTGGGAAGCGCGGCTCGGAGTGCATCGACCACTTCGACGGTATTGGCGACCGGTTGCTTGTTCACTCTGAGGTAGACCGCCCGATTCCCATCGGTCCGCACGATGTTGGTCTGAATGTCCGAGGAGTCGGTGACTGTGCCGAGATCGCGCACGCGCACCGGATTACCCGTCTGGTTCACCTTGACGATCACGTCCTGGATGGGCTCGACGGTGCGGAACTGATTGTTCGTGAAAACATTGTAGTCCAAATTCCCGGCCTTCAGGTTGCCGGAGGGGAGAATGAGATTCGCGGCCTTCACGGCCTTGACCACGTCCAGAATCGAGAGTCCGCGGGCATTGAGCAGAGCAGGGTCCAGGTTGATGTTGATCTGGCGGATCTTTCCGCCCTCGACGGTTGCGGCGGCGACGTTGGCGATCTGTTCGATCTGCGGGGCGATCGTGTTGAAGGCGAGATCGTACAGCGCCCGTTCGTCGAGCGCCTCGCTGGAAACCGTGACGAACGACACCGGGATGTTCGAGACATCGAACTTGACGATGAACGGCTGCAGGATGCCGGGGGGCAGGCTGTTCAAGATCTGGGTAATGCGCTGCATCACCTCCATCTGCCCGACATTGATGTCGGCGCCCCAATTGAACCAGACTTGGACGGCTCCGATGCCTTGTTTGGCAAAGGACTCGACGTGCTCGACGTTCGAGGCGGAGCTGACAGCCTTTTCGATCGGATAGACGACGCTTTGTTCGATGTCGAGCGGCGGCGCACCTTTGTAGAGGACGCCCACGAACGCCACAGGAACCTGGATATTAGGGAACAGGTCGACCGGTAGCCGGTTGAGAGATGTGGCGCCGAGCACGACCATGGCGAGCGACAGCATCAGAATCCCGATGCGGTTGCGGAGGGCGAGCAGCGTTAGCCACATACAGTTAGTGCTGAGTTAGGAGTGCCGGATGCTGAGCGAAGAACATGGAACATCGTCGTAACACCGTCCAACTCAAACTTCCGCAGCAACTCAGCACTCAGGACTGAGGAAGCGATTGTGCCTGCACAGGCGTCCCGGAATGGACCAAGTCCTTGCCCGACACGATGACCTGCTCGTCGCCGATCAATCCTTTGATGATCTCGACCCGGTTTTCATCCCGCACGCCGATATCGACGGGAACCCGCTCGGCTTTTCCGTCCCGAACGATGTACACGTACTGCGCATCCTCGAGCCGGCTCACTGCATCGATCGGAATCTGCAACGCGTCGGCGTGTTTTCCCACCAACACTTCGACGCGCGCGAACATCCCACCTTTTAGGAGATGATCCTTGTTGGGAAGATCCAATTCGACCGTCATGGTCCGCGTGGCGCGATTCAGAGCCTGGACGACGCGGGTGACCGTCCCTTCGAACGCCCGGTCAGGGTAGGCTTCGGCTCGGACCTCGGCTTTCTGGCCGAGCTTAATCAACGGCACATCCTTTTCAACCACTTCGATCAGCGTCCGAACGACTTCGATGTCGTGAAGGCTGAGGATTCCCCTGGATGTCGTCGACGTGCTGGTTGCCGCTCCGGTGACGTAGGCGCCAAGATCGAGATTGCGTTCTGCGATGTAGCCGGAGAAAGGGGCACGGATATATGAGTAGGCCAGATTGGTTTCCGCCTGAGCCAATGCCACTTCCATCTGTTTGACCTGCGCCCGCAGCGATTCCTGCGCGGCGACGGCCGCGTCGGTGTTCACCTCCGCATTGTCCAGATCCTGCTGGGACACGAATTGATCCTTAATCAGCGCCCGCATGCGGTCCAGAGTGAGTTTGGCATTGCGGACGGAGGCGTCCTGCTGGGTCACCTTGGCGCGGGCGGCCGCCAGGTTGGCCTTGGCTTGGTTGACGGCATGGTGGTAATCGGTGTGATCGATTTCGACCAGCAATTGATTGGCTTGGACGAAGTCTCCCTTGTCGACATAGAGCTTGGAGATATAACCGTCGACGCGCGAGAAGATATTGACGACTTGATGGGGCGTGATGTCCGCCGTATACGCGAGCCTGATGTCCAGGTCCTGCTTGAGAGGGCGGACCGTTCCGACGGTAATCGTCCGAGTTTTCTTTGGATCGCTCTTGGCTCCGCTGCTCAGCCGGAAGACGACGAGTGCCGTCACGGCGAAAAAGATGATCACGCCGAGCGTCACGATCGGGTGTCGGCGGACGGGGTTCATCGACCCTGCCTCCGGTTGCGTCCGTGGATGTTGGTTTGCCGAACCAATCCGTTGAGGAACAACTCGACATAGGTCGCGACCGTTTCGTCGTGCGATCGATGCATCGGGACTCCGAAAATCTCGTGCAGGAGCCGGTGATGGACAACGATGCCGATGAAGGCGCGGGCCGCCAGCAGGGAATCGACGTCACGGAACGCCCCTTCTTCGATCCTCAGCTGTATATAGGTGGCCAGATGGTCGTAAAAGACCTTGTGGTGTTTGGCAAAGAAGATGTCAGACAGTTCATGCCCTTCCAGCGCGCTGAACAAGAGAAGCCGGAGGAGGGTCGGATCGACGCCGGGTCTAATGCGAAAACCCGCAATCAGCATAAAGACCCGACGGTCGTCTCGCTTCCTGGCGGACTCTTCCACCGCCCCAAGCAGCTCGTCTACGGACACCTTCTCTGCCAGGATCGCGGCGTACAGCGCTCGTTTGGTCGGAAAGTGTTTGAAGACGAGCGCTTCGCTGACTCCCGCAGCCTTGGCGATTTCGCGCGTAGTGGTACCGTTGAAACCCTTCGCGGCGAAGAGGGCAGCGGCTGCCGCGATCAACCCAGCCTGTCGCTCTTGACCGGAAGAACGGCTTCGTTTGATTATCTTCATTGAGACTGGCTCAGTAAGTGAGTATTCACTCACCACGTACAGTAGCACGAAGCCGTGTTCGCTGACAATGAACGGCCGAGTGGCCGTAGTTCCCTTGTCGGCGACTGCGGACCGTGAGCGTGGCGGCTGGCAAAGGGCGGGGGGAGGGTTGAGAACCGAAGCGGATTGAAGGGACTGCGGCGAAGGAAACCACACAAGGCCGGACGTCTAAGCCCAGCTGATCTATAACCGACTAGTGGTCGCGCTCTTGGCGATGCTGGCCGGCTACGAAGTAGCGGAGCCGATTCTGCTCGCGAACGTTCATCCCTGTGATGATGACGCCGAATCGGTGGCCGGCGGTCCAGGCGACCCTGGCTGCGGTCACGAACAACGGATCCTGTCCGTCGGGGAGATACAGGAACAGCGCCAATTCCATTCCGATTCTGACCGACCGGTTTCCTCTGATTCCCAGGCCTTGCCGGGACAAAGATGTGACCGTGCCGTCGCCGACCAGGACGTTCCCTCCCTCCGGTTGTGCCGAGTACATGATGCTGAACTCGACCGGAATCCTAGCGTGTTCACGTCGGTTACACGGAGTGGTCTGCGGTCGAAGGACCCTGTTCGAACGGAGTTTGTTGCATCGCATGAGTCACCTCCTTCAATAACGATCATCGCCCGATGGATGGACGGGAGGATGAATTCCAGGTGTGAAAACGCAGTTGGTTCAGAGTCTCAGGCGAAAGCAAGAGCATTTCCACGCCGAAGCGGAGGCCGGACACCCAGGAAACCCGGCACTGCGGGAGGCAGATCGGATCTTCCATGCCGGGAAGCATGATAAAGAGAGCGAGTTCCATCCCCCGGGTTACGCATTGGTTGCCGCAGATCCCGACGCCGCGATCAGAGAGGTTGGCGGTCAATCCGTCCCCCATCAGCATGAACCCCGACTGCATTCCCGAATACATCACGGCAAAATGGGTTGGGACTCGCTCGGTAGTGCGGCGGGTGAGTCTGAAGGCGGCAGGATGGTCATTCGGATGGTCGGACGGGCAAGCGTTCATGATTAACTCCCTCTGCTGCATGTTGGCGGCGATCGGCTCCAACGTCAGACGATGCGAAACCCTGCTCGCCGCGGGTTTGACAAAGAAAGGGTGACGTGCTTCCAGATGAGTTCCTGAATCCGTTTCCGCTCTTCCGGTGTCAGGTCGGGGAATTTGGCCGCAAAGGCCGATCCCCTGACCCAAGAGATTGTCGCCTCGGTCAGGCACAGAGGCGGTTGGCCGTCCCCGAGATACAGAAACAGCGTGACATGGCTGCCTTCCAGTGGCGAGACCGTGCCTTGGATTTTGCAGCCTGATTTTGAGAGGTCAGTCAATGCCCCCTCAGCCTTGAGGAGCCTGGCCCCGTCCTCGCTCGCGTACAGCACTCGGGCCTGAAAGGCGGCGCGTTCTGCATAACGGCGGTCCAATGGGGCGTATGCGCCCCTCAAGTCGATCCCCAGATCAAAGATTCGCGATTTCATCGAGTGGTTTCCCTCCCTAGAGGCTTCGTCTATCGACTGCCAGGCGACAGTTGAAGAGTAGCGGATTTCCTGGATTTGCCCATCCCCAGGGAGAGGGAAACGAGACCCATCGTTCGGTGGGGGTTGAGGAGAAGACGGAGACGGGCTGGTGAGGTGCCCGGAGAATCGTGAATGAAACAGTCGCGCCGGCCTATTGGCGCAGCTTCGCCCAGGCTTTTTGGTATTCTTCAAACGAATCGACTTCGACCCAGCCCTTGAAGATGGGCACGGCTTCGACTCGCTGGCCGTGATCGATCAATTCCTGAATCAGATCGGTAAACGAGGCTTTGGCAACGGCACCCGCCTCGTGGAACCCATCGGATCGGTAGCGATCAAGCGCGGCTCGATATCCGGATTTGAATGCCGCAATGCCTCTCTCGGAAAACATGGCCATGCCGATGAATTCGCCGTGAGCTTCGTCATGGGGTAGATGTCGCCCGATTTTTGCCACACGATGCTCACCTTCCGGCATGACGAACCGCGACAGATAGCTTCTGCCGGGAGATTCGGCGAGGCGGACCAAGTCGGGGTTGAGATGGACCGGCTGCCGGTCACGCTGGCGTTCCTCCGGCCAAGCCAGATCCACGACCAGCGCCATGTCCGCCGGGCTCTTCAGGAGCTTTTCGAGGATGGTGTTGTCAAAGACAATATCGCCGTACAGGATGATCGTCCGGCCCTTCATCTCGCTCTCGGCGCAGAAAATTGAGAACAGATCCCCGGTTTCTTCATACCGGTCGTTGTCATAGTACCGGATGTTCGGCAGGGTGATCGCCTCCTTCTTATAGCCGCGGATGAGGGCGATCTGCTTGATATTGCATTCGTTCAGCGCGGATATCTGACGTTCCAGAATTGTCTTGCCCTTGATGTCCAGCAGGCATTTGGGCATGTCTTCGATGAGGGGAAGCAACTGCTTCTCAAAGCCTGCGGCCGGGATGATCGCCGTGATCTGTTCCCCGCCGACGGGGAGGAACTGTCGCTCGTCTTCCTCCATCTGCGGAACTCCAACGATGTCGTAGACCTCAGGCAAGGTCACAATGCGGTCATTCGCGGCGCCGGGTCTAGTGTCTCGTTTGATGAGGTCCAGCGCATCGCGCATGGCCCGAATCGCCGCGCGTACCGGCTGGTTGGCGTAGATGATGATCTTTGCGCCTGCTTCTTCCATTTCTGCGGCGGTTGTCTGGTCGAAGATCGTCGGAACCACCACCAGTGGAACGCGCCCGGACCAGGCCTTGTAGACCGCTCGAAGTTCATCGAACTTCCTTGACTTGGAATGGATCAAGACGGCATCGGCGCCTGCCTCTGCGTAGGCTTCCGCCCGCTTGAGCGCTTCCTCCTGCCCCCATCCGGCAATCAGGGCTTCGGTCCTGGCGATTACCATGAAATCGGGGGAAAGCTGAGCCGCTTTCGCCGCCTTGATCTTTCCACAATGCTCGTCGAGAGGAATGAGTTCGCGGCGGACGCCGGCGTAAAAGCTGCAGCGTTTCGGGTAGACGTTGTCTTCGATGCAAATCGCCGCGACGCCCGCACGCTCACGGTCGGTGACCGTGCGCATGACGTTCAGCGCGTTTCCGTAGCCGGTGTCGCAATCGGCGATGACAGGAATTCCGACCGCTTCGGCGATGTTTCGTTCAACTTCGAGTTGCTCGCTGGACGTGATGAAGCTCGCGTCCGGAATGCATTTGAGCGAAGCGGAGATGGCGAAGCCGGAGGCCCATACCCCGTCGAACCCCGCACGTTCAATGAGGCGGGCGCTGAGGGCATCGTGTGCCCCGACGACTTTCAATGCGCCGGGTTTCTTGAGGGCGGCTCGGAGCTTGGCGGCGTTTGTCATGATGACCTCGCATGATGCGAAAGCGCGTTCCACTTGTCAACCGAAAGTTTGCGGCCGAATCGCGCGTTTCAAAAGCCCGCTAGAGAGTGGCCGGCGTGCCGAAGACCTCAGATTCCGACTGCGCCGTTCCCCACGGGATGCCCTCGAATCCATTCGGATCATGCTGAATGGGAATCGCAAGGGCGACCAGGCCGGACACCATCGCGGCCGACGCCGTCAGAATCAGCACCCGCAGAAGCAGGCCGCAATACGGAGACAGAGGCATGCTTAGTCCGCTGTGTCGGCGATCTGATCATTGAACAGAGGCGCTAGGGTTCGGCTGTCGATAAAAATGAATCCGCGCTCAGTGGACGCCTGGTAGGTCATGTTGATTTCCGAATCGGTCCCTCGCCAATTGTACTGCTGATTCAGTCCACGCACCATCTGCCCAGGAAGGCGTTCAAGCGGACCGAACTCTTCTTCAAGATACAGGAGAATCCGCTTGTGAATCTGGTCGCCTTTGTAGCGAATCGTGACGCGCGCGAACTGTTCATCGATGGACGTCAATCGAACACTATCAACCGGGATTCCTCCAAATGACGGAGCATCGCGGGTGAACTCATATTCCCGGAGATGGTGTCCTGTATGCTTGACCATCAGGTCCGGTCGTGCCGACAGCGACGAGCCCCAGGCGATGTCGCGAAAGCCCTTCGGGTCCTTGGTCATCGGCACGGCATGAACGGCTTCGACTGACCAGAAGAACACAAGCGTCAGAATGAAGACATGTCCCGCGCGCCGTTTCACGGATGGCCACCGGTATTCATGGAGCACGCTAACATGCAAGGGCACAAGGTGCAACCGTCCAGATTTCTTGAGAACACCTCGGTGCATGGCATATAATGCGCGCGTTTTTCCTGTTCGGACCCTATAACGAGGAACGAGAGCCGATGATCGACAGCGATGCGTTTGTACGGGCGATGCAGGATATGGGCGTGGATTTCTTTACAGGAGTGCCCGATTCATTGCTGGGCGGCATCATCGCCGAACTGATCGATCGGCACCTGTATACGCCGGCGGTGCGTGAGGATGAAGCCGTCGCGATGGCCGCCGGAGCATACATGGCCGGCAAGATCCCCGTGGTGCTGATGCAGAATTCAGGGCTCGGCACGTCGCTCAATACGCTCATTTCGCTCAATATGATTTACCGGCAGCCCTGTATCCTCATCGTGTCGTGGCGCGGACAAGGAGGAAAGGATGCGCCGGAACATCTCGTCATGGGAGAGACAATGCCACAACTTCTCGATACGATGAAGATTCCTCACCGAACGCTGACGGAGAAGACCGCCGTCGAGGACTTCAAATGGGTGGCGGAGATATTTATGAAGCAGCGGATTCCCGTCGCCCTCTTCATTGGTAAGGGGGTTGTCAAGGGACTGCACCCGTGAACGGTTGCGCTCGGGCGGGATGCCATGCTGGGCTTGATCGGAACACTGTGATGAAAGGAACGATGCCATGAGACCGGAGCAAGGAACGTTGATCAGCCGGGCTCAGGCCATCGGCGCCCTCCTGGAATTGTTGACGGATCAGCCCGTCATCATTTGTAATGGATTTCCGTCGCGCGAAGCGCACAAGATTGCGGATAGGGCAACGCATTTTTACATGATCGGCTCCATGGGCAATGCGCCGGCGATCGCGCTGGGTGTGGCGCTGGCCAAGCCGAACAAGCAGGTCGTCACCTTCGACGGAGACGGCAATGTGCTCATGGGAATGGGTACTCTGGCCACAGTCGGCGCCCTGAAGCCGAAGAACTTCATCCATGTCGTCTTCGATAATGAGGTCTACGGGACGACCGGAAATCAACCGACGATCTCGAATGTGGTGCCGCTGGACAGAGTGGCCAAGGCCGCGGGCTATGTGAACGTTGAGCGTGTGCGTGATCGCGAGGACCTTGTCTACGAGTTCAAGGATATGCTCAAAAAGGACGGGCCCAGCATGTTGCTGGTCAAGGTCAACGAGTTTGCCGAGGATGCCGGCCGTGTCTTGCTCGAGCCGCCGGACTTAACCAAGCGATTCATGAAAGCCATAGAGTAAGGAGTAGAACCGCACCATGATGTTGTTGAATCCGGGGCCTGTGAACGTGTCCGACAGGGTCAGGCAGGCTCTCCTTCGGCAGGACATATGTCACCGGGAATCGGAATTCTCCGATCTCCTGGCCGGGATTCAATCCAAGCTGCTGAAGGCCTTCGTGCCGGGAGTGGAAGGCGACTATGCCGCCGTGCTGATCACGGGCTCCGGAACGTCTGCCGTCGAAGCCGCCGTACTGTCCTCTCTCCCGCACGGTAAACGCATGCTGGTCCTGAACAATGGAGTGTATGGCGAGCGGCTTTCCCAGATGGTGGGCATTCATCGTTTGGGCGTCTCCGAACTGAAATACGAGTGGACCGTGCCGCCGGACCCCGAGCGATTGCGGCTGGCCCTCAGACAGCATCCGGAAGTCCATGCGGTGGCGATGGTGCATCATGAGACTACGACCGGTTTGATCAATCCGGTCAAGGAAATCGCGGAGGTCGTCGACAGTCAAAACCGTGTGTTCATACTGGACGCCGTCAGCGCTTTGGGCGGTGAACCGCTCGACATCGCCGGCAATCACATCTACATGGTCGGCGGGACCGCGGGGAAGTGCATCCAGGGATTTCCGGGCGTGTCGTTTGTGCTCCTGCGTCGGGGATTCCTGGAACGGATGCGGGCGTATCCCAAGCGCTCCTGGTATCTCCATCTCACCCATTATGTGAACGATCAAGGACAAGGTATCATCCCGTTCACGCCGGCGGTGCAGCTGTATTATGCATTTGACGAGGCGCTCAATGAACTGCTGGAAGAAGGGGTCTCCCGGCGCATCCAGCGCTATAAGAAGATGGCGACGTTGATCCGAGAGCGAATGGCCAAACTCGGCCTGAAACCGGTTCTGACGCCGGATCGCCAATCCAACACGATCACCGCCTACTATCTGCCGGAGGGGTTGTCCTACCAGGTTCTCCATGATCAATTGAAGGCGCAGGGGTATGTCATCTATGCCGGTCAGGGTAATCTGGAGAACAAGATTTTTCGGGTGGCCAACATGGGAGCATTGACCGAAGCACAGTTCACGGCATTTCTCGACGCCGTGGAACGGATTTGCGCGCCCGCATGAAAGCCGTCATTCTCGCCGCCGGCGTCGGCAAGCGGCTCTGGCCTCTGACACAGCATCGCCCCAAATGTCTGATCGAGATCGGCGGCCGGAGTCTGCTTCACCGCTATCTGCGATCACTGGGAGAGGTCGGTGTGGCCCGAGCGGATATCGTCGTCGGATACAAACAGGAGATGATTCGGGCGGCCGTGGATGCCAATTCCCACGGGGTGCGGGTGAACTTCCTCGTCAATGAGCAATTCCATCGCGGCAGCATTTCTTCTCTGTGGGAGGCGCGTACGGTCTTGGACGATGACGTCGTCATTATGGATGCGGACGTGCTGTTTCATCGTGAGATCCTCCGAAGACTCGTGCAGTCCGAGTATCCCAACGCCCTGCTGATGGATGAATCGGTCAAACAGACCGGAGAAGAATGTATGGTGGTCGTCGAGGGCGGTCGCGTCGTCGCGCTGACCAAGCGTCTGCCGCTGCATTACGACTATGCGGGAGAAGGCGTCGGGTTTCTCAGGGTCAGAGCGGCGGATACTCCACATATCGTTGCATCTCTCAGGAGGTACGTGGACCGGGAAGCCTGGCAGATGGAGTACGAAGATGCGTTACTGGAATTCTTCAGGGATGTGAAAGTGGGGCATGAAAAAATCGGGGGCTTGCCCTGGACCGAGATCGATTTCGCCGAGGACGTGGAGAAAGCCGAGCGGGATGTGCTGCCGAAATTGTGATGCGCATTCATCTCGCGATTTCCTGTCGCGATGGTGCACAACCTAAGAGGACAGCCCGACATGGGCGAGAGTTTGCTTGACCAACAGGCCGATCTGCAGGGGCTCTCAACCGCCATCCTGCTCCCGTCTGTGGACCTGTCCGGGGCGCCGGTCGGCGGAGCAGTCGGGCCGCTGACGCCGATTGTGGGCATCGGCCTGTTCCAGCGCGCCGTGTTGACCTTTCAACGCGCGGGCATCCGGCAGCTGATTGTGGTAGCCGGGGTGGAGGAAGACGCGCTCAAGCAAGCTCTCGGCAAGGGACCTCGCGTGACGATCCCGGTCCGTTGGATGCCCGTTCGGGAATTTCCGTTGGATGACCCTCGGACTTGGGAAGCGTTGGCCGCTGAGGTTCGCGGCTTCTGTCTGGTGTCCGGAGCAGCCGGTATCTTTTCGCGTGAGTTGGTCGAACAGCTCCGACGGGACGTTCAGGAAGGACAGGCGATTGTCGTCGGGCTCCGGCGGCATCACCAGGGGACGATTCAGGGCGATGTCGAGTCGATCCGCCGGTTCGCGGAATCGAGCGTGGCCGAGGCAGCGGATCTGGTGGTGCTGCCGGCGAGCCTGTTGAGCGCCACAGGACCGGCGATGTGCCAGTCCGGTACCGTTCCTGTTCGTCGATGGATCGAGCAGGCGGCGGCGACCGGCCGGTTACGTGTCTTTTCGACCGACTCGAACCAGGCTCAGTGGTACCGGGCGGTAC
The DNA here is from genome assembly GCA_029194535.1 of Nitrospira sp. Lineage (NCBI taxonomy): Bacteria > Pseudomonadati > Nitrospirota > Nitrospiria > Nitrospirales > Nitrospiraceae > Nitrospira > Nitrospira sp. Next base: position 771,272 of record JARFXR010000002.1, on the reverse strand, counting down.
GGAACTCCCGTGACCTGCGAGCGGCCGAGAGTCAGCTGTTTGCATCGCTCAGAAGCGACCTCGAAGGCGTCGTCGACCGGTATTTCAATCGGATTCTGTCCCGAAGGTTCACACGGGTCTTTCTCGCGCTCGGGTTATCGCCGAACACTGTGACCATGCTGGCCACTTTTGTGGGTCTGGCAGCGGCGGCGGGATTTGCGAGGGGGACGTACGCCGCTGGTCTCGCCGCAGCGGTGCTCTTCCAGTTGGCTGCGGTCATCGACTGCAGCGACGGTGAAATCGCGCGGCTGACCTTCACCGAGTCGTCGTTCGGAGCCTGGCTCGACATTGCCATGGATAATGTCGTCCATATGGCGATCTTCGGAGGAATCGCCTGGGGGAGCTATATTGCCGGCTCGGGGTTCCCGTACGCTTGGGCGCCGTTAGCCTTGGGGGCTGCCGCAATTCTGGGAAATGCCCTGTCATTCGTACTGGTGGGCAAGGCCCAGAGGATCAGAGCAACGAACGGGTGGAAGAGTCTCGCGCATGCAGCGCGCTCCGAATTCATTCTGCAGAATGTGGCGAGCCGGGATTTTTCTGTCATCGTCCTGTTGTTCGCCCTCCTCGGCAAGCTGGACTGGTTTCTGTGGCTCGCGGCGATCGGATCCTTGACCTTCGCGGCGATTATGCTCTGGGTGGTTCGGTTTCCCTCGACCGGCCGTGGTTAAGCGGCTGCTTCTCGTTATCGGTCTCTTCACGCTTGCGTTTCTCGTCTGGTACATCGGCCCAACGGAGATTTACCGCGCAGTTCACAGGCTCGGTCCGGCGGCGCTCCTGTCGATTCTCGCGCCTTCACTCCTCATGTATCTGGTCGAGGGCTACGGCTGGAAGGTCGCGCTCGAGGGATCGGAACGGGTCCCATTCTGGCGTCTTTTGATGATCCGGATGGCGGGGGAAGTAGTCAACATGACTACTCCGACTGCCTACGTCGGGGGAGAGCCATTGAAGGCCTACCTCCTCCAGCGGGACGGAGTGCCCGTGGTCGAGGGGTTGGCATCCGTGGTCATCGCTAAGACCACCATGACGATCGCCCAGGTGTTGTTCATTATCGTGGGGATCGCCATCGGCCTGTGGGTTCTGGGCCCGACCGGGTCGTCCGGTCAGATCGTCACGGGCGCCATTCTGAGTGTGGGATTATTGCTTTTCGGGACGGCGGCGTTCGTGCTGGTGCAGCGGCGGGGTCTCTTCACCTGGACGCTGGAACTGATCCGGAAGCTCGGGTGGCGGTTAGAGGTTCTGGAGCGTCGGGCAGAGCAACTCCGATCGCTCGACCGGACAATCTTGAACTTCTATACGGAACGCCGGCTCATGTTCTACATCTCCACGGGGCTGTACTTACTGGGATGGCTTGCGGAAGCGATCGAAGTCTACGTCATTATCTATTGCCTCGGCGGTCCGGCCGACATGCTGTCGGCGGTTTCGATCGGCGCATTGTCGGTCTTGATCAAGGGAGGAACATTCTTCATTCCCGGAAGTCTGGGTGCCCAGGATGCAGGCAATCTGTTGCTGCTGCGGGCATTCGGCTATAGCGAGGTTGTCGGAGTCGCCTTCGCGCTCTTGCGGCGCTTTCGTGAACTGGTGTGGATCTCCGTCGGGTTGCTGTGCCTAGCGCTGATCGGCAAGCCAGGAGGGTCGACGAATGACGCCTAGGAGGTGACGCGCTCACGCTGAATGCAATGGATCCGCTCGACCATCAGATCCCACACGAAACTGTGCAGGCGAAGATTCGCGCTCCGGTCGACCTTCGTGAATTCGATTCCCGCCCGGTTGCCGTCAACCCATCGCACTTGCCCGAGATCGATGGGAAGAGATTCATGGCGATCCGGCAGAAGCAACCTGAGCGAGACGCTGCGTCCTGGAGGCATGGGCCTGTCGGTCTGCATCGTACAACCTAGAGCCGACAGATTGACGATGACGCCTTCTCCGATCGTCGAGAGCAGGCAATACATTGCTGGGTAGCTGACCGACAGACGGTAGAGCCCACGATGGTAGGGTCGGACGATGTCCATGATCGGCAGGAGTCTAATCGGTTCCCGCCACCATCGAATATTCCCCGTAAGGGGGGAGCGGACCGCTCAAGGACGGCTGGCGGCTCACGCCGGCCGATTCCACATAGAGGCCCACCGCAGGCGTAGAGGGCGACGATTTTCAGGGGCGAGATCCACCGATGCCGGCTCAAGCGAGCTCAGTCTGCTACCTGCCACCCGTTCGTTGTACGAGTCTGCGGAACTCGACCAGTTGTCTGACTTGCTCGACGATAATCTCGGGTTGGTCGAAGTTGACAAAGTGACTGCTTCGGTCTGCAAAGATCTGGCGACTGTTGGTGGAAAGCTTCAATAGATCGGCCTGGAGATTGAGCCGCATATGACGAAATCGTGAGCTATCCAATCCTTGCGGCATGTCGGGCCACCACGTCGGTCCCGTCGCAGTCACGACGATGAGTGGAAGGTCGCCGAGCCGACCCGAGCGCTTGACCTGGGACGAGGTTTCTTCCAGCGAGGCTTGCTCATCCGCCATGGTGGCGAAGTAGCGGGTTCTTGCCCAGCCGGCCCGCAACATGGGGCGGATCTCCGGAGGGGCGCGCTCCTCCTGTCTGGCAAACAGCGGCGGCAGGACATCCAACGTCAGCAGGAGCCGTGTGATCCCGAGCGTGGTGGCCGCTCCGAGGATCGGGAAAGCCGTCTTGGCTGAAGCGATGAATTTCCGGAACTCCGCTTCGTCAAACTGCCGTTCGTGGTCAGCATCGACCAATACCATCGCGACGACGTCCTCCCGGTAGGATTCGTGGTACAGCCTGGCCACGAACCCTCCGAGCGAATGGCCGACGAAAATATAGGGTCCTGATACTCTGGCGCGAGCGAGCAGGGTGTGAAGCTCATCCGCAATCCGCCGCCCCGTTCGCGGCGATGGTCCACGCTCACTCCAACCCAGTCCGGCTCGGTCATACGAGCAAATACGTGTGAGCCGGGTCAGATCGGATTGGATCTTCGTCCAATAGACCGACCAGCCGATACTCGCCGATTCGAGGACGACAGTGGGACTGCCTTCGCCCGTACAATAGAGGTGAAGCTCGTGCCCACCGACGTCAATGAGTCTTCCCGGGGGCGGATATCGTTGACTGTCCAGTGCCATGTCAACGGCTTGATACGCAGCGCCCAGCAAGATGAGCAGCAACACTGCTACGACAGAGCGAATCAGCCATCGCATCGTGTCAAATCGGTCGCCGCATGTCCGCGGGATTACCCTAGGCTTGGCGGCGAACGCTCCAAAGTCGATTGCAAAGTGGAATAAGTATAACTCTTCAGCGTACTTCTTCCACACCCAGCCTAGTGGATTCGCGTGAAAACGGAACGATCTGCGCAATCGCACACCCCTTCGGCAACCTTCCGACAAGACGGCAGAAGTTGAGCCTGATACTGAGCGTGCGAGACTCAGTGGCAATCTTCTCTCTTTTCCCTCCGAATCTTTATGGTAGGATGCCGCGAATGTCGGTCATGATGCGTGCGATCTGGATATTGCTCGCTGGACTGGGAGCAGTGGCTTTCGGTTACGTGGGCGGTCTGATCAATCCCACAGAAAAAGTGAACGGTCTCTGGCTTGTCGTGGCGGCCGCATGCCTATACGTACTGGCTTTCCGGTATTACGGGCGCTGGCTTGCCTGTCAGGTCGCAGAGTTGAATGATCGGCGGGTCACCCCTGCCGTCCGTTTGAACGACGGTGTGAATTTTCACCCGACCAACAAGTACGTCCTGTTCGGTCATCATTTCGCGGCCATCGCAGGAGCCGGGCCTCTTTTGGGGCCGGTGCTGGCGGCACAGTTCGGATTTCTTCCGGGATTTCTCTGGCTCGTCGTCGGGGCGGTGCTTGCGGGAGCGGTGCAGGACTTCATCGTTCTTGTTGCCTCGATGCGACGAAACGGCCGGTCTTTGCCGCAGATCGCGCATGACGAGTTGGGACCGATTACGGGAACGGCCACGGCCGTGGCGGTGCTCTTCATCGTGGTGGTGGCGCTGGCGGGGCTCGGCTTCGCCGTGGTGAATGCCCTCTATCACAATGCCTGGGGGACATTTACGATCGCTATGACGATTCCCATCGGATTCGTGATGGGATTCTACCTCCATAGGCTTCGCCCGGGGGCCGTTGCGGAGGTGACCGTCCTGGGGGTCGGGCTCCTGATTCTGGCCGTGCTGGGCGGCCGCATGGTTGCCCAGTCGGTGTATGCATGGATGTTTGAACTCGACAAGGTCACGCTCATTTGGTTCCTTGCCGGCTACGGGCTCTTGGCCTCGGTGCTGCCGGGCTGGATGTTGCTTGTACCGCGCGGGTATCTCTCCACGTTCATGAAGCTCGGGGTCGTGTTTCTTCTGGGCTTCGGCGTTATCCTCATGGCGCCTATCATCGAAATGCCGCGGGTGACGAGATTTGCGCTCGGAGGCGGGCCGATCATTCCCGGCTCGCTGTTCCCCTTCTTATTTATCACGATTGCATGTGGTGCGGTCTCAGGGTTCCATTCCCTGGTATCGTCCGGAACCACTCCGAAGATGATCGAGCATGAATCGCATGCGATGGTGGGGTACGGAGCCATGCTTCTAGAGAGCTTCGTCGGCGTGATGGCGCTCATCGCAGCGTCGGTCCTGATTCCTGGAGACTATCTGGCGATCAACACGACACTTTCTGCCGATGCGCTGACGGCGATGGGGTTTGCGCCAGTACACATTGCTGAACTCGCTCGCTTGGTGGGAACAGAGATCGAAGGGCGCCCGGGTGGGGCAGTGTCGTTGGCCGTGGGTATGGCGTCGATCTTCGCCGCCCTGCCTGGCATGGGCGGTCTGATGGCATACTGGTATCAGTTCGCGCTAGTCTTTGAGGCGCTGTTCATCCTGACGACCATCGATACAGGAACGCGGGTCGCACGCTATCTTGTGCAGGAGATGATGGGTCGGGTATACGCTCCGTTCCGACAAATGAACTGGTGGCCCGGGGCTTTTGCAACGAGTGTTATCGTGGTGGGTGCTTGGGCCTACCTGATTGGGACCGGGAATATTTCTACAATCTGGCCGATGTTCGGCGCGGCCAATCAACTCCTGGGCACGCTGGCGCTCTGCATCGGTACCACAGTTCTCATTAAAATGTGGAAGTCACCATATCTCTGGGTGACGGCTGTGCCGATGTGCTTTGTGGGCGTCGTCACCCTCAGCGGCTCGTACGAACTGTTTGGAATGTTTTTGGGCAAAGCGGGAAAGGTCGCAGGAGGTGAGGCATTCTCTCTGTATCTGGACGCGGTGCTTGTCGTGGCGGTCGCAAGCTTGGGCCTCATCGTCCTGGGGGATAGCTTCAGGCAGTGGTACGGATACGTGATTCGGAAGAAGCCGTTTACGAGCAGCGAGGTCATCGTCATGGCAGGTGGAGGCACTGCGAGGAGGGTGCAGCCGGCTATTCAGGATGAGGACGTCCGGCGCGGCTTTAACCTCCCGTTCGGCGGCTGCTGCTGACATTGAAGTGAGAGGAGGCGCACGTGGCTGATCAGTTCTCGTTTGACGTCGTCTCGGAGGTCGATATGCAGGAACTCAAGAACGCCCTTGACCAGGCGACGAAAGAGATCAAGCAACGGTTTGATTTCAAGGATTCCAAGACCGAGATTCTGCTGAAGGAAAAGGAGATGGAGCTGGTGGTCGTCTCGGACGACGAGTACAAGCTGACCGCGGTCCAGGAAATCATCAAGGTGAAGTGCGTGAAGCGCGGAGTCTCCTTACGAGCGTTTACGCATGGGAGCGTCGAGCCGGCCCTCAGCGGGACGGTTCGGCAGGTGTCGAAGATCCAAAGTGGCCTGGCCACGGACAAAGCGAAAGAGATTGCCAAGTCGATCAAGGAGTCGAAGCTCAAAGTGCAGGCTCAGATTCAAGGGGAGCAAGTGCGGATCCTCGGCAAGAGCAAGGATGAGTTGCAGGGGGCCATCGCGTTCCTCAGGGGAAAAGACTTCGGGATCGATCTCCGGTTTACGAACTATCGGTGACCAGGAGGTGCCGCGCCTCTCCACCATACGTACCTGCCTCCTGCTGCTCTTCCTCGTCGTATGTGAAGGGTGCGATCGCAGTGATCCGATCGTCCTTATCCAACTCCATCCGACGAATCCGGACATTATGTACGTGGCGACGAACGACTATATTTACAAGACGCGCGATGGAGGACGGACTTGGGTTAACCTGTCGCAAGGCATGAGTCATTCACGCGTCATTTCAATGGCCGTGGATCCGACGTACCCGGCGACCGTCTACGCAGGGACGAAAGGGGACGCCGTGTTCAAGAGTCATGACGGCGGACAGCGCTGGACTTCGATGCGTTCCGGGTTGGACGACGCCACGATTTCCTCGGTCGTGAATCAGTTCGTGTTCGATCCGGCGGACAGCAATCACATCTATCTCGCCACGACGATGGGCGTGTTTGAGACGAACAACGGCGGGGACAGCTGGATCAAGAAAATGGAGGGGATGAAGGAAGTCCTGATGGTGGTGACGCTCGGTATGGATGCCTCGAGGCCGGAGATCCTGTACGCCGGTACGAGCGGCGGGGTCTATAAAACCGCGAACAAGGCGGCCCGTTGGGACAAGGTCAACAACGGGCTGGTGGCGCCCGGTATGGTCAAGACTTCGCGCGCGCTCAATGTGACCGCGGTTGTGGTCGATCCGTTCGCATCGGACACGATTTATGCCGCGACGTTGGCAGGGCTTTACAGAACGACCGACGGAGCGAAGTCTTGGGCACGAATCGGAGAATCGCTCGCCGATCAAATGATTATCGCCATGATTCTGGACCGGTCGAAGCAGGGGGTCATCTACCTTGCTGGACGCGACGGAGTCCATCGAAGCGAGGACGGCGGGTTGACCTGGCGAACAATGAACCAAGGGCTTGCCACCACCAACGTCCGATGCATTGTCCAGAGTTCGACCGATCCGAGAGTATTCTATGCTGGAACCAACGGCAGCGGCCTCTATCGGAGCGGAGACGGCGGGGAGACCTGGGGAGGCATGCCGGCGATCATGCCGGACAGAGGTCGGCAATGAGCGAAGGAGGTTGGAGAGAAGTGCCTCACTGGGGAGATGTTCCGCGATTCTGAAGGCTTGACCCGACGGACGAGCCACCTAAGGTGGAGCCGATCGTGCTGTCGCTGATTCCTGAGCCGATCGTGGACCCTCCCAGGGTAGATCCGACCGTGGAGTCCGAAAGACTTGATCCCACGGAAGACGGGCGAAGGCTGGAGCCGACCGCGGACTGATCCGTATTCAAAGTGGATTCGCCTACGGCGGCCCCGGCGCGTCCCGTCGTTCCGATTTCGAATCCCACCGGTCCGGTCGCCCCGATGTCGAGGCCGGTTTTGGGGGTGACTCCGAAGTCCGCTCCGGTCGTGCCTCCTCTGCCGATGTCGCTTCCGGTTTTCGGCGTCATGCCGATTCCTGTTCCCACCGACGGGCTCGCTCCGATTCCCGTACCGGTCTTGGGGGCGGCCTGAGCCGGGCGAGGTTGAAAATCGCGCTGAATGGCATCCTCGATCTCGTGAATCTTGCGGGAGTTGCTCGCCGCTGTGTCGGAATTTCCATTGGCCAGCCGCTCCCGCGTTCTCGCAATCTCGTCGAGCTGCGCATGAAGTTTTTTCAGGTCAGCGCGCGCCTGCGCAACCGGAGGAATCAGTTCGCCGATCGTCCATCCGCGTACCTTAATCTGTTCGCTGAAAAGCCCTGACTGTGCAAGGGCGAGCAACTCGTTGACCTCGTCTCCCATCGCCTCCACCGCTTCCAGTTCAGCGAGATCGGTCTTGCAGCAGGCGAGAAATTTGTTGTAGCGCTGAAGAAACGAAGCGACCTCCGCTTCAATGTTGTCGACTTTCAGCTGTCGACCCAGGGTGCGACCGGTCGTCTCAGTCTGTCCGGTTCCCTCGGTTTTCTCTACCAGCGGTACGCAAGGTCCCTCGGTCGCCCCTTTCCCTTGTGACGCTCGCAACTGTTGATCGGCCGGCCGCCCTGCGCAAAATTCCATGGGTGGCGCTGCGAATGCGTCCTGGCCACACGGCAGGAGGGGGGCCAAAATCAACAGGACGGCTGCGAGTCTGGCGTGTCCGCCTGTCGAGACGGTTGCCTGGTCGAGAACAGGGATGATCATCATGGTCGCAGTGTCTCGTTCGATCTCGAATCTGTCAAGGAGTTGGCGGATTCATCGCAGTGCTCGGTTCGATGATCCCAGGCATCACGGTGACCTGTCCGCCAATACCGAGTCAAAATGCCGCAGGAGGGTCCTCCTCTCTGATCACGTCCTGTTTCCCTCGCACATGGCCGCTTCGACGGGCAGGCTTCAAATGGATCTCTTGTGGGCTCCATAATAAGGTATACGAATATAACGCTCGTCGGGCGCGTGTAAGAGTGAAAAACTACTTACGGGACGCAGGTGTATAAGTCTCTGAATTTCTGTTGACAACACTTTTGGCTGGAGTATACTCCGCCGAAGAGTGGGAGAAAGTGGGTGAACCTGGAATCAGGACATTTTCTGAATCATTGAGGCATGTTCCGGTCATGCCGACTGAGATCTTGTTTTGGCTAAGACCCAGCCCAGATACTGTCGTGCTTGATTGTACGGTGGGTTATTGTGGGCATGCTGCAAGTATCCTGGGATCGAGTGCACCCACTGGACGACTGATCGGAATTGATCGTGATCCTCGCGCGATTTACGCCTCTGAAGCGCAACTATGTCGCTTCGGGGGACGACTCGAATTGGTCAGGGGACACTTTGTCGATTTGAAACGGCATCTCGCCGACCGCGGCGTCTTGAAAGTGAGCGGTGTGCTATTCGATCTCGGCGTGTCGTCTCCCCAGCTTGATGAGCCCGCGCGCGGTTTTAGTTTTCAGGCGAGTGGCCCACTCGACATGCGGATGGATCAGTCCGTTGGAAGAACCGCAGCGGAAATCGTCAACCATGCGGATGAAGCGGACCTCGCCAGGATGATCTTTGAGTTCGGAGAAGAGCGGTTCTCCCGGCGGATCGCCAGAGCGATCGTCCGGGACCGAATGCGAAAGCCGCTGGAAACGACCGAAGAGCTGGTCTCGACCATCGAAGGCGCGGTTCCTGTTCCGTATCGGCGAGGCCGCCTCCATTGTGCTACACGGACGTTTCAGGCGCTTCGAATCGCGGTCAATGAAGAGCTTGACTATCTGGAGCGTGCGTTGCGCGAAGCCGCAGATGTGCTGGAGCCGGGAGGACGGCTTTGCGTGCTCTCGTTCCACTCGCTTGAAGATCGCATCGTCAAGCGTACTTTCCGTTCATTGTCCGACACGCAACTGACCATCAGAACGAAGAAGCCGCTACGGCCCACGCAGGAAGAGATGGCTCACAATCCACGGTCCAGGAGCGCGAAGCTTCGCGTCGCGGAACGAACTCACGAGGTGACATCATCATGAAGGCGACGATGATGCTGTTGGGTCTGGGTTTGATCTTTCTCTTCGTCTGGGAACGGGTGGATGTCGTCCGCCTGGGTTATCAGATCGAGCGATTGAAGGCTCAGAAAATCCTGTTGATCCGCGAGCGAGATCAACTCCAGGTAAGAGTATCTGCGCTTGCCGCTCCTGAGCGGATCGCCAAGGTGGCCACGGAGAAGCTCGGGTTGCTTCCTCCTCAGCAGGGCCAGGTCTTTCTGGTCCGTCAGCAGCCGGAAGCGCCGATGCCGGAATCGCCGGTCGTCGCGCAAATTCGAGTCGCTCGCAACCATCAGCGGCCGGGGTTGGGAGAATAGTGATGGGCGTGCTTTCCCGGAGACGGTACGTCACGCTGTGTCTGCTCTTCTTGGGGTTCTGCGGGATTCTGGCTAGGTTGGTATCTCTGCAAGTTCTGCAGGCTGCGGAATTGACGGCAAGAGCAGACCGACAGCACCAAAAGAGCGTCACCTTCGAAGGAGCGAGAGGTTCAGTGACGGACCGCCACGGGAAGGTGCTCGCCATGAACATGGAGGTGCCGTCGGTCTTCGGGGTGCCGGCCGCGCTGGAAAGCCCGTCTCGAGCGGCGCGGTATCTGTCCCCCGTTCTTCACGTTCGCCGCGATGAGCTTGAACGGAAGTTGCGTCAGGACAAAAGCTTCGTGTGGCTGGCCCGCAAAGTGGAACTTGAGCAAGGCCAACGCCTGGAGCGCCTGTCTTTGGATGGCATCGGTGTGGTCATGGAGGGGCGCCGCTTCTATCCTAAGGGCCCGCTGCTTTCCCATGTCCTCGGATTCGCTGGTATGGATGGACAGGGACTGGAAGGATTGGAGCACCGATATGAAAGTCAACTCCACGGCGAGAAGCGCGTCACCATTCTCCAGCGTGACGCCTTGGGCCGCACGGTCTTTCCGAAGGGATTGGCCGAGAAACCTCCGACCCCGGGCAGTGCGCTCACGTTGACCATCGACGAAGTGATTCAATACATCGCCGAGAAGGAGATCGAGGAAGCCGTCACCCGCGCCCATGCCAAGGGAGGTGCCATCATCGTGATGGAGCCCCAGACGGGAGCCATCCTGGCCATGGCCGTCAATCCGCGGTTCGACCCGAATGCCGTCGGCGCGTTGACGCCGGATCGCTGGCGTAACCGCGCACTGACCGATGTATATGAGCCCGGCTCCACGATGAAGGTGATTCTCGCGGCGGCGGCTCTTGAAGAGAAGGTCATGATGCCCGGCACCATGATATTTGGGGAGAACGGTCGAATGGCCGTCGCCAACACGGTGATCCACGATCACGAAAAAATGGGATGGATGACCTTTGCCCAAATGATCCAAAAATCCAGCAACATCGGCGCGGCGAAAACAGGAATGGCGTTGGGTGAACAGCGGTTCTTTCGGTATCTCCGGGCCTTCGGCTTCGGCCAGCGAACCGACATCGATCTGCCGGGAGAGGCCGGCGGACTGCTCAAAATCCCCAAAGACTGGGGGCGTCGATCCTTGGCTTCGATTTCCATGGGGCAGGAAATCGGCGTTACCCCCTTGCAATTGGTGTCCGCCGTCGCGGCCATCGCCAATCATGGTGTCATGATGAAGCCGTATGTGGTGTCGGAGATCAGAGATGCGAAAGGTTCGCTCCAGAAAGAAATCATGCCGCAAGCGAAACGGCGGGTTGTGTCTCCTGAAACCGCTAGAACGCTGACGGCGGTACTGGAAGGGGTTGTGACGGATGGAACTGGGGCGAAGGCGGCCATTCCGGGCTTTCGCGTGGCGGGCAAAACCGGCACGGCGCAGAAGATCGATCCGAAAACCGGGACGTATTCTAGTACGCAGCTGATCGCCTCGTTCGTCGGGTATGTGCCGGCTGATGCTCCGCGCTTGGCGATGATCGTCGTCATCGACGAGCCCCAGGGCGAATCCTGGGGAGGTGTGGTCTCTGCTCCGGTGTTCCGGCGGGTGGGCGAACAGGTTCTGACCTATCTGGGTGTCTCACGAGACGATCAAATCAAAATCGCCTCGGCAGCGACGTATGACTGATGGACGCAAGGAGCCCCTTTATGACGGCGGAGGACCTGGTCGCGGCTGCACGAGGGCAGATGGAGATCGTCGGGCAACGCGGCGACCTGCAGGTACCGATCGTCATGGTGACGGATGATTCGCGGGCCGTGGTGTCCGGCAGTCTGTTCGTGGCGGTCAAGGGGGAGCGGGTCGACGGCCACGAGTTCGTCGCGAAGGCCTTGCATGGCGGCGCCGTGGCGGTGATCGCGCAATCCTCCGTCGAGACAGGCGGCACTCCACTCGTCCGTGTCGCCGACTCTCGAAAGGCACTCGGTATCCTCGGTAGTTGCTTCTACGGGGATCCGTCGTCGAAATTGACGATGGTCGGGGTAACCGGGACCAATGGGAAAACGACGACGACCTATTTGTGCAAAGGGTTGCTCGAAGGCATCGGGCGAAAGGTCGGCTTAATCGGCACGGTCGCCTACCAAATCGGAGAGGAAGCCATCGCGGCGTCGCACACGACTCCGGGCGCTCTCACATTGCAGAGTCTCTTAGCCAGGATGCTCAAGGCAGGGCTGAATACCGTCGTAATGGAAGTTTCATCTCATGCCTTGGCCTTGGATCGCACCGCCGGCTGCGAGTACGACGCGGCCGTCTTCACGAATTTGACACAGGACCATCTGGATTTTCATACAACGATGGAAGAGTACTTCCAGGCCAAGTTGCGGCTCTTTACGGAACTGGGGCACGGAAGAAAATCTGGCCAGCGCGCGGTGGTCAACATGGACGATCCTCGCGGACCCCAGGTCCGTGCCGCCTGTCGAGTGCCGGTCTGGGGCTACGGCATGACCGGAACCCCGGAACTCAAGGCTGAGCGGATCCGGCTGTCCCTCGCCGGCACGAGCTTTACCGTGGGGACTCCGGCCGGGACGTTTCCCGTGGAGAGCCGATTGGTCGGCGAGCACAACGTCTACAACCTGCTAGGGGCGATCGGTGTTGCGTTGCACGCCGGGGCGACCTGCGACGAGGTGCGCGAGGCAGTCATGCAGGTCAACAATGTCCCGGGGCGTTTCGAGCGGGTGTCTGCTGGTCAGGACTTCACCGTGGTCGTGGATTACGCTCATACAGAAGACGCGCTGCGGCGACTGTTGGCAGCGGCACACGAACTCAAGATTCATCGAATCATCACGGTGTTCGGATGCGGCGGAGACCGTGATCGAGGAAAGCGTCCGAAGATGGGACGCGCGGCGGTTGAATACAGCGATGTCGTCATCCTGACGTCCGACAACCCGCGCACCGAAGATCCCCTGGCGATCCTGCGCGAAGTTGAGGTGGGCGTCCATGAGGCGCTCCAGCGGCGAAAGCACGTGGAATACCATCTTGTTGCCGATCGGCGTGAGGCGATCGCCGCAGCGATCCGTATGGCCGGTTCAGGGGATATGGTTCTGATCGCCGGCAAGGGCCACGAGGATTATCAGATCATCGGAACGACGAAGATTCATTTCGACGATCGCGAGGTCGCACGAGAAGCCATCCGGCAGTTGAGGAATTGCGCGTGAACGTCCAGCATGGTGGACGATGGAGAGGTGAGGCTCCACCGATGACCCTTTTTACGATTGAAGAGCTGAGGGAGGTCATCAGCGTCAAGGTCCTGGCCGGCGAGGCCGCTCCGTCGGCCAAGCGACGGATCAGGAACATCAGCACCGATTCAAGATCGATCAGGCGCGGGGATCTGTTCGTGGCTTTGCAGGGCGAACGGTTCGACGGTCATGAGTTTGTGGCTGCGGCCTTCGCGCAAGGCGCGATCGGAGCCATCGTGCACGACCAATACCGACCTGCGGCCTCCAAACGTCGGGACAGTCGATCTGTCCCCTTTCTGTTGGGAGTTCGCGACCCGCTGTTCGCCTATCAGCAATTGGCGATGCATCACCGGAGCCGGTTCGAGATTCCGGTGGTGGCCGTGACGGGCAGCAACGGCAAGACGACGACCAAGGAGATGACCGCCGCGGTGCTGGGCCGGCGATGGCGGACGCTGAAAACCGAAGGCAACTACAACAATCGGATCGGAGTCCCTCATACGCTGTTCCGGTTGACGCGCCGGCATCAAGCAGCGGTCGTTGAAATGGGTGTGGACGCACGCGGGCAGACGACGCGATTGGGCGAGATCGTCCGTCCCACGATCGGCATCATCACCAACATCGGCCCAGATCATCTAGAGTTCTTCGGGAGCATGGAGGGATCGGCCCAGGCCAAGGCGGAGCTGCTGGACTTGCTTCCCGTGGACGGTACGGTCGTCCTGAACGCAGACGATCCCTATTTCGACTATTTGGCCTCGCGCGCTCGTTCTCGCGTTGTGTCCTTCGGGCTGTCGGAGAAGGCAGACGTGCGCGCCGCGCGGGTGGCGTTCGATGTCAGGAGCGGAACCAGATTCGAACTGCTGCTGCCGGGCAGGGAGCGTCCCGTCGGCGTGACCATGAAGGTTCACGGTGCCCATAACGTGCTCAACGCCCTCTCAGCCGCTGCGACCGGCCTTGCATTGAATCTATCGGGCACAACCATTTCGGAAGGGTTGGCCGCGTTCCGTCCGGCCGCGATGCGCTCGCAGGTCGTCGCGCATCATGGCGTTCAGATCATCAACGACTGCTACAACGCCAATCCCGCTTCAATGAAAGCCGCAATCGAACTTTTGTCGAAGTGGACTCCGGCCCGGGCCCGCGTAGCGGTACTGGGAGACATGCTGGAACTCGGAACGCAAACCCAAGCGTTGCATCGCGAGGTCGGGGCGTTTCTGGCCGGTCGAGAGGTGACCCGCTTGATCGCGTGCGGGTCCTTGGGACGGGAGATTGCCGAGGGAGCCAGGCAGGGCGGCATGCCCGGAGCGGCCACCACCGAGGTCGCGGATGCCGCAACCGCCGCCGATCTCCTCGTGGCTGAGGTTCGGCAGGGTGACGTTGTGTTGGTCAAAGCCTCGCGCGGCATGAAGATGGAGCAGGTCGTCCAAAGACTGACGGGTATGAGAGCGATGACGAAAGAAGCGTCGTAGGAGCTGAAGGTCCGTTCCAATCGAAAGGGTGCATGCTCTATATCTGGCTCTATCCGTTTCATACGGAGTATTCGTTTCTGAACGTGTTTCGCTACCTGAGCTTCCGCATCATCTATGCGGCGGTGACGGCGTTTCTGATCGCCTTTGTTCTGACGCCATGGCTGATCAGGAAGTTGCAGGAGATCAAGCTCGGGCAGCAAATCCGTGACGACGGGCCCAGGCGGCATCTGGCGAAGAGCGGAACGCCCACCATGGGGGGAGTACTGATTATTTTCGCCGTTCTGCTGTCGACGTTGCTCTGGGCTGACATCACCAGGGCCTATGTCTGGCTTGTGATGGTCGCCACACTGGGATTCGGCGCCATCGGGTTCGCAGACGACTATCTGAAATTCATCAAGGCGCGCTCGAAGGGTTTGACGGCCGGACAGAAGTTCAGTGCGCAGGTCGGTATTGCGCTCATCATCGCGGTCGCCCTCTATTTCACGCCGGGATACACGACAAGGCTGAGCGTGCCGTTTTTCAAGAACGTCATGCCGGACCTCGGCTGGTTCTATGTAATATTCGTCGTCCTGGTGATCGTGGGCAGTTCCAACGCCGTGAATCTGACCGACGGATTGGACGGACTGGCCATTGGCCCGGTCATGATCGCCTCCTTGGCCTATACGATCGTGGCGTACGTGGCCGGTCATCGAATCATGTCGGACTATCTACTGATTCCGCACATAGAGGGAGCTGGAGAAATCGCGGTGTTCACGGCCGCCATCCTCGGGTCGAGCTTGGGCTTTCTCTGGTTCAACGCCTATCCGGCCACCGTATTCATGGGAGACGTCGGCTCCCTACCCTTGGGAGCGGCACTGGGCACGGTCGCCGTCATCAGCAAGCATGAATTGCTGCTGCTCCTGGTGGGTGGTGTCTTCGTCATTGAGGCGATCTCCGTCATTTTTCAAGTCATCTCGTTCAAGTCACGGGGTAAACGAATTTTTCTGATGGCACCGATTCACCATCACTTTGAAATGAAGGGCTGGGAGGAGCCGAAGGTTGTGGTCCGGCTGTGGATTATCGCCATCCTTCTCGCATTGCTGAGCCTGAGTACATTGAAGCTGCGGTGAGTGCCATGGTGGCAGTGGAGCAAACAAGTCTCACAGGGGCTCGCGTCACGGTCATGGGGTTGGCTCGAAGCGGTGTGGCGGCCTGCCGTCTCCTGCTGGAGGTCGGCGCCCGCGTCACGGTCTCAGACCGCAAGGAACCGAGCGAACTTCAATCGGCGCTCGGAGACATCGATTGTGAGGCAGTAGAGGTGGCCGTCGGATTGAACTATGAGACCTCGCTCGAGGCCGCCGATCTGGTGGTGATCAGTCCGGGTGTTCCTTATCGTATGGAATCCCTCGAACGCGTCCGCCGGCGCGGGGTCAAAGTGATCAGCGAGTTGGAGTTGGCGTCGCGATTTCTCGTTGCACCCATGCTGGCCGTCACTGGGACCAACGGCAAGAGCACGACCGTCACCTTGGTCGGCAAGATGTTGACGGAGCAGGGCAAGCGCGTCTTTGTCGGCGGGAATCTCGGCACCGCCCTCAGCGACGCGGCATGCACGTCGGTGAAAGCGAAGAAGGAAGGGCGAGCGGATCCGTTCGATTACCTGGTCGTAGAGGTCTCGAGCTTTCAACTGGAGACGGTCGATCAATTCCACCCTTGGATCGCGGGCATCCTCAACATCACCGTCGATCACCAGGACCGCTACGACTCGCTGAATGATTATCTCGCGGCCAAAGCTAGAATTTTCGAGAATCAAACCGCGGAGGATTACGCGCTCTTCAATCTGGATGATCCCAGGGTATCGGCACTCAAGGGGCAGGTCCGCTCGCGTCGCGTCGGCTTCACCCGGACGGGAAGGATTGACTCAGGCGTCGAGCGCGGGACATTTCTCGACGGCGAGACCATCGTCACGACAGTGACCGGGTCGCGCCAGGCCGTCTGCCGAGCGAGCGAGGTCCGGATGCTGGGGAGCCACAACGTGGAGAACATCATGGCGGCTTCGACCTATGCCGCGCTCTGTGGGTGCCCGCTCGATACAATCAGGAAAACTGTGACCGCCTTTCCCGGTCTTGAACACGCCTTGGAGTTCGTCCGCGAACGCCGCGGCGTCCGGTTCGTCAACGATTCCAAAGGAACAAACGTCGATGCCACGCTGAAGGCGCTTGAGGGCATTGATCATCCGATCTGGTTGATTGCCGGGGGGCGTGACAAGGGGGGAGATTTTTCCCGTCTCACCGACGCGGTCCGCCGGCGGGTCAAACACGCGATTCTTATCGGAGAGGCGGCGCCGCTGCTTCGGCGTGCTTGGCACGACGCGACGGCGATGATCGATGCCGGCTCCCTGCGCGAGGCCGTCGAATATGCGGCGCGGGAAGCCTCGGCCGGCGAGGTCATCCTGCTCTCGCCGGCCTGCGCCAGCTTCGACATGTTCAGGGACTATCAGGACCGAGGCCGTCAATTTAAGGATGCGGTCCTGTCCTTACCGGCGTAGCGGGCGCGACTTGGGAGGGGTGGAGCAACACGATGGCATCGCGGGCTGCGGGTACGCTGTCTCTGCCATGGCAGACAGCCGGTCAACGGTCGAGCAAACAACGTGTGCCCATCGATCACACGGTGCTGGTCGTGACGCTCACGTTGGCGTTGGTGGGATTGGTCATGGTGTTCAGCGCCAGCGCGATTATGGCGGCAAACCGTTTCCAGGATCCGGAATTTTTTCTCAAGCGTCAGGTCGCCTGGCTTGGATTGGGTGTGCTCCTGATGCACGGCATGTCGCGCGTGGACTACATGTTGTGGAAGAAGCTGGCTATCCCCATCCTGATCTGTATGGCGGCACTCCTGATCGTGGTCTTGATCCCGGGAGTCGGCGTCGTGACAAAGGGAGCGAGACGGTGGTTTCGGGCCGGACCGATTTCGGTTCAGCCCGCCGAAATGGTCAAGCTTGCTGCCGTCATTTATCTCGCCTACTACCTGACGAAGAAGAAGGAGAAGGTCGCGCTGTTCGGCAAAGGGCTGCTGCCCGTGCTGATCGTGATGGGACTCCTGAGCGGGCTCGTGCTGCTCCAGCCGGACCTGGGTACGGTTGTTGTCATGGGGTTCGTGACTTTGGGGCTCTTGTTTCTCGGCGGAGCCAAGGTTTCCCATTTGGCGGGTTTGAGTCTTTGCGCGATTCCGATCATGGCCGCCCTCGTGCTGGGCTCGAGCTATCGACGACACCGATTGATGACATTTCTGGCGCCGTGGAAGGACGCGTCCGACGCGGGTTTTCAGATCACTCAATCGTTTCTGGCCTTCGGCAGCGGCGGACCATTGGGAGTGGGATTGGGCGAAGGGAAACAAAAACTGTTTTTCCTGCCGGAAGCCCATACCGATTTTGTTCTCGCACTCGTCGGCGAAGAATTGGGGCTGGCCGGCACGGCAACCGTCATTCTGCTGTTTGCGGTCTTTGTCTGGCGAGGATTTGTAATTGCCGCGCGTGCGCGCGCCCCGTTCGGCAGGTTTCTCGGCTTGGGTATCACCCTTCTGATCGGGATTCAAGCGCTGGTCAATGCCGCAGTTGTGACCGGTATGTTGCCGACCAAGGGCCTGACCTTGCCGTTCGTCAGCTACGGAGGGTCGTCACTCATCGTGAATTTTGTCGGCGTCGGTATCCTCTTGAGCATTTCGCGGGATCGCCATGCCGGAGGCATCAAAGGCGGGCGCGGTGACTTGGATCACGGATGACGATCATCATTGCGGCGGGAGGAACGGGCGGCCATCTCTATCCGGCCGTCGCGCTGGCGCAGGAGTTTCTCCGGCGCGATCCTGCCGTGCAGGTGCTGTTTGTAGGAACGTCCCGAGGTTTGGAATCCAAGGTGCTGGCACACGAAGGTTTCGAATTGGCGTTGATCAGCGCCAAACCGGTCATGGGGACGGGACCGGTTGGCATGCTGAAGGGCCTGGCCGCGATGCCGCTGAGTTTCTGGCAATGCCTCAGGATTCTGCGCGATCGGCGGGCGCGTCTGGTGATCGGGGTCGGTGGGTATACGAGTCCCATGATGGTAACCGCGGCAGCCGCGGCTGGAGTGGCGCGTGTGATTCTTGAACCTAACGCGAATTCGGGGATGGCGAATAAGGCGGTCGGTCCGTTCGCACAGCGGATTTTTCTGGCGTTCGAGTCGGCCACCGAGGGGTTCGACCGAACCAAGGTTCGCGTCGTGGGCACGCCCATACGGAGCTCGTTTGTCGAGGCGGCCTCCAGGGTTCCTCGAATGCGCCGCGAGCCGGGAGAGTTCCGTCTGTTGATCTTCGGCGGCAGCCAGGGGGCGAAAGCCATCAACAGCGCCGTCATCGAGGGACTTCAGATGATGCGCAACGCGCGAGTGCGACTGACCATCACACACCAGACGGGCGAACCCGACCACGCTCGAGTGACGGAAGCCTATCGTTGCGCCGGAATCTCAGCCTCCGTCACGCCTTTCATCTACGATATGCCGACGGCGATTGGGGCAGCGGATCTGATAGTGGCGCGCGCCGGCGCCATGACGGTGGCGGAGTTGACCACATGCGGGAAGCCGGCGGTCCTCATTCCGCTGCCTACGGCTATTTATGATCACCAGACCAAGAACGCAAAGGTCATGGAAGCGGCCGGTGCCGCCGTGCTGCTGCCGCAGGCCGAACTCACGGGCGAGAAGCTGGCGCGCCTCGTCGGTGCGCTGGCCGATGATTCCGAGCGGCTGAATGCCATGGCGATGGCAAGCCTGTCGTTGAGACGAACCGACGCGGCCGAGACGATCGTCCGCGAATGCTACGCACTCGTAGGAGGTGGGCATGATAAGCGTCAGTCTCTTGGAGCGTGGGCACTCTGATGGTACCAGACAGCAAAACGGACGGGGGTTCAATCCATCGCAGCCGATCAGCCGCTTGAGGCAACCACCGATGTTCAGGAAGACACAACAGATTCATCTGGTAGGAATCGGGGGGGCGGGTATGAGCGGGATCGCCGAGGTGCTGCTCACGCTCGGCTACAAAGTCAGCGGTTCGGATCTGCAGGCCTCCGATACCACACGACGTTTGGAAGAATTGGGCGGGCGCATCTTCATCGGTCACCAGGAGTCCAATGTAGGCGATGCGCAGGTCGTCGTGATTTCGTCCGCGGTTTCTCCCACGAACCCGGAGGTCAGTTTCGCCAAGGCGAAACAGGTCCCGGTGATCCCGCGGGCAGAGATGCTGGCCGAGTTGATGCGGCTGAAATTCGGCGTGGCGATTGCCGGTGCCCATGGCAAGACCACGACCACATCGATGGTGGCCAACGTGCTCGCACAGGGTGGATTGGATCCCACAATGGTCATCGGCGGCAAGGTCAACGCGCTCGGAAGCCATGCGCGGCTGGGGCGAGGTGACCTGTTGGTAGCGGAAGCGGACGAAAGCGACGGCTCATTTCTACGATTGTCTCCGACAGTCGTCGCCGTGACGAATCTGGACAGAGAGCATCTCGACCATTACGGCAGTATGGAGCGGATCAACGAAAGCTTTCTTGAGTTCATCAACAAGGTGCCGTTTTATGGTTTGGCGGTTCTCTGCTCTGACGACGACCGGCTTCGAGCGTTGTTCCCGAAAATCGTGAAGCGGTATCAAACCTATGGATTGCGTGAGGCCGACGGGATCTCGCCGGATTTCCGGGCGACCGACATCAGCCTCAAACAGTGGGGGGCCGAATTTCGCGCCTTCTTTCGAGGACGCAATCTCGGTCCGTTCCGCCTCTCGGTTCCGGGCATTCACAACGTCTCCAACGCGCTGGCGGCGATCGCCATCGGGATCGAATTGGACGTGCCGACGGACTTAATCCGCAAGGCGCTGGCGGCCTTTACGGGCGTCGAGCGACGGTTCCATCTGCGGGGAGAAGCAGCGGGCATCATGGTGGTGGACGACTACGGCCATCATCCGACGGAGATCAAGGCCACGCTGGCGGCAGCCAAACAGGGATGGACCGACCGGCGCTTGATCGTCCTCTTCCAACCGCATCGTTATACGAGAACGAGAGATCTGCTGGAGGACTTTTCACGCGCCTTCGTCGATGCCGACCGGTTGTTCCTGACGGACATCTATGCGGCCAGTGAACAACCGCTTCCGGGCATTTCCGGGGCCAGGTTGGCCGAGGCGATCCGGACGGCAGGCCATCCGTCGGTGACATTCGTGGAGCGGAAAGAGGACTTGGTGGATCGGGTGTTACCGGAGATCAAACCGGGAGATCTGGTGTTAACCCTGGGCGCCGGCGATATTTGGAAATCTGGGCCCGTCTTGCTGTCGAGGCTGGCTCCCGGTACATGACACGATGAATCGCGCGAGATTGCGGGGCGGTGCAAAACATGCCGGCGCGAAGTTTCAGAAGAAGGACATCCGAGCGGCTGTGGCGCAGGTCAGAGGAACGGTGCGCTTTGATGTTCCGCTGGACTCCTATACGTCGTTCAAGATCGGAGGGCCGGCCGACGTCGTGGTCGAACCGGCCGACGTGGACGATGTCTGTCGCCTGGCCATGCAAGCACGCGCACACGGTATCCCTCTGTTTGTCGTGGGCGGCACGAACCTCTTGATCCGCGACGGCGGCATCCGGGGGATCGTGGTGCACTTGGGGAAGTTCCGTACGATCAGAGAAGAGCCAGGAGAGGTGTTGTACGCCGAAGGGGGTGTGGGAATGCCGACGTTGATCGGCTATGCCGTCCGGCGGGCTCTCGCCGGACTCGAATGGGCGGCGGGAATTCCCGGCACTGTCGCGGGTTGCGTCGTCATGAATGCGGGAACCAGGCTGGGCGAGATGAAGGATGCGCTGAAAGCCGTGCGCGTCGTGACCTCCGCCGGCTTGATCCAGGACATTCCGGCCTGGGCGATTCCTTTCGAGTACCGGCACGCCAAGTTGCCCAAGGGCATCGTGGTCGGCGTGTGGCTGCAACTGCGCAAGGGGATCAGGGGAGACATCGAGCGGGTGGTCAAAGAGTATCTCCAGTATCGGCGTGATACGCAACCGCTCACGATGCCCAGCGCCGGGTGCGTCTTCAAGAATCCGGCGAACGATTCAGCGGGCCGCCTGATCGAGATGATGCAACTCAAGGGGTTGCGCGTGGGCGATGCGGAAGTGTCGACCAGACACGGCAATTTCATCGTCAATCGCGGGCGAGCGCAGGCCGCCGACGTCATCGCCTTGATCGGAAAAGTCCGGCGGGCGATCAAGCGACAGACTGGTGTGCGATTGGATCTCGAACTCCGGATCGTCGGGGAGGCCGGACGGTGAGCGTTTACGGATGTCACGATCGGATGGCAGCCGCGACCTTCGATAAAGGTCGACGACTGAACTAACACGATGCCCCAACGTTCCCTACTGACCAGGGGTCGGATCGGAGTCCTGATGGGAGGACAGTCTTCGGAGCGGGAGGTGTCGCTCCGTACCGGATCGGCTGTTCATCGTGCCCTGCGCCGGAGAGGATACGACGCCGTCGCGATCGACGTCGGCTCCGGCTTAAGTCGAGATCTTGAGAAGCATCGGATTGCTGTCGCATTCCTGGCTCTGCATGGGCCGGGAGGAGAAGACGGATCCATTCAAGGTTTTCTCGAGACCCTTGGCATCCCCTATACGGGATCGGGTGTCCAAGCCAGCTCTGTCGGCATGCACAAAGTCACGACCAAGACGATTTTGGCGGCGCATGGCATTCCGGTGCCTCCCGGCTTGGTGCTGAAGCGCGGACAGGTTCTGTCGGACGACCAAGCCTTGAGGAAGGC
Source organism: Nitrospira sp. (assembly GCA_029194535.1). Classification (NCBI taxonomy): domain Bacteria; kingdom Pseudomonadati; phylum Nitrospirota; class Nitrospiria; order Nitrospirales; family Nitrospiraceae; genus Nitrospira; species Nitrospira sp. The sequence goes on along the minus strand of JARFXR010000002.1, from coordinate 748,954 downwards.
GAAACTACGCTGGCCGGTGGTCGTGAAGCCGGCATCCGAAGGGTCGACGATCGGCGTGACCATCGTGAAACAACGAGCACAATGGAACAAGGCTCTGGCTCTGGCCCACCGCTACGATCGAGATGCGGTGGTCGAAGCGTACATTCCCGGGCATGAGGTCACGGTTTCGTTGCTCGGTCGAGCAGGACGGGCACCGCTCGCGTTGCCGGCGGTGGAAATCGTCGCCCCCGGTGGCTTTTACGACTACTCCGCGAAGTACGAGAAGGGAAAGACCCGCTATCTCTGTCCGGCGCCGCTTCCGGAGCCCGTCATCGGGAAGATCCGCTCGCTGGCGTTGCGCGCGTATGAAGTCCTGAATTGCGCCGGGGCCGCCCGTGTTGACTTTCGCATTACGCCGCGCGGGCGTCCCTATGTGTTGGAGATCAATACGGCGCCGGGCATGACCGAGACGAGCCTCCTTCCGATGGCCGCGGCCCAAGCGGGGATCGGCTACGACGACCTGACGGAACGGATCCTGGAATCAGCCGTGGCACGGATGTCCCCTCAAAGATCGAAGGGAAGGACGCGACGGGTATGATGCGCCTGTTCAGAAGAAAGCCGAAAGCCGAACAACCCACCTATCGGCAAAACCGCTGGAGAGAGTCGCGAGGCCAAGTCGAGAGCGAGCGTCGGCACCGGCGCTGGGCACGTGTCAGAGCGACCTGGCATCCGAAAATACGGATTGCCGCGTGGGCGGCAGGCTTCGCGATGAGCCTATGGGTGGGAGTGCTGGGAATGCGCCACCTCGCACCGATCATCGAACGCGGCCTGGAAATTCGAGAGATTCAGATCCAAGGCATCCACCATGTCGCGCGTGAGGAGGTATTCGAGCGGTTGGCACTGAAAAACGGAACGGCACTGCACCGGGTCAGCCTTCTCTTTTTGGCTGAGCGACTGCGGACGATCGCGTGGATCAAGGAGGCCACGCTGGAGCGTTTGCCGTTGCACACCCTGAGGGTCACCGTGGTGGAGCGCCAGCCGGCCGCCATTGCGCGAGTCGGGTGGGAATATCTGCTGCTGGATGAAGAAGGAATCGTGCTGACGCGTCTCGGCGATGGGGACCAACCGTCGCTTCCGCTGATCATGGGGGCGGGTCAGCAACTCCTCATACAGGGGGAGTCCGAGCTGCGACGGACCGTGCAGTCGTCGATTGAATTGGCCAGGACGATGGCGCATAGCGTCGAGGGGCGTGTGGAAATCGATGTCTCCGACCCGCTGAATCTTGTCGCGTCGATCAAGGGAATGCGTTTCCAGTTCGGTCACGATGCCTTATTGGATCAGTGGAATCGCTTCCGCATGGTGAAGGCCGTGTTCAAGCCCGGTACCCTCGATGGCCCGAAGCGCGAACTCGGCGAAGTGGACCTGCGGTACGACAATCGCGTCATCGTGCGGGAAAGGGGGTAGGGCTGTGGCGAAGCGGGATCAAATTCTCGTGGGGTTGGACATCGGGACCACGAAGATCTGCGCCATCGTCTCCGAGATCATGGACGATGGGTCGCTCAGCATCATCGGTGTGGGATCGAGCCCTTCCCGCGGTCTCCGCAAAGGCGTGGTGGTGGACATCGAGAGCACGGTGGAATCGATCAAGAAAGCGGTGGAAGAGGCGGAACTCATGGCGGCGGTCCAGATCAACTCCGTCTACACGGGGATCGCGGGCAGCCACATTTCCGCCGAAAATTGCAAGGGCGTGGTGGCGCTGAAGAAATCCGAGGTGACCCGTGACGACGTACAGCGCGCGATCGAAAGCGCCAGAACGCTCGCCGTGATTCCTCACGAACGCCGGATTCTCCACGTACTCCCGAGAGAATTCATGGTGGATGGTCAAGAGGGAGTTCGCGAGCCGCTCGGGCTTTCCGGCAATCGGCTCGAAGTCAACGTGCACGTCATTACGGGAGCGGTCACGTCCGCTCAAAACATCATCAAGAGCGTCAACCGCGCCGGTCTCGACGTCGTGGACATTATTCTGCAACCTCTGGCTTCCAGCGAAGCCGTCCTCGGTCAGGAAGAACGGGATCTCGGTGTGGCCATGGTGGATCTCGGCGGTGGCACGACCGATCTGGCCATCTTCCTCGACGGCAGCATCAGACACTCAGCCGTGCTTCCTATCGGGGGGCAGAATCTCACCAAAGATTTGGCCATCGGCCTGCTGACGTCGCAGACGGAGGCGGAAAAGATCAAGGTCCAGTACGGCCTAGCCCGCACGGATCTCGTTCACGGCCATGAACGTGTGGAAGTACCTTCGGTGGGGGACCGACCGGCCCGAACGTTTTCGCGGCGCGATATCGCGGAGATTCTCGAACCCCGCGTCGACGAAATGTTCGAATTGGTTCGCCGGGAGATTGCTCGGGCGGGCTACGAAGGCATGCTGGGGGCCGGGGTGGTCATTACAGGCGGGACCTCGCTGTTGGACGGGATGCCCGATGCCGCCGAGCATGTCCTCAATCTGCCGGCGCGTCGCGGCGTGCCTGGGGGTATCGGCGGGCTTCGTGACATCGTGAGCAATCCCATGCATGCGACGGGCGTAGGGCTGTTGATGCACGCACGGCGGCACACTGAGGAAATGGCGGCGGCGGGTCTGCGCAGCGGGCGGCCCCTCAGCCGGGTACTGGATCGGATGAAGTCTTGGATGTTTGAGTTCTTTTAACGCTCGCGTGCGGTGCAAGGCCGCCACGCGGCTAGCTCAAGGGAGGTGCCCTGATGTTCTCATTTCAAGAAGATGTCCTCTCCCCCGTACGGATCAAAGTCATCGGGGTCGGGGGAGCGGGGTGCAATGCGGTCAATACCATGATTGCATCGGGGCTGGCGCGTGTCGATTTCATCGCCGCGAACACCGATTTGCAAGCGCTGGATCGATCACGAGCCGCCTTCAAGGTTCAGTTGGGACCTGAGAGGACGCGCGGCCTCGGGGCCGGCGCGAAGCCGGAAATCGGAAAAGAATCGGCGTTGGAGAGCAAGGACCAAGTGCGTGAATGTCTGGAAGGAGCGGACATGGTTTTCGTGACCGCCGGCATGGGCGGCGGGACCGGAACGGGTGCGGCGCCGATTGTCGCGAGCATCGCCAGGGAATTGGGTATTTTGACCGTCGGAGTGGTGACGAAGCCGTTCCAGTATGAGGGACACCGGCGGATGTTGCACGCCGATGAGGGCATCAGAGATCTGAGGCGTCATGTCGACACCCTGTTGGTGATCCCGAACCAGCGCTTGCTCGGCATCGTCGATAAGACGACGCCATTGCTGGAAGCGTTCAAGGTGGCCGACGATGTTTTGCGTCAGGCGATTCAAGGCATCGCGGATGTGATCACCACGACCGGCCATGTGAACGTGGATTTTGCCGACGTCCGCACGATCATGTCGCACACCGGCCGCGCCGTGATGGGCATGGGTGTGTCACGCGGCACCAATCGGGCCATCGAGGCGGCGCAGAAAGCGATCTGCAGTCCATTGCTGGAAGAAGGAAGCGTTGAGGGGGCTCGCGGCGTGCTGCTGAATATCACGGGCGGTCCCAATATGTCGCTGCATGAAATTGAGGAGGCTGCGTCGATCATTCAGCAGACCGCGGATCCGGAGGCCAACATCATCGTCGGGCAGGTCATCAATCCCGATATGGGCGATGATCTGGTCGTCACGGTGATTGCGACCGGGTTCGAACGCGAGGAACAGTCGGCGGCCGTGCCGGTGGGGGCGGCCCGCGCGTCACGGACAACCTCGCAGGCGATGAACGGAGGTGGAACGCCCGTGGCGAACCGGCATCACAAAGACATCGATCGGCCGACGTTCTTGCGCCGGAGTGAACTGGTCCAGTCGATGGATCGGGCGGCGCTTCCGGCTGAGGACGAATGGGATGTGCCGACGTTCTTGAGAAAACAAGCCGATTGATCGGAAAGGTTGTCCGGTGCACACCAACAGTCCGGTTATCACCGTGCCGGCATTCGCCTCCTCCCAGGACGGCGTCCGTCATTTCTTCGGTACGCGCCGTCACGCCGACAGCCTGGCGCTCGAAGTCGGCGTACCGGCTGCGGGTCCACGCGGCAGGGGATGGTTATTGTCTGTCAAGCAGGTGCACGGCACCGACGCGTTGATTCTCAACCGACCGCTGACCGAAGACGATCGATTCGACGGAGGGTGGGACGCACTGATCACGGATCAGCCGGGCGTGACCGTGACCGTCCGAACAGCGGACTGCGTGCCGGTCCTGATCTATGACCGTCAGCGGCGGGCGGTGGCGGCCATTCATGCGGGATGGCGCGGCGCGGTAGCGGAAATCGTCCCCAAGACGATCACCCTGCTCGTTGAACGGTTTCGCGTGATGTCGGCGGAGCTTCGCGTCAGCATCGGTCCCTCGGCCGGACCCTGTTGCTACGAGGTTGACGAGCCAGTCCTGAGTGCGTTGCGGCAACGGATGCCGGAATGGGAGTCCGTCGTCCGGGGCGCCGGGGGTGCCAGGGCGCGGCTGGATCTGAAGCAGCTGGTTCGCCGTCAGGTGGAACGGATCGGCATTGCACCGGCGCAGGTCACCGCCGTCAATCTATGTACGATTTGTCATGACGATCTGTTCTACTCTTATCGCCGGGAAGGACGCGTGAACGGCACGATGGTCAGCGGCATAGCATTGATGTCGCGCCGCTAACGCTCGCCAGTGGCCGGGCTAGATTGTGTTTGTGGGAGTAGGGGCTTCGCGCGCATGGCTGTGTGGACGGCCGATTCAATCGCAGATCGCGTCAAGGCCGTGATGGATCGCATCAGGCAGGTTGCGGTGGCCGTCGGCCGTGAACCGGACAGTGTCCGACTGGTGGCGGCCACCAAAGCGGTTTCCGCCGAACGTGTTCGCGAAGCAGTTGCGGCGGGATTGCGGCTTGCCGGCGAGAATCGACTGCAGGAGGCGATTCCCAAGATCCAGGCCCTTCGCGACGATCCTCTCCGGTGGCACTTCATCGGGCGACTGCAACGTCGCAAAGTCCGCGACGTCGTTGCACGGTTCGATATGATTCATTCGGTGGACACGTTGGAGTTGGCGTTGGAAATCGAGCGGCGGGCTGAGGCGGCGGCGATCCGGCAGGATGTGTTGCTGGAGGTCAATGTGGCCGACGAGCCGACGAAGACGGGGTTCTCTTCGGATCAGCTTGAGGAACAGCTCTCGCAATTTTCTGGACTGACGCACCTGTGCATCCGTGGACTGATGACGATTCCGCCGCCGGTCGATAATCCGGAGCGGGCCAGGGTCCATTTCCGCGCCCTGCGTGAATTAGCCGAGCGCTTGTCGGGCCAGGCCGTTCCTGGGGTCGGAATGACGGAGCTTTCGATGGGGATGTCGAGCGACTACGTCGTGGCTGTAGAGGAGGGGGCGACGCTTGTGCGGGTGGGAACGGCCATCTTCGGGAGGCGAGATGCCTGATCCTGTCACATCGGTGGGCTTCGTCGGCGGCGGCCAGATGGCGGAGGCCATTGTCGGCGGGATGCTCGGTGCACGGGTGCGCTCGCCGGAATTCGTATGGGCGACTGATCCCGTCGCCGCGAGACGCGATCGATTGAAGGCGGTGTTCGGTATCCGCGTCGGCGAAGACAATCGTGCGTTGACTGCGTGGGCCGATCTGGTCATTCTGGCCGTCAAACCACAAGTGCTTCCCAGTGTGTTGAAGGAGATCGGCCCCTTCCTCGCCGGGAAGCTCGTCGTCTCGATCATCGCCGGGGTGCCCATTCGGGCTATCGCGGAGCACACTCCGGCCGTCGGAGGCATCATCCGCGCCATGCCGAATCAGCCGGTATTTGTCCGTGAAGGAATGACGGCGCTTACGGGTGGTGCCGACATGCCGGCCCGTGATGCTGGTCTTGTGCGCGCAATATTTGAAGCGGTGGGTCGGGTGGTGGAGGTGGAGGAACGGCTGATGGATGCGGTGACGGGACTCAGCGGCAGCGGTCCGGCGTTTGTGTTTCAAGCCATCGAGGCATTGGCCGACGGCGGGGTGAAGATGGGCCTGCCTCGGGGCACTGCGGAACTCCTGGCCGCGCAAACCGTACTTGGCGCCGCGCGAATGGTGTTGGAATCTCGGGAGCATCCTGCCACCCTCAAGGACCGCGTGGCGTCCCCCGGCGGAACGACGATTGCCGGCCTGCACTGGCTTGAACAAGGTGGCTTCCGTGCTACACTGATGGGGGCCGTTGAGGCGGCCACGAGGCGATCACAGGAGTTGGGACAATAGTGTTTGTCGTCGAGAATTTCTTCAGCGCACTTGGATACATAGTCTACTACGTTCTCGACATATACATGTACGTGGTGGTCGCCCGTGCGTTGATCTCATGGGTGAACCCAGATCCATGGAATCCAATCGTTCAATTTCTCGACAAGCTGACCGAACCGGCACTGGCTCCCATTCGGAGAATAATAGGGTGGCGACTGGGAGTGGACATCTCTCCAGTTGTCCTTATTCTGATTATTATCTTTCTACAGAGATTCATTGTCCCTACTCTGTTCCGGATGGCCGCGCTGGCTTGATAACACTTCTGTTTGGGGGGACGCCATGAAGATCACGCCGCTCGACATTCAACAGATGGTGTTCAAGATGAGTTTCCGAGGTTACGACAAGGAAGAGGTCAATCGCTTTCTCGAAGAGATCGCCGAAACCGTCGAGCTGTTGAACCGGGACAACGCGGTGCAGCGGGAAAAAATCGTTCTCCTCGAACAGCAGATCACCGAACTTAAGCGGACGGAAGTCACGCTGTCCAACACACTGGTGTCCGCGCAATCGCTGGCTGAGGACGTCAAACGCGGCGCCCAACGTGAATCGGACCTCATCATCAAGGAAGCGGAGCTCAAGGCGGGAGAAATGATCCGGCAGGCTCGGGTGGAGTTGCACAACACCCAGCGCGATGTGACGGCGCTTCAAAAGCAACGGTTTTTGATGGTGGAACGACTTCGTGCGACATTGCGCACGTTCGAGCGAATGCTGGAAGTCGAAGAACAGGAGGCGTTCAGCGACGCGGACACCACGCCTGAAGGCAAACTCGAAGGGCAATCGAGCCAGGCGTTGTGATCTGCGGGGCGATCCCCGGAGTGATCAGTCGCTCGGATACCTGCCGTCCTTTCCGAAAGATCTCATTTTCAGATTTCTTATGAGACTGCCGCCTGCGATTCATGCGGAGTTGCAATCCGCCGTGAACGACGGCGTGTTTCCCGGCGTTGTTCTCGCAGTCAGGTTGCGAGGACAGGCGCCGTATCTTGCCGCGGCGGGACGGTTGTCTTCGGACTCCGCCAGCCCGCCGGCGGAAGTTTTCACGCTCTACGACCTCGCGTCACTGACCAAGCCGCTGGTTACCGTCACCTCGATCCTGCTGCTCGTCCAGCGGGCCGAACTCTGCCTGGATGATCCAATCGCAAATCGCTTGCCGGAACTCGCGGGTAGTGCCGTCGGACAGGCCTCAGTGAATGACCTGCTGACGCACAGCTCCGGCCTCCCAGGATGGAGGCCGTTGTACGAACGGTTATATGAAGGGACGACGGCGAAGGTCGGGGTATCTGGTTGCATCGAGCCGATAGCCGCCAGGGCTGCGGTGCTGGACCTGATCCGTAACGAGCCGTTGGTCTATGTCAGAGGGACGAGGAGTCTGTATAGCGACCTGGGGTTCATCCTACTCGGGCTCCTTGTCGAGCGAGTGGCCGGAGTCATGTTGGACGAGTGGTATCGGCTGGCGGTGACGGATCCGCTCGGGGCCGGTCCGTTACTGTTTGCTCCCATCTCACGAGTGGGTATCGGCGGCGAGCCCTCCACCGAGAAGGCTGCGGGGATTGCACCGACCGAGTACGATACCTGGCGGCAGAGACTGCTGAGGGGAGAGGTTCATGACGAGAATGCTGCGGCGCTGGGTGGGATCGCCGGCCACGCCGGACTTTTCGGGACGGCCGAAGGAGTCCTTGCCGTTTCCGGAACGTGGCTGGACGCTTACCACGGAAAGGACACGATCTTCTCTCCCGACCTCGTTCACCGCTTTGTTGCCCGGCAGACGAACGTTCCGCAGTCGAGTTGGGCTTTGGGGTGGGACACGCCGACCACGCCGTCGTCTTCCGGCAGCTATTTCTCGGAATGCGCCTTCGGACATCTCGGATATACGGGCACGTCGGTATGGGTAGATCCGATTCGAAACCTAGAAGTCGTGATCCTGTCGAACCGCGTGCATCCGACCAGAAGAAATGAAAAGATCCGCGAATTTCGCCCGCGCATTCACGATCTGATCATTCGAGAGTTCGCGCTGTAGGAGAAAGGCTAGGCAGGGTCGGGGTAGTCGGTCCAGGTTTCCTTTTCGGCAAGATATTTCGTGCCTTTGAAGTTCGCCCGCGTCCGAAGCCGGCGGAAGCCCAACCGAGAAAGCTTCTCGACGAGGTCCTTCACGGCCGCAGCGATCGTCGGGTGTGACTGTCCTTCGACGGTCAGGGCTTCGTACATCGCCTTGGCCGCGTAACCGGACGTTGTGCGGTTGATGAGAATAGCACGGTTAAAGTAGCGATCGCTGGGATCGACCCCTTCGATTTGATGCTTCTCGACCAATCCATCCTTTTTGAAGAGTGATGCGAGTGAATTCATGAGTTCTCCACGAGACCGATCCAACCGATGGCTTGTCAGGCGGCAGTATAGGGAAGGTCCCGGCGGACTGCAAGAGATTGACAACCCAGAACGCCCCTCCTATCCTTTTTGATCCGACCGCGAAACAAGAGGCATTTCCTACTAGCATGAATATTCCCAACAGCTTGACTCTGCTGCGCATTCTGTTGATCCCCGTGTATATCGGGCTACTGGTCTATGAGCAATATGACCAGGCTCTGCTGGTGTTGCTCGTGGCGGGAGTGACCGACGCACTCGACGGCACAATCGCCAGGGCGGCGAATCAGAAAACCCGCCTTGGCGCCTTCCTCGATCCTCTGGCCGACAAACTGCTGCTGACGTCCGGGTTCATCACGCTGTCGACGATTCACGCGATCCCTTCGTGGGTCACCATCCTGGTGGTCAGTCGGGACGTCATGCTTCTGCTGGGTACCGCGGTCGCGCAGCTCACCGAGACTGAGATCGATATTACACCGACCCTCCTCGGGAAAGGCACCACGTTCCTGCAACTTTCCTACGTTCTCCTGGTGATCTTCTTGAGTTCCCGTCAGATCGACCTGCAGTACCTTCATCCCCTGCTCTTCGGCATGGTGGCCTTCACCCTGCTGTCCGGATTTCACTACCTGTATCGCGGCTATCGACGGGCAGGTTCCGTCGGCATGTAGTCCGTGTCCCGGTCCGTCATACGAACCGACGTCGGATGCCTGCTCGGAACGTGCATTTGTTTGACAGGTTTTGGGGTCGTCAGTAGACTCGCTCGATAGAGTCTAGGATTTCGCAAGCCTTGCTTCCGCACCCATCATGTAGCCAGTGGAGTGATCTATGGCGACTTTTGCATATGTCGGGCGCTCCCGGTCTGGTGCCGTCAGGAAAGGCGAACTTTCCGCTAAAAACCGGGACGAAGCCGTCGATCAACTCCGCAAGCAGAGCATCGTCGTCACCAGTCTCGACGAAAAAGCGGGAAAATCCGGATTCAAGATCAGCTTCGGGACTGGGCTGACCGACAAAGACTTGGTGGTCTTTACGCGTCAATTCGGTACCATGATCAATGCGGGTCTTCCCCTGGTGCAATGTCTGGAAATTCTCTCCACGCAATCGGAAAACAAGGCTCTGCGTGAATCGATCGGTGAGGTGAAAGTGCAGGTCGAGGCGGGCTCCACATTTTCCGATGCCTTGCGTCGCCATCCGAAGGTGTTCGACGATTTGTACGTGAATATGGTGCACGCCGGTGAAGTCGGCGGCCTGCTCGATACGATCCTCACCAGGTTGGCAAAACACATCGAGAAGGCCATGAAACTCAAGGGACAAATCAAATCCGCCATGGTCTATCCGGGGGCGATTCTGGGAGTCGCCGGAATCGTCATTACGGTGCTGATGATTTGGGTCATTCCGATCTTCGCAAAAATGTTCGACGAATTGTCGAGCGGCAAGGTGGGGCTGCCGGGGCCTACGCAACTGGTCATCGAGATCAGCAACGCGTTCCAATCCTATTGGTATGTCGCGATCGGGCTGGTCGTAGGGATGATATTCGCCGTGAAGAAATATTATGCGACCCCAAAAGGTCGGATGGCGATCGACAAGTTCCTTCTGAAGACTCCTGTATTTGGGGACCTCATTCGAAAAGCCTCCGTGGCCAAGTTCACGCGGACTCTCGGCACGTTGTTGTCGAGCGGCGTCCCATTGCTGGACGGCCTCTCGATTTGCGCCAAGACTTCCGGCAACAAGGTGATCGAAGAAGCACTGTTGAATGCCAGGGTCAGTATCAGCGGGGGCAAGACGATCGCCGATCCCCTGACCCAGAGTCAGGTCTTTCCCAAGATGGTCACGCACATGATCGCCGTCGGAGAATCGACCGGCGCGCTGGATGCGATGTTGGGCAAGATCGCCGATTTTTATGAAGACGAAGTCGACCAGGCGGTCGCGTCCCTGACGTCGTTGCTCGAGCCGATGATGATGGTGTTCCTGGGGGTCGTCATCGGGTTCATCGTCATCGCGATGTATCTTCCCATCTTTAAGATGGCGTCGGCGATCGGGTAGGAGAGCGGTGCATTTGCCACCGCTTCCCGAAGCCGGATTCTACGGATGCGGTTCGACGCGGTGGATCCGTAGGCTTGCTCAGGCCGCTTCTTCCGCGACCATCGACCGGGTCCATGATCTCCCAACACGCCTCAACCCCGTTTGACAGGCATCGCTTCTCGTCTGACGACATGGATGGATTGCGCGCCAGACTGCGCTGGTTGATGGCGTTCCGGGTGGCGATCGTCACCTTGATGCTCGCCTTGTCCCTCGTGTTTCAAGCCACAAAAGGAGGGCAAGTCGAAACGTACTATGCGCTCATCATCCTGACCTACGCGGTCACTATTCCTTCCGCCCTGTTGCTTCCCTCTCTCGCCGCTCCCTCGACCCTCACGATATTTTTTTGGGCACAAGTAGGGATCGATTTTCTTCTGGAAACCGTGTTGGTGGTGCGAACCGGAGGCGTCGACAGCCCGTTTGCGGTTCTCTATGTCATGACAGTGACGGTCGCGAGTCTCGTGCTGCGAAAACGCGTCGGACTGCTCGCGGCATGCGGCTGCATCGTTCTCTTCGGCGCGGTGACGAATATCCAACTCTACGGGCTTGCCGACAGGTGGGAGTGGATGTCGAAGAGCCATTTGACCGGTCCTGAGACGTTCCAGACCTTCGGCGCCTATGCCCTGGCGCTCCTGGTGGTGGGATTACTCAGCGGGACCTTGGCCGACCAACTCCAACAGGCCGACCGATCGTTACGCGAAAAGGAACAAGGGCTGACCCGACTCCAGGCCTTTCACGAAAATATCGTGCAGAGCATCAGCAGCGGGGTATTTACCGCTGACGGGAGCGGGGCGATCACCTCCTTCAATCCGGCCGCGCAGGAAGCCACGGGGTACACGCTGTCTCGCGTCCTTGGGTGCCAGTGGCGCGAGGTATTCAATTGGCATCCCTCGCAGTCGCTCCCTAAGGGCGGAAACGGCATGGTCGTGTCCGTGAGCCGTTTTGAAGTGGAATGCAAGCGTGCCGACGGAACCCGACTCGTGTTGGGTATGACGGTGTCTCCGCTTCACGAGCAGGGACAACAGGAGGGGTTGGTCGGGGTCTTCAAGGATCTGACACAGATCAGGGACCTTGAGGAGGAAATGCGCCGGAGAGAATGGTTGGCCAACCTGGGTGAAATGTCGGCGGGCATGGCGCACGAGATCCGAAACCCCCTAGGCGCGTTGGCGGGAGCCATGCAGATGCTCAGGAAGGAAGCGGCGGCGGACGATACGGATCGGAGGTTGATGGATATCGCGATCAGGGAAGCCACACGATTGAACTCGATCATCACGGAATTTCTGCAATACGCCCGTCCGCCGGCGCTCAATTTAGTGGACTCCGATATCAACAAAGTCCTTGCCGAGACTCTGGATCTGGTCCAACATGAAGCACGGACCCGCTCGAACATCAGGATCGTGACCACGCTCGCATCGGGCTCGCTCGTCGCTCAAATCGACCAGAATCAAATGCGACAGGTCTTCTGGAATCTCGCGACGAATGCCTTCGAAGCCATGCCGGACGGTGGGCAACTGAGCATCGCCACCGGATGCCGCCAAATCGATGCAGGAGGCCGAAAAGGAGAGGTGATCGAGATCGCGTTTCAGGACCAGGGAGAAGGGATTCCGAAAGAGAATCTCGACAAGATTTTCCTCCCTTTTTTCACAACCAAGAAAGAAGGATCCGGATTGGGTCTGGCAGCGGTCCATCGTATCGTCGACCTGCACGGAGGGTGGATCAAAGTAGAAAGCGATCGACAGCAGGGGACGCGCTTCGTCGTGTGCATGCCCCGATCCGGGGGCGACGGCGTACGGCTTTGGCATGAGGGACGAACACCGTGGAAAAGATCCTAGTCGTCGATGACGAGCAGAGCCTCCGTGAAGTGATGAGCATCATGCTCAAGCGAGCCGGCTACGCGGTCACGGAAGCGTCCGACGGCGAAGAGGCCATCGGCCAGGTCAACAAGGACATCTTCGATCTGGTCATCACCGATCTGCGCATGCCGAAGGCCGACGGGATGGCCGTCCTCAAAGCGGTCAAATCCTCTTCGCCGGACACGGTGGTGCTGGTAGTGACGGCGTTCGCCACGGCCGATTCCGCGGTCGAAGCCATGAAGCAAGGAGCGTATGACTATCTGACGAAACCGTTTCAAGTCGACGAGGTTCAGCTCATCATCCGCAACGCGCTGGAGAAACGACGGTTGTCGACCGAGAACATGTTGCTCAAGCGCGAGATGGCCAGCCAGTCGTCTTTCGCGCAGATCGTCGGTCAAAGTGAAGCCATGCAGAAGGTATTCGACGTGGTGCGGAAGGTGGCGGACGCCAAGAGCAATGTGCTGATCTGCGGAGAAAGCGGAACAGGGAAGGAACTGATCGCCCGGGCCATTCACTACAACAGCGCCCGCAGTACGATGCCGTTCGTGGCGGTGAACTGTAGCGCTGTGCCCGAGACATTGCTCGAAAGCGAGCTGTTCGGACATATGAAGGGATCGTTTACCGGTGCCGTGGCGAACAAGGCCGGACTCTTCGAAGTGGCGAACGGGGGCACGATCTTTCTCGACGAGATCGGCGATACGACCCCGCCGATTCAGGTGAAGCTCTTACGGGTGATTCAAGAGCGTGAATTTCGGCGCGTCGGCGGCAATCAGGATATGAAGGTCGACGTCCGCATCATCGCGGCGACCAACCGTGATCTGGAGAAGGCCGTGGCGGACGGGTCTTTCCGCGAAGACCTGTACTATCGGCTCGATGTGATTCCGATCCGCCTGCCGCCGTTACGGCTCCGGACCGGCGACATCCCTCTCCTGGTCAAACACTTCCTGGAGAAGTTCGCGCAGGATAGCGGGAAGACGGCGCCGGTTCTGACCCCCGAGGCCATGCATGTTCTGTTCGGTCACGAATGGCGCGGCAACGTACGTGAACTCGAAAACCTGATCGAGCGTGTGGTCGCGTTCGCCGCGGGAGGGCCGGTCACGGAACACGACATCCGCGGATGGCTGCATCACTCGCTTGCACCGCAGGCTCAGCAGGGAATCCCGACGGACCTTCCGGAGGACGGCCTGGACTTGGAAGGACTGATCAACGGCATAGAGAAGGATTTCCTGATGAAGGCGCTGGAGCGGACGAGATGGGTCAAGAAGAAGGCCGCGCGTCTTCTGCAGCTCAACACTCGATCCTTTCGGTATCGGCTGGAGAAGTATGCTATAAAAGGAGGTCGTGACTAACCGTGCCTCCGCATCCGAACCAGCTGGCTCCTCGTTCGCGGTTACCGTCTTGGCTCCCGCAAAAATCAATCTCATCCTCCGAATCCTAGACCGTCGCTCCGACGGTTATCACAATATCTGGTCGATCATGCAGACAGTCGCCCTGGAGGACGAGGTGCGTCTTCGTCTGTCGACCTCAGAAGAGGTTCGTCTCCGATGCGACTCGACGGAGTTACTGGGTGATCACAACAATCTCGTCCACAAGGCCGCGGTCGCCGTATTGGATCGGGCCCGGATGGCGGTCGGACTTGAAATCGAACTCAAGAAAGCAATTCCGCTGGGAGCGGGCCTAGGCGGAGGGAGCAGCGACGCGGCCGCGACGATCATAGGCCTGAATCGGCTGTTGAGCCTCGGATGGTCTCAGATACAGATGCGGGACGTTGCACAGATGCTGGGCAGTGACGTGTCGTTCTTCCTGTTCTCGCCGTCGGCCGTCGTCGCCGGGCGCGGAGAAGTGGTCAAGCCGGTGGCCGTCCGCGGTGCCCGCTGGGCGGTCCTGGTGAATCCGGGATTTGCCGTCGAGACTAGATGGGCCTACCAAGAACTGGCCGCTTCCCGGCCGGGAGTGACTCCCTTGTCGGATAGGCAGCGCGCACTGGACGAAGAGACTCAGATGGATTGGCAGCACCTCAAGGCGGCAGCGGAGAACGACTTCGAGGCACCGGTCTTCGCCAAGCACCCGACTTTGGGTCGGATCAAGCAAGCACTCCTCGCGCAGGGGGCCGAGATCGCGCTCTTGTCGGGCAGCGGGGCCACGGTGTTCGGACTGTTTGGGGACGAACAGTCCGCACGACGCGCCCAGATGGAATTCCAGTCCGATGAACGGCTGAAAACGTTTGTGGTGCCGACCTGTTCGGGGCCGCTCGCCATCCGCTAATGGCCCATGCGCTGCAACATGTAGCTGTCTGCGCTTGGTTGACAAGACCCTGCGGATTCCGTTAGAGTCTTTTCCCTCGGTTGGCTTCCTCAACAACGCGCAGCAAACAGGGGTAGGCGGATTCCAATGCTCGCCTACTTCGGCCCGTCGTCGAGACGAACCACGACTCAGTCAGGATCTGAACAGGCTAATCCATAGGACCGCTCGAGGGACCGATGAGCAGAGAACTGATGATTTTCTCTGGCAACGCGAACTTGGCCCTTGCCCATGAAATCTGCGCCTATCTGGGCGTCAAACTGGGCGAGGCGACCGTGGCCTCTTTTAGTGACGGAGAGATCCGGGTCAAGATCGAGGAGAATGTCCGCGGGGCAGATGTCTTCGTCGTGCAGTCCTCTTGCGAGCCGGTCAACGACTCCCTGATGGAGTTGCTGATCATGATCGATGCGCTCAAGCGGTCGTCCGCTAACCGGATCACCGCCGTCATTCCGTATTTCGGTTACGCCAGGCAAGACCGCAAGGACCAGCCCCGCGTTCCAATTTCGGCCAAACTGGTCGCGGATCTCATCAGCACGGCCGGGACGGACCGCGTGCTGACCATGGATCTCCATGCCGGACAGATTCAGGGGTTCTTTAATGTGCCGGTCGACCATCTCTATGCGTTGCCGGTCCTGTTGGACTACATCACGAAGAAGAAGGTCAAGGATCTCGTGATCGTGTCACCCGACGCCGGCGGCGTCGAACGGGCCCGCGCCTTCGCCAAGCGGTTGCAGGCCACTCTGGCCATCATCGACAAGCGGCGCGAGGGGCCGAATCAGACGCAGATCATGAACATCATCGGCGACGTTGAAGGCAAGAGCGCGTTGTTGTTGGACGACATGATCGACACGGCCGGGACGATCGTGCAAGGAGCCCAGGCCTGCGCCGACAAGGGTGCCCGTGAAGTGTGGACCGCCTGTACGCACGCGGTTCTGTCAGGCCCGGCCCTCGAGCGATTGCGAGGGTCCTGCATCAAACAGGTCATCGTGACGAATACGATTCCACTACGAGGCAAGGAACAGACCTGCCCGAAATTGTATCAATTGTCGGTCGCGCCGTTGTTGGGCGAAGCCATCCGCCGCATCCATGAAGATGAGTCGGTGAGTTCGCTGTTCGCCTAGCGCGGGATTGTGAAGACGCGGAACGGAGGAGTGACATGAAATTCGATTTGGCGGTCACCGTGCGGGAGAAATCCGGTAAGGGCGCTGCGCGTCAGTTGCGGCGAGAAGGGAAAGTTCCCGCAGTGTTGTATGGGCAAGGCGAGTGCCTTCTGTTGACCATCGAGCCCGAACCTCTGGTCAGAATCCTGAAGTCGCAAGCGGGCAGCACGGCGCTGATTTCGCTGAGCATCGCCGGAGTCAAGTCCAACCCGAAGCGAACCGCGCTCCTGCGCGATTTCCAGGTGGACCCTGTTGAGGGTCACGTGCTTCATGCGGATTTGTTTGAGATCTCCATGGAAAAGCCGATTCGTGTCAAGGTGCCGGTGCACGTGATCGGAGGCACGCCGGCCGGCGTGAAGGAAGGCGGGATCCTCCATTTCAACATGCGCGAGCTGTCGGTCGAGTGCTTCCCCGCCGCGCTGCCCGATCATATCGAGGTTGACGCGTCTCCGCTGGCCATCGGGCAGGGAATTCATCTCAAGGAAATCGCCAAGCGCGAAGGTGTCCGCTACCTCGACGATCCGGAGCAGATGGTTGTGAGCGTTGCCGTCCCGATGTCGGATGCCAAACTTGAAGCCTTATTGACCAGTCAGGCTGCCGGACCGGAAGGGGCGAAGGAGCCGGAAGTCATGGCGAAAGGCAAGGTTCCGGTGGAGGGTGCCGAAGCTGCGGAGGCTTCCAAGACTGCCGCTCCGGCCGCTGCTGACGCCAAGGTGGGAGATAAGAAGGAAGCCACGGCTGCAGCCCCAAAGGCTGAGAAGAAAGAAGCCGAGAAGAAGAAGTAACGTTGCGCCTCATCGTTGGGCTGGGCAACCCCGGCACCTCGTACGCCCAGACCCGCCACAATGCCGGCATATGGGTGCTGGAGCGGGCTGCCACCCGATGGGGAATCCGTCTCTCCAGGCGCGGGACCGCTCAACGGGGGTCGGGACGGCTTGGCTCGGAACTCATCGAGCTTGCCGGCACCCTCGACTTCATGAATGTGACGGGTCCGCCGCTCAAGGGTCTCCTCCGCCAGTACCGGCTTACCGCAGACGACCTCCTTCTCATCCATGATGACCTGGATCTGGAAACAGGACGTCTCCGGATCAAACGGGCTGGCGGCCACGGCGGACACAACGGCATCAAGTCGGTCGTCGAAGCCTTGGGTACTCAGGAGTTCGTCAGGATCAAAATCGGGATCGGCCGACCGGCTCCCCGACAGGATTCGGCGGACTATGTGTTGGAACCGGTGACACGGGAAGAGATGGACGTGTTCGAGCCGTGCCTGGAGCGAGCCGTCGACGCGCTGGAATGCCTGATTCACCGGGGGACCGAAGTGGCAATGAACCGCTTCAACGTGCGCGATCATCAGAACGCGATCGAGGAATGAATGACCGGCGCGTCGAATCTGACTGTCGGGAGCTCAGCTACTGCGATCGTGATCGGAGACGGGAAATAGGGTGAAGCATGGGACTTTGTTGCGGAATGATCGGATTGCCGAACGTGGGGAAGACCACGGTATTCAATGCCTTGACCGGCAGCGGGGCCCTTGCGGCCAACTACCCGTTCGCCACGGTTGATCCCAACACGGGCATCGCGCTGGTGCCGGATCCTCGTCTTCTTAAACTGACCGACATCTTCAAGTCGAAGAAGACAACGTACAGTACGCTCGAGGTCCGAGACATCGCCGGGCTGGTCGAGGGCGCGAGCAAAGGAGAGGGACTCGGAAACCAATTTCTCGGACATATCCGAGAGGTGGATGCCTTGCTGCACGTCGTGCGCTGCTTTGCCGATTCCGACGTCGTGCACGTGTCCGGTCGGATAGATCCGCTCCGGGACATTGCCGTTATCGAGACCGAGTTGATGCTGGCTGATTTGGAGGCCCTGGACCGCCGCAAGCAGAAGACGGAAAAGAAAGTGCGGGCAGGCGACAAGAAGGCCGCGTTCGAGATGGAATTCCTCTCACGCCTGATCGGGTTGCTCGATAAAGGGGAATGGCTCGGCAATCTGACCTATCAACCGGAGGAGCGGGCGCTGCTGGACGAATGCCAGCTCCTTTCGGCGAAGCCGGTTCTCTTCGTGGCCAACGTGTCGGAGGGACAGCAGGCCGACCAGACGGAAGTGAAGGCCGTACAGGACTTCGCTGCGCGACGCGGGGCCCGAGTGGTCAGGATCTGCGGGCAATTCGAGGCGGAGGTGTCGTCGCTGGCCGAGGCTGAACGGGCCGACTTTCTGAACGAAATGGGCTTGAGCGAGTCCGGTCTCGTGCGCCTGACGCGCGAGGCGTATACCTTGCTCAATCTCATCACGTTCTTTACAGCTGGTGAAACCGAGTCGCGTGCCTGGCCCATCGTGAGGAATACCAAAGCGCCCCAAGCCGCCGGAAAGATCCATTCGGACATGGAACGGGGGTTCATCCGCGCCGAGGTGTATACCTATGACGACCTGCTGACTCAGCGGTCGGAAGCCAAGGTCAAAGAAAAGGGACTCTTTCGCCTCGAGGGCAAGGACTACGTGATCAAGGAGGCGGATATCGTATACTTCAGGTTCAACGTGTAGATTAGCTTCTGTAGCAACATGCCCGACATCGATTCCATTCCTCGAAATCACGGACAGTAAGGGAGTGTCGCGTGCGTCCGGCCGGTGGCCACGGGAAGCTGCGGTATGTGTGTGTCGTCTGCTTCTGCATCGTCGGAGCTGGTTCATTCGGATGGGCCGGCGAGTTCAGGCTTGAATCGCTCGCGGTGAGAGGCGGCTTCAGCGGCATTTCGCCGCTAGAAGAGGAACAGAAGTATTACTTTCAGCAAGCCGACCTTGTGCTCGCGGTACGTCTGCCGTGGGAGTGGGACCTCGGAATGAGCTGGGTGGCCGGGACCAGACTGTTGACCTCCGGTGGAGTACTCCACGCGGCCCAAGAAACCAATGGAATTTTCACGTTGGTGCCGCTGGATCTCGCGATCGGCAGGAAAGACGGGCTATTGTCCCTCGACATGGGGTTCGGCGGAGCGTTGCTCGCCGATCACAAGTACGGAATCCAGAATTTCGGAGGCCCGTTTCAATTCGTCTGGACCTTCGGCGCGACCAGTCGTTTCCTTGGGCCGCTTGGACTCGGATACCATTTTCAGCATTATTCTGACGCGATGATCTACGGGCATCACACGCGCGGGGCCGATCTCCATCTCTTTGAGTTGATTTACTGGTTCAAGACCGGCAGGTAGATGCATGTTGAGACCCCTCGCTTGATCAGGATGCGCCGAATCTCGAGCGTGTATTCTGCAGAATGAATCCCGCCTGCCTCGACGCCACAGCAGTAGAAAGGAATCGTCTTTTCCCGGAGGAGGGATCGAAACTATTCTGTCGCCGCCGTGCGGGGTCTCATCGAGCACTGTGTTACGACTCCGAAGGCAGGAACGGAGATATATCGTCCTCCGGTAGGAGATCGAGGAAACGGAGGTCCGAGACTGTGATGGTCACGGCACCGAATGAGTTTTCCACCACCCCGCGCACCACATATGGCCGGTATGGTCGCCCGGACGACAGGAGTCGGCGGCAGCGTCGGTAGACGTCGGGAAACAGAGTCGCATCATAGAGGGCGGTGGTATCCTCCAGGGTCAGAAATTCCATCGCGAGACCGTCTTTGGTTTCCACGGGCTTTTCCGTGACGAGCCATCCCACCATGGTGATGTGTCGTCCGATGAACCGATCCATGTGTGAAGCCGGAATCGGTCGCACTCGCTCAATCTGGCTGCGATACTGGGTCAAGGGGTGACGGCTCGCCGGAAAACCAAACGACTCGATCTCATGGGTCAACTTCTGCCTGGGAACGTACTCGTCTGGTATCGGCAATGGATCGGATTCGGCCTCGCCTGCGTAGGCTCGCCAGAGCAGCGCCGGACGGGTGAGTTCGCCGGCGATGGAATCACAGCAGCCCGCGCGAACGAGCGCTCGAGCTTGCTCTGTGTCGGGTTGGATGCGCTGAAGAAAGTCCTGGAAGGAGCGATAGGGGCCGCGTGCCGTCCGCTCGTTGACGATCCGGGCGCAAAAGTCTTCCGACAACGTGTTAACCTGCATCAGACCCATGCGCAGCCGATCTCCTTCGCCCTGATAGGCCCACTCGCTGGCGTTCACATCCGGAAGCAGGACCGCCAGCCCCATGCGACGCGCTTCAGAGAGGTAAGCGACCGTCGAATAGAATCCGCCGCGATTGCTGATGACGGCCGCCATGAATTCGGCCGGAAAATGGGCGCGAAGATAGGCCGATTTGAATGAGACCTGCGCATAGCTGGCTGAGTGAGGCTTGCAAAAGCTATAGCCGGCGAAGCTCATGATCATCGCCCACACCTTCTCGATCACTTCCTGCAATGCGCCGTTGCTGGCCGCGCCGCGGCAAAACTGCCGGTAATAATCCCGAAGCTGCCGCTGCTTGTGTTTTTTGCTGATGATCTTGCGGAGTTGATCCGCGTCTTCCACGGAAAAGCCGGCCAGCGCCATCGCCACCTTCGTGACATCTTCCTGGTACACCATAATGCCGAACGTGTCGTCCAAAATGGGCTCGATCAGAGGGTGCAACGGCTTGTAGGATTGTCCGTGGGCACGCCGGACAAAGTCATGGACGAAAGTGATGGCGGCGGGCCTGACGAGCGACGAGACGATGACGAGATAGTCGAATACATCGGCGGTCGACAGCCGGTCGGGCGGCATGCCGACCCAGAGCTTTTTCAACAGGAGTCTCGTGGCCGGAGATTCGATGTAGAAACACCCGATGGTATCGCCGCGTCTGATCAGATCTTGTGTGGCCTGGTCGCGTAACGGGTCCCATGTCGCGTAGTCGATGTTGCGGCCCGTATGACGTGCGACGGCCTTCAACGCATCACGGATGACGGCGAGCGAACGGTTCCCCAGAATGTCGATCTTGACCAGGCCTGCTTCCTCCGCCTGGTTCTTTTCCCATTGAATAACCGGCCGGCTTTTGACCGTTCGCTCTACCGGCACATAACGTCTGACGTCATCGGGTGTGATCACCACGCCTCCACAATGAAGAGAGAGATGGCGAAAATGGTTCTGCACCCGCAGTGCCTGCTCTAAAATTTCAGGCCATGGGCCGTTCAAGCGGAGGGACGTCACGATCGCATGGAGCCATTGTCCGCGGGTTTTGGCGTCGATGAAGGCCTGTTCACGCATGATGCGGGAGCAGACGGTCGATATGGCCTTGGCCGGCATGCCGTAGACCTTCGCGGTTTCGCGGATGGCCGCGCGCAGACCGAGATGGTTCTGATTCGCGACCATCGCCGCCCGACCGTCGTACTGCTCGAAGATCTGCTCGAGGACCTTCTCACGCTCATCCCAGGGGAAATCGATGTCGATATCGGGCGGGTCTGTTCGCCCCGGATTTAAAAACCGCTCGAAGAACAAATTGTGTTTGAGAGGATCCACGTGCGTGATTCTCAAGCAGTAAGAGACGATCGAAGCCGCCACAGAGCCGCGGCCGCACGTCAGGCGCGTTCCGACGATTTCCTGCGCCACCAAGAAGTAATGAGCGAAGCGTTTGTGTCGAATGATGGTGAGTTCCCTTTCAATCCGCTCGCGGATCTGTGGCGAGAGGGTGCCGTATCGTTCTAAGGCCCCTGCATAGGTGCGCGCGCGAAGAGCGGTGAATGCTTCGTCATCCGTGAGGTCTCCAAACGAGGAAAATACGGCGTCGCGAACGCACCACTCGCTGTGACAGGCGTCGGCAATTCGGGCCGTATTGTCCAGAGCGTCTGGCGCATGGGGAAAATGCGAAGCCATCCGCGCGGGCGACATCAGCCATTGAGAAGGTCCGCAGCAAGCTTCGGCGGGCAATCGCGACAGCGTGGTATTAAGCGCAATCGCGCGCAGCAATCGATGCGTGCCGTAGTCTTCCGGGTCCGCAAAATACACCCGGTTGGTGGCGACCGGCGGCAGCCCGGTGCGGCGGCTGAACTGCAACGTCTCGTACATGGCGGGGCCAGGCGTCAACTCCACGTAGAGATCGCGAGTGGATTCCCCGGCCCACGCGGACAAGGCCGCTTCATCGTCGGTGAAGACGATCAAGCCTTGGCGATGGCGGACGACGGCGGAAAGAAAATCGAACGACTGATCATCGTGTCGTTCAGACAGCAGACGACAGAGATTGGCATAGCCATCGAGGGTTTTGACCAGCAGCACGGCGCGGTGGCCGGCGGTCGTCAGTTCGGCGCCGAGAATGGGCCGCAGTCCCCGCTGCCGAGCGTGATCGATAAATCGGATGGCGCCGTAGAGCCCGTTGGTATCGGTCAACGCCAGGCAGGAGAGGCCTTGCCGTTGCGCCGCGACACACAACTCGTCAAGAGAGGACGCGCCGCGCATCGGTGAGTAATGCGAGTGGACATGCAGATGAACGAACGGAGAGGGCGTCATCGTCGGACCGCGCCCCAAGAAACGGCCTGCGCGCCGAACTTGGCACGAATCCGATCCACAGCCAGGGACAGACGCTGGTGCGCCGGTTGCGCAGAGGACGTCGGTGTCTCGAACAGTCCAAGTTGTTCGGCCGGAGATTCCAAGTGATCGACCTGAAGCGTCACGTGCTGCAGCCGGACACGGCGTCGGAAGCACCGAATGAACAGACGCCTGAGCACCGGTTTGAGATCGGCTTCCCAATAGGTCGCCTGGTGGAGCCTTTGCTGGGTGACCTGTTGATGCTGATCACTGTGCCGAACGATGAGCAGCAGGCGCCGGCAGACTCGTCCCTGTTGTCGAAGCATCGTGCAGAGGCTCTCCAATAGTTCGTATAAGCGTCCCAGTAACAGACCGTCGTCGATCTCTTCGGGATCCAGCCTGAGCGACCGCTCGATCGACGGTTGATCGGTCAGAGAACGGACGGGAGACGGATCGACTCCCGATGCCCAATCATGCAACCACGCGGCGGCGGCGGCACCGAACGCCGATTGCAGATGAGTCAGCGGTACGGACGAGACGTCTCCCATGGTCCGCAGATTCAAATCTTCCAGCCGCTGCAAAATTTGCGATGGGCGTATGTGCTGTGTGTGATGATAGAGACCTGGCAGCCATGCGGCCGGCAAGGGGGCGAGAAACGGTTGCTCCGAGCCTGCTTGGATGGAGAGTATTTGCGGCGGTGCGGCGAGAGAGGTCGCCGCCAGTTGCGAAACCAGTTTGCTTCCTGCCAGTCCGATGACACTCTGCAATCCTTGTTGCCGGGTCAATGCTCGTCCGAGGCGGGAAACCGTATCGATGGGAGGGCCGAAGCAACGGGTCGTTCCGGTGAGATCCAGAAACAGCGCTCCGGGCCTGATCGATTCCCACACCGGCGCGAAAGGCAGGACGGTCTGTTGCACGGCGCGATGAGCTGCCTGTATCGACGACAAGTCCGGTGGAATGAGTCGTAGGCTTGGACATAGTCGCCGGGCCAACTCGATTGGGATGCCGAGCCGTACTCCTTCTTGCATCGCTTCGCGAGAGGCTTCAAGGACCAATGCGCGTTGGGTGTGAATAGGGGCCAGCACGACAGGGCGGTTCCGTAGTGCCGGTTCGGTTGCCTGAGCCAGCGCAATTCCGAAACAAGGAATCTGCAGATAGACAATATGACGGTCCATAACCTGAATCATGGCTTGAAACGTAACCAATGGTTACAAATGAAGGTGTCCGATGTCAATCGTGCGAAAAGAGGTCGGTGTTCGACACGCATTGCTCGGCGTCTGTGGGATCGCAGCGGCCGCAAACCCTGTGTGTCTCTTAGCGGCAAGCAGACCAGGCCTTCGATCCACGAGGGCTGGAAAAACGACGGGGCAACAACGACTGCTGTATGGATTCACGCGCAATGAGCAATTGCAAGCGGAAGGGCGTTCGAACCGGGTCTCGTATTTTTGCTATATCGGCTTGTGCATGGTAGCCTCCGCGAATAAATACAATGGATCTCGTCGTGCGAGCAAAAAACATGTTACTTCAGCCCAAGGTCGAATGGGCAACGATCGAACCGGAGCATATCTCCGCGCAGGCGCTCTATACCGGATACATCATACCGCTTGCCGCAATCGGACCGGTCGCGATGCTGATCGGAATGTCCATCATCGGTGTAGAGATTCCTTCCATTGGAACCGTGCAGCTACCGCTTCCGACTCTGCTCCCGCAGATAGTGATCGGCTACGGATTGGGATTGGCAGCCGTCTATGTGTTGGCTCTGATCATCAATGCGCTGGCGCCGACCTTCGGCGGCAAGAGCGATCGGATGCAAGCATTGAAAGTGGCGGCCTATGGTGCAACGGCTTCCTGGGTCGGTGGAGTCTTCCATCTCGTGCCGACGTTGGGCATTTTGGGGTTGTTGGCGGGATGCTACACGCTCTATCTCTTCTATTTGGGGTTGCCCATCCTCATGAAATCTCCACCCGAACGGTCTCTCGGCTACACGATAACGGTCATGGTCTCCGCGATTGCTCTCGCCGCCGTTGTCGGGTTGCTCAGCGCCGTTTTCGTGGAATTTCCGGCCTCTGAAGACCGCTCGCCGTCGGAACTGCCTGCGCCGCAAGACAGCTCCAATCAGTAGCCGGATGTCTCCCGAACAGCTGCCGGACTCGGCCACGCTCGAATCAGGCCGCGGCAGAAGCCTTCAGGGTTTGACAGCATTTTCAACCTTATGCTAGGGTGCATGACCTTTGCGCCGAACAGAGGCGCACCTACACCTCGCTCCGGACGTGATCCGGGGCCTTGTCCAGGAGGATCCCCATGGAGCTCTACGAGTCTCTGTTCATTATCCGTCCGTCCGTGACCGATGAGGAAACCAGCGCGCTCATCGAGAAGATGAAAGCGGTCGCCGACAAGACGGGTGCACAGTTCATCAAGGCCGAAAATTGGGGCCGGAAAAAGCTTGCCTATGAAGTCCGACGGGAGCGGAAGGGTACCTACGTGTACTTCTACTTCAAGGCGCCCAACAATACCGTCGCCGAGCTGGAGCGCGCCTATCGGCTCGAGGACAACATCATCAAGTTTCTGACGGTCCATCTCGAAAAAGAACTGGTGCCGCGTCGAGTTGCCGAGGCACCGTCCGAGGAGTTTGCCGGTGGCCGGGTTTAACAAAGTCATTCTCCTGGGTAACCTCACACGCAATCCGGAGCTGCGTTATACCCCGAACGGAACCCCGGTGGCGACGTTGGGATTGGCGGTCAGCCGGCGGTATAAGCAGGGAGAGGATCTCAAAGAAGAGGTGTGTTTCGTGGACATCGTCGTGTTCGGTAAACAGGCCGAACACTGCGGACAGTATCTGAGCAAGGGAAACGGCGTCATCGTGGAAGGCCGGTTGCAGCATCGACGCTGGGAAACCGAAGACGGGCAAAAGCGGAGCAAACACGAGGTGGTCGCGCAGACCGTGACGTTCATGCCCAAACGCGGTGAGACGGGCGGCGGAAGCGACGCCACCGGCCATCATGAGGAACCGGCGTACGAGTACGAAGAACCGCAATAGGCGGTGATGGTGAAGGAGAGCAGCGATGGAACGAGAACGGGGTGGAAGCGGCGGTGGGCGCGGTGAGATGGGCGGAGGAGGCGGGCGGTTTTTTCAGCGCCGGCGGCCCTGCCGCTTCTGCGTGGAAAAAGGGCAGATCGATTTCAAAGATGTCGGCCTGCTGCGTAATTTCCTGACCGAGCGCGGGCGTATCGTGCCGCGCCGTATCTCCGGCAACTGCCTGGGCCATCAGCGCGAATTGACGACGGCCGTGAAACGCGCCCGTCACATCGCGTTGATCAGTTTCGCCGAAGAGCGCTAGTCCGGTCGTCCGATTGATCTTGCAGGCAGGTGCGGCGATGGGACTGCTTACACCGCTGATCGCGGAAATCACCGCCGAGAAGGTCTCGTTGGTCGGAGAAGTGACCTCCGAAGAGCTGGGACTGACGGAGCGCGACGCCGTGATCCGTGGGCCCTTGTCGGTGAGTCTGGATCTCATGAAGGCGGACGACATGATCGCCGTCACGGGAGTCGTGGAAGGCACGGCGGTCAGGCAGTGCGTCCGCTGTTTAGGGGAATATGACGACGCCCTGGCGTTTTCCGTTCATGCGGCGTACGCCCGAGAGGGCAAAGAAGCCAGGAAGGATTCTCGCGCAGGGGGACGCCAGACCCGGCCAGCCGACGCCCGTAAAGGCAAGAGTGTGCCTGGAAAGGGTGAGCCCGCTTCCGAGGAAGACGCCGAGGATGACGACCGATATTTTTACCAGGGCGATCATGTGGAACTGGCTCCGATGCTGCGCGAGCACGTCATCCTCGCCGCGCCCATGCAGCCGCTCTGCCACGAAGATTGTGCCGGGTTGTGCCCGCGTTGCGGCAAGGATTTGAATGAAGGGCCCTGTCAGTGTCCGATGGAGCCGGCACCGACGGCGTTCAGGGTCATCCGGAGCATGAAATAATCGAGCGATGACCGGTCGAATCATCCGCCGATCGAGCGTCGACAGTTTGGAGGAAGAACGATGCCAAATCCGAAACATAAGCATTCCCGAGCCCGACGCGACAAACGTCGCACGCAGAAGTTGCGGGTCACGCCTCCGGGCATGTCCGTGTGCCCTCAATGCCACGAACTCAAGCTGCCGCATTACACCTGCCTCAATTGCGGAACGTATAAAGGCAAGGCCGTCATCCAAGTCGAAGAGGTCTAGGCGGATGGCGACACGGCCGTGCACTTCGCGGTGATGTCGCTCCAACCG
This sequence comes from Nitrospira sp., assembly GCA_029194535.1. Taxonomy (NCBI): domain Bacteria; kingdom Pseudomonadati; phylum Nitrospirota; class Nitrospiria; order Nitrospirales; family Nitrospiraceae; genus Nitrospira; species Nitrospira sp. The sequence goes on along the minus strand of JARFXR010000002.1, from coordinate 722,254 downwards.
CCGGCCGGCGTGAGCGGATGAGTTCAGACCCGCGCCGGGACCAAGCTTCGGCAAGACATACGATCGAGGCGGTTTCCGCCCGGATGAGACGCAGAGTGACCCGTTGAGGTCCCCTGTTGTGTCGCCGGTACTTCTGCTATAAGCTTCCAGGCCGACGATCAAGCCGCCGGTGTGTTGCGGTAGTTCAAACGAATCTTCAAGCACGAGTGACCACACCATCCCGAATGAAAATTGCGCTCGATGCGATGGGAGGCGATCATGGCCCCGCTCCCTGCATCGAGGGCGCGCTGTCTGCCGCGCAGGATCTGAACGTGGATGTCGTCCTGGTCGGCGACGAAAAGGTCCTGGCAGAGGAATGCCGACGTCTGGGTTGCACAGATGCCCGTCTCTCCATCAAACACGCGCCCCAGGTCGTCGAAATGCACGAGTCGCCGGCCGCCGTGGCCAGGAGGAAACGCGAGTCCTCGATCTGGATCGCGACGGAATTGGTGAAAAGCGGCGAAGCCGACGCCGTCGTGAGCCCCGGTAATACCGGGGCCAGTATGGTGGCCTCGTTCTTTGTGCTGGGCCTGACCAAGGGGGTCGAGCGTCCGGCGATCGCCACGAGCCTGCCGACCCTGACCGGAGAGGCGATCATGCTGGACGTTGGCGCCAACGTGGATTGCACGGCCCAGCATTTGACTCAATTTGCCATCATGGGCAACGAATACGGTAAGCACTTGTTCCGCAAACCGAATCCGCGGGTCGGACTCCTCAGCATCGGCGAGGAGGACAGCAAGGGCAATGAGGTCACGAAGGAAGCCTTCAGGATGCTGAAAGGGAGCGCGCTGAACTTCGTCGGTAACGTCGAAGGACGGGACGTCTACAGCGGAAACGCGGACGTCGTGGTCTGCGACGGATTTATCGGGAACGTCGCCCTCAAAATCTCCGAAGGCGTGGCGGACACGATCAAGAAACTGCTGTTCAAGGAAATCTCCGGGTCCTTGCTGGGGCGGCTCGCGTACCCGCTGATCGCCTCGCCGCTCCGAAACCTGAAGCGCCGGATCGACTACGCCGAGTTCGGCGGTGCGCCGCTTCTGGGCGTGAACGGCATCACGATGATTTGTCATGGCCGGTCTTCCGCTAAGGCGATCAAGAACGCCATCCGACGGGCAAAAGGGCTGGCCGAGAGCCGGGTCGATGAGCTGATCCAGCGGGACATCGAAGAGAGCCTGGCGCAGAGCCGACTGTCCGAGGAGCCGTCGGCGTGAGAGCGCGCATTACAGGCACCGGTTCGTACGCGCCGGCCAAGGTATTGACCAACTTCGATCTCGAAGCCCTGGTGGCCACCTCGGATCAATGGATCACTGAACGCACCGGCATTCGCGAACGGCGCGTGGCAGTAGAGGGGGAAGCCTGTTCGGATCTGGCGGTCAAGGCGGCGGAGCAAGCCCTGCGTGCGGCCGGCATTCGTCCGGAGGATCTCGATCTCATTCTGTTGGCCACCTGTACTGGCGACTATCCGCTTCCCGCCACGGCCTGTTTGGTTCAGCACCGCCTGGGGGCCACGCGCGCGGCCGCCTGCGACCTCTCCGCCGCCTGTTGCGGATTCGTCTATGCATTATCCGTTGCCGACGCCTATGTCCGAACCGGTATGCGACATGTCTTGGTGATCGGATCGGAGGTCATGTCCGCCATTCTCGACTGGGCCGACCGCAATACCTGTATCTTGTTCGGCGACGGAGCCGGTGCCGCAGTCGTCAGCGGCGTCCAGGGCGATGCCGGGATTCTTTCAACGCATCTCCGCTCCGACGGCGGGTTGCACGAGTTGATCGCCGTGCCAGCCGGCGGATCCCGGCTGCCGCTGTCCGAGAAGGTCGTCGCGGAGAAAATGAACTGTGTCAAGATGAAGGGCAACGAGACGTTCAAGGTCGCGGTACGCATGCTGGAAGAGATCGCTCGCGAGACACTGGCGGCGAACAAGCTCACCATCGAAGCCGTCGATTTGTACGTTCCCCACCAAGCCAACATCCGCATCCTGCATGCCGTGGCGGAACGTCTGGGACTTCCTCTCGAGAAGATCATGTTGAACCTGGACCGCTATGGCAATACATCGGCGGCGTCGATCCCCATCGCCCTCGACGAAGCGCTTCGGCAAGGCCGTATCAAGGACGGATCGCTGGTGATGTTGGGCGCCTTCGGCGCGGGGCTGACCTGGGCCTCAGCGCTCATTCGGTGGTAATCCCCTGTTCATGCCCGGAGCGGTCCCGAGAGATGAGGACTGCGCACTCGGGGAACTTTTCCCGTTGACATTCCAAGGGATTTCTTAGATATCTAGCTTTCATATGACTGCAGGAATTGGATTGATTTTCCCGGGCCAAGGATCCCAGTCCGTCGGGATGGGAAAGGCGCTGTACGAAGCCTATCCCGCGCTCAAACAGGTGTACGAAGAGGCTTCGTCGGTGTTGGGGTACGACGTCGCGGCGCTGTGTTTCGACGGGCCGGCCGAACGGCTCAATCTGACCGAGCATACTCAGCCGGCGCTGCTGGTCAGCAGCATCGCCGCGTTTCGAGCCTTGGAACCGACGGCCGTCAAACCGGTCGCCGTGGCCGGCCACAGCTTGGGGGAATATTCCGCGCTGGTGGCGGCGGGAGGCCTTTCGTTTCGTGACGCGGTCGGCACTGTTCAGAAACGAGGCCGGTACATGTCGGAAGCTGTAGCGCCCGGCACCGGCTCGGTCGCCGCTCTGTTGGGGTTGAGCGCTGATGCCGTGAAGGATGTCTGCCGTGAAGCCGCCTCGGTGGGTGTGGTTCAGGCCGCCAATTTTAATTCCCCCGGCCAAATCGTGATCGCCGGCGCAAAAGCGGCAGTGGAGCGCGCCATCGAAATCGCCAAGGCAAAGGGATGTAAAAAGGTCATCCCGTTGCCCGTCAGTGTGCCGGTCCACACGCCTCTGATGCAACCGGCCGCCGATCGGCTGGCCAGGGATCTTGCCGCGGTATCCTGGTCGGACTTGAAAATACCATTGATTACGAATGCGGAAGCCAAGCCGCTGAGACGCGCGGCGGAGATCGCTCCATCCCTCGTCCGGCAACTCCCGTCGTCGGTGCTGTGGGAAAATTCGGTCAGAGCGATGGCAGCAATGGGCGTCACGACGTTCGTTGAAGTCGGCCCCGGGACCGTGCTCACCGGATTGGTCAAGCGCATCGTGCCGGATGTGGTGACGATGAACGTCAATGATCCCAAGTCGTTGGAAGCTGCGGTTACGGCGCTGCGATGACGGAGGATCGGCAGACTGATGGGTTCCCCTCTGTCTCTCGAAACGAAAGGAGCAGCATGGCATCGTTGGAAGGTCGGGTGGCGGTCGTAACCGGTGGAGCCCAGGGAATCGGGCGAGCCATTGCGGAATCGTTGGCGAAGGCGGGAGCGGATATCGTGGTAGCGGATCTCGATCCGGCCCGGTCAACGGAGGCGATCGCAGCGATCGAGCAGGCGGGCCGGAAGGCGCTCAATGTGAAAGTGAATGTCGCGGATGCCAACGACACGAAGGCCATGGCCGATCAGGTGCTCAAAGAGTGGGGAAAGATCGACATCCTGGTCAACAACGCCGGAATCACGCGTGACGGATTGTTGCTGCGCATGAAAGAAGAAGACTGGAATCTGGTACTCCGGGTGAATTTGACTGGAACGTTCAACTGCACGAAGGCGGTCTTGCAGCCGATGACCAAACAGCGTTATGGTCGCATCGTCAATATTGCCTCCATCGTCGGTGCCATGGGGAATGTCGGCCAGGCCAATTATGCCGCGTCGAAAGCGGCGGTAATCGGATTCAGCAAGACGGTCGCCCGTGAGTATGCCAGCCGCAACATCACCGTCAATGCGGTGGCGCCCGGGTTCATTGACACGGCGATGACCCAAGGATTGTCGGCCGAGGTCAAGGAAACCCTGCAGAAACAGATTCCTCTCGGACGATTGGGGACGCCGCAGGACATTGCCGCAGCCGTCCGGTTTCTGGTATCGGAGGAAGCGGCGTATATTACTGGGCATGTGTTGCACGTGAACGGGGGGATGTTGATGTCGTAATCCGTGCCGGGACGAGACCAGGCCGTCGTCTGGGCGTCGAGTCGTTGTGGTTGTGAATGACCGGGCATTGCCGCGGCGGTTTTGGACCGGCGACGGAAGTGAGTTCACAGTATAGTCTAGAAGGAGGGTGGGACATCCATGGCAACGGTAGATGAACGGGTCAAGAAAATTATCGCCGAACAACTGGGAGTCGAAGAGGACGAAGTGACGAGCGAGGCAAGCTTCGTGGAGGATCTTGGAGCCGACTCTCTCGACACGGTCGAGTTGGTGATGGCGCTGGAGGAAGAATTTGGAATCGAGATCCCCGATGAAGACGCGGAGAAGATTCTGACCGTCGGGAAGGCGTTGGACTATATCAAGGAAAAGGCCTAAGCGGCGGGGCAGGCATGGTCGACCGATCAATCAGGCGCATCGTCGTCACCGGGTTGGGATTGGTGACGCCGCTGGGTACCGGGGTGGATAAGGTCTGGAAGGCGTTGTGCGCCGGCCAATCCGGAATCGGCCGCATTACAAAGTTCGATCCCGCCGGGTACGATGCTCAGATCGCAGGCGAAGTCAAAGACTTTGATCCAGCGCAGTTCATCGAAAAGAAAGAAATCAAGAAGATGGACGCGTTCATCCACTACGCGGTCGGCGCCGCGCAGTTGGCGGTGGACGACGCGGGGCTGAAAGTCGCGCCGGAGGAAGCAACCAAGGTTGGCGTGTACATCGGATCCGGCATCGGCGGCCTCGGTTCGATCGAGCATTACCATGCGGTGCTCAAAGACAAGGGGCCAGGTCGTGTCTCCCCATTTTTCATCCCCATGACGATCATCAATTTGGCTTCGGGACAGGTGGCGATTCGACTTGGGGCGAAGGGGCCGAATTCCTGCGCGGTGACCGCCTGTGCGACGGGCAATCACTGCATCGGCGACGCGTTCAGATTGATCCAGCGAGGCGATGCCGATGCGATGATCGCGGGAGGGGCCGAGGCTGCGATTACGACGCTCGGCGTGGCCGGATTTGCCGCATCCAAGGCGCTGTCGTTCCGCAATGCCGAGCCCACCAAAGCGAGCCGTCCGTTCGACAAAGACCGTGACGGGTTCGTGTTGGGAGAAGGGGCTGGTGTGCTGGTTCTGGAAGAGATCGAGCACGCGCGGCGTCGCGGTGCACGTGTATACGCCGAGCTTATCGGATACGGCATGAACAGCGACGCCTACCACATCACCGCGCCGTCCGAAGGAGGGGAGGGTGCCGTCAGGTGCATGGAACTGGCCCTCAAGGACGCCGGGATTCGGAAAGACCAAGTCGGCTACATCAACGCCCACGGCACGTCGACCATGGCGGATGCCATCGAAACCAAGGCCATCAAGCAGGTCTTCGGGGAGCGGGCTTTTCAGATTCCCGTGAGCTCGACGAAATCCATGACAGGACATCTGCTCGGCGCAGCCGGCGGCATCGAGGCGGTATTCAGCGTGCTGGCGCTGCATCACGGGATGCTGCCTCCCACCATCAATCTGGACAATCCCGATCCCGAGTGCGATCTCGACTACATCCCCCACAAGGCCAGGCCCGCGGCGGTGACGGTCGCCCTGTCGAATTCCTTTGGATTCGGAGGCGTAAACGCGTGTCTGTTGTTTAGGAAACCCGACGCGTAGCCGCCCTCATTCGCAGGGGGATGCGCGGGCTCTCATGACGCCCACCAACTCGATCGTCGCGTTACAGGACTCCTTGGCCTATCAATTTGCGAACGCGACTCTCCTGGAGGAGGCCTTGACACACTCCTCGTACGTCCATGAGCGCAGGTCGGTCGGCGCAGCCCACAATGAACGACTTGAATTTTTAGGCGATGCCGTGTTGTCGCTGGTGATCAGCGAACATCTGGCCTCTCAGTTGTCGCATTGCTCTGAAGGGGCCTTGTCGAAACTCAAGGCCAAGCTCGTGAGCGAGTCCTCGTTGGTCCGAGTCGCCAGACGCATTAAATTGGGCGAGCATCTCAGACTCGGCCGAGGGGAAGAGCGGTCCAAAGGGCGTGAGAAGGGCTCACTGCTGTCCGATGCAGTGGAAGCGGTCATCGCCGCCGTTCATCTGGACGGGGGCTACGGGGCCAGTCGCGCGGTGACGCTGCGTCTGTTTGAGGTCGAACTCCGCTCAGCGACCGATCAGGGGACGTATCCAGGCGCCGAGGACTTTAAGACCCAGCTCCAAGAGTGGTGTCAGAAACAACACGATCTGCTTCCTCGCTACGACATCGTCAGTGAAACCGGACCGGATCACGACAAGGTATTCGAGGTGGTCGTCACGGTGAAGGATGAGCCGGTCGGTCGGGGAACCGGGCGGAGCAAGAAAGAGGCGGAACAGTCCGCCGCAAGGCAGGCGTTGCAGCGGCTCGAGCGGTAAGCCGCGCGGACCATGGTATGATGATGAGCGGTCGGTGTCCTTCGCGCTGAAGACCGACCGATGGATGAACGGGACAGGGATCGCGACCAGAGCGAGGAGGGCAATGATGCAGACGTGGAAGCTGTGGAAGCGGATGATAGTCTGTTCGTGTCTCGGCGGTAGCCTCATCGCGGGGGCGTGGAATGCCGAGGCCGCCGATAAGATATCCGGCAAGGCCGACTCCGGAGCGTCGCCGAGGGCGATCATCAAGACCAAGTTCGGTGACATGGAGATCGCGTTTTTTCCGGACAAAGCGCCCCAGCATGTCGAGAATTTCCTCAAGTTGGCGAAATCCGGCTTCTACAACGGGACGATCTTTCATCGCGTGATTCCCGGTTTCATGATTCAGGGCGGCGATCCCAACACCAAAGACGTGAACAAACCCGAGACGTACGGCATGGGCGGGCCGAGCGAGCGACTGAAGGCCGAGTTCAACGACATCCCCCATCGCCGGGGCATCGTGTCCATGGCGCGCACGAACGATCCCAACAGCGCCGGCTCGCAGTTTTTCATTGTCGTCAAGGACTCGAATTTTCTGGACCGTCAGTACACGGTGTTCGGCGAAGTCGTGAAGGGCCTGGACGTGGCCGATCAGATCGTCAACCTGCCGAGAAGTCCCCGCGACCTTCCGACCGAGCGTGTGGAAATGACGATTACCGTGGTGGACTAGCGGAGACCTGAGATATGCGGGTTCGCCGATCTCTGTGGAAGATGGTCGCGATCGCCGCGGTCGGGCTTGTCGTCGGCTGTGGCGGAAAAACGGAGGTCATACCGCCGCTTCCGCCTCCGGACCATGGCCCCAAGGCGATCATCAAGACCAAGTTCGGCGAGATGCACATGAAATTCTACCCGGACCTCGCTCCCAAACATGTCGAGAATTTCCTCAAGCTGGCCAAGTCCGGCTTCTACAACGGGACGATCTTTCACCGCGTGATTCCCGGTTTCATGATTCAGGGAGGCGATCCGAACACCAAGAGCTCTCTTCGCAAGGAAACCTACGGCCAGGGAGGCCCCAAGGACGAAAAGGGGAACCCGATTCTCCTCAAAGCCGAGTTTACCGACACACCTCACAAGCGTGGCATCGTGTCAATGGCCCGAGCCAATGAACCGGATAGCGCCGGCTCACAGTTTTTCATCGTGGTGGAGCCTTCGCCCTTCCTCGACCGCAAGTACACGGTCTTCGGGGAAATTACACGGGGGTTGGGTGTGGCGGACAAGATTGCCGGGCTGCCGAGGAACGATCGCGATCTGCCGAACGAACGGGTCGAGATGACGGTGACAATCGTCGAATGAAGTGAAATGAGCGGAACCGGGCCTAGTGGTGGTGTTCGCAGCCTGGTCCATGGACGTGGGGGTCCGGAGAAGGCGGCGCAAAGGATTGGTTCGGGAGCACGATTCGGCCGGCCTCGTGCTGCTTGGTGAGATGCGCCGCGATGTCAGGATGATAGGCGCGGACGTAGCCGACGAGACCGGCCAGAAACCGCTGAGACTGGAATCCTGTGCCGGAAAAGTCCGCAACGAACCGGATCGCGCGATCCAACACCTCGGGGGCGAGGGTTGCGTCGGCGATCTGCTGAGGGTTCTGCTTTTTGAATGAGTCGTATTCCTTTTTCAGGTGTTCGGCGAAGACGGGCATTGGAGCGGACGGCACGTGAAGCGGGCTCAGCGTCCGTCGCAGGGCCTGGATCGCGGCGATGATTTCCGCATCCTGTCCGTCGCGGCGTCCTTGGAAATAACTGAAGGTGACCACTTCGACGAGGTTGTAGAGGGCGACGGCCTTCTCACCTCCGAGATCCGCCAGATGCCGGTAGAAGTCCCGCCGGAGGGGCATGAATTGCTCACCCAGCCGTTTTTGCTGATAGTCGCTACCTGACTCCAAATAGACGCAATTCTCGGGGCAAGCGATGCGGACGATCCGGTGTTCTCCGCAGCAGAGAGGACAGATGAGGCCGCCCAATGCCGGGCATGATCGTTTGCCCTTGCGTTGCTTGCAGTACAGGCACTGATTCATTTACCTGCGCCTCCCGCTCCCGGTTTCGGCGGCGGCGGGATAAAGCCGTAGTCGGCGAGGGTGCGCTTTTCCTGCTTAGGCTTCCCTTCCGACGGCGCTTCCAGACCGTTCATCTCGGCTGCGTGCGCCGACTCGTAGGGTACTAAAATCAGATTGTTGGTGCGGTCGATACCAAGATCCCCCGGCGAAGGGAGATACTCGGCGATGACTTGAAATCGTTTGTCCCAGGTCATGCGCCAGACTTTCCCCGTCGTGAAATCCGAGACGTACATGTTCGCCCATCGGTCGAAATCAACACCGCGTAAATTCATGAATCGGGCCGAGAAAAACCCGTTGGACACCAACTCGGTCAGGTGTCCGTCCGGACTGATCTCAAAGATTTTCCCCTTGTCCCAGCTCACCACGATCAACTGTCCCGACTTGGGGTGAAGAGCCAGCCCAGTGGGGCCTGCGAGCTGAGGATCGGCGAGCAAGAGCGAGACTTTTCCGGAGTCGAGATCGACACGATAGATACGGTTGCTTCGCTGGTCCGAGCAATACAGCAAACCTTTGCCGTCAAACGCTACATCGGTGAGGGACACGGCGAAAGCACCGTCTGACACGCCGGCCGAGATCGTCACCGCCGCGGTCGGTTTGCCCGTGGCGGCGTCGAACCCTCGGATGGTATCGAGATCGGCCACATACAAGGTGTCGCCGACGAGCGCCATGCCTTTGGGGGCGTGAAGTGTCGCGCCGTTCTTGCCGCCCTGGATGAATTTCAGGTTAGCCAGTTTGCCGCCGGCATCGAGTTTCGTAATGAAGCCGTTGTTATCGGCTTGCTCCGGATCTCCGTTGACGCTGGAGATGAAATATTGATTCCCCGCCGGCCCGCTGACGAAACTATATGGCGACTGGAGATCGACGACGGTCACTTGCGCGCCGGCGGGGTGGGCGACAACGGTCCCGACCAGCCAGACAGATAACAGGGTGCCGAGGCGGCGACAGCCGAAACGAAGGAATGAGTGGATCGTGGTCACGAATGGATCGGCCTGATGAGTGTGATGATGAATCATCGTAGCCGTGCCGCGCAGAATCTGTCAAGAAACGGCGGTGGAGGCTGTCTGAAGCCGACCGGCACCGCACGTTGACTTGCACAAAAATGCCCTGTTAAGGTGCGCACGTTTAATCGAACAACTCGTCGACTGGTCGGAACGGGGAGGAAGCCGTGGCAGCGAAACTCATTGATGGGAAAGCATTGGCGCAGCAGGTTCGGGATGGATTGGCGGCCAAGGCGGCGAAAGTCTTGGCCAAGACGGGAACGAAACCGGGTTTGGCGACCATCCTTGTGGGGGACGATCCCGCCTCTCACGTGTACGTCAAAAACAAGCAGAAGGCATGCGAGCTGGCGGGCATCTACGTGGACGACCACAAATTGCCTGCCGGGACTACCCAAGCCGAACTGCTCGCCCTGATCGGTAAAGAGAACGCCGATCCGAAAATCCATGGCATCCTCGTGCAACTCCCGCTGCCGAAGCACATCGACAGCAAAGTGATCTTGGAGGCGGTGTCTCCCGACAAGGATGCCGACGGGTTCCATCCCTACAACTTCGGCCGGTTGGTCGAGGGTCATCCTGTATTTGAAGCCTGCACGCCGAAGGGTGTAATCAGGATGATTGAGTCCACCGGTGTCACCATCGAAGGCAAACGCGCGGTGGTGCTCGGGCGGAGCAACATCGTGGGCAAGCCGTTGGCGCTCATGTTGTTACAGCGCAACGCCACAGTCACCATCTGTCATTCGAAGACGAAGGATCTGGCTGCCGTGTGCCGGGAGGCTGAACTGTTGCTGGTGGCTATCGGAAAGGCGAAGTTCGTCACAGCCGACATGGTCCGCGAGGGAGCCGTTGTCATCGATGTCGGCACGAACAAGACCCCGGAGGGCAAGCTGTGCGGTGATGTCGATTTCGAGCCCGTGAGTCAGAAGGCCGGCTGGATCAGCCCGGTGCCCGGGGGAGTCGGTCCGATGACGATCGCGATGTTGCTGGACAATACCGTGGAGTCTGCTAGGAGAATGGCAGGGATGGCATAGGTGTGTTCGGGACACAGGCACCTTCTGCGCTCGCGCCCCGCGCACGCAAGATTCCTTCGAACTCGTAGGTTATGGACTGTGCTCGGTGCATGCGCGCGGTGGAAGCCATCCGAGCCCTGACCCTCCTAGTGGTGAGGGGGGACGAAGAAAATCTTGACGAGGAAAGCTGAATGACTCGGGAGCCTAGGCGATTTAAAGACGTCCTCGATCGCGGACAGTTTGCCGTGACGGTCGAATATAACCCTCCGAAGGGGACGAACGTCGTCAGCCTGCTGGACAACGCCAGACAACTGGTCGGCCGAGTACACGGCGTCAATGTGACCGACAACACGGCCGCGGTGGTCCGCGCCGGGTCGCTGCCGGTGTGTCGATTGTTATACGAGCTGGGACACGATCCGGTGATGCAGTTGACCTGCCGAGACCGGAACCGAATTGCGATGCAGTCCGACCTGATGGGCGCGCATCTGCTGGGAATCAGGAACGTGCTGTGTCTGACCGGCGACTATCCCACTGTCGGCGATCACAAGGAAGCCAAACCTGTCTATGATCTGGACTCGGTCCAGGTGATGCAATTGGTGCAGGGGCTCAACGACGGCCGCGACATGGCGGGCAACAAGCTCGACGGCGTCACGGCGTTTCAAGTCGGCGCCGCCGTCACGCCTGAAGCCGATCCGTTGGGACCGATGCTCGCCAAATTCGAGATCAAGGTCAAAGCTGGGGCGGGATTCTTTCAGACGCAGGCCATATACCATCCGGAACAGTTTGCAAGCTTCATGACGGCCGTTCGTCCGTTCAAGGTAAAGGTGCTCGCCGGCATTCTGGTGCTGCGGAACGCCAAGATGGCCGAGTTCATGAACGCGCATATTCCCGGCGTGTCCGTTCCACAAGCGATGATCGACGAGTTGCGGGCTGCGGGTGACAAGTCGGAGGACGCCGGCGTGGAGATCGCCGTCCGGACCATCGCGGCGGTCCGGCCCCACTGTGACGGAGTCCATATCATGGCCATCAAAGCGACGCACCGGCTCGGAGAAATCCTCACCAAGGCGGGCATCGGATGATGAAAATCCCCGATCTTCGGCGGTACAAGCAAGGTAAACGATTGATCGTCATGACGGCCTACGATGCCCTGTTTGGCCGTCTGGTCGAACAGGCCGGGATCGAGACGATCCTGGTCGGCGACTCGTTGGGTGTCGTCGTGCAAGGCAAGGCCAATACCCTGTCCGTCTCAATGGACGAGATGCTGTATCACACGAAACTGGTCGCCGGGGCGGTGCAACAGGCCCTGGTGATCGGAGACATGCCCTTCATGTCCTATCAAGCCAGCCGGGAGGATGCTCTGCGCAATGCGGGACGGTTTCTGCAGGTCGGCGCCCATGCGGTGAAACTTGAGGGGGGGGCGGCCGTTGTGGACCGGGTGCACGACATGACGCAGGCGGGAATTCCGGTGGTCGGACATTTGGGGATGACCCCGCAGTCCGTCAATCAGTACGGCGGATACAAGGTGCAAGGAAAGGATGCGGCTCAGGCGAGGACGATGGTGCAGGATGCCAAGGCGCTCGAAGCCGCCGGCGCCGTGGCTGTGGTGTTGGAGGCCGTGCCGGCGGACCTGGCCCAGTCGATCACGGATGAACTGACCATCCCGACCATCGGTATCGGCGCGGGGCCTCATTGCGACGGCCAAGTTCTGGTGCTGTACGATCTGCTGGGATTGTTCGACGATTTCGTTCCGAAGTTCGTCAAGCCGTACGCCCACCTCAGGGCCGACGCGCTCCAGGCCCTGCGTCGTTACAAGGAAGAAGTGGAGCAAGGGAAGTTCCCCTCGGACTCCGAAAGCTATCATTAGGATCGCGGGCCGTCCCGCCGCGCTCGCACCTATCCAGCCGATCGCGGCTGGCAGGAGATGGGTTCATGGATTGGATCGAGTGGGTCTTCACTCGAGAGTTCCGGCAGTTCCTCCTGGCTCACGACCTCGTTTTTCCCCTTCTTTTTCTGGTCCGACTGATCGGAGTGACCGCTCTCGAACTGATCAGGCCGGCGAGGAAGATCGAATACGGCCGAGTCATGCTGTACGACTTCACGGTGTTTCTGGTGTATCAGTTCATCATCTTTCCCACCGCGGGATACATCGATCAATGGATTGCGGTGCGTCCACACTTGCCGGACGCCATCCTGAATCTGCCGCTGCCCTTGCGCGTCACGGCCTATTTCGTGGTCGCGGATTTTGGTCACTATTGGATCCATCGGTTGATGCATACGGCTCCGATCTGGCGCATCCACAAGTGGCATCACACGCCGACGTACATGTACTGGCTCGCCGGTATCAGGGCGACCATCCCGCAGCAGGTGATCGTGAATCTCCCGTACATCTTCGCCTACGCTTTCCTTGATCTATCTCCGTGGTGGATGTACCTGGCGATCGGGATGTTCAACGCTCTTCAAAACGACTGGATGCACATGAACGTCGGGTGGAGATTCAAGTGGCTGGAATGGCTGATCGTGACGCCGTGTTACCATCACATCCATCACAGTAATCGTCCCGAACATTACACGGCGAATCTCGCCGCCTTCTTTACCGTCTGGGATCGATTGTTCGGGACCTATGTCGATCCTGACGAAGTTTTGGAGCCGTTGTCGTTCGGGATCGGGGAAAAAGTGCCTCTCGTCCGTCTGGCGTTGGGCGTGTGAGAAGCGGGACGGCGGCAGGCTATCGTCTCGGACGCGGACCTTCGACCTGGAACACGGCACGGTCTTCGAACCTGACCGCGGTCAGGTGTCTGCCCCACACACATCCACTGTCGATTGCCAAATGATTGGACTCGAGTTGCAACCCCAAGGCGGCCCAGTGGCCGGTGACGATCGTGGTGTCCGCGCTGCGGCGTCCCGGCACGCGAAACCAGGGTAAATAGCCGGGAGGAACATCCTGTGGAGCGCCGGAAAACCCGGACATCTCGCCGGCCGGCGTGCAGCTTCGGATTCGCGTCATCGCTCGCGCCACACTGGCTCGCCGCATCCGTCCCGTCAGCGACGGATGCCAGGATGGAAGCGAGGCATGAAAGAAGTCGCGGAGAAATTCCCGATAGTCCGGTCCTCCCAACGCGCCGTCCACTTCGCCTGCCAGCTGGACCGCCTCCGCGGCCGTCCATTGCGGTAGCAGTCCGGCATGGACCATGAGTACCGAGTCGTCGTGGATCAGAAGTGGGCGCCCGCGCAGCCAGTCGATCAACTCCGAACGGTCGTCGGCTTTGAGGACGTCATCGATGGTGTCTTTAGGACGTAAGGTCACGATGCTCTCTGCTGCGGCCAGCAAAAAGAGATCGTGGTTACCCAAGACCACGGACGCCGCCGCGCCGAGATTCTTGATCAGACGCAGGACCCCCAATGAATCCGGTCCGCGATTGACGAGATCTCCGACGAACCACAGGTGGTCCCGCGTCGGATTGAAGTCGATTCGGTCGACCAACTGTGAGAGTTGAGCGCGGCAACCCTGCACATCTCCGATTGCATAGGTAGCCATCAGCCGAGAGATCGTTCGGTGTGGTGATCAGCGACCATGTTGGGATTCCTTGAGCCCGTCGTCGAGCAGATCCGGTAGTATGGAGAGATCGAACGAACCAGGACCCATGCGGCGACCATGATGCTGACCGCTTCAGTTCGGTTGAGTGTGACGGAGCGCCATCAAGGGTAGCGGGCTTCGATAACGCTTCGTAGCCCTCCGCGCGCGGCAAAGGTGCCGGTCACCTTCGCCCATACGGGCCGGCAAGCCCTTGTGACGTCGTGGAGCACGCGGTTGACGGCGTTTTCATAGAAGATCCCGAGGTCGCGATAGGCATGAATGTACATCTTCAGGGACTTGAGCTCCAGACATGCTTTGTCCGGCATGTAGTGCACCGTGATTGTTCCGAAATCCGGCAGTCCCGTTTTAGGACAAATTGCCGTGTACTCTGGAATCTCGATGGTGATTTCGTATCCCTTGTACTGGTTGGGAAACGTTTCGATATCCGGTAAGGGGGCTGTGATACCGCTTTTGGCGTGCCGATCGTTGTAGCCCAGGTGGGTCGTCTTGGCGGCTCTCTTCTGCACTCTTCACTCCTTCCCGGCTTTTGTCGTGTATCAAGCGACGTCGCTCGTATCTGCTGAGGCGTATCTCGTTCAGGCTTTCGGGCGCTCCACACTCCACCAGGACCGCTTCACGGTCTTCACAGTTGTTTCATCCACTCGGTTTGGCCGATCTTTTCCAGTTCGATATACAACGAAACCCAGGGGCATTTCATGTCGGGATACACTTCACAGAGCCCGCCTTTGCGTACACCACCGCAGGGACCATGGCTCATGAATTTTGGACATTCGGCCTTGAGGGAACTATCGGGAATAGGTGGGCGTTTATGGACTCCTCCCACATGCTGAGCCCCCTCATCCTCCCCAGGGATCATGACGCGCTTGTTCATTATGTTCCTAGTGTAGACAGATTCCGTCGAATCGGCAACGTCCGCCATCCTGCGAGCCAGATGAATATACTCGCGCGTGTCGTGGTTTTCCGCAAGCGGAGAATGAGGTTAGGGCGAATGGCCTATCGAATGATCTGCTGCTAGGCCTTCTTTCGGCGACGGTGGGTCTTCTGAGAAGTTGCGTTGATTATCAGGAAGTTATAGACTTTGAACCGACAAGCCCGGTTGAGTGTGGGAGTAACATTGCCGTTGACAGTCTTTTTTCGCCTTTGCTACGATGATCGAACTTTTGAAAGTGTGTGGAAGTATCAACGCGGTTCATCCAGCCTCGATTTCCTGCAGGTTTGTTGCGCACAATCATAGCTGTTCACCGGCTGGTCGATGGCCGGTGTCACGAGAGAGGGAGGTGTCCCGATGAGTCTTGATTATGTGAAGTTCTCCAATGGGTTTGAAAAGTTCATGCCGAAAGAATATCGGGACATGGTCGAGCATGGTCCCTTCGGAAAGAAAATCTCCGTCTCTCAGATGGGCAGCTTCAAGGAAGTCCTGGAAGAACATCCGATGTGCGCCGGTTGCGCAATGACTCTCTTCATCCGTCTCGCCATGATCGCATTCCCCAATCCCGAGGATACCATTACGGTCGGCACTGCCGGCTGCGGTCGTCTGGCTATTTCCCAGGCTGCCATTCCCTTCGTCTACGGCAATTACGGAGACCAGAATGGCGTCGCGAGCGGATTGTCTCGTGGGCTCCGTCTCCGGTTCGGTGACAAACCCAAGGATGTGGTGGTGATGGCGGGTGACGGCGGTACAGCCGACATCGGGTTCCAGCAGGTTCTCCATTCCTGGTTCCGGAAGGAGCGGTTCACGACGATCATGCTGGACAACGAAGTCTATGGCAACACCGGCGGTCAGGAGAGCGGTATGACCAACCGCGGCGCCGTGTTGAAGATGGCTCCCCTCGGCAAGAAGTTTGAAAAGATGGATATGGTGCAGATGGCCAAGGTGGCCGGCTGTGCCTACGTCGCGACGGTTGTTCCGAACAATCCCCGCCGTGTTGAGAGCGTCATCAAGAAGGCCGTATTGATCGCCAGAGAAGTCGGTTCCGCGTACATTCAGGCGTACACCTCCTGCAATATCGAATACGCGATTCCTACCGATAAGGTCATGGAGGACGCGAAGACGGTTGAGAACGATCGGTATGCATTTTCGGAGTACATCAGCGACGAAGCCAAGCAGTATTTGACCGAGCGCTATGGCTACAAGGAGTTTCTCCCGAAGCCGGCTGCTCCTGCCGGGGCGATTCCGGGCAAGGCCTAACACCCAGAGAAGGGAGACCGGACCATGGCAAAACGATTCAACATTCGGATGGCGGGCGTCGGAGGTCAAGGAGTCGTGACCGGCTCTCACATCTTGAGTACGGCCGTCATCAATGCCGGAGGAGAAAGCACGATCGTTCCGTTTTACGGATCGGAAAAGCGGATGGCGCCGGTCGAAAGCTATGTTCGCGTGTCGGATGAAGCCATCTATGAGATCGGTGAGATCACGTTCCCACACATCATCATCATTTTCCATCCGCAGGTCATCACGCACGGCAAGTCCTACACGATGCCGTTCTACTTCGGACTGAAGGAAGACGGAATCGCGCTCATCAACAATGACGGGCCGATGAAGCTCCACAAGGATCAGGCTCGGGAGTTGGAAGAGCGCCGCGCGAAGCTCTACTACTTCCCCGCGACGAAGACCTCGTTGGAGGTCGCCGGTATGGATCTGGCGACGAACATGGCGCTGATGGGTTGCATCGGGGCGATTACCGGGCTCACCAACATGGCGGGTCTGGAGCAGGCCGTGAAGGATCGTTTTCTGGGTAAAGGTTTTGTGGTGTCGGGAGGAACGGCGGCCTTGGACAGTGTCGTCGAACGAAAATTCAAGAAGAAGCAAGAATTGATCGAAAAGAACGTTGCGGTCATGCGGGCGGGATGGAATTATGCCGTCGATCACGGTTGGGCCGCTCCACAAATCAAGCGTGCGGAAGAACCGGTCGCGGCTGCCAACGCCTAAAGGAGCACCATGTATCTTGTAGCCGATATTAGTGTTGAGATTTGTGCTGCGAAGAGCTGTAAGCTTTGCACACAGTATTGTCCGGAAGCCAACACGATTCTGTACAGCGATGAGATGGGCAAGGACAAGGGTTTCAAGTACGGCTCGGCCTATGTGGCGGTGGACCGGTGCAAGGGCTGCGCGCAATGCGTATGGGTTTGCGACAATATGGCGAAGAACAACGCCATCAAGATGATCATGATCGACCAATTGCCGAAAGCCGCCTTGACCGACAACATCACCTACGGTGAAAAGAGCACCACCGCAGTCTTGGCGAGCCCCGTAGTCGGGTAAGCACCAGAAAGGGGAGTTGGGCGTGGCGACCACACCAGACACGAGAGAAAAGATCATTGTCCCGGGTCCGGCCGGGTTTCATCCACCTTCTGCGGCGCAGCTGGGCGTGGCGCTGCCTGATCCCGGTCAGGGGCTGTATTACGGACTGCTGGAGCCGAACGAGGAGAAGGTCATCGAAGAGATGGCGCGAAAGATGTTGACCAGCCCGAACGCCACGATCTTTCCCGGTCCCTTGTTGCTGTGGGCCTGGAATGATCACGCAGTGGAAAAGGCCAAGGCCACCTTGGAGATCGCCGCGCAGATTCCCGAAGTCATGATCATCCCGATGCCGGATTATCGCCCGAAGTATCCAAAAATCGATCCTGAAGAGGTCATTAACCCCAACCATCCCAACCTGACGATCTGGGGCAACAAAATCGAGGCGTGTATTTTCATCGGCGTCCATTGCCACTATGCGAATCTCACGCTCAAGATGATCCGGGCGGGGACCAATTGCTGCACCATGGCCATTTGTGCCGAGCAAGGCCATGAGGATGCCATGCTGACGATCCGCGACTCCGATACGGCGAAGATCAAGCGCGTCGCGCAAATTTTCAAAAAGGTTCGCGAAGAAATGGGCATCAAGCTGCCGACAAGCGGAGAAAACGTTCGCTTTACGGGCACACAGTCGAAAGTGCACGGCGGAAAGACCCATACAAATCCGATGACCTTCGCTCCGTCCCCAGACGGGACGGGCAGCGCCGCCATGTTCGGTCATTCCGCGGAACACATGAAACGAGAAGGGTAGTTGTAGCTGAGCGAATCGGCTCATCACTTAAAGAGGTGTGATCATGAGTGAAGCGTTGGAAGCCCAGCAAAAGACCAACCCACAGGGTGATCCGATCACCAGCGTGGCGGTTCCGAAGTCCGACGGGAAGAAGGACCCTCATGCCGAGGCGAAGCGGCAGAAAGTCGTGACGCCGGAATACATGTTTCACGAGGCTCCGAGAACCAAAGAATTTATTACCGGAAGCGAAGCGGCCAAGGAGGCGATCCGCCGTTCGAATGTCGATCTGGCCATTGCCTATCCGATCACCCCGCAGAGTGAAACGATGCAGCTGGTCGGGGTGCTCTACGGCGAAGGATACGTCAAAGAATATTATCGCGGCGAAGAGGAAGTCGGTGTCATGGCTGCGATTGCGGGCGGATCGCGATCGGGTGTCCGGTGTTACACCGCCACCGCAGGACCAGGCACCTTGCGAGGCCTCGAAGGCATTGCGTCCTGGCCGGGGCACCGGCTGCCGGTGGTCGCCATGTTCACGTGCCGTGTCGTCAACGCTCCGTTGGCCATTCAGCCGGACAACATCGAGGTTTCCTACTTGCTGAATTGCGGCATGATCGTCTTCCATGCCGAGAACCAGCAGGACATGTTCGACTTCACCATGGCCGGGTTCACCATCAGCGAAAAGAACGATGTGACGCTGCCGGTTGGCGTGTGCTGCGACGGTTTTTTCGTCACGCACGCCCGCGGGTATGTGCGCATGCAGGACCGAGGGATCAAACTCCCGCCCCGCGAAGCCTGGCGCGGAGCTGTGCCCGTGCTTGATGCGGAGAATCCTCCCGCGCGCCTGTCTCGCGATGCTCCGGTTCAGAAGTCGAACTTCATGGCCTACAACATCCACGCCGTATGGCAGCAGGAAGTTTGGGCGGCGGTGGAACGTTCGCGTAAGTACATCAACAAATATATGGGCGGACTGCTGACGGCCGAAAATGTCGAAGGCGCCGATGCGATCATCATCGCTTCGGGCAGCGCTGCGGCTCAGTCGCGTGAAGCGGTGCGCCTCTGCAAGGAAAAGGGCTTGAAAGTCGGGCTCATCAAGGTCCGCTCGCTCCGCCCGTTCCCGACGAAGGAACTCCGGGAGCTCTGCGGAAAGGCCAAGCTGATCGTGGTGCCGGAATTCAACTACGTCGGTTGGTTGGCGAAAGAAGTCGCGACGGCGATCTACGGATTCTCCAAGGCGAAGATCATCGGCGGCCCGCGGGTCTACGGCGGTCAGTCGATGCCGGTGGAGTTGATCGTGGACGAAGTTGAGTCCGGCCTGACCGGCAAGAAATCCACCAATGTGGCGATGTCGCAGATCATGGGTGGTGTCGTCAATCCCGACGAAGTCGCTCACTTTATGCGCAGCATCTGACGGCGCACGGCCTGGTGAAACATAAAGAGCCTGTCCGGGTTCCGGACAGGCTCTTTTAATTTTACCGCGCGCCGCGTTCTTCGTCATTCATCAAACGTATGTCGTACGAACCACGAACGGCGCTTCACGGCATACGAGCGACGAGTCTATCCTTGGATCTCGTCCTCGATCATCTCTTCGCTCGCCGGCATCCCGTAGGCGACATACTTCGCATATGACAGATAGATCATGGCGCTGTCGCGCATCGCCTTGGATCCCTGCGTCATCCGAACCACCTTGTCGGAACCTGGCGGCTCCATGTTTTGCAGCATCAGGGCATGGTCCTGCAGCAACTTGGTATAGCGTTCGACTGCCAGTTCCACCTCTTTATACGCCTTGAGGATTTCGTCCGTCATAGTTGTCCTCCCTCACGCCCTGAGCATACACTAGCCCATGCACGGACCGAAAGGCCGCCTCTCGGCGCCTCTGTCCCCTCTTGTGCTCAAAGTCATGGATCAGGTCGCTCGGACAGTGGCTGGGGCTCCTGCCGCCGGGATCCCTTCCACCGTCGCACAGCTTTCCCACCTGTTCACCAAAGGTAGAGGGTCTTTGGCGTCCCGCTATCTCGACGAATCGTCCAATGTTGCAGCCTACATCGCCTATTTCATGCCGGTAAATCTGTCGAAGGTGCAGGTCCTGCTCGAGGAGCTGCCGCCGGACGCACCATTGAACGAAGGCAGAAGGGGCTTGCGACTCCTCGACCTGGGAGCAGGCCCTGGGACCGGTAGCCTGGCCGTGCTCGACTGGCTTTGCCAAAGTCATCCTGAAGCGGCCGGGCGTCTCTCGGCCCTGGCCGTGGATTCCTCCGGCGAAGCATTGCGGCGAGCGGGTGAACTCTGGAACCGGTATTGCGACGAAGCAGGAATTTCAGGGGCAGGACTCATCCGATGCCAGGCCGATCTGGAGCGACCCGAGAAAACGGCGTGGCGCGACAGGGTCAAGCAAAAAGCCCCGTTCGATCTCATCCTCCTGGCCAACTGTCTGAACGAACTCCACCTCGATGCGTCGGATCCCATCGTCGCGCGAGCCGAGCTACTCGCGGAGCTCCTGCAGTGGCTTTCCCCTCATGGCACCTTGATGCTGCTTGAGCCTGCGCTTCGGGAAACAGCCAGGGGGCTCCATCGTGTCCGGGACCGTTTGCTGCGAGAGAAGCGATGCACCGTCTACAGTCCCTGCCTGCACGAACAAGACTGTCCCGCGTTGAGACATCCCGACGACTGGTGCCATGAAGAGCGAGCATGGAATCCGCCGGCTCATATTCAAGAAATTGATGAAGCAGTTGGATTCATCAAGGACTCGCTGAAGTTTTCATATCTCCTGCTCCGAACCGATGGAACTACGATCGCGCAGCGCTCGCCTCACACCTTCCGCATCGTCAGCGAGCTGCGTGAATTGAAAGGGGACACGCGAGCCTGGGTGTGCAACGAGTTGGGACGCTCCGAAATCGGCCGGCTGGATCGGGCAGCATCGGAGACGAATGTCGCATGGGGTGATTGTCAGCGTGGGGCGATCGTGCAGATCGAGGGCCTGAAGCGAAAAGACGGGGCGACGCTGGCCAGAATCCCGAGCGAAGGAATCGTCCAGATCGTCAGGCCCGTGTGAACAAACAATGGCGGTGCATTTAATGTCGAATTGACCGAGTACCATTCAGAAGAGGCGTGGCATGAGTATCCCCAACAAAAGTTCGCGAAAGGTGCGCCCCACTCATCCTGGTGAAATGCTGCGTGAAGATTTCCTTCCGGATTATGGATTGACCGTATCGGGCTTTGCCAAGGCCATTGGGGTTTCGCGGCAGACGGTGAATGAGGTGCTTCGGGAACGGCGGGCTGTGAGTCCTGAGATGGCGCTTCGGCTGTCTCGATTATTCGGCAATACCCCCGAGTTTTGGTTGAACGCCCAGGGGGCAGTATATTTGTGGGAGGCAGCTAGACAAGCCAAGGGCAAAATCAATCGCATTTCGCCACTGACTGCAGCCTGACAGGGTTGACTGATGCGAATGCACAATTCTCCTCACCCCGGAGAGATCATCAAGCAGCTATGCCTCGAACCGCTCCGGATCAGTGTTGCAGAGACATCTCAAGCGCTGGTCATCAACAGGAAGACGCTGTCTGCCATCTTGATGGTCGGGCAGGGATTAGCCTCGAAATGGCCGTTCGCTTGTCCATCGCCTTCGGCACATCGGCAGAAAGCCGGATGAACCATCAGACGCACTACGATCTACGACACGGCGAACATCGGCGGAAACAGCTTCGGGTACCCAAGCTTGCGGTATGGAAGTCGGTAGGCTGAGTTGTGGCGGGAAAAGCCAAGAAGACGGATCACGCCGGGCCGAAACGAGGGCGCGGCGCCTACTGGGGCCGTAAAGCTGACGCCAAGCGCGAGAGCAATCGGTTTCGTCGGGAGATCGCCAAGCAAGCTCTGCAGCATGGTCTCGAAGATTTTGCGAACGACACGGGACCTGAGGTATAACTCCAACATCCGATGTCATCGTCACGCCAGAAAGCCGACGTTATCGCTGCGGCATGCGATGCCCTCACGAATGATAATTCTGACGGGGCGGCATCAATTCTAGAAGGTGATTATCCGTTCGCGCCGGAACTCGTAATAAAACGTCGATTTCGACCCCTCGACTACACGCGGGTCTTCATCCGAGACGGATTCATTGATCGATACACCGACCAAAAACTCATATTTCCACCTGTCTTGCGCGTGATCTCCTTCGCCTTACCGGAGAAGTTCCCGTATCACCCCAATTGGAAAACACAAGTTACTCATCCGGCATATTGGGAGCTTGGAGCCACAATCGACCATCTTGTGCCAGTTACTCGGGGCGGCACCGATGAGCCATCGAACTGGATTACGACTTCTATGGCTCGCAACAGCGCGAAGATGAACTGGGCCTTGGCTGATCTGGGTTGGGAACTGCAGCCTCCGGGAGATTTCAAGAAGTGGGATGGGCTCCTCCACTGGTTCATTGACTACTGCAATCGCCATCCCAAAGCCGTGGTCGATTCTGGGGTACGACAATGGTTTCGCGCAGGTTCAAAAGCCTTGGGTGAGATAGAAAGAGGTCGAGTCGTACTCTAATATCGCGCCTAAGTTATTGAGGCCAGAACTCCAAACTAGTTATGAATGCCACGGGTCTGGAATCGACTCGTCGCCGGTCACTCCCTTTTAGAGTAGCGCTGAGCGGTCTTGTTTTGGAATTTGCGGGTGGCGCCGATCACAACCTCGTTCGCCCGCAACGGAAGGGGAGAACGGCTATTGGGAGAAGCATAAGGCAAAGGGGCCTGACGGGCCAACGCGATGATGAAATCTAGATTGCCCCCACGGGGGGATGGGTGGAGTGAGGACGAACGAGGTGATCGGCGACAGGACCCGCTTGGTTTAATCCGCTTCCGGTTCCGAACTGCCGTGCTGGTGCGATACGCGATCCTCGTCGAACAACTCTTCCATTTCCTCTGCGATCATGTCGCGATCGTTCGGCACCGAGATGAGGGGGATTTCTTTCCGAGCCTTGGGCTCTTTCTCTGATTCCGGCGGCTCAGGCTGCTTAGGCTTATCGGTCATAGCTGAAGTATACACACCCGGTCGAAGAAAAGGCGAGCTATTCAAAGGCTTCGAGTGAAGACCGTTCCGGGAAGGCTCTCTTGCAGTTCGTGCAGGTCACGAAGTAAATGGCTTCACGCACCGACATGGTGATCCGAAAATCCAGGCTGACGCCACGATGGTTACAGGAGGTGCAGGAGATTTCCTTCAACCGATAGGGCACATCCGGCTGGGTTCGCAGATAGAACTCCATGTCCGTATGGACCGGAAAACTGTAGAAACATTTTTTGCACACCCCGCGCCATTCACCGTCGGACTGCATGAATCGCTGGTCGATACCGAAGCTGGACCCCTTGCAGATGGCACACTGCACGGTGGACAGCCTGGATTCAACGTCCGCAACGGAGAGATTGGGCATCGGACCGGTTCTCCTTCGACCTTGCCGAGTATAGCGTTCTGACCGAAATGACTGCAACCGCGGCACAGATTCGGACTTGATCAAGAGCCGCATCGATTCTATAGTTGATTGCGATGTATCAGATCACCGACAAGTTGGCCGTCGGCAATCTTTTCGATGCCGAGAGTCCACCCGCCGGCATCGGCGCATTGCTGATGGTGGCGGCCGAGCTGTCGATTGCACCACCGGCAGGTGTTGCGTACAACAGCATTCCATTGAAGGAATACGGAGAAGCGGGCGTTTCCTCGTTGGATCACGCCGTAGCCTGGATTGAAGCGCACCTGCCTGAAAACAGCGTCCTGGTCTGCTGCCGCGCGGGCATGGGACGTTCCGTCTCGGTCGTACTGGCCTATCTCTGCTGTGTGGAAAACATGGCCTATCCCGATGCCCTGAGCCTGCTTCTGAAGCAGCGGCCTGGCGCTGTCCCCTTACCGAACTTGCGCTGGGTCATTGAGGCGGTGCAACAGCTTCGCGAATCTCGAAGAACGGCCGATGCGTCCGGTCTGAGGGCTTGATACCAGCCAGGCCGAGAACCGCTCGCGTCTCTCCGCAGACCACACTGTTCAAGCCGGTCCTTGACGAGACGGAGTAGCTTGTTCATGCCCGAACTGCCTGAAGCGGAGGTCGTTGCCAGACAGATCCGGTCTCGTTTAGCCGGCGCGAGGCTGGTCGATGTGGTCCTCGGTCGCCGGGACATCGTCAGGGAAGGGGTGGGCACCCTGTCCTGGTATCGCGAGACCCGACTGATCTCCGTCGACCGATATGGCAAAAGTGTCGCGCTGGGGTTTCAGAAAAGTGTCGAGGTGCGATACGTAGTAGCGGAACTCGGCATGTCCGGCCTCCTGCTGTTCGACGCGGTTCCGATCAGACATCCTCGCCATGTTCACGTGGAGTTGACCTTCGTAGAAGGCTCCGAGCGGATGCTTCGCTATTGGAACCCACGCCGATTCGGCCGCCTGTCCCTCCTTGATGCGTCCGGACTTGACCGGTACATCTCCCGCCGCTTCGGCTGCGATCCATTGACGATCTCGCGCGAGGAGTTCGCCGGCCTCCTAACCCGTCGGCGAGGCAGATTGAAACCCCTGTTGATGCATCAACAGATGGTGGCCGGAATCGGCAATATTTACGCGAACGAGATCCTCTTCCGCGCCGGCTTGCACCCGAACTGTCTCGCCAATCGTCTGCATCCGGACAGAATCGACCGGCTGTTCCGGATCACCCAACAGGTGCTTAGGCAGGCGATCGACTGCGGCGGATCGAGCGTACGCGATTTCTTCGCTCCCGACGGGACGGAAGGGCGCTACAAGGATCATCACTTGGTCTATGGGAAAGAGGGTGAGCCTTGTCCCAACCGGTGCGGAGCGACCATTAGGCGGCTCCAGAGCGAGCGAAGCTCGTTCATCTGCCCCGGTTGTCAGCGGCGGCGACGACAGGCGGGGGGGCAAGCCTGAATACACCGCAGATCTCAAGGAAACACCATTAGAAATCGGTAACTTGCGGCAATCTCGCACGGCTTGTCCCATGGGCTAGGCCTTTTGATCCCCCGTGAATTAGTCCCTCTGGTGTATTGAGTCATCTCCGCTATTTCGTTACAATCCGGCTCCCTTGTTACCGCTTGCCACTCGCGTCACGAAGGAGACCCGTCATGGCCAAAGTGCTCGAAGGTCCCGGTATGGGACTGATGAAGAAATGGGGAATCGCCGTTCCGCAGTACGTCGTCGTCACCTCTGCTGATGAACTTGCCAAGCTGGGACAAGCCAATGAATGGATGAAGAAAAGCAAGCTGGTCGCCAAGGCTCACGAAGCCCTGGGATCCCGGTTCAAGCTCGGTCTGGTCAAGGTCGGCCTCGATGTGAATGAGGCGGTGGCCGCGACGAAGGAGATGATCGGCCGTCAGGTCGGCAGCATCACCGTGACTCAAGTCATCGTCTCCGAGATGATTCCGCACAAGGAGGAGTACTACTGCGCGGTCAAGTCGACCCGCGAAGGCAGCGAGATTCTCGTCGCCAATTGCGGTGGTATCGAAGTGGAGTCAAATTGGGACAGGGTCAAGCGGTTGACTTTGGATGTGGGACAGCAGCCGACCTCCGAAGCGTTGGAGAAGTTGGCTAAGGATGCGGGATTCTCCGGCTCCTTGACGAAGAAAATGGCGGACTTTGCCGGAAAAATGTTCACCTGCTTCGACAACGAAGACGCGCAGTATCTTGAAGTCAATCCCGTGGTCGTGCGGGAGAGCGACGGCGAACTGGTCGCCCTCGATGCAGTCACCTTGCTCGACGGTGACGCCAAGTTCAGGCATCCGGACTGGAATTTTCAGTTTGCCGCCGAGTTCGGCCGCGCCTATTCCAAGGACGAGATGGACGTGATGGCCGTCGACAGCAAGATCAAAGGATCCGTGAAATTCATTGAAATTCCCGGTGGCGATACGGCGATGCTCCCGGCCGGTGGCGGTGCCAGCGTGTACTACTCGGACGCGGTTGTTGCGCGCGGCGGCAAACTGGCCAACTATGCGGAGTATTCCGGAGATCCTCCGGACTGGGCCGTTGAAGTCCTGACGGAAAAGATCTGTTCGCTCCCGCACATCAAGAACATCATCGTGGGTGGCGCCATCGCCAACTTTACCGACGTCAAGAAGACCTTCGGCGGCATCATCAACGGATTCCGGAAGGCCAAGTCGGACGGCAAGCTCAAGAGTGTCAAGATTTGGGTCCGCCGCGGCGGCCCCAGGGAAAAGGAGGGCCTCGACGCCATGCGGGCTCTCAGGGACGAAGGATTCGACATCCACGTCTTCGATCGCAACACACCGCTGACCGACATCGTCGACAAGGCGCTG
Source organism: Nitrospira sp. (assembly GCA_029194535.1). Taxonomy (NCBI): domain Bacteria; kingdom Pseudomonadati; phylum Nitrospirota; class Nitrospiria; order Nitrospirales; family Nitrospiraceae; genus Nitrospira; species Nitrospira sp. Next base: position 695,809 of record JARFXR010000002.1, on the reverse strand, counting down.
CAAAAGTAGCCATGAGTCCTGAGTCCTGGGTGCTGAGCGATTAGCCCTGCTCTTCAACTCAGCACGTGGCACGCAGCACTCGGCACTAGGAAAGAGGAGACTCCGATGAGCATTCTGGCAAACAAAGACACCCGCGTGGTGATCCAAGGCGGACAGGCTGGTGTCAACGCCGCCCGCCGCATGGCTGAATTTTGTTATCTCATCAAGCGCCCGCTCAACGTCGAGGCTTTCGTCTATCCGCCCGATGCCGGGAAGACCAACGAGATCCCCTACGGGAGCGGACTGATCGCCATTCCCGTGTACAAGACGATTGCGGAGGCGACCAAGCATCATGCCACGATCAATACCAGCCTTGTCTACATCGGCGCCGACCGCGCGATGAAAGGCGGAATGGAAGCGCTCGACGATCCCCATATCAAGGTTGTGTCGATGATCACCGAGGGGGTGCCGGAGAAAGACGCCAAACTGCTCGGGGCCCATGCGCGAAAACTGGGCAAGGTGTTCAACGGTCCGTCGTCGATCGGCATCATTTCGGCCGGCTCCTGTCGGCTCGGTGTGATCGGCGGCGCCTTCGACAACCTGGTCCTGTCGAAGCTCTATCGCGAGGGATCGTTCGGGGTCATCACCAAGTCAGGCGGGCTCTCCAACGAGATCATCTGGATCTGTTCCCAGTTCGCAGACGGTATTACCACGGCGATCGGCATCGGCGGGGACGCCTATCCCGGCACGGACTACGTCAGTTATCTTGAGATGTTCGAGAACGATCCCCAGACGAAGGCCGTGGTCATCGTCGGGGAAATGGGCGGTGATCTCGAAGAGCGCGCCGCCGAGTGGTACGGCGCCAAGAAGCGGCGAATCAAGTTGATCGGCGTGGTCTCCGGCTTCTGTCAGGAGAGTCTGCCTAAGGGCATGAAATTCGGTCACGCAGGGGCCAAGGAAGGCATGAAGGGGGAAGGGTCCGCCCGGTCGAAATCGGAAGCGCTCAAGAAAGCCGGTGCGCTCGTCCCTCCCACGTTCGGGGCGCTCGGCCCGGCGATCAAGGAGACCTATCAGGAACTGTTGAAGTCCGGGCAAGTGAAGGAGCCGGTCGAGCCTGCGGTGTTGCCACGGTTGCCCAAGTCGATCGAAGAGGCGATGAAGGCCGACGAAGTGATGGTCGCGCCGCTGATCCGCACGACGATCAGCGACGACCGGGGAGACGAGCCGTGCTATGACGGCTATCCGGCCTCCGAGTTGATCAACAAGGGCTACGAAATCCCGCATGTCATCGGCCTGTTGTGGGACAAGCGGCTCATCTCCAAACAGGAAGCCGAAATCATCAAGCGCATCATGATGCTGTCGGCCGACCATGGCCCCTGCGTCAGCGGAGCCTATGCGACGATCCTGGCCGCCTGCGCCGGTATCGGGCTGTCGCAGTCGGTTGCAGCCGGCATGATCATGATCGGTCCCCGGTTCGGCGGCGCCGTGACGGACGCGGGCCGTTGGTTCAAGCACGCGGTAGACAACAAGATGAACGTGGACGAATTCCTGGCGTACATGAAAAAGAATGTGGGCCCCGTCCCCGGCATCGGCCACCGCGTCAAGAGCCTGCGCAATCCGGACAAGCGGGTGAAGGAACTGGTGGGGTACGTCAAGAGCCTGAGCATCAAGACGCCCTGTCTGGATTTCGCATTGGAAGTCGAGAAGGTCACGGCCGCGAAGAAGGACAACCTGATCCTCAACGTGGACGGAACGATGGCGGCCGTGCTCGTCGACATCGGGTTCCCGATCGACAGTTTGAACGGCTTCTTCATTCTGTCCCGTACGATCGGATTGATCGGACACTGGGTGGATCAGAAGCGTCAGGACAGCCGTTTGATCCGGCTGTTCGACTATCTGGTCAACTATGCGGCGCCAAAACGGCGCGAAGTGCCGCCATTGAAATAACCGCGGGAGGTCCTGCCGTTCAAAGAGCGGGGGGAAGTGCCGCCTTAACAAGAGGCTATCGGTAAAGGGTGCGTGGTCGGGGGGAGTCACTCCCCGGCTCCTGTTCTCAGAGGCCTAGCCCGTTTGCAAGGAGAGAGAGATGTCACTCGAGCTCGCCAGAAAACTCTATGCCAAGATGCCGGACGTCTGCGCGAAAGCCAGAACGAAATTCGGCCGGGGCCTCACGCTCGCCGAGAAAATTCTTGTGTCGCACGCCGACAATTTCGACACGCAAGTCTGGGATCGCGGGAAAGCGATGCTCGCGTTGAGACCGGACCGGGTGGCGATGCAGGACGCGACGGCTCAGATGGCCATGTTGCAGTTCATGCAGGCGGGGAAGAAACAGGCTGCGGTCCCGAGCACGATTCACTGCGACCACCTGATCCGCGCTGAAATGGGCTCCGAAAAGGATCTACTTCGCGCGATGGACGAGAACAAAGAGGTCTATAACTTCCTTGCTTCCGCGGCGAAAAAGTACGGCATCGGATTCTGGAAGCCGGGCGCCGGGATTATCCATCAAGTCGTTCTGGAAAATTATGCATTCCCCGGCGGCTTGATCATCGGCACGGATTCCCATACGCCGAACGGCGGCGGGCTCGGCATGTTGGCGATCGGAGTCGGAGGAGCGGATGCCGGGGAGGTGATGGCCGGACTCCCCTGGGAAGTGCTCCATCCGAAGTTGATCGGGGTGCGATTAACCGGCAAGTTGAACGGATGGGCATCACCCAAAGACGTGATTCTCTATCTGTGCGGGCTCCTCACCGTGAAGGGCGGGACGAACAAAATCGTCGAGTATTTCGGCCCAGGAACCGAGACGATCAGCGCTACCGGCAAGGGCACGATCTGCAACATGGGCGCGGAATTGGGCGCGACGACATCGGTGTTCCCATTTGATCAGAAAATGGTCGCCTATATGACGATCACCGATCGTGCTGATCTGGCGAACTTCGCGCAGTCGCACAAGGACCTCCTGGTTGCCGATCCGGAAGTATATCAATCGCCTGAGAAGTACTACGACCAGATCGTCGAGGTCGATCTCTCCAAGCTGGAGCCGCACGTCGTCGGGCCGCATACGCCGGATCTCGCTCGCCCGGTCTCCAAGCTGGCGGCGGAAGCGAAAGAAAAGGGGTATCCGGTCGAATTGAAGGCGGCGTTGATCGGGAGTTGCACCAATTCATCCTATGAAGACATCAGCCGTTCGGCCCACATCGCCAAGCAGGGAATGAAAGCCGGCCTCAAGGCCAAGACAGCGTTTCTCGTATCGCCGGGCTCGGAGCGCATCTATCACACGATGAAGCGCGACGGATTTCTGGAAACCTTTGAGAAGCTCGGAGGCACCGTATTGTCGAATTCCTGCGGCCCCTGCATCGGCCAGTGGAAGCGCGCCGACGGAGTGAAAGGGAAGGCGGATTCGATCGTCAGCTCCTTTAACCGGAACTTTCCGGGGCGCAATGACGGGATCAACGAAACGCTCTCGTTCCTGGCGAGCCCGGAAGTCGTGACGGCCTATGCCTTGTCGGGGGATCTGGGGTTTGACCCGGTCAACGGCAAATTGAAGGGAGCCGATGGAAAGGAATTCAAGCTCGATCCACCGCAGGGCGAGGAGTTGCCCGCGAAGGGATTCGCCAAGGGCGAGGAAGGGTTCGTCGCGCCGGCTGAAAACGGCGAGAGCTTGACGGTAGACATTCCCGCCACAAGCGAGCGGTTACAACTGCTGCAGCCGTTCCCGCGCTGGGACGGAAAGGATTTTGAAAAGCTTCCCCTCCTGATCAAGACGAAGGGGAAGACCACGACCGATCACATTTCTCCCGCCGGTCCGTGGTTGAAGTTCCGGGGCCACCTGGACAAGATCAGCGACAACATGTTTTTGGGCGCGAACAATGCATTTTCCTCGGAGCCGGGCAAGGGGACAGATGTACTGACCGGGGAAACCGGGTTGACGATCGCGCAGATCGCGCGCCGTTATAAGGCAAAGGGCATCGGATCCATCGTCGTCGGCGATGAGAACTACGGCGAGGGAAGCAGCCGGGAACATGCGGCCATGTCCCCGCGCTTCCTCAACGTCCGAGCGGTGATCACGAAGAGCTTTGCCCGCATCCATGAGACCAATCTGAAGAAGCAGGGGATCTTGGCGTTGACCTTCGCTGATCCGAAGGATTACGAGAAGATCGAGCAGCAGGACCGCATCAGTGTGACGGGGCTGACGAATCTGGCTCCTGGCAAGCCGGTGCAGGTGATCATTCACAAGACGGATGGCAACACGCTCACCATCCAGGCGAACCACAGCATGACGGCACAACAACTTGCGTGGTTCAAGGCAGGTTCGGCGCTGAACGCGCTGAACTAAACAGGAGTTAACAGAGGGACAACCATGAGCACGAAAGCCTCCAAGATCATCTATACGAAGACCGATGAAGCGCCGATGCTGGCGACCTATTCGTTTCTTCCGATCATCAACGCCTTCTCGAAGGCCGCCGGCGTGACCGTCGAGTTGCGGGATATTTCGTTGGCCGGACGAGTGTTGGCTGTGTTTCCCGAATATCTGACCCCGCAGCAGAAGCAGCCGGACGCGCTGGCCGAGCTCGGCGAGCTGGCCAAGACACCGGAAGCCAACATCATCAAGCTGCCGAACATCAGCGCGTCGATCCCGCAATTGGTCGCCACGATCAAGGAGCTCCAGAGCCAGGGGTACAAGCTGCCTGACTATCCGGAAATTCCCAAGGACGACAAGGAAAAGGACATCAAGGCTCGCTACGACAAAGTCAAAGGCAGCGCCGTCAACCCGGTGCTGCGCGAGGGCAACTCGGACCGCCGCGCGCCGCTGTCCGTCAAGGCGTATGCCAGAAAACACCCGCACAAGATGGGCGCCTGGAGCTCCGATTCCGGGACGCACGTCTCGCACATGACGGCAGGGGATTTCCGCTCGAACGAAAAGTCCGTGACGATTCCGGCCCCAACTACCGCGAAGATCGAGTTCGTGGGGGCGGACGGCAAGGTCACGGTGCTGAAGGACAAGATCGCGTTGCAGGCCGGCGAAGTTCTCGATGCCACGTTCATGAGCGTCAAGGCCTTGCGCAAGTTCCTCGAAGAGCAGATCGAGGATGCGAAGAAGAAGGGAGTTCTGTTCTCTCTGCACATGAAGGCCACGATGATGAAGATCTCGGATCCCAAGATCTTCGGACATGCGGTGACTGTGTTCTACAAAGATGTCTTCGAGAAGCATGCGGACACCTTCAAGAAGCTTGGTGTCGATCCGGACAATGGAATCGGAGACCTGTACGCCAAAATCAAGTCGTTGCCGGAAGATCAGCGCAAGGCGATCGAGGCAGACATTCAGGCGGTCTACCAGAAGCGTCCGCCTATGGCGATGGTCAATTCCGACAAGGGCATCACCAATCTGCACGTTCCCAGCGACGTCATCATTGATGCGTCCATGCCTCCGGTGATCCGTGACTCGGGCAAGATGTGGAATCCGGAGGGCAAGCTACAGGATGTGAAGTGCGTGATTCCCGATGCGAGCTATGCACCCGTCTACCATGAAATGGTCGAGTTTTGTAAGAAACACGGCGCGTTCGATCCCAAGACGATGGGGAGCGTTCCCAACGTCGGCTTGATGGCGCAGGCGGCGGAAGAGTACGGCTCGCACGACAAGACCTTCAAGGTTCCCGGTAACGGCACGATGCGCGTAGTCGATGCCGCGGGCAAGACCCTGCTGGAGCACAAGGTCGAAGAGGGTGATATCTGGCGGGCCTGCCAGGTGAAGGATGCCCCGATCCAAGACTGGGTCAAGCTGGCTGTGAACCGTGCCAAGGCGACGGGGGTGCCCGCCGTGTTTTGGTTGAACAAGGACCGAGCCCATGACGCCGAGTTGATTAAGAAGCTGAATACCTATCTGCCGAAGCATGACACGACCGGCCTTGAGATCAAGATCATGGCGCCGGCCGATGCCTGTCGCTACTCACTGGAGCGGATGAAGGAAGGCAAGGACACGATCTCCGTGACGGGCAACGTGCTGCGCGACTACCTCACCGATCTGTTCCCGATCCTCGAGATCGGGACCAGCGCCAAGATGCTCTCGATCGTTCCGCTGTTGAACGGCGGTGGCCTGTTTGAGACGGGTGCGGGTGGATCGGCCCCGAAACATGTGCAGCAGTTCCAGGAGGAGGGATATCTCCGATGGGACTCACTCGGCGAGTTTCTTGCCTTGGCCGCATCGCTTGAGCATCTGGCGAAGGTGGGGGATAACCGGGTGGCAAAGATCTTGGCCGATACGCTGGATCAAGCCAATGCGAAGTTCCTCGAGAGCAATAAGTCCCCCGCACGCAAAGTCGGCGAGATAGACAATCGCGGCAGCCATTTCTACCTCGCTCTGTACTGGGCGCAGGCCTTGGCGGCTCAGACGGCGGATAAGACCATCGCCGAAAAATTCTCAAAGATCGCCAAAGATCTCGGCGACAACGCCGCGAAGATCGATCAGGAGCTCCTGGCTGCTCAAGGCAAACCTCAGGACGTCGGCGGATATTATCATCCGAACGACGAGAAGGCTTCGAAGGCGATGCGTCCCAGTGCCACACTGAACAAGATCATCGACGCGATCGCGTAAGTCATGGGCAAGACGGCCGGGCCGCAGGGCGGCCCGGCCGGAGTGAGCGTCAAGACAGTCGGTTCCGGCGACGATTCAGAATGAGGATGCAGGGAAATGGCTCCAGACGATACCAACGTCATCGACCAACCTGAGGTGCTGAAACCCAGGATGGTGACGATTGAAATCTCCGGGAAAAAATACGAAGTCCCGGAAGGGATCACCGTCATCAAAGCCCTGTGGTATACCGGCCAGGAAGTGGTCAGAGGCGCAGGTTGTCTCGGCGGTTTCTGCGGCGCTTGTGCGACCTACTATCGAACCAAGGATGACCCCAAGGTCAGAACCTGTTTGGCCTGTCAGACGGCGGTGCAGGACGGTATGTCGTTTACGATCATGCCGCCCTTCCCGGCCCGGAAGGCCATTTACGACATCCAGACCCTGAAGGACCCCAAGCAAGACCTGTTCAACCTCTATCCCGAAGCCCCTCTCTGTAGAAATTGCAACGCATGCACGGAAGCCTGTCCGCAGAAAATCGACGTTCGTGAGGGCGTCTGGAAGGCTGTGTTCGGCGATTTCAAGAGCGTATCGGAAATGTTCATGGACTGCGTGATGTGCGGGATGTGCACGCCGGTCTGCATTGCCGATATCGCCCCCAACCTTGTCGCACTGTATGTGAGTCGGGCCCAAGGCGCGCATTTCGCCGAGAAGCCGGCGGGCTTACAGACTCGCATCAAGGAGATTCGAGACGGTCGTTTCAACGACGAGTGGAAGAAGATTCTCAAAATGAGCGAGAAGGAACTCGCCGATCACTGCGCGACGGTGAAGTGAAATGGCGATATTCGTCAATCGTCAGTCCTCAATCGTATCGAAGCTCTGAGAGAAGACGGTTGGCGAATGACGCTTGACGCATGACGGATTGAGAAGATGGACATTCACGCACTCCAACAAATCGTCCACAAGACTCGAGATGCACGCCGTAAGCAAACCATCCCGAAGTTTTCTCCCGCCGATCGCGACCAGCTGATTCACAAATACCATCCCGACTTTCGCGCGAGCGCCTATCGCCCCATCCGATTCGGCCCCAATGCCGGCGACAAGACCGTTGTGGAGCTGGCGACCCTGTTGGAAGGGGATAGTCCGATTCAGAGCGACAGCGACCTGACGCCCCACTACACGACCGACGTGCTGGTGGTCGGAGGCGGAGGCGCGGGCTGTGCCGCGGCTCTGCATGCGCACGGCGCCGGCTCCAAAGTCATTCTGGCCACCAAGCTCCGACTCGGAGATTCGAACAGCGTGATGGCCCAGGGTGGGATGCAGATTTCGGTCGCCCCGGAGGACTCGCCGGTCACGCATTTCATCGACACCCTGAAGGGCGGTCACATGCAAAATGACCATGCCCTGCTCAAGGTGATGGTCGAAGACGGGCCGGCCATCGCGCAATGGCTGATTGATCTCGGCGTTCTGTTCGACCGGCAGGCGGACGGCAATCTTCACGTGAAGAAGGGCGGCGGCAGCTCGAAGCCTCGTCTCCTGACCTGTTCAGACTACACCGGGCTTGAAATCATGCGGGTATTGAAGGACGAGGTCATCAATCAGAAGATTCAGTTGCTGGAGTTCTGCGCGGCAGTCGAACTGCTCAGCGACGACGAGGGGCGTTGTGCCGGCGCCGTGTTCAAGGACCTCGACAATCATCGTACGGTCGTGGTTGCGGCCAAGTCCGTGATTCTCGCCACGGGCGGCATCGGTCGCCTGCACATCCAGGGGTTTCCCACGAGCAACCATTATGGGGCCACCGGCGACGGGCTCTGTCTGGCCTATCGAATGGGTGCCAAACTCGCGCATATCGACACGTTTCAGTATCACCCGTCCGGCGCCGTGTACCCGGAACAATTGATCGGGGCCTTGGTGACGGAAGGCATCAGGTCCGAAGGCGGACATCTCGTCAACGCCAAAGGCGAACGCTTCGTGAATGAGCTCGACACGCGCGACGTGGTATCGTCTTCCATCATCCGCGAATGCGAGGAGGGTCGCGGTATCCGTACGATGTCGGGTCGTGTCGGAGTCTGGCTCGATACCCCGCTTTTGGACGCGGAGCATGGACCCGGAACGGTGGAAAAGCATTTCCCTGCCATGATGCTGCAGTTCGAGCGGTTTGGTATCGATATCAGCAAGGATCCGGTACTGATCTATCCCACGCTGCATTACCAGAACGGCGGGGTGAAGATCGATACGAATTCAGAGACCGACGTGCGTAACCTCTTCGTGGCGGGTGAAGCTTCCGGCGGTCTGCATGGGCGCAACCGCTTGATGGGGAATTCGCTGCTGGATCTCATGGTGTTCGGCAAGCGGTCGGGACTGATGGCTGCGTCCCGCGCCGCGTCAATGCAACAGGGAACACTGACGCTGAAACACCTGCAGCGGTTTCGCGCCGAAGCCGGTAAGCACGGCAATTCCAGCGGAGTGATTTCGCCGATGGTGCTGCCAGCGTACACACGAAAAGTAGGATAGTGCTGAGCGATGAGTGCTGTGTGCTGAGATTGGGAATGCGAGAGCTTTTGTTCAGCTACTCAGCACTCAGAACTGAGTACTCAGCACTGAAGCGACAGAAGGAGCGACATGAACGTTCATGAATTTCAGGCCAAGTCGATCTTTGCCCAGTTCGGTGTCCCTGTACCCCGGGGGAAGGAGATCACGTCCCCCGGTGCGGCGACGGCCTGGGTCGATGAACTCAATACACCTGTCTTCGTCGTCAAAGCCCAGATTCACGCAGGCGGTCGTGGAAAAGCCGGTGGGGTCAAGATCACGAAGGACAAGGGGACGGTGGCGGGCCTGGCCAAGGAACTGCTCGGCAAGACGCTCGTGACGCATCAGACCGGTCCCAAGGGGCGCACCGTCCATCGTCTGCTGATCGAGGAAGGGGCCAACATCAGCAAGGAGCTATACCTGAGCATTCTCGTCGACCGTGAGACCGCATGGCCAACGTTCATCGCCAGCACAGAAGGTGGAATGGAAATTGAAGAGGTGGCTGAAAAGACCCCGGATAAGATCATCAAGGAAGCCATCGATCCAGCGGTCGGTTTTCAGGCGCACAATGGGCGTAACGTGGCCTATGCCCTCGGCCTTCAGAACATCGAGCCTGCGGTCATTACGCCCTTCGTTCAACTGCTCGGCAATCTCTATAGACTGTTCATGGAGAAACATGCGGCGCTGGTCGAGATCAATCCGTTGATCATCACCAAGGACAAGACTCTGGTGGCCCTGGACGGCAAGGTATCTTTCGACGACAACGGGCTCTTCAAGCATGAAGACGTGCAGAACATGCGGGACTTGAACGAGGAAGAACCGTTGGAGATCGAAGCCACGGCGAATAACCTCAACTACGTCAAACTCGATGGAAACATCGGCTGCATGGTCAACGGCGCGGGCCTCGCGATGGCGACGATGGACGTGATCAAGCTCGCCGGCAGCGAACCTGCGAATTTTCTGGACGTGGGCGGCGGTGCCACCAAGGATACGGTGGCGGCGGGCTTCAGAATTTTGCTGAAGGATCCGAACGTCAAGGGGATCTTCATCAATATCTTCGGCGGGATCGTCCGCTGCGAGCGGATCGCCCACGGAGTGATCGAAGCCGCGAAGGAAGTCAAAATCACGGTGCCTTTGGTCGTGCGTCTCCAGGGAACGAACGCGGAAGAAGGGCGAAAGCTCCTGGCGGAATCCGGTCTGAAGCTGGACGTGGCCGATGATCTGTGGGAGGCCGCGCAAAAGATTGTCAAGTTGACGGGAAAGGCGGCGTAGGTCGGTTCCTCCGAACCTTCGCGACCGTCGTGCAGCAGGCTCGATCGGCCGAATCCTATTGTCCATAGGAACACTTCAATGCACTGGACGACGGCAACATTTGCGCTGCTAATCGTGACTATGTCGGGATGCATGATGGTGCGGGAGGGTAAGGTCAAGCCTCCGGCACAGTGGCCTCCCCAGCAGACTCAACAGCAGAAAAAGTCCATCGGCTTGATCGTGGCCGGTGCATTGGATCCCAAGGGTTTCAGCCAGATGCCTCGAATGGAAACGGTAGAATCGGTCCGCCGCCAGGCATTTAAAGCCTATTCGGAGTCAGGCTTGTTTTCGTCGGTCGTGACATCGGGGGAGCCGACGGACATCAGAGCCGACATCGCGGTCATCGAAGACGAGGGCGACGGTCCGGGGGTGTGGGCCTATCTGTCGGCATTGACGTTTGCGATGATACCGGGATACGTCTCCGAAGAAGTGATCGTCTCGACGAGTTTTTCGGACCGTCAAAGGCGGTCGCTCGACAGCGTGGAGCAAAAAGAGGAATTGGGTTTCTGGATGCAGTTCTTCCTGCTTTTTGCGATGCCGTTTACGGAAGCCACAGCCTCGATCAGCCAGTCGGTGCACTACGATATGCATCGAGCCACCATTCAAGAAGCCCACGGCAAGGGCATCTTTTAGAAACCAGACACCGGATAAAAGGACAACTCCATGTCAATTCTCGTGAATAAAGCCACGCGGGTAGTGGTGCAAGGGATCACGGGCAAGGAAGGCTCGTTCCACGCGACGCAGTGCAAGGCCTACGGAACGCAGATCGTAGCGGGGGTGACGCCCGGTAAGGCCGGGCAGGAGGTCGAAGGCATCCCGGTGTTCAATACGGTGTCCGATGCGGTCAGAAAGACCGAGTGCGACACGTCCCTGATCTTTGTGCCGCCTCCGTTCTGCGCCGACGCCATTCTGGAAGCGGCGGATGCCGGTGTGAAGCTGATCATCTGCATCACCGAAGGCATACCCGTGAACGACATGATCAAGGTCAAGCGCGCCCTCCGTGGTCGGGATGTTCGTTTGATCGGGCCCAACTGCCCCGGCGTCATCACCGTCGATGAGGCGAAAATCGGCATCATGCCGGGCTTCATCCATAAAAAAGGCATCGTGGGCGTGGTCTCTCGAAGCGGCACGCTGACATATGAAGCCGTGCATCAGTTGTCGACGCTCGGACTCGGCGAAACCACATGCGTAGGTATCGGCGGAGACCCGGTCAACGGAACCGGGTTCGTCGACGTGCTGCCGCTGTTCGAGAAAGATCCCGAAACGCAGGCGATCGTCATGATTGGCGAGATCGGGGGGGATGCAGAAGAAAAGGCGGCGGAATTCATCAGAAAGCACGTCAAGAAGCCGGTCATCAGTTTTATCGCCGGGATTACGGCGCCTCCGGGGCGCCGGATGGGACATGCTGGTGCGATCATCTCCGGGGGGAAAGGCACCGCCACGGAAAAGATGAAGGCGCTCGAACAAGCCGGCGTGAAGGTGGTGAAGAATCCCGCCGAGATCGCCAGGGCGGTGAAGAAGGCGTTGGGCAAGTAACCATCACGTCTGATCTCCCGCCCGCCACGGCCGTTCTAGACTTTGCCGTGATCCTCGAGCCGCTCCGGCTAAGGAAGGCCGTAATCACGGCCTGGCGCTGAGGGGCTGGTGTGCTGATGAGTAATCTGCCGATGGACTTTCTGGACGAACAGAAAGTCAGAGGGGTGGACATCATCCATGCTTGGACCATCGGATCCTTGGGCAGCCGTTACCTCGTGCCGCGCAACTCAACGGTCTGATCGCGGGGGGCGTGATAACGGAGAGTGTACCGCCTGTGACCCCGAGATCCCTCACGAGAGTCGGCGATGTCCTACAAGGCGATTCCCCAGATGCCCTTGGCGAGAACCCCGATCCCGTAACTGACGCTTACGGCTACGGTAATGATCGCCAAGTTCAGCAGGATTCGCCGCTTGATGTCCATACCGGACAGAAAAGACAGGATGGCCGAGATCACGACGACCATCAGGCCGGCTGTGATCACGGACAAGACGGCGTCAGCCGCGCCGAGAAGCACCGGTAGCACCGGGATGGTCGCACCGAAGAGGTAGGCGATCCCTACGAAGGCAGCCGATGCGAGCGGCTGCTCCGCCATGACCGTCGATTCGAATGGTTCCCCCAGAAACATTTTCTTGGCGCTTTCGGTCGCTCTGACCTCCTGTTCGGAATTGAGCGCCAGGAAGGCTCCCGCCGCCATCGAAAGCGCACCGGCCACCGCGGTCGTCGATGAGGCGATCAGCACCAGCGTCGCGCTGCCGAAGGCTCCGAAGAAGCCGCTGACGGCGCCGAGAATTTCCACCAAACCGTCATTGAGACCCAAGAAGATATTGCGGACCTTCTCAGCATTGATCTTCCGTTCGGTCAGACTGGTCACCAGCACGTCTTCATGCTTGAACTCGTCCATCAGAACGTCGCGGAGAGCCGCTCCCGACGGTTGGTCCTGAAACTCTTTCCACAACGCAAGGTACTTCCGAACCCCGTGAACCTCAATGGCTTCCAGCACCAGATGCACGGCGGTGATGCCGAAGCAGCGGCAGGTGAGGATGAGAAGCTGCAGCTTGATGGATCGGCTCAGATCCAAGTGCTCGATATCCATTGAGAAGAATCGTTTCCAGAATGCCAGGTGGTCGATCTCGATCGCGATCAGCGCGTCCAGAGTCTGTTGTGCGTCACGGTCGCGCGTGATCTCACGGAGCTTGCGATACAGGAAGAGATCGAACAATTCATCCAAGATCAGAGTTCGAGCCAGGGATGGATGGTGCGAGCCATGGGGATGTGTCATGGGGGGTGAGTACCGATTACCGACAGATTATAGCGAACAGCTTCCGGTTCCGTCGACAAGGCCTTGGCCGGTGCTCGCACGGAATCGTCTATTCCGCCGGTTTTCTTGACGAAGCCGCCGCACTACGATAGAAAACTTAGAGAACAATTAGAACTATAGAACCGGTACGAAAGGCTTCACGGCGATGCACCGCGCTCCCAGACGATCGCGTACCCTGATCAGGATTCAGGTCGAATTCCAAGGCATTTCGGAAGACGTGTCGATCAAAGGAAAGGGGTATACGCTCGATCTGAATATCAACGGCTGTCGGATTGAAAGCAGCAGTCCCGTGCCTCGTGGAAGTTACGTGCGGCTGCGGCTCGCCATTCCCAAGGCGCCCCATCCGGTGCTGATCGGCATGGCTCGAGTCAGATGGGTCCAGGCTGGATCCTTCGGGGTGGAGTTCATCCAACGGTCTGCCGAGGACCTCCCGTACATCAGTCGAGCCACGGCCGAGAGCAACCGGCAGGTCTCGGCTCAGGCGCTTCAGCCGAAGGCAGGCAAGGCTCCCTGCACGGTCCTCGTTGTTGAGGACGACCCCGACGTGCTGCATCTGTGCGCCCGCACACTCGAAGATGTGGACTGCAAGGTCCTCAAAGCGCCAGGGAGTTCGGAAGCCCTGCAGATCTGTACCAGCCATAGTGGACCGATTCATTTGCTGTTGGTCGACCTCGTCCTGCGTCCACCGGTTCTGCAACTGAGGTCCGGACATGAGCAATATCCTCGCGTTCACGGGTGTGACCTTATCGAGCAAATCCTCCGTATTAGGAAAAAGTGCCATGTGGTGTTCATGTCGGGTCATGATGAAGCGGCGCTGAAGGCGCTTGGCATCGAAGTCGGAGGAGCCCTGTGTCTGCAGAAACCATTCAGCCGTGAAGACCTGCTGATGGCGATCAATCAAGCCATGGCGGGACTGCCCATGGTCTCCAAGCTTCCTCATTCGGGAACGGTCAAACGGGCCGTCAACGCAGGGTAGACGCGGTTCCCTCCCTCAATTGTTTTCACGTCGACCAAAACGAAGCCGCCGTCATCCGGCTTCTTCAGGCACCCCGCAGGTCGGTGTCCTCGCTACACCGTAGCTGCCGGTTAAACCGGACATGGATTTCGTGGATTGAGCGCGGACCGCGATGGGACCCGGTGCGATCGGTTGGGGAGCACGACCTGTGGATACTGTCGGTTGATGGCGCTGACTTGAGAGGAGCGGCAATTCAGCGTCGCGCTTGCGTGACCACACCAACACCCTCGGGGCGGCTCTTCGCCCGCGCGGCTGACTACGGCTGATCCGCAGCTCCGATCAACCGATCAGGAAATAAGCGCCCAGACCGGCGACCGTGAGCAAGGCGAGACCGAGCATCGCCTTCTCATGACTGCAGAGGCCTTCCTGCGCCTTACAGACTGCGAGGGAGCACATGACGGACATGAGCAGCCTCTCCTTCGTGCTCTTTTAGGCTATACACCGGACTGATACCGAGTCAACCCCTCCGACAGCTGACGGTCGGCATTACTGGAATCTGTAACCCAACATCACCCCGGCTTGAACCATTTTGGCGTCCGGATCTTCGAACCCGACCGACCTGAAAAATACTCCCACGGTGAAATTGAACAACCGGAGGCCGGCATCCGCCGTAACCCCGATCCGTGACGTGGGGTTCGGTCCCACATCGGCCGTCGCAGCAAAGGGCATCAGCAATCCGATTTTCGCGTAGCAATGCTCGTATTCGGCTCCCCCGCCAACTGCTGCATAGGGAAAATTGATGGAGGTCCAGGAGTTGACTGCGTCATCCCGGCTCCAATGCTCGTAGCCCACACCGGCAAAGGGATACAGTTCAAGGCTTTCGGTCGGTCGAAAGCCATAGCGCAGATCGGTATAGAAGCGGCGTCCCTCATTGGGAATAATCCCTGCGTCATCGTCCAGCTTCTCTCCCAGCCACCAATTCTCGAAGTTGAAGCCGACGCCAAGACGATCGAAGCGCGCCAAGGCATTGATCCCCAACGCGACGAGGGACTTATGCCCTCCGATCCCCTGTAATTCATCCCAAGCGATCGTTCCCCCTTTCGCATAGGGCTCAACTTCGATTTCAGCCGGCCCCAGGGTAAAAGCCTGAGCTCCCTCCCAAGGTTGCACAGCCACGAGGCAGACAAGTGCGATACCAAAAGCTCGGCAGATCATGAGGATCCTTTCCTTACTTCACGACGGGAGGTCGTTCGACAAAACATGGTTTACGGATCTGACACGAAGAGAGCGGCCGGCGAAGCATTTCAAATTCCTATCGAGATCCATATAGATACAGGATGAACCCTGTACCGATCCATAAGAATTTGAACGGATCGCTCGCCGAGTGGTTCATTTCGGGTTCCTGTGCGGCCTAGCTAGGTCATGCACGACGGGCGAGTCCATGTCATCGAGATCTTTGCCGATACCGATATAGCGGAGCAGGAGGGAGCAGGGACTCAACCGAGGCGGGCGGTGAGGATGGACCCAGGACATTCTCGTCGATGTCCAAGACCGGGTAGTCTCGGGAGCAGACCATCAACCGGCCAGGGGCCTCCGAACAGAAGGGGAGGAGACTACCGGCAATTGGGCGGAGGACTGTTTCCAAAGACCTGTTTGAGGTTCGTCCATCGTTCGAATTCGGTCGGCGAGAGGTCTCGAGCTCCCAGGCTGCTCGATTTGGTTGAGAGCTTGACCCATTCCTCGTACATGGCGCATTCCTCGGCGGAAGCGGCAGGAATTCTGGACTGCCCATCCCTCATGGATTTGATGCTCTCCCCGGCTGGAGCAGACGATTTGGAAGTGAACTCCGGCGATTCGGGAATCGTGCTGAAACCTTCTCGATTTGATTCCTGTAGCGGCTGGCAACCGGCGCGAGGGGTATCGGTATAGACTTCGCCTGGGCATACATACAGGGCCGCGGCAACGATGATGGTTTCCAGCATGGAACCCTCCCTTAGTCGGAACTCTGTGCTCCATCAACCTAGCATGGCTCTTCCAATCCAGAAAGCAAAACGAGGGGTTTTGCAGTAGCAGCCACGGGCCACCGGCAGGGTGCCGATCGTGAGCCGTCCGACGGCTTCCTTCTCGATCTCCTTGAGAGGTGCCCAGGAATACCTCGAGTCTTGGTGGTTGGATCTTTGAGCGCAATAGGAGATATTCTCCAAGAGCCAAACCGAACCAGGAGGAGTCATGGAGAGCAAGCGTGTGTCCGACAGGAATTACCGTCCACGCGGATTGATGAGGAGCCTGGCCATACTCGTGATGACGGCAAGCGTTGGATGTGCGGAAAGCCTCCTCCAACCCTATTCGTTGGCTTTGCAGCAATCTCGGTTGGTCGACCTGACCCATGCCTTTGGAAGCGAGACGATCGTGTGGCCCACCGAGCAGGACGTCAAACTGGTCGTGCAGCATGCAGAGGACATGCCCCGTGGCTATTACTATGCCTCCAATCGCCTGGAGCTTCCCGAGCATGGCGGCACCCACATCGACGCGCCGATTCATTTTTCCAGAGGGAAACAGACGCTCGATCAGGTTCCCATCGAGCGTCTGGTCGGCAGTGCGATTCGCGTCGACGTCGCAGAGCGGTGCGCCAGGGATCGCGATTACCGCATCGTGGTCCAGGACCTTGAGCGATGGGAATCCACCCACGGCCGGATACCGGCCCATGCCATAGTGTTATTCAACACGGGCTTGAGTCGATATTGGCCGTCCAGGAAGGAGTATCTCGGAACCGAACTCAGAGGATTGGAGGGAGTCGCAGCCCTGCATTTTCCCGGCTTACATCCCGATGCGGCGACGTGGCTGGTGCGCGAGCGACGGGTCAAGGCCGTCGGGATCGATACCGCCTCGATCGATTATGGACAGTCAACCAAGTTTGAAACGCACGTGGCGTTGCTCTCCAATAATGTGCCGGTGTTCGAAAACCTCGCCGGCCTCAGCCAACTTCCAGAACGTGGATTTGACGTGATCGCTCTGCCGATGAAAATCGCCGGCGGCACCGGGGGGCCGCTGCGAATCATCGGTGTCGTACCTCAAGGCAAAGTACTTCGTTAAGCAGACGGGGCGGCCAGGCCTGCTCTGCTCATCGCTCCGACTCGACCGCGCAAGCCGCAGGCTGCTCGGCATCGCAAACTTGTTCAGGCCCCACTCCGTTAGACCTGAACTTCGAACATGCGCCGCCGTCCTCATGCTTCGGACCACAGCGTTCCAGCAAGCGCAGTGCCCTCGCTTCCGCTCCATTCGCTTCCGCAGGCCTGACCACCCACTCTTGTGTAGGTAATACAGACCAATGGTTCTTGTTTCAGTGGCTTCCTCTTCTAACTCGTTCATTTACTCGGGGCAATTTTTGGACGCGAGGACATCGCAGATACTGTTTTTAAGCGAGGCTTCGCTAGTCCGAAGGGTTACCAAGCTCTAGGCGCTGAAGCTTCTCAAAGGCTTGAGGCTGAAGCTCGTGAGCGGGCATCAAAAATTCCCGTGTCTAATAACAGTTGAGAGCGAGTGAGATTTATCATCTCGGTTACTTACCTGCAGTGCTTTATCAGTGGGTAGATCTGATCTTGTCGCCAGTCCACCGAGAGCGATATCACGCACGCAAGCGGAGAACGGTGAAAGACTCTTTGGACGACCATCAAGGCGGCGCCGGGTCACCGCTCTTGCTGAACCAAAACGGCGCGCTTGTCGGGTGCCAAGAAAACAACGGCCGCCTCAGCTGAGGCGGCCTCTTGTTCTACTCCACGAAGCAGACTGGGAAAGGGCTTTCAGCGGGTGGCGTCGATCAGCCACTCGCTCGCAGCGGGGTCCCTACACCGGGCGGGGTAAGAGGGCGCACGGCGCGATGAATAAAAAGCGCCACGCCTGTGCGCGCTGCCGAGATGGTGAGGCGGCCGGACCGAGCGATGATCGACGACAGGACCCACGATTACGTCCCCATTTCCCAGGATGCGAGATACTTTTTCTGTTCCGCCGTCAACATGTCGATCTGCACGCCCATACCGGCGAGCTTCAGCCGCGCGATTTCCTTGTCGATGGCTGGGGGGACCGGATAGACTTTTTTCTCCAGCATCTTGTAGTGCTTGCCGATATATTCCGCGCCGAGCGCCTGATTCGCGAAGCTCATGTCCATCACGCTCGACGGATGGCCTTCGGCAGTGGCGAGGTTGACGAGTCGTCCTTCGCCGAGCAGGCTGACGCGATGGCCGTTCTTTTTGAAGGTGAATTCTTCGACTCCCGTCCTCACGATGCGACGTTTCTTGGCCAGCCGCTCCAAAGCCGGAATGTCCAGCTCCACATTGAAGTGGCCGCTGTTGCAGACGATCGCACCGTCTTTCATGACTGCAAAGTGCTCGCCGCGAATCACGTGGATGTTGCCCGTGACGGTGACAAAGAAATCTCCGATGGGAGCCGCCTGCTCCATCGGCATGACCCGGAATCCGTCCATGACCGCTTCCAGTCCCTTCAACGGATCGATCTCAGTCACGATGACATCGGCTCCCATCCCCTTGGCCCGCATGGCAATCCCTCGCCCGCACCAACCGTAGCCAACCACGACGACGACTGAACCGCAGACGAGCCTGTTGGTCGCGCGCACGATGCCGTCCATCGTCGATTGGCCGGTGCCGTACCGGTTATCGAACATGTGTTTGGTGTCGGCGTCGTTGACCGAGATAACGGGGAACTTCAGGACCTTCTTCTCCGCCATGCTTCGGAGGCGGATTACGCCGGTGGTGGTTTCCTCGGTGCCGCCGATCACGTTGCGAAGGAGGTCCTTCCGCTTTGAATGGAGGTGCGACACGACGTCGGCTCCATCGTCCATGGTGAGGTGCGGGCGATGGGCGATGGCCGATTCGATGTGGCGATAGTAGGTGGCATTGTCCTCGCCCTTGATGGCGAACGTCGGAATGCCTTCATGTTGAACGAGCGCCGCGGCAACATCGTCCTGCGTGCTGAGTGGGTTTGAGGCGCAGAGACGCACATCCGCGCCGCCCGCCTTCAAGGTGATGGCAAGGTTGGCCGTCTCCGTCGTGACATGCAGGCAGGCGGTTACGCGGACGCCCTTGAGCGGCTGCTGCCGCTTGAACCGCTTCCTGATGAGTCGCAACACGGGCATCGTCACTTCCGCCCATTCGATCTTGAGTTTGCCTTGGTCGGCCAGCTTGATATCTCTCACATCGTAATCCACTGATTGCCTCCTCGTTAAGCGTGACGCGTAAAGCGGAAGAACCCCAGAAAAAAGGGGACGGGTCGGGACCCGTCCCCTTCAGTTCTGTGCCTAGCTTGATCTCAATGCTACAGTCCTGCTTCTCTGCGCAGGACTTTCGCCTTGTCGGTCTTTTCCCAGGTAAACTCCGGTTCGCTCCGGCCGAAGTGGCCGTAGGCGGCCGTTTTCCTGAAAATCGGACGACGAAGTTTCAGGTGATCGATGATGCCGCGCGGGGTCATGGGGAAGTGTTTGCGCACGAGCTTGTCGAGGTTGTCGACCGAGACTTTCTCGGTATTCTTCGTGTCGACCAGGACTGAGACCGGATCGGCGACGCCGATCGCGTACGCCAATTGCACCTCGCACTTGTCTGCCAAGCCGGCTGCGACGAGGTTCTTCGCGATGTAGCGCGCCATATACGAGGCGGAGCGGTCGACTTTTGTGGGATCCTTTCCGGAGAAGGCGCCGCCGCCGTGGCTGCCGTGCCCACCGTAGGTGTCCACGATGATCTTCCGGCCGGTCAGGCCGGTGTCCCCCATCGGACCGCCGACGACGAAACGGCCGGTGGGATTGATGTGGTGCTTAACGCTCGTCGGATCGTAGAGGCCCTTCGGCATGACCGGCTTAATCACCTTCTCCATGATGCCGCGCTCGATCTGCCTGTTCGTGACTTCGGGACTGTGTTGGGTCGAGACGACGATCGTGTCGATACGAATCGGCTTCCCGTTCCGATATTCCACGGTGACTTGCGACTTGCCGTCCGGTCGCACCCAGGGAAGGATGTTCTTCTTGCGGACTTCGGCGAGACGACGGGTGAGGCGGTGAGCCAAAACGATCGGCATCGGCATGAGCTCGGACGTTTCGTTCGTCGCGTAGCCGAACATCAGTCCTTGGTCACCGGCTCCGCCGGAGTCGACTCCCATGGCGATGTCGCCGGATTGCTGGTGGATGGCCGTCAGGACCGAACAGGTATTACAGTCGAATCCCCATGAGGCGTCGGTGTAGCCGACGTCCTTGATCACGTCGCGGATGATATCGGGGATCTCCACGTAGGCCTTGGTGGAAATCTCGCCGGCGACGAAGGCGATCCCGGTCGTCAGGATCGTCTCGCATGCCACGCGCGAAAACTTGTCCTGGGCGATGATGGCGTCCAGGATACCGTCTGAAATCTGGTCGGCGATCTTGTCGGGGTGGCCTTCCGTCACGGACTCCGACGTGAACAGGTAGTTGTTTCTCATGGGCTCCTCAAGTTCGGTGGACGATTGTCCGGCCTTCCGGCGTGAACGCATTCACAGCAGCGTTGCCGGCAATATGCGTAATTCCTGCGATACTAGCGGAGATAGGGTGGAGTTGTCTATCTCTTCAATAGTAGGGACTTGCGCTGTTCGACAAGATGGTAAGCTTTGCGCCGCCGGCACCGGCCGCTCGCTTGACACCACTTTTCGGGCACTTGTAAGATGGCGCTGTTGAGGCCTTCCTCCCTTGCGGTTGTACCAAAGGACCTATCGCCAGTGACGGTATCTCCTTCCGGCTTGTAATTGTCCTTGTCAATCGGGTGGTAGCGTCTGGGCCCCAGAAGATTGTGTGTCTGGTGAAGGAAATGGGACTTGTGAGACGATGAACGGTCAGCCTGAGGCCACCGCCGAGCGTGAAACGCCCCGCAATCCTGCGCCGGGCCTTGGTTGGGAAGAGTTCTCACGCGAACTCGTGGAATTTTTCGCGTCGATCAAGCTGGCGATGTTTCTGTTCCTCTTCATCGCCATTACAGCCACGATCGGGACAGTCATTCAACAGGGTGAGCGACCTGAGACCTACATTCAGGAATACGGTGAGAATGCCTATCGATGGTTCCTGCGGCTCGGTATCACGGATGTCTACCATACGTGGTGGTTCACCGGCCTGCTTGGACTGCTCTGTGTCAACTCCTTGACGTGCTTCTACAAGCGGTTTCCTGCGGTTTGGCGGTCGATGAAGCAGGACAAGGTCAGCGTGTCAATGGCCTTCATCAAGGGCTTGAAGCAACAGGCCGAGATTCCTGTCCGGGGTGACAAGGAGACGGTTGCCCAGTCATTGGCCCAGTACTTCATCGAACGAGGCTATCGTGTCTTGGCGAAGAACGACGCGAGAGAGGTCACGTTGTACGCCACCAAAGGCGTGCTCGGACGCGTCGGCGCGCATATGGCACATTTGAGCGCTACGGTGATTGTCGTGGGCGGCCTGCTAGGCAGCTACTACGGATTTCAGGAGTTCGGTGTCTGCCTCGAAGGTCAGACGTATCACATTCCGCGCGGAGACTTCGATCTCAAGGTCGACAAGTTCTGGATCGATTACCACGAAAACGGGTCGGTCAAGTCCTATAACAGTACCCTGACCGTCCTCGAAGGCGGCCGGCAGCAGCTGACTAAGACGATTACCGTAAACGATCCACTGGTCTATAAGGGCATCTGGTTTTATCAGTCCAGTTATGGAGACGCATGGGATCAAATCGAGATTGCGCGGCTCAATATTAAGGACAAGGAGTCGGACAAGATCATCAAGACGGTCGATCTTGAATGGCAGAAAGAACAGGCGATCGACGACTTGAAATTGAAGTTGGCGGTTACGGATTTCGTCGCGGATTTTGCGTTCAACTCCACCGAGAAGAAGGTGTATTCCAAGACCGTCGAGCACGCCAATCCCGCGATCAAGCTGACCGTCAACGAGCGAAGTACGGTGGAAGCCACTCCGTGGATCTTCTATCAGTTCCCTGATCTCTTCGATATCAAGGATTCGAAATATCAGTTCGAATTGATCGGCTACAAGCCGAAGAAATATACCGGGCTTCAAATCGCTAAGAATCCCGGTATCAATATCGTCTGGCTCGGATCCACCATGATCGTCGTCGGCATCACATTGTCCTCCTTTATCTACCACCGAAGGTTGTGGACGAAGATCGTCTCATCGGATCAGGGTTCGACGGTCCACGTGGGTGGAACGACGCACAAGAGCCAGATCGATTTTCAGAAGGAATTTCGAAAGCTTACGGAAAAAATCCGCACGTTCTGAGCCGCAACGGGGAGTAGTCAAACGGCTGTCTTCTTGGGTATCATGATGGTTGATGATGGGCGAGAGCGTCGTGAGTTGATTCGATAGACGGAGGCTGTGCATGGTCCGATCACTCTTTCTTTTCGACATGACATTTTGGCTTTACCTGGCGGCCCTGACCCTCTATGTGGCATATCTCTTTGCCAGACGTCCTGCCATGGCCTTAGCTCCTGCGGGCCACCCGTCGGAGGAGTTTGAGGACCGAGACGGCGCCTGGGCCGCTCAGTTGGGTCAGGTCGCTACGTTGGTCACCGTCTTCGGATGGCTCGTGAATACGGCGGCATTGCTGACCCGGGCCTTTGAACGGTTGGAGCATTCCGGCACCTTCGCACCCTGGTCCAATCAGTTCGAAGCGATGGCCTATGTCTCATGGGCCATCATCCTCGGCTATGTGTTGTTGGAGCTGCGGTATAAGATCAAGGCGATCGGAGCGTTCGTCGTCGGAATCGGGTTCATCGCCATGGGCGCGGCCTCGCTGTTGCCCTACCGCTACCAAACCGCCGAACCGCTCGTTCCGGCGCTCAACAGTTATTGGATTTACATTCATGTTTCCGTGACGCTGACGAGCTATGCGGCGTTTGCCATGGCCGGAGGCCTCGGGTTGATGTATCTGTTCAAAGAGCGGGCGGAACTCCGGGGTAGCCGATCCCGGTTTTACGCCGCGTTTCCAGACTTGGAAACCATCGATGAGCTGGGTTACAAGGCGATCATGATCGGATTTCCACTATTGGCCTTCGGCATCATCCTCGGGGCGATGTGGGCCAACTATGCCTGGGGCGGATACTGGAGTTGGGATCCGAAAGAGACCTGGTCGTTGATCGTGTGGCTCATCTACGGCGCCTACATTCATGCCCGCATGACCCGAGGTTGGGAAGGACGACGAGCCGCGATCTATGCGGTCTTCGGGTTCCTCATGGTGATCTTCTGTTTTTGGGGGGTCAACTTCCTCTTGTCGGGATTGCACGCCTACGCGTAGCGACAGGACACGAATCCCGGCTGCCGGCACCACGCTCGGTCGCCTACTCTTTCTGATGGCGGACGTCAGCTCACCGGTAAGACGGCTTGTCCGCACGCATCGCGCCGGTGAACCATGGAGGGATGCCCTTGCTTGATCAGCCGACTCCCGTGCCGATAGCCAAACCGAGTGCCCCGCGCCTGTTGATTCTGATTGCAGGGACGGTGATTCTCGTCCTGACATTCGCCATAGTCTGGCTGCAGAGCGCGAAGTACGAACTGCTGGTCGTGGGCAAGCCTGCTCCGGACTTCGCTTTGTCCGATCTCAATGATAAACCCTATCGGCTGTCTGATTTTCGCGGGAAGGTGGTGTTCCTGAATTTCTGGGCGACCTGGTGCAAACCATGCCGGGAAGAAATGCCCTCCATGGAGATTCTCAACAAGAATTTCGAGAAGGACGGCCTGGTCATTCTGGCCGTGAGCATCGATCGTGTAACGACGACGAGGGAAATCCCTCCGTTCGTCAAGGGACTGAATCTGACCTTTCCTGTGTTGATCGATTCCTGGGGCAAGACCGACAAACCGTACAAGCGAATGGGGGTGCCCGAGACGTTCATCATTGATCAAGAGGGTATCATCCGGGAAATCGTGATCGGACCCAGAGATTGGACGAGGCTGGACAGCCTGCAGGTGCTGACGAAATTACTCAATGTCACTCCCAAGGCGGCGGCTGTCGGGTCGGCCCGGCTTTCGAGCGTGAAGGGATGAAACGGACTGCCTTATCGCTGAGCTTCATGCTGCTGGCGTTTGCCGCCGCCGGACCATTATGTTCCGACGCCGGCCCGGTCGTTCCGGTCGCCAAGCGCAGCCTGGTGAAGCCAGGGGACGCGGCTCCGAATTTTCAGCTTCGGGATCTCGAGGGACGGATGATGGCGTTGTCGGACATGCGGGGGAAAGTCGTTCTTATCAATTTCTGGGCGACGTGGTGCGGCCCGTGTCGGGTGGAAATGCCGGCCATGGAACAACTCTACCGGTCCTATTCCCGCAATGACTTCGAGATTTTGGCCGTCTCCACGGATCCTCAGGGCGTGGCGGTCACCAGGCCGTTCCAGCAGGAAAATCGATTGACGTTTCCCATTCTGCACGACGCCGAATATCGTATAGGGCTTGTGTACGGGGCACGCAGTCTTCCCATGACGTTCATGATCGATCGTCAGGGGGTCGTGCGGCATCAAATCTTCGGCGCGCGTGACTGGGCCGCACCTGAGGCCCACCAGCTGATCGATATGTTGCTGAAGGCATAGTCAGGGCTGCCTTGTCCCAGTCGATGTCAAATATCTCGCTGATTGCGGCCTTCTCCGCCGGGCTCCTATCCTTCGTCTCGCCCTGCGTCTTGCCGCTGGTGCCTTCCTATATTTCTTACATCACGGGGCTTTCAATCGAACAACTGACCGATGCCGGCACAAGATCTCGTTTCCGTACGGCGATCGTTGCCAACGCCCTGTTGTTCATCGCGGGCTTTTCAGTCGTCTTTATCGCATTCGGGGCGTCTGCGAGCTTCGTCGGACAACTGTTGATCACGTATCAGGACCATATCCGGCGCATCGGCGGCGTGTTGATCGTCGTGTTCGGTCTCTACCTGTTGGGCATCCTGAACATCAATTTTCTTCAGATGGAACATCGCTTTCAGTTTCGCAACCGGCCGGTCGGCTATGCCGGCTCCTTCCTGATCGGGATCGCCTTTGCGGCCGGGTGGACTCCTTGCGTCGGACCGGTGCTGGGCACAATCCTTCTCTATGCGAGCACCACCGACTCGCTCATGACCGGCGTGTTGCTGTTGACCAGCTATTCGTTGGGGCTGGGGCTTCCCTTATTTCTGACGGCCCTGGGCGTCGACCGGTTCCTTGCGTATTTCAAACAAGCGCGCGCCTATCTGTGGGGAGTCTCCACCGTGAGCGGTGTGCTGTTGGTCGTCGTGGGTGTCATGATCTATGCGAATTCGCTGACCATGATTACCAGCTTTCTGGAGCGGTACGGCATCGGCTGGTATCTCGGCCAGTGACGGGTGTTGAAACAGATCTTCGGTGTCGTTCTCACCTCGCTCGGACGCTCGATCCTTCCCTCAATCACCGCTTATCCGCAAGACCACCGAAGCGCTTCTTGATTCCGTTCCGATGAATCCTCAGAACTCTTCACGAGTGCTTTCACGCGAGAACCTCTCTCAAGATGGGTGTTCCGGTCAGAACCGGTCATGCCCGCGAAAACGGGCATCCTGAGTGACCTGAAAAGTCTGGATTCCCGCCGGCGCGGCAATGACGACAACAGATCCCATCCCGTCATGAACGAATTTTGAGATAGGGTCTAGTCAAACGTTTGATCGAAAAGGCTGCAGCGAGAGAGGAGCCGACGTTCAAGTTGTTCGGTCAACCTGCTAGCACCAGGCCCCGAGCCGACAATTGACGAAGGACTCTGTCAGCGAACTGGCTGATGGGATCTGAATGGATCCGGCTGAAGGAGAGGAACTGAGGCTGTTGGCCAGAACAGAGGAGCTTGCTGAGGCGGTCGGGATCGTACCGTCCGGTGATGGAGAAGCGGAGGCCGGTTTCTGGGCCACCACCGGAGCGGATTTCGGCGTCCCGATCTTGGCCAGGAGGCTGGCGCCATCACGCGAGTGCTGAGCGTTCGGATACTTTTGCGCTAGCAGCGTCAACTTGTCGCTGGCCCAATCGTCGGCGCCCATTTCGTGATAGCTCAGAGCGAGGAAATAGAGGGCATCCGGCGCGACAGATTTATCGGGATAGAGCTGCATGATCTGTTCAAACCGATGTGCGGCGGCCAAGTACGAACCACGGCGATAGTAAAATTGTCCGACGAACAGGTGCATCTGGGCGAGAAGATCGTGGCATTCCCGAACCTTCTGCGTGGCTTGGCTGTCGTAGCGGCTGCCCGGATAGTCTCGGCGTAATCGATCGAAGGATTCGATGGCCTTTTGGATCGGTTCGGGGTCGCGCTCGATGCCCTTGGCCCGCCTCATCTGACTCTCACCGATGCGGAATGCGGCATAGGAAGCCAACTGATGGTTCCGATGGAGGTCGAGAAAGTGGTTATACTCGACGATTGCCTCGGCATATTCTTCCTTCTCAAAGAAGGCCTCGCCGCGTTTCATGATCACGTTCGGATCGTAATTCTTCTCGATCGTATCCCCGAGAAAGATCGACTCGTCAGTCCCGCTGATGGCCTTCTTCGCGGCCTGATCTCCGTTCTTGGGCGAGTTGGAACAGCCCACCAGCAGGCCGACCACGATGACGGGAAAGAGGATCCGTAGCCCATCACCTGCCAAACCACGGAGATTGCTGCTCAATCGTCGCATCTGCACCTCAGTACCGTCAGGCTCTGTCACCGATCCTGACACAAGTCCGTTGTAACAGGAGATCTGGTCAATTGCAACGAAGTGAGACGAGTTGACCCATTGGGCACCGAGACCTATAATCCCGCAGCTTATGCGACGCCTTCCATACAATCGCGGCGAGTCATGATCCGCACCAGGATTGTCGGAACCGGCTCTTACCTGCCCGAGCGGGTGGTATCGAATGCGGAGGCAGCTGGTACGCTCGGAATTGCCCCCTCCATGGTCACCCGCCTCACCGGCATCGTCGAGCGACGATGGGCCGATCCATCCCAGGCATCGTCGGACCTAGCTGTGGAGGCCTGCCGGCGGGCGATGGACGCTGCGGGGATCAACCAGTCTGCGATCGAAGCCATTGTTCTCTCGACGACTTCACCGGATATGGCTTTCCCCTCGACCGCCTGCCTGCTGCAACGCAAGCTGGGCTGCCCAGGAGGACCCGCCTTTGATCTGTCTGCCTCCTGCTCGGGCTTTCTCTATGGTCTGTCGATGGGGGATGCCATGATTCGAAGCGGCCAACTGACCCAATGCTTGGTCGTAGCGGCCGAGGTCAAGTCACGGACCCTTGATCCCGACGATGCCCACACGGCACTTCTGTTCGGCGACGGAGCCGGTGCGGTCGTGGTGCGAGCCGAGCATGGCGCAAGCCGACCCGACCGAGGCATCCAGGGCCTGCGGATACATGCCGAAGGCGCCCAGCATGACTTGATTCGGATACCGGTTGGCGGTTCGCGCATGCCGGCGACGGAGGCGACCTTCAGCAGGCCGGGCACGACGCTCCGCATGCGAGGAGGTCCGCTGTTCCGGTTGGCCGTCAAGAAATTGGACCAGGCGATCCGGGACTTACTGAAGGAATTCGGTGTGACTCTGGACGACGTGGCCTACCTGGTCCTGCACCAGGCAAACGGGCGGATCCTGTCCAGCCTCACGGCCAAGCTTGGGCTCCCGGCTTCGAAAATCTGCTCGGTGATCGAGCGTCTGGGCAATACCTCATCCGCCTCGGTGCCGATCGCGCTGGATCATGCCGTCCGTGCCGGTCGAATCGCGCCACAGGATTTGGTCGTGCTGGGAAGTTTTGGCGGCGGAATCACATGGGCGACGGGACTGATTCGGTGGTAGCCGACAGCGGGAGGCGACGGCCGCATTCTCGTCGAGTCGAGGGGAAGGTATTCTGAGCGGGCGACGGCGATTGATCAGCGGAGGAGCGGACCAGCTATGTTCGGACTGATTCCACGGGAGGAAGCCTTCTTCGAGCTATTCAAGAAGGCGGCGCACAACATGATCGAGGGGAGCCGGCTCTTGGCCGCGATGATGAAGGACCTGCGTTCGCCGGTCGAGCAGGCCAGGCGCATCAAAGAAGTCGAGCATGTCGGAGACGGCATTACGCACGATATTGCGCTCCGCCTCAACCAGACGTTCATTACGCCGATCGACCGCGAGGATATCCATGATCTCGCCAGTGCGCTGGACGACATTCTTGATGTGGCCGAAGCGATCGCCGACCGCTTCGTCCTCTACAAGGTGACCAAGCCGACCGAGATGGCCGTCAAGCTGGCCGACATCTTGTACCAGGCGTCGGTGGCGGTCGGGCAGGGTGTAGACCGGCTTGGGATGGCTCATCCGGACGTGAAGGAATGCAGCGTGCAGGTCAACAGTCTGGAGAACGAAGCGGACCGCGTCTCCCGCGACGCCATCTCCGAGCTGTTCGACAAAGAAACGGATCCGATAGCCGTCATCAAATGGAAAGAGATCTATGAAGGATTCGAGGCCGGCACCGACCGCTGCGAAGACGTAGCCAACATTCTGGAACGGATCTCATTGAAACACCACTAGGAGTCTGTCCGAGTAATCCTTCGTAGCGGGGCAAAGGAGGTGCGGGCAGATGCAAGGCCGCAGGCCCGGAAAAACCGGAGGCGTATTCGCTGGAATACATTGAGGATTTTTTCGGGCCGAGCACGATGCAGATGCCTGCAGATCGTTTGCCGCAGTAGAATGGCATTACTCGGACGGACTCCTAGATCAACCACGGACCGTGATGCGCGCGATGATAGAAGCCACCCCGATCGCCTGACCTCCCCCCTGACGACGTCATGATGCTGGAACTCAACGGAATGTTGCTCCTGGTCGTCCTGCTCGCGCTGCTGTTCGACTTTTCGAACGGGTGGCACGACAGCGCCAACGCCATCGCCACGGTCGTTTCCACCAGAGTGGTGAGTCCGCTTGTCGCGGTCATCGGAGCCGGCATCCTGAATATCGCCGGCGCGTTCATGTCCACCGCCGTCGCCAAGATGGTCGGCTCGGGCATCGTGGATCCCTCGACGGTCACGCAGCAGATGGTGGCGTCGGCGCTGGCCGGCGCCATCTTGTGGAACCTATTCACCTTGTTGCTCGGGCTGCCCACCAGTTCGTCCCACGCTTTGATCGGCGGCATGGTGGGAGCGGCTGTGACGCACGGCGGGTGGGACACCGTCAAACTCTCGGGTCTTCGATCCGTGCTGGAGGCCATGGTCCTGTCTCCCTTCTTCGGCTTTGCCATCGGCCTCTCGCTGATGGTCCTGATCAGCTGGCTGTTTTTTCGTGTTCCTCGGGGAATGGCGACCAAGATTTTCAAACGCCTGCAACTACTGTCGGCCTGTTTCATGGCGTTCAGCCACGGCGCGAATGATGCGCAAAAAGCGATGGGCATCATCACGCTCGCGCTGCTTTCGGCCGGTCAGATCCAATCCCACGAGGTGCCCGGCTGGGTCATCGGCACCTGTGCAGTGGCCATGGGGCTGGGAACGGCCGCAGGCGGCTGGAGAATCGTCCGTACTCTCGGGATGGGCATCGTCAAGTTGGAGCCGGTGCATGGATTCGCGGCGGAAACGGGGGCGGCCGCGGTCCTCATGGTCACAGCCCACATCGGCTTACCTGTGAGTACGACCCATACCATCACCT
The DNA here is from genome assembly GCA_029194535.1 of Nitrospira sp. Lineage (NCBI taxonomy): Bacteria > Pseudomonadati > Nitrospirota > Nitrospiria > Nitrospirales > Nitrospiraceae > Nitrospira > Nitrospira sp. Next base: position 665,999 of record JARFXR010000002.1, on the reverse strand, counting down.
CGTCGGTGATGGGAGTCGGAGCTATCAAACGTCTGTCCGCGGTTCGTTGGGGGGTGACTCGGCGCATCCTCTATGCCTGGCTCTTCACGTTGCCCGGCGCCGCCATCCTCTCCTCAGTGATTTACTTAGTGGGGGCGAGATTGGGATGACTCGTCGACCGGTCCGTAGGCTGGACCGGAAGGCGGACGACGAACCGGCTGCCGCACGGACGGTTTCCCTCGGCCCATACCTGCCCTCCATGCCCTTCGACGATGTGTCTCGCGATCGCCAAGCCGAGTCCGGTGCCTCCCATCTCCCGTGAACGGGCTTTATCGACGCGATAGAAGCGCTCGAACACCCGGGGCCGATCCGACTCCGGAATACCGATACCGCTGTCTGCGACGCTAATCTCGAGACTCTCGGATTTCACGCCCGTCGGCGGTTCGCCGGACGCGATGCGGCGGGCGGCGACCGTGATGCTCCCTCCTTCCGGTGTGTACTTGATGGCGTTATCGAGCAGATTCGACAGGACTTGACCCAACCGTTCTTCATCGCCGTTGACCAGGGGGAGTCCGGAAGGAATGTCCAGCACGAGGCGATGCCCCTTCTTGCCGGCGAGGGGACGCATCATGGCCATCGTGCGCTCGACGATCGCCTCGACTTGCAAGGGCTCGTGCCGGAGGAGCACCTGTCCGGACTCGATTTTCGACAATTGCAGCAAGTCGTCCAAAATCAGGTTCAGACGGTCGCTTTGCTTCAGGATGATATCCAGAAACTTGGCGCTGGTGTCCGGATCGTCCTTTCCGCCGTCCAGCAACGCTTCGACGTAGCCTTTGATCGACGTCAGTGGGGTCCGCAGTTCGTGGGACACATTGGCCACGAAGTCCTTGCGGATCTTTTCGAGCCGCCTGAGTTCGGTGATGTCGTGAAACACCAAGACGGCGCAGGCTTCGTTTTCCTGCTCGCCCCCGGCCACGGACGCTTCGATGTGCAGGCAGCGCCCGTTGGGACTCAAGAGAATTTCATCCTCCTGTCCGATCCTGGTGTTCAACACGGTGGACACCAACACCGCCAGGTGAGGATGGCCGAACACGTCGGAAAATTCACGTCCCCTGGCTTCCGCTCTGGTGACGTTGAACATACGCTCCAGCGCGGGGTTAACTTGGAGCACCCGTCCTCGGTAGTCCAGGACCATGACCCCTTCCACCATCGACGTCAACATGGCAAGGAGCTGGGAGCGGTCTTCCGACACTTCTTCGATCTTCGCGCGTAATTCGTCCGCCATGTGATTGAGCGTTTCGCCAAGCAGCCCCGCTTCGTCACGTGAGGTGACCTGAATGCGGGCGGCTGCATCGCCGTCCGCCATTCGGCGGGCCGCGGCTGCCATATCCGATAGGGGTTTCGTCAAGCTGCGTGCCAGCAGGAGGCTCACTCCAACGGCGACCAGAAAGGCGCTCCCGAAAGCCAACATCAGATGGTGTCGGAGCTGCGAGAACTCCCCTTCCAGCGTCGCGATCGGAAGCCCGAGGCGGAGCACGACCGAGGTTTTGCCGTCGCGTTCGGTGAGCAGGATCGCGTGATATAGCGTGCGTTCTCCGGTGGTCTGGCTTGTACGCAGATCGCTGCCGCTCCCCTGAGCCAGAGCCTGTTCGACTTCCGGTCTGGTCCGATGGTTCTCGACTCCCGGCAGGCTTTCGCTAGAAACCACACTGTCGGCCAGCACTCGGCCGTCGGGAGCGATCAGCGTAATCCGTGCCACAGCCTCGACGCCCAATTCCCGAATGAGGGCTTGGAACGACGGATCGGTGAAATCCAGGGCAGGGGACAGCAGCAAAGGCCGCAATTCGTGGGCTACCAGCTCGGAGCGGACGTCGAGATTTCTGTAGGATTGCGCCAGTTCCTGCCGCTCGAGCGACCGCTCAGCCAGGGCCCCCGCCATCGCAAAGCCGCAGGCCAGGGCGAACAGCGTGGCGAGCGTGACTTTCCATCGGATGGAAAGGTTCATAGTGGCGGCGGCACACGCCGGTGGAGCCGCTTCATCTCCATGGAGTACCCTCAGTCTTCCTCTCTCAATTTGTAGCCGAGGGACTTGACGGACAGGATCGCCTGGTCGAGCAGCGGGATCTTCTGTTTGAGGCGCCGGATGTGGACGTCGACGGTTCTGGTCGTGCCGAAGTAATCGTAGCCCCACACCGTGTTCAGCAGCACCTCTCTCGTCAGCACGCGACCCGGATTCCGAAGCAGATGTTCCAACAAGCCGAACTCCTTGGCGGTGAGCGGCACTTCCCTGTCGTCGTTGGTCACCTCGTGCCGCGCCAGGTCCATGACCACATTGCCGTAGCGATAGACGGTCTCGTGCTGATTCTGGCTGCGGTCGAGACGGCGGAACAAGGCCTTGATCCGCGCCACGAGTGCTTTGGGACTGAAGGGTTTCGTCACGTAGTCGTCGGCGCCCAGTTCGAGACCGATGACGGTGTCGGATTCCTCCGCTTTGGCCGTGAGCATAATGATCGGGACCATCGCCGTGTCCGGTGCGGAACGGAGTCTCTTGCAGACCTCAAGTCCGTCGATCTCCGGCAGCATCAGATCGAGCACCACCAGATCGGGCTTTTCCTGTTTCACGGACTTCAGGGCATCCGTTCCCGTCGCCGCGGTCAGGGTACGGAACCCCTCCTTGTCGAGATAGAGCTTGACCAGCTGGAGTATGTCTTTTTCGTCCTCGACGATGAGAATCTTTCTGGGGGTGGCTTGGGCCATGGGAAATGGGCTCAGCCTACGGGGGAGGGGTAAGCCTGTCAAGGTGGGATAGGGAGCCGAATCCTCGAGGATGAGACGAGAGATCTCACGCCATATCTGTTGACGACCGCCCGACCTCTGACGTATGGTGCAGAGGGGCTTATATCGTTCGGTTGCGCGTGAAGGAGCAGGCACGGTCATGAAAATTTATCTGGCTAATCCACGTGGGTTCTGCGCCGGCGTCGATCGGGCGATCGACATCGTCGATCTGTCGTTGCGCAAATACGGGGCGCCGATCTATGTCCGCCACGAAATCGTCCATAGCCGGCATGTCGTGAACTCGTTACGCCAGAAAGGCGCGGTCTTTGTCGAGGAACTGAACGAAGTGCCCGAGGGCTCCGTGGTGATCTTCAGCGCCCACGGCGTGGCCAAATCCGTGTGGGAGGAAGCCAATCGGCGGCGTCTCCACGTCATCGATGCCACCTGTCCATTGGTCATCAAGGTCCACAATGAGGTGAATCGGGACTATACGCAGGGGTACGATTTGATCCTGATCGGCCATGCGGGGCATCCGGAAGTGATCGGTACATTGGGTCAGATTCCGGACAAATTCCACCTGGTCTCGTCGGTCGAAGATGTCGAGAAGCTTCAGGTGGACAACGTCCACTCCCTGTCCTACGTCACACAGACCACGTTGAGCGTCGATGAATGCCGCGACATCGTGGGAGCGTTGCACCGCCGATTTCCTCATATCAAGGGACCGCATCAGGAAGATATCTGTTATGCTACCCAGAACCGGCAGAACGCCGTCAAGGAACTGTCCAAGCTGGTGGACGTGATTCTGGTGATCGGCTCGCCCAACAGCTCCAATTCCAATCGTCTACGTGAGTTGGGTGAGCATTGCGGGATCGCCTCCTATCTGATCGACTCCGCTTCCGACATCAATCCGGCCTGGCTCGACGGCGTCAAGGCCGTGGGCATTACGGCCGGTGCGTCCGCGCCGGAAGTGCTGGTCGCCGAAGTCGTCGCCTATTTGAAGACCTACGGGACTGCGGAAGTCGAAGATCTGACCGTGATTGAGGAAGACGTGGAATTCTTGTTGCCCAAGGAACTGATCACGATTGAGTCCTCCAAGCCATCGGTCACGGCTTCCACCAGATAGTCCTTGTCTGCCTCCCTCGCCTTCCTCATGCTCTCCCAAATCTTGTGGGGACGTCCTCGGACGCCCACTACAGGCGGTGTTTTTCTTTGATTCCATCGGGTGGCTGTGATACAACGCTGACCCGTGCGATCTCCCAGGCCATCGGACACATCACTCACAGAAGGAGCAGGGCATGTATCTCAAGTCGCTTGAGATGTCGGGGTTCAAGTCCTTCGCGGAGGCGAAGATTGAGTTTCCTGAGGGGGTGACCGCCATCGTCGGGCCGAACGGAAGCGGGAAGAGCAACGTGGTCGACGCCATCCTGTGGGTGTTGGGCGAGCAGAGCACAAAGACCCTCCGAAGCGAAAAAATGGAGGATGTCATTTTCAACGGAACGGAGTTGCGGAAGCCGTTGGGCATGGCGGAGGTCTCGCTGGTGATCGGCGGACTCGACCACATCAAGGTGGATCCGCTCTCGGGACTCACTAGTCAACTCGCGGAATATCAGGAGTTGATGATCACGCGTCGCTTGTATCGAAACGGTGACAGCGAATATTTGATCAACAAAACGGCATGCCGTCTGAAGGACATTCGCAGCGCGCTGCTCGATACGAGGGCGGGAACCAAAGGCCATACGGTCATCGCTCAGGGACAGATCGACCAGATTCTCAATGCTTCTCCGCAGGACCGCAGGGAGTTGATCGAGGAAACGGCCGGGATCGTCCGCTACAAGAAGCAGAAGGCGGAGGCGCTGCGCAAACTCGAGGCGACCCAGCAGAATCTGTTGCGCGTCCGAGACATCATCGGCGAAGTCAAGAAGCAATTGAACTCGCTGGAGCGGCAGGCCCGGCAAGCTCGCTCCTATCAGGTCTTGCAGCAGGAGGCGCGCTCGCTGGAAATCGCGTTGCTCACGAACGAATACCGCGCGTTGCGGACCGTGATTGCCGATATTGAGAAGGAACTGGGTCTGTTGACCGAGCGGGAATCCGAACAGGCCTCGGAACAAGCAAAGCTCAACGTGGAGTTGGAGCGCGTCAGACTGGCGATGGCTGAGGCCGGCGACGGCGCAAACCGGCTCAGGGAAGAGTTGGCTCGTCTCGAGCAACAACAGGCTCAGGCTCTGACGTCCGCGGAAGTCGAGCGCCATCGTAGCGAGCTCTATGAGCAGCAGCGAACGCACGGCGCCTCCGAGCTGGAGCGCGTCAAGCAGGAGCAGGAGCATCTGGTGTCCGCCGAGACGGCTCTGGAGCACACGCTCGAGACGCTGGCCCGGGAACTGCTCGAACAGGAGCAGACCCTCGCGGGCGTCGATCAAGAGATGAAGGCTCTGACGCACCAGCGCACAGGGACGGTTCAAGAGGAAGAGCGGGCGCGTGTGGACGTCATGAACCTTGCCGTACTGGTGGCGAACGCCGAGCAAACTCTGTCTCAGCTGACGGTGCGAAGCGAGGAGATCGCTCAACGGGAACATCGCTTGGGCCGGGAGCGTGAGGAACTGGACGGCCAACGTCAGGTTGCCGCGCAGAAACGTCGACTGCTTCTCGAATCCTGCGAGGAGGCAAAGCACACGGTGGGCGCGCTGCGGGAACAGCAGCGGGCGGTGGAGGAAGCGGTCGCACGCAGTGCCGCGTCGCTGGTGGACGTTGATCAGCACCTGTCGCGCGAATCGGAGGAATTGGCTGCCGCGGACTCCCATTGGCGCGCCCTGCAAGGGGTATTGCGCGAAGACATGGGCTATGGCCGATCGGGAGACGAAGAAGCGACGGCCTTGAAGGCCTGCGAGGGTGTGCATGAGGCGATTGCGGAGTGGTTGGAAATTCCGGCGGAATTGGATCGCGCCGTGGAAGCGTGGCTGGGAGAGCGCGTGCGCGGGTGGTTGGTGGACGGTCCCGCCGCCGCCTGTCGGGCCATTGAATTTCTATCGGGAAAGGACCTCGGGCGAGGCACGTTTATTCCGCACTCCCCGCGATGGAGGGCGTCTGCCGATGACTGGTGGCAGGCCCTGGCGGGCCGGAGAGGTGTCATCGGCCGCGCAGCGGATCTGATCTCGGTGCAGCCGTCCCGTGCGGCGGCACGCGATTACCTGTTCGACCGTGTGGTCTTCGTGGAAACCCTGCAGGATGCGCTGAGCCAGTGGGACGCGCTCGCTGCAGAGAGCGGCGGGCCGGTGTTCGTCACCAAGGCGGGCGAGATAGTGGATGCCGCCGGAGCCATCACCGGAGGTCAAACGGGTCCGACGGGCGGTCTGTTGCAGCGCCGCCGCGAGGTGTTGAACCTGGAAGCTCGCCGGGCCGAATTGACCCAGGCCGTGGAGGAGGGGCGGCAGCGGCGGGAGCAACTCGTCACGGAAGGGCAGCAGTTGCGCGATGAAGCCAGACGCCTGGCCGATTTGCTGCGAGAGGCCGAAATGAGCGGCCTTTCCCTCCAGAAGGATGAGGCGGGACTGGAGCAGGTCCTCGGAGATCTGATTCGCCGCATCGAGGCGCTCACCGAGGAGGCTCAGCGGAATTCGGGCGAAGTGCAGCGACTCCAGCAGGAAGCGCGGGTGGGCGCCGCGCAGCTGCAACAGTGGATGGCGGAAAAGGCCGGTCAGGAGCGCAGCCTTGCGCAGGTTCGGGCTCGCCTCGTGCACATCGAGGAGGATGTACAAGGACTTCAACAGCGACTGACGGCGGCGCAGCTCTCCGTGCAAGGCAATCGCACGACCGGTGATCATCATCGGCGGGACCTGCAGCGGATTCGACAACAACGGCAGGAAGGGCTTGCCCGCATCGAGAGCTTCGTTCAACAATTGGCTTCGCTCGAAGCGTCACTGACCCAGAGCCGGGAGGAGCGGCTGCGGTACGAGGAACTCTGCCGTGAGCTGGGCGGGGCGGTCGACCGAGTGAAGGCGGACGTCGTACAGGCACAGGAACAGCAAGCGCAAAACCTGGCGCACGCGCATGATATCGAAGTGGATCTGGAGCGCGTGCGTGAAGTCATGGCGTCGCTGCGCGAAAGCCGTCTGGCGAGCGAGGTGAGGCGTGCCGAGGTCCGTACTCAGCTGGGGACGGTCGAGTCCACGCTGGCCGGGACTTACCAAGTAGATCTGTCCACGCTCTCCGAGCCCATTCCGGCAGCGGAGGAGGGTACCGCTTCGCAACCAGCGGCTGTCGGCTCCGACGACGACCTCAGGCAGCAGCTGAAAAAGATTCGAGAACGACTCGATCGCATGGGGCCGATCAATCTGGCTGCGATCAGCGAGCACGAGGAGCTGGAAACACGGCATCAATTTCTTTCGACCCAAGAGCAGGATCTGTCGACCTCTATGGCGTCGTTGAAGGAAATCATCCAACGGATCAACCGTACGACCAAAGACATGTTCGCTTCGACGTTCGCGGAATTACAGGAGCAATTTGGTGTGGTCTTCTCCAAGTTCTTTCCGGGCGGCCGGGCGGAGCTGCAGTTGGTCGATGCGACGATAGGCGAGGGAACGGACGAAAAGAGACCGCCGGATGATCCCGGCGTGGAGATCGTCGCCCAGCCGCCCGGGAAACGTTTGAAAAACATCACGATGTTGTCGGGAGGAGAGAAGACGCTGACGGCGATGGCCCTGTTGTTCGCGAGCTTTCTGATCAGGCCGACGCCATTCTGCATTCTGGACGAAATCGACGCGCCGCTCGACGAGGAAAACATCGGACGATTTACCGGCGTTCTGCGGGAGCTGGCTCGGGAAGCGCAATTCATGGTCATTACTCACAACAAGCGAACCATGGCGATCGCCGATTCGCTCTTCGGCGTGACGATGGAAGAGCCGGGGATCTCGAAGCTTGTCTCAGTCCGACTGGCGGATTTGCAGCCGGCATGAGGTTGAAATCCGGAGAAGAAATTCGCTGAAAACATTCGTACTTCAGAGCACTTCGGTCGTCTGTTGCTTGACTTCGCCTGGGGCGTCTGTTATATCCGCAACCATTGAGTCTTCAACCTACGTGTAGGCGGTCCGGTGGGCAGTTCGTAGGGTGATGAGCGGTCATACCGGGCCCGCCGGGTGTATTTCCCTGACACAACCACGATGAACATTCTTCGCACGTTACTGGATCGCCTCTCTGATAGTCTGTTCATCTCCGTACCGGAGAAGATCGGGCTCGCGCGAGACCTCTCCTCGACGCCGCCATTGCGGCTCATTTCCGACAAGTCGATGCCCGCATCAGCTACGGACACGTTCGGCCGGCGCATGGCCGGTCAAACCGGAAGCCAGCTGGATGCGCTCGACGAGGCGATCAAGCGCAGTCAGAGTTGGTTCCTCTCGCGACAACACCCGTCGGAAGGGTATTGGGTCGCGGAGCTCGAAGCGGATACGACGCTGACGTCCGAATACCTGATGTTGCGGCGGTTTCTTGATCGCGTCGATCCGGAGCGCGAGCGCAAGGCCGTGCGCTATCTGCGTTCCGCGCAGTTGTCCGACGGCGGCTGGCCGATCTACCACGGCGGACCGTCGGAAATCAGCGCATCCGTCAAGGCATATTTTGCCCTCAAGATGTCCGGAGTCTCCGCCGAAGAGCCGTACATGATTCGGGCTCGGAACCGCATTCTGGCAATGGGCGGCGTGGTGCAGGCGAATGTGTTCACCAAAATCACGTTGGCCTTGTTCGATCAGTACGATTGGCAGGGAGTTCCGAGCATGCCGCCGGAGATTATGCTCCTGCCGAAACGGTTCTATTTCAGCATCTATGCCATTTCCTATTGGTCGCGCGCCGTGCTCATTCCCCTGTTGATCGTCTTTGCCCATCAGCCGGTTTGCCGCCTTCCCAAGGAACAGGGTATTGACGAACTGTTCGTCACGCCTCGTCCCGCCATCCGGTACCGGCAGTTTCCTCCCTTCAACAAGGATCAAGGATGGTTCACTCCGCATAACGTGTTCGTCGTCCTCGACGCCGTCTTGAAACTCTATGACCGGATGCCCCTCGCGTGGGTGCGAGAGAAAGCGTTGCACCGCGCGGCCGGTTGGATGTTGGAGCACATGAAGGGAAGCGGAGGATTGGGGGCGATCTACCCGGCGATGGCGAATTCGATCGTCGCGTTGCGATGCCTCGGATACCAGGTCGACGATCCGCTGATTCAGAAGGCGCTGCGCGAGATCGAGGAACTGGAAATTCACGATTCGGTGACGGTGAGTGAACAACGCGTCGACGCCATGCATCTGCAGCCTTGCCACTCACCCATCTGGGATACGTCGCTGTTGATGAATGCGCTGATTGAAAGCGGAATGGCGCCGGACCACCTTCCGTTGCAGCGCGCGGCGCGGTATCTCATGTCCCGGCAGACGAAGACGGTGGGCGATTGGAAGTTCTCCTCGCCCTACGCAGAGCCGGGCGGTTGGTATTTTCAGCACGAGAACGAGCTGTACCCGGACGTGGACGATTCTGCGGTTGTGCTCATGGCGCTGGCGAAAGTCCGCATTCCCGAAGCCGCCGACCTCGAGAATTCCATCAAGCGCGGGGCGTCGTGGGTTCTGGCCATGCAGGGATCGGATGGAGGTTGGGGTGCGTACGACAAGGACAACAACCGCATTGTCTTCAATTACATTCCGTTTGCCGATCACCATGCCTTATTGGATCCGAGCACGTCGGATTTGACCGGACGGTGCCTCGAAATGCTCGGAGCCCTGGGCTACGACCAATCCCATCCGGCCGTCGCACCGGCGCTGGCCTTCCTCAAGCGGGAGCAAGAACAAGACGGGAGTTGGTACGGCCGATGGGGTGTCAATTACATCTACGGAACCTGGTCGGTGCTGGCCGGCCTTCGAGCCATCGGAGAAGATCTTTCACAGCCATACATCCGTCGCGCGGTGGCGTGGCTGGAATCCAAGCAGAATCCGGACGGAGGGTGGGGAGAATCCTGCCTCTCGTATGCTGAGGAGGCGTCGGCCGGCAGAGGTGACAGCACTCCCTCGCAGACTGCCTGGGCCGTTATGGGCCTGATGTCCGTCGGTATGACCGATTCGTTCAGTGTCGCCAGAGGTATTCAATACCTGCTCCGGCACCAGTCGAAAGACGGTTCATGGGAGGAGGTGTGTCATACCGGCACGGGATTCCCTCGCGTGTTCTATCTTCGATATCACTGGTATTGCCAATATTTTCCCCTGTGGGCCTTGGCGATGTATCGCAATCTCCGGACACGGGGAAAAATGCGGGCCGATGAAGTCAGACAGCACGTGCTGTCTCACGGGTCCTATCGGTCCCATATGTGATCACCACGAAGCGGTGGCCGTCGGTCGTGAACGCTCCTGTCCGGGTGCATCGTGAAGCCCGTCGCAATTTTTGCTGCAACTCGATGGGAACTCCGCGCCATCCATCGTGCCTTTCCGACCGCCCGCGCTGCCACCCTCGCCGGCCTACGCTGTTTAGCGGACGAACGGGCTGGTCACTCGTATCGGCTCATTCAAACCGGGGTCGGGCCTGAGTCGGCCACAAGGGTTGCCAAGGCCGTCATGGACGCACAAGCGATGGAATCGATCATTTCCGCCGGATTTGCCTGCGCGTTGGTGCCGGCTCAGGTCGGAGATCTTATGATCGGCACACAAAGCGTTTCTGCGCGCTCGAAAGACAACTGGGAGGTCCAGAACAACGTCATTGCCTGCGATGACGAGTTGAAAGAGCGGATGCGCGCGCTGGCGCGGGAAGCGGGCCTGCCCGTACAGACCGGCCGGTTCGTCTCGGTGCCGATCGTGGTGGGGCAAGCCCAGGAGAAGCGCCGCCTTTCTCGATCGGCGGATGCGGTCGCCCTCGATATGGAGAGCCAGGCGCTCGGCGCCGTGGCGTGGCAACGAGGTGTCCCGTTTGCCATCATCCGGACAGTGTCCGATCTTCTCGATGAGGATCTCCCGCTCGACTTCAATCAGTTTCTCAGACCGCTGGGATGGCCCAAGGGATTGCGACAGGTGCTCGCCCATCCCGGCAGTCTTGCCGGCCTGAATCGGCTGAGAAAACAGAGCGGTCTGGCGGCGGAGAGACTCACCGCTCTCTTTGTCCGCTACGCGGCCAGCCGACCTCACAGCCGGAAAATCGAGACCCTCTCGTGAACCGCTTGGTCGAACGGATGGGAGCCCGAGCACTGGCGATGGTCGGTGAAATGGGCCGCATGCTGCTCTTCGTGACTTCGTCCTTTGCGTGGCTCGCTAGGCCGCCGTTTCGGCCGATACAAGTCGTCAAGCAGCTGCACTTCGTCGGATACAAGTCCATGTTCGTCGTTGTGTTGACCGCGGGCTTCACGGGCATGGTGTTGGCCCTGCAGGGGTACTACACCTTGCGTAAGTTCGGCTCGGAAGGATTGCTCGGCTCCGCCGTCGCGCTCAGCATGATCCGTGAACTGGGACCGGTGCTGGCCGCCTTGATGGTTACGGCGCGGGCCGGTTCCGCGATGACCGCCGAGATCGGCATCATGAGGATCACCGAGCAGATTGACGCGATGGATACGATGGCCATCAATCCGCTCCAATACTTGATCGCTCCGAAGCTGCTGGCCGGTCTGATCGGCGTCCCGTTGCTCGTCGCGATTTTCGACGTGGTGGGGATTTACGGCGGATATCTGGTCGGTGTGGAGTTGCTGGGGGGTAACGGCGGCGCGTACTGGAACTCGATCGAGTCCGCCGTCGAATGGAAAGATGTGTACGGAGGCATCCTGAAGTCGATCAGCTTCGGGCTGATCGTGAGTTGGATTTGCTGTTACAAGGGATTTTTCACCAGGCACAGCGCCGAAGGGTTAGGCTCGGCGACGACGGAGGCGGTGGTCCTCTCTTCCGTGTTGATTCTGGTATGGGATTACTTCTTGACCTCGGTGTTGTTGTGATGGGTCGCCGGGCGGTTCCGGCGATCCGCTTGCGTGAGAGATGATCAGACTCGTCGGGGTGGAAAAGACGTTGGGCGGACAGCGGGTCCTGCAGGGCCTCGACTTCTCCGTGCCGGAGGGACAGCTCACGACGGTGATCGGGCGCAGCGGAGAAGGTAAAAGCGTGCTTCTCAAGCACATGATCGGATTGATGCAGCCGGATCGAGGCGAAGTCTGGGTGGGAGATGTGGAAATTTCCCGCTTGAAAGGCAAACGGTTGAACGACGTCCGGAAGCGATTTTCCATGCTCTTTCAGGGCGCGGCCTTGTTCGACTCCCTCTCCGTCTTCGAGAATGTCGCCTTTCCCCTCAGGGAGAAGCTCCAGATGAAGGGACCGGAGGTGTCCCGGCGGGTCGAGGAGAAATTGGAGCAGGTCGGGTTGAAAGGCATGGGGCACAAATATCCGGCCGAACTCAGCGGCGGCATGAGGAAACGGGCCGGGCTCGCGCGTGCCCTGGTCATGGAGCCGGAGATCATTCTGTTCGATGAACCGACGACCGGCCTCGATCCGTTGATGGCGAAATCCATTCATGACCTCATCGTCTCGATGCAACGCCGGTTCCGGTTCACGGCCGTCATGGTCAGCCATGAGATTCCGGAAGTCTTCGGCATTTCCGACTGGGTTGCAATGCTGCAGCGGGGGAAAATCGCCGCCATGGCTCCGGCTGCGGAGTTTGTACGGACCGACGATCAGGAGATTCAGGAGTTCATCACCGCCGGAGGCACCCTGGCCTTGCCGAAGGCGGTGGCCGGATAAGACGGAGGAGTACGCGTCCCATGGAGAAAGCCAAGCTCGAACTGGTCGTGGGAGTATTTGTACTGATAGGGATCGTCTGCCTCGGCTATCTGTCGATCAAACTAGGGAAGTTGGAATTGGTCGGCGGAAACGTCTATGAGGTCGTGGCGCAGTTCAATTCCGCATCGGGACTGAAGCCGGGATCGGCCGTCGAAATCGCCGGCGTCGAAGTCGGGAGAGTGCGCAGCATCGTCCTGCAAGACGATCGCGCGTCGGTCACCTTGGCGGTTCATGACGATGTTAAGCTGTACAGCGATACGATCGCGTCCATCAAGACCAGGGGCATCATCGGCGAGAAGTTTCTCGCGCTGTCACCCGGCGGCGGCGGTGATGCCTTGAAGGCGGGAGACACGATCCGCGATACGGAGTCCGGACTGGACTTGGAAGAACTGGTCAGCCAGTATGTGCACGGGAAGGTCAACTGAGACGTCGCCAGGATATTCCGGCGAAGCGGTCGCGCAGATGGAGACGGACCACATGCCACATTTCATAGAGCGGTTGAGGAGAATCGGTTTCGTGATGGGGCTGAGCGTCGCGCTGACGGCCATGGTCGTCGGAGTCGGTCTCCGTCCTGCTGCGGCCGGGGGCGCCACCGAAGCCATGAAATCGACGATCGACGAGGTGCTGAAGATCCTGGGGGACAAGGAACTCAAGCAGCCGGAGAAAGCCGCGCAGCGGCGGAAGATGCTGGAAAAGGTCGTCGGCGACCGGTTTGACTATGGCGAGATGTCCAGGCGGTCGCTGGGGGCCACGTGGACGGGTTTGTCCGCCGCCGAACGGGAGGAGTTCGTCGATCTCTTCCAGACCCTGTTGGTCAATACCTACGCCGAGAAAGTCGAAACGTATTCCGGTGAAGGCGTCCACTACATCAACGAACGCATGGAGAAGGACTATGCCGAGGTACGGACCAAGGTCCTGACCGGGAAGACGGAGATACCGCTGGACTATCGATTGCTGTACCGAGATTCCGTCTGGCGGGTCTACGACGTCGTGGTGGATGGAATCAGTCTCGTCAACAATTATCGCGGCCAGTTCAGCAAGATCCTCAAGAATGGAACCTTTGGCGAGCTCATCGACCAGCTTCGGAAGAAGTCGGAAAAAATCCGAACCTCATAGCGGTTCGCTGTCGAACGCTCATGACGACCCTGCGCGGCATTGTGGTGTTCTGTGCATATCTGCTCGCGGGAGCCGCAGTCGTCCGGGTTGATCCAGCCAGTGCGGACACCCAGCTCTTTCCCATTCCCTCCGTTTCTACGACCAAGAACGACGGAAACAGCGCGGGGTTGATCGTTCCCATCCTGGTCACCGATCCGGACGGCGAACTCAAGTATCTCATGGCCCCCATGCTGATCCGAAATTCCATCGTCGGTTGGCAGGGGACCGTCAACATGTTCCGCTACGATACGGGTGGACGGCAGCTGCACTTCATCGCGTCGATTTCCGAGAAGATCGAACGGAAGCTCTACTTCAATTACACGGATCCGGCGTTCAGCAATGGGAGATACTTTTTGAACGTCGGAGCCACCTACTTCAAGAACGCGACGGCCCGTTTTTTCGGGCTCGGGCAGACGACGACGGAGGGTGACCAAACCAACTACACGGCAAAGGAAAGTCGCGCCAACTGGCGCTTCGGCATCTACGCCAACGAAGTGACCCAGATCGCCATCAGCCAGCGATTTCGCGCGGTGCAACTTCAACTGGGTGCGACCGACCTGCCTTTTACAGGAGACGTCTACCCCACGGTTCCCGGCGTCCAAGGGGAGACGTATATTCTCGGGAACCGCGCCACTTTTTATTACGATACGCGTAACAGCCTCATATCCCCGACCGACGGCATGGCCGTAATGGCCTATGCGGAACTCAACAATAATTTCCGCAACGGTGATCACCCGATCTATTCGCGGTATGAATTCGAGGTCAAGAAATTGTTTCCCAGTGAATCGAAGCGCGCGATCCTGGTCGTGCGGGCCGATCTGCAGGCGACGATCGGTGAGCAGGTTCCGTTCTTCGAACAAAGCTCGTTGGGGGGGCAGAACAATTTGCGGGGGTACGGGGTGGATCGCTACATCGACAAGAATCTCGTCGCACTCAGTCTGGAGGAGCGCATCCACCTGATCAGAATGAAAGTGGCGGGGGTGACGGCGGATTTCGAAGTCGCGCCGTTTTTGGACACCGGCCAGGTCTTCGACAGCTTCAAGGACGTCAGTTTCAAGGATTATCGGATGACACCGGGGATGGGGTTTCGCGGCATCGTCCGGCCGAACGTCGTCGGCCGCATCGACTACGGATACAGCAAGGAAGGAGGGGCCATCTTCGCCGGTCTGGATTTCCCCTATTGATCGGTCTCTCCGGACGAATTGCAGGCGGAGCCGGTTGTCGAGATAGCGAGCTAACTGCTTGACACTAGAGGGATTCTATGGGACACTGACAAACGCTAGCATGCAAGCCGGTTGACTGCTTCGCCCGAGCCTCTCTATCCGCCTATTCGCGTTGAGCACGACTTCACGCAAAAGGAGCATCTGCTTATGTCGATCTTGAAGACGATTCACAGTCCCGCCGATCTGAAACGGCTTCCACCTTCGAAGTTTCCGGCCCTGTGCCGGGAATTACGCGAGCAGATCATCGGTGTGGTGTCCAGCGTCGGGGGGCACCTTGCCTCCAATCTCGGAGTCATCGAACTCACCGTCGCCTTGCATTACCTGTTGGACACACCCGAAGATAAGATCGTCTGGGACACCAGCAACCAAGCCTACGCCCACAAGCTGCTGACGGGCCGTCGGGAGCAGTTCCATACGCTGCGGCAGTACGGAGGCCTCAGCGGATTTTGCAAGCGCGAGGAGAGCGCCTATGACACGTTCAACGCGGGACACGCCGGCACCGGCGTTTCCGCGGCATACGGGATGGTCGAAGCCAGGGAGCAACTGGGACACAAGCACAAGGTCGTCTGTGTCGTCGGTGACGGGGCCATGACGGCGGGTATGACCCTCGAAGCCCTTCATCATGCAGGAGGGCTGAATAAAGACTTCGTGGTGATCCTGAACGACAATCAAATGTCGATTTCGAAGAACGTCGGAGCCATCTCGTCCTACTTGAACCGGACCTTCACCGGCGAGTTCTATACCAAGATGCGCGAGGAAACCGAACAGCTGCTGAGCAAGATTCCCCACATCGGTCAGGATATGCAGAAGCTGGCGCGTCGCGCAGAAGAGCTGGCGCGGGGCGCGATTCTGCCCGGACTGTTGTTCGAGGAACTCGGGTTCCGTTATGCCGGTCCGATTGATGGACACAACTTCGAGCATCTGCTGCCGACGTTGGAGAACGTGTTGCGTATGAAAGGCCCGGTCCTGCTCCACGTCATCACCAAGAAGGGACTCGGTTATGAACCGGCCGTGCAAAATCCCGTCTGGTTCCATGCGTGCCCGCCGTTCGTCCGCGAAAGCGGAGTTCCGGCCAAAAAGGCGGCGCGCCCGTCTTACACCCAGATCGCCATCGATTCCCTCGTGAAGTTGGCCCGACAGGACAGCCGGATCGTCGCGATCACGGCGGCGATGTGCGAGGGCACGGGGCTCAACGCGTTTGAGAAGGAATTCCCCGAACGCCTATACGACGTGGGCATTGCCGAACAGCACGCGGTGACCTTTGCCGCGGGACTGGCTGCCGAAGGCATGCGTCCGGTAGTCGCGATGTATGCCACGTTTCTGCAGCGCGCCTACGATCAGGTCGTTCATGACGTCGCCACGCAAAACTTGCCTGTAACGTTCTGCATCGATCGTGGGGGTCTGGTCGCGGAGGATGGGACGACGCACCATGGGGCCTTCGACTTCGCGTATCTGCGGCACATGCCCAACATGGTCGTGATGGCTCCCAAGGACGAAAATGAATTGCAACACATGCTCAAGACCTGTCTTCAGTACGACGGTCCCGCCTCGGTGCGGTATCCTCGGGGCGTGAGTCTCGGCGTGCCGATGGACCCGGCTCCTGCCGCGTTGCCGATCGGGAAGGGCGAGCTGCTGCGAGACGGCGACGACGTTGCCATCGTGGCGGTCGGCGTTGCAGTTTGGCAGGCGGCCAAGGCGGCGGAGCGGCTGGCTGAAGAAGGGATTTCGACAGCAGTGGTCAATGCGCGGTTCGTCAAGCCGCTGGACCAAGAGCTGATCGTGAGCGTAGCCAAACGGGTCCGGTATGTCGTGACTGTCGAGGAAGGCTGCAAGATGGGCGGATTTGGATCGGCGGTACTTGAAGCGTTGTCGGATGCCGGCGTGACGGGCGTCAGGACCAAAATTCTCGGCCTGCCGGATTGGTACATCGAGCAGGGACCGCAGGATCTTCTGCGTGAGCGATACGGCCTGACGGCCGAGGGGATCTACGGCAGCGTCAAAGATCTGATCGGCGTCGGGACGGGACAGGCTGTGAAGGAAGGCGCACTATCCGTGTCGTTGACCCATTTGCCTCACGGCGACGAGCAGGGCAGCTAGCCGCGCAGACGCGAGAAGACCTCATGCATATTACAAGACGGAAGACACGGCAGATTCAAGTCGGCAAGGTCAAGGTCGGAGGCGATGCGCCCGTTTCCGTCCAATCCATGTGTTCGACCGACACTCGAAACGTGGCGGCCACGGTAGAGCAGATTCGGCAGTTGGAAGCGGCGGGTTGCGAGCTCATTCGCGTTGCCGTTCCAGATGAAGAGGCCGCGGCGGCCTTGCCGGAGATCAAGGCCGCGATGACCGTGCCCCTGATCGCCGACATCCATTTCGATCATCGGTTGGCGCTGCAGGCGGCCAAGATCGTGGATTGTGTCAGGATCAATCCCGGCAACATCGGCGCCTGGTGGAAAGTCGAAGAAGTCATCAAGGCCGTCAATGACCGGGGTATTCCCCTGCGTGTCGGTGTCAACGGCGGCTCGCTGGAGCGCCCGCTGCTCGACAAATACGGATGGCCGTCCCCCGAGGCACTGGCGGAATCGGCGCTCAATGCCGTCCATGCGCTGGAAGACGTGGGCTTTACCAACATGAAGGTGTCGCTCAAGGCGTCCGACGTCCACCATGCCATCGACGCCTACTGGCTGTTCGCTCATCAATCGAACTATCCCTTGCACATCGGCATCACGGAAGCCGGTACCGCGATGACGGGAGCGGTCAAGTCGGCAATGGGGCTTGGATACCTGCTCTCCCAAGGCATCGGCGACACGATGCGCGTCTCGCTCGCGGCCGATCCGGTCGAAGAGGTCAAGGTCGGTTTTGAAATCCTGAAATCGCTCGAACTTCGTCACCGGGGCATCAACGTCATCGCCTGTCCCACATGCGGGCGGGTCGAGATCGACGTGGTCCGTATGGCCAATGAGCTGGAGAAAAAGCTCAGCCATATCAAGACTCCGCTCAACGTCTCCGTGCTCGGGTGCGTCGTCAACGGCATCGGGGAAGGAAAGGAAGCGGACATCGGGATCGCCGGCGGCGAAGGAAAAGGTATTCTCTTCAAGAAAGGCAAGTTGGTCCGCAAAGTGCCCATCGAAGAACTCATGGATACTCTGATCCAAGAGGTCGAGTTGCTGGCCAAGGAGAAAGAAGCCGAAGGCAGCAGTGACGCTCGCGGTCCTGCCGACGAACGATGGGAACCGCTCGGTCCCCATTCGGACCAACCCTCGACGCTCGGACGGGAGATCCCCGTTCTCCCCAATCGCTGACGCGCGAGTTCCACCTACAGGACGACCGAGACCGGTCGGTTGAGATGCATCAGGAAGGCCCGCTATAATGCGCGCGTGGCGCCGTACCCAAGTGGCTAAGGGAGCAGTCTGCAAAACTGCGATGCAGCGGTTCGAACCCGCTCGGCGCCTCCATACCGAACCGAGCATGCTCGACTGCGCACCTTCGAAAATGTGTGCGCGGATGGTTCACTTCATTCAGTGAATTCGATCGTGCTTCCCGGATGACAGGTGCTGTCGATTGGTCAGTCGTGAGCGTCCAGGAGGGAGAAGCTCGCTCGAAATGAGAAGAATTGATTCTGGTTCTGCTCTCTCGAAATTGACGCGTGGAATCTCGGATGCTAAGATTTTTAGGTTTTCCAGGGTTCAAATCCGGCAGTGTTCACAGCTAATTACTAAATAAGCCTCGCGGACAAGGAGAGCGGGAATGGCCGTTCCGGTTTCTCAAATGTTGACTGTGACCAAGTATGTGCTCATGCAACGGCTCAAAGGCGTGGCGCGGTATCCCTTGGTGCTGATGTTGGAGCCGCTGTTCCGCTGCAACCTGGCCTGCGCGGGTTGCGGGAAGATTCAGTATCCTGACCACGTGCTCGATAAACGGCTCACGCCCGAGCAATGTTGGGCGGCGGCGGAAGAATGCGGGGCGCCGATCGTCAGCATTCCCGGCGGCGAGCCGCTGATTCATCCTGAAATCGCCAAAATCGTCGAGGGCCTGGTCGCCCAACAGCGGTATGTCTATCTGTGCACCAACGCGATCCTCCTGGAACGAAAGCTGGATGAGTACAAGCCGAGCAAGTTCCTCACCTTCAGCATCCATATGGACGGGCTGCGGGACGAACATGATCTGGCTGTGTGTCGAGACGGCGTCTATGACGTGGCGGTCAAGGCGATCAAGGCGGCCCTCAAGCGCGGGCACCGCGTGACGACCAATACCACTCTCTTCGACGATGCCAATCCAGAGCGGGTCCGAAAGTTTTTCGACGAGATGATGGCGCTTGGAGTGGAGGGGATGATGATTTCACCGGGGTACAGTTATCAGAAGGCTCCGGATCAACAGCACTTTCTCAAGCGGGCGAGGACGCGAGAACTTTTTACGCGTATCCTCAGCAAGCCCAAGGCGGGTTGGCAGTTCAATCAATCCCCGTTGTTTCTGGACTTCCTCATGGGACGCCGGGAATACCACTGCACACCGTGGGGTAATCCGACCTACAACGTGTTCGGATGGCAGAAGCCCTGCTATCTTCTCCAGGAAGGCTATGCCAAGACTTTCCGTGAACTGATGGAGACGACGGCCTGGGACGAATATGGAAGCACGAAGAACGAGAAATGCGCCGACTGCATGGTGCATTGCGGCTATGAGGCTTCCGCGGTTCAGGATACGTTCGGCACCGTATCAGGGTTCAGCCGCACCGTGAAACTGACGCTCTTGCCCACCTCACGATGACACGTCGCGTAAAGCGTTGCTCGCTTCTCATCGCTTACAGAAGCAGTCTGCGAGATACGAGATCCGCTTCACGAGCAACAGCCTCCCAATGACGGATACGAAAAACCATAGCGACGGAGACCGATCCGGCTCGCTCGAAGGCCGCCGGTTCCTTCCTGCTTCTCCGTCCGAGCTGGTCGAAGCGATTGAGTTGGCGTTCGACTATCGCGGCGACGTGACCATTGAACTGACGTCCGGCGAACGGCTGGAAGGCTATGTGTTCAATCGGAACACCGGCGGTCCTGCTCCCGCTGTCGAGCTTTTTCCCACGGTTGACCCCGGCGTTCGACACATCCTCTACTCCGACATCCGGTCCATCGCCTTTACCGGCGAAGATACAGCCACTGGGAGATCATGGGAGGCATGGGTCGCGAAGAAGGACTCCGAACGTAGGGCGGAAATCGAGCGGATCGCCGCCGACGCCAAAGCCAGAGGGCATCTCTAGCCGGCCCTGTCCTGTCTCCACCCGACACATTCTCCTCTACCGTCATCCGAAGCGGCAGCCGGCGCGCCGCCTCACATTTTTCCAGCGCAAGTAAGTGGAAAGCCATTCGTCTTTTCGATTGAAATCCTTGTCTTGTCGTTGACAAAGCAGGGGCCCTGTGTTAAAAGGGCGACCTCAAAATTGGGTTCGCTCGGTCTCAGCAAACGTGACGTTGCAGGCGTCCGGTGCCGCGGATCAGGCAACGAAAAGCGCGTCGGTTCCGGGCTTCCGAGACGTCACGGCGATGTGGGTATGAGATCGAAACCGCTCGGGTGGAGCCGTACCCTGGCAGCTGTGGTGGTGATGTCTCCGGGGCTTGTTCTGGCCACCCATGAGGCCGATCACCGGTTTACGGTTGAAGGGTTTGTCTGCGGAGCCGATGGACAAGGCAGCCCGAACGTCGACGTCATGGTCAAAGACACGAGAGTGTCGTACGGCCAGGTCGTCAAGACCGACGGTGAAGGGTACTACAAGGCGACGTTTCATCTGCATAACGACAATCTCGGCGATCCCCTGCTCATTGAGGCCAAGGGAGAGCAGCGGAACGAAAAGGTGCAGTTTGATCCGAAGGACCTGGAGGCGGAGAGGAAGATCCAGGTCAATTTCGGCAGCGGGTGCGTCCGGGACGTGACTCGTCCTCCGACCTGGGTTTATGCGGGATTGGGAGCTGGTGCGATCGCGCTGGGTGGGTTCGTCGGAGCGAGGCTGATCCGTTCGCGGAGGAAGCAGGGGCAGAAACGGGGGAAGTCGCAGGATAAGCGGAAAAAATAGCCGAGGCGGTTCGTGGCGCGTCCGTGCACCCCGCCGAATCGGTCGGTTGACTTGGCGGGAGATGCGCGTGGGTGAGGAGAATTTTTGTTGTCATTGACGCTTTTGCGGGGGATGCAGCCTCAGTAAAAGCGTCTTTTTTTCGCCTTTGATATTGGCGTCTGTTTCTTTTGGCGTCATCGGGATTGAGACAGGAAGAAAGGAGCTTGGAACAGTTATGAAGCAGATGAAAATCGGACAGGCGGGGATTCTGTTCGCCATGGGGCTGCTGGTTGCCGCATGCGGTGGAGAAGGCGGCGGGGAAGGACCGGTCGTGCCTCCTCCTCCGGCTCCTGCCGAGTATGCGGACAAGCACATGCCGGCCGGCTGGTGGACCGACGCCGGGAAAGTGGAAGAGGGACGAAAATTGTTTATCGGTGAGACGAACCCCGACGTGAATTGCGCAAGCTGCCACGGCAAAGACGGGAAGCCCGTTAAGGCCGGCGCCCGCGACTTCCGTAACGGCGAACGGATGAAGCTGTATTCCGATTCCGTCTGGTTCTGGCGTATCTCGGAGGGGGTGCCCAATACGAAGATGAAGGCCTGGAAGAGCAAGCTCTCCGATGAAGACCGTTGGAAGCTCGTGCTCTTCGAGAGGAGTTTCGGCCTCGCCGGCAAGACATGGGACGCCGACAAGAAACAGTGGGCGGACTCCGGCGAGATCAAGGTCGCGGCGGCCGACGCAGCCAAGTAAACGGACTTCGGCTGGATCGAACACTCGGAACGGTGAGGAGGGCGGCGAGCATCATGAAAACATGGCAGCGAGGTCTGTTGGCCTTCTTTGCGCTTCTAGCGCTGTGCGGAGGCGTCGCCTACGCACAGGCCCCGGGCGCTCCGCCGGTGGAGTTTCCGTATACGGGGAACCGGACCGCCGTGTGGATCGTCGCGCAATTGCACATCCTGTTCGCCGCCTTCATCCTGGGCGCTCCTATCTTTGTCGTGACGTCCGAATGGCTGGGGTATCGCAAGCAGGACCCACGCTATGATCGCCTGGCCAAGGAGGTCATGAAGGTCACCGTCATCCTCTACAGCATGACGGCCCTCACCGGCGGACTGTTCATCTTCGTGCTGTTGGCGACCTATCCTCAATTCACCACGTGGCTGATCAATCACTTCTTCCTGCTGTTCGCCGTCATTTATCCGCTCCTGTTCATCGGTGAGACGATTCTCCTCTACATGTACTTCTATTCGTGGGATGCCTGGAAGGGAGCAAAGAAGTCCCGCCACATCGCCTTGGGAGTGCTGCTCAACCTGATCGGCACCATCACGCTGTTCGTGATCGACGGACCGACCTCGTTCATGAACACGCCGGTCAAGGCAGAGGGTGTCTCACCGGCCGAGTTTCTGGCCACGGCAACGCTATGGGACAAGATCTATAACTACAGCTGGATGCCGATGAATCTGCACCGGCTCGTCGGCAATGTCACGTTCGGCGGATTCATCACCGGACTGGTCGCGGCCTACATGTATATGGCGTCCAAGAAGGAAGAAGACCGGTCGTATTACGATTGGATGGGCTTTGTCGGGAATTTGATCGGTGTCGGCGCGCTGCTGTTTCTTCCGTTCATGGGCTATCTGTTGGCGTACGAATTGTGTGACTACGACGCCTCGATTTGTCCCTACATGATGGCGGACCAGCTGTCGATGTTCTTCGAGATGCAGGGCGCCATGGTCGGGCTGATCTTCCTCGCCAGCAATTACTACATCTGGTTGAGCATGAAGCGGATCGAAGGGGTGGAGCGGGTGAGGATGACCATCTTTGCTCCGCTCGTGATGGTGGCGCTTCCGTTCGTCATGACCTACGTCTGGACCATCTTCCCCGTGCCCGATCCCACGTCGCTGGCGATTTTGGTGCCTCTCGCCCTGCTGCCCATGGTGCTCGGCCGGTTCATCCCCATCACCGTCTCCTCTCGCACGGTGATCAAGGTGGGATTTTTGATGGTCGTGGTGGGCGACGCGATCTGGCTCACCCCGCACGGGTTCGTGCCGACCGGGGCCAAGTTGGTGGCCGACCTGGAGCTTCCGTCCGATTGGAATTTCCTCGCGCTCATGCCGGCGAAGAACTCCGCGGCATTCACGTTGGTGTTCGTCACGATCGTGAACTACATCATCTATAATCGAGCGATCAACCAGGGCACGATCGTGTGGGGCAAGATCGATTTTGCGTCCCAGTTCGTCCTGGTGTTCCTGGCCTTCAGCGCGATCTGGACGATGGGCCTGATGGGCGCGGTCCGTTCGTTGCTGCGGAAATATTTCCACACCTACAATCTGCTGCCGGACTTCACGGCCGAATCCTTCACCCCCACGTTGTCCTACTCGGCCTGGTGGATTACGGGCATTACCGTCGCGTTTTTCGTCGTCGTCAGTTTCGCCATTCTCGTCACGCTCAGACCCACAGAGGCCAAGGGGCACGTGTCCGAAGGCAGCCCCGCGCCCGCGGGAGCGAAGTGAACTGATCGAAGGACCTGCTAACGGAAAAGGACCGCTTTTATGGGTAATGTGATCAAGAAACTAGTGGTCGGGTTGGTGGTGGCGGGGGCGTTGTTCGGCATTACGAACGCGCTGGACTTCCCCTCTGTGTTCCAAATGATGTTCGCGGCCTATGCGCTGCTGGGTACGGCCGTATTCATCTTGCTTGATGCTCCGTCCCTCAAGCCCCTGAGCGGTGTGAAGGCGCTGGCCGCCCTGGTGGGGTTCTATGTCGTACTTTGCGTCGTCTACATCGCCGGCGCCTCGCTCTGGCCGCAGTACGATCCGGAGGACGAGAAGGGGAAGATCGAAAAAATTCTAAAACCCAAGCGGGCCGCGACCGAGCAAGGGAAGGCCGACGAGCTGCTAGCCAGAGCCAAGGCGCTCGACGAGCAAGCCAAGGCCTTGTCGGCGCGCATCAAGGCATTGGGTGGGGATCAAGCCACCGCCTCGCAGTCCGCCGGCGGACCCGGGGCGCCTCCGGCGACGACCGGTGCGGCAGGGGGTGACGTGTTGAAAGTCGGTGAGGACCAATGGCAGCTTCAGGAGTGCTACAACTGCCACAAGCTGCGCGGCGAAGGCGGAAAGAAGCGCGGTCCCGAGCTCGACAACATCGGTAATCTTCTGTCGGCCGATGAGATCAAGCAGAAGATTCTCGATCCCAAGAGCTGGATGGCCGAGGG
Organism: Nitrospira sp.; assembly: GCA_029194535.1. Taxonomy (NCBI): domain Bacteria; kingdom Pseudomonadati; phylum Nitrospirota; class Nitrospiria; order Nitrospirales; family Nitrospiraceae; genus Nitrospira; species Nitrospira sp. The sequence continues at coordinate 641,857 of JARFXR010000002.1, read as the reverse complement.
TTTCGAGAAGGAGTATGAAAAGGGCAAGATGCCGGACAAGTACAAGGACCTGATGGAGGAAAAGGACGTCGTGGCGTTGGCGACCTGGTTGGTCACCTTCAAGAACACCTCGGTCAATACACCGAAGCCGATCAAGAAAAAATAGCATGCAGCCCAAACTCAAGTCGAAAGTTCATTGCTCGGATCGCGAAGTCGGAGAGGTGGCGAGCGTCATCGTCGATCCGCTGTCGCGCCAAATCAGTCACATCGTCGTGTCCATGAACGGCCACGGCGAACGCCAGGTGGCGATGGGCCAGGTGCAGAGCGTGACGGAGGGCGCCGTCCAGTTGAGGACCACGTCCTCCGAGGTCGTGGCGTTGCCGGCGTTCAAGCGCGACGAGTACGTGACCAATCACGAAGTCGAAATCCCTCATCTGGAGGATAGTGTCCACGTCACTCCCGGCGAGGTGCTGGTCCCTCTTCCTGAACTGGAGAAGAGCGTCAAGCGCCGAACCTTCTTCATGAACTTCACCCATGCGATCGGCTTTTTGATCGGGCTGCCGATCGCCTTTCCTGTGCTGCGCTACCTGATGAAGCCCATGTATGCCCCCTTCGACAACGGCTGGTTGAGCATCGGGAATATCGGCAAGATCAAACAGGACGACATCGGGGTCCAGTTCAAGTACAAGAAGAAGGTCAAGGAAGCGTACATGCCGGAATCCGAGATCGAGAAGAACGTCTGGATTCTCAAAGGCACGCCGGCCGTCCTCGAGAAAGTTTATCAAGGCAAGGACATGGAATTTCGCGACGCCTTGGGCAAGCCGATCTGGACCAACAAGAAAGAGATTCCCTACGTCGCCTTCTCGGGCAAGTGTCCCCATCTCGGTTGCGGGTACAAGTGGCGGCAGCATAAGGTGCTCGGACAGGTCTTCTTGTGTCCCTGCCATCTGAGCATCTACGATGCCTCCGGAAAGGTTCTCGATGGACCGGCGCCCCGGTCTCTGGACGCCTTGCCGATCCGCGTGTCGGCGGGGGGGGAGGTCCAAATCATCGATATGGAATTCAAGGCCGGCACGAAATCACAAATCCGGATCATCTGACCATGGCACACTCCTCTCTACCCAGCAGCCAGCCGACCGCCATCGAAAAAGTCGTGGCCTTCATCGACGAGCGCGTCGGGTTGAAGCAGTTGCAGGCCAAGATGCTGAACGAGCCGGTTCCAGGCGGTTCGCGCTGGGCCTACGTGTTCGGATCGGTCTTGCTCTTCATCTTCATCATGCAGGCGGTGACCGGCATTCTGCTGATGTTCTATTACGTCCCCACCGCCGATCACGCCTATGCCAGCACCCAGTACATCATTCATGACGTCGATTACGGCTGGTTCCTTCTGAGCTATCACTTCTGGGGTTCGACCGCGATGGTCGTCTGTGTCTTCGCGCACATGTCGCAGGTGTTTCTCTGGGGCGCCTATAAGAGCCCGCGTGAAATGATTTGGCTGGTCGGTTTGGCTCTCTTCGGGATCGTCATGGGGTTCGGGTTCACCGGCTATCTGTTGCCCTGGGACCAGCGCGCGTATTGGGCGACGACCGTTGGCGTGGAGATCATGGACAAGACGCCGCTCCTCGGCGATTTCATGGCGCGCTTTCTCAAGGGAGGGCCGACCCCCGGACAGATGACCTTGAGCCGGTTCTTCGTTATTCACGTCATGATCCTGCCTGCCGCCTTGATGGGGCTTGCCGGGCTTCATCTGTTCCTCTTCAGGTCGGCGGGACCGGCCGGGCCGTTTCGGGGCACCCCGGAAGAGCTCAAGGCGAAGACGGACTATTTCTTTCCCCGCCAAATCTGGAAGGACATCGTCGGGATGGCGGTGGTATTCGCCAGTATCTGTGCGTTGGCCTTCTGGGAGCCGGTGGTCTTGCTTGAGGAGGCGACCCCTGATCCCGGCGATTACCATCCGGAGCCGGAGTGGTACTTCCTGTTCCTGTTCCAATTGCTCAGGCTGAAAATCTTCGCAGGGGAGTTCGGACAGTTTCTGGGCGCCATCGCCTTGCCGGGGGCCTTCATGGCCTTGCTGGCCGCCTTGCCCTTCATCGACAGGGACCCGGAGCGCAATATCTTCAAGCGTCCGATCGCCTTGATCGGCTGGATCGTCGTCATGGTGTCCATTCTGCTGTTTACAGTCTCCGCCATCATCAACCGGGAATTTTTGGACTGAGCCTGTCAGTCCCACGAGCTACCATGGCCGACGAACGCGAATCTTTGTCTCCAACGAAAATCGGGCTTGGGGTCCTGTGGCCGGCATTCTGGACCGCGCTTCCCTTCAAGCTGGCCTTTGTGCTGGTGTTCCTGGCCATGGGCTTGATGCATTTCGAAGGGCGCCTCGGCCTGGCGTTCATCATGCTGCTGGCCAGCCCTGTGACGGTTCTTGCCCTTCCGATCATTACGATGGGGCTCGATTCGCACATCGGCGAGGGCGCCGGAATCGGTCTGCTGTTCCTGCTCTCCATTCCCATCGACATCTGGGCCCTCGGCGTCGTCGGCCGCACCTTTTTCCTGGAACGACTCCGGCGTGAGCCGCCGGACAGTCTGGGCATGACGCTCTGGTGGAAGAGCGCGCTGGTCGGGGCGGTGTTCCTTCCGATTCTCTGGATGATCGTGAGCGCCGTCACCTCGACGAGCATTGCGATCGCGCATGCCCTCATGGAGCTGGAATTGCTGAAAGCGGTACCCGTGGCCGAGCGGATCAGCATCGAGCTGGCCTTGTGGGGCTCGGTCGCGAGCGCGGTACTGATCATCCTGTTGCTGATCGGCGTGTCCCTCGTCGGTCGATTGATCCGGGGCATGGCCCAGGCGACCCCATCCGTTTCAGAAAATTACCAGGGGCTGATTACGCGATGGGATTTGATGCGCGTCCCGGCCGATCAGGGCTTGATGCTGACGGCATTGACCGGCGCCGGCGCGGTCTTGTCGGTGCTGTTCTGGGCGGCATTGCCCGTTACGACTCCTCATCCTCACGAATGCTGCAAGAAGCCGGAGGTCAAGGTCGAGCCGCCCTTGAGGCCGCTCGAGAGCTTGGCCAAGAACGAAAAAGTCATCGCCCAGCTCTCGGCACAGGTCGACGCGTTGGAAAAGCAGAAGACCGAGAAGGCCGAAGCGGAAGCGGATAAAGGCAAAGCAAAAGGCAAGGCAGGGAAGGACAAGGACGCGTCACCTGCGAAGAAACCGTAATGATTCCCAGAGATGAGGTGAGTGCCATGCAATTCGGCGGCGCATCGATTCAGCGGGTCCTTCGGACCACCGGTGGTCTTCGCGGAGTCCTCGCCGGGCTCATGGTCGCCGTGGGCCTCCTGGCCCTTCCTTCGTTCGGGGTCGCGGCGGATACTCCGGCGGCGGCGACCGAGTACAGGGACATACCCGGCATCGGGAGCCGCAACATCGTCTGGGTCATCGCGCAACTCCATCTTCTGCTCGCCGGCTTCGTGTTAGGCGTGCCGATTTTTGCCTGGCTCTGCGAAGTCGTCGGCTGGAAGAGCGGGGAAAAGCGGTACGATAAGCTGGCCAAGGAATTCACCAAACTGTTGACCTCCTCCTACGCGACTACGGCGCTGTTCGGGGGCATCCTCTTGTTCCTGCTCATCGCGTTCTACCCGAAGTTGATGAACTACCTGACGGATATCTTTTTCCCCTCCTTCATTTTCTACTGCATCCTGTTCCTGCTGGAGACCGCGACCCTGTACCTCTACTGGTACGGTTGGGATGCGATGCAGGACGGCGGGAAGAAGACGTTTCATATTTTCCTCGGTTTCCTGCTCAATCTTTTCGCGTTTTTCATCATGATCGTCCCCAATTCCTGGGCGACCTTCCAAGCGAGCCCCGTCGTGATCTCCGAAGGGACGGACCTGCAGCGCGCCTGGGCTGCCACCTGGAATCCCACCTGGTGGCCCGTGAACATCCACCGGTTGATCGCCAACGTCGTGCTCGGGGGGTACATTTGCGGCGCCTACGCCGGCATCCGGTATCTGGCGGCCCGGAATGCGGAAGAGCGTGACCACTACGACTGGATGGGCTATGTCGGCAACTTCATCGGAGTCTTCGGACTGCTGCCCCTTCCGTTCGCCGGCTATTGGCTGATGCGGGAAATCTACCAATACAACCAGCAGATGGGCATCACCCTGATGGGCGGATTCCTCTCCTGGCTGTTTATTCTACAGGCCATGTTGATCGGGGTTCTGTTCCTTGGCTCCAACTATTATTTCTGGCTCGGTATTACGCACCGCATCCCTGGTTCGGAAATGAGGTACCGCAAACCCATCATGACGATGCTGGTCATCCTGCTCCTGTGTTTGGGAGTGTGGATGACACCGCACTCGCTCGTCGCCAGCTTGGAAGAAGCCCGCAAAATGGGCGGCACGCACCATCCGCTGCTCGGGGTGTTCGGCGTCATGTCGGCCAAGATGACGGTGGCCAATCTCATGATTCTTGTCACATTCATGAGTTTTATTATGTATTGGCGGGCGGGAAAACAGGAAACGGCCACGTGGGCCAAGGTGGCGAAGTCGGTCATGGGTGGAGTGCTCGTGCTTGCAGGTATTGCCGTAATCGTACTCGGCGTATGGGGCTATTTCGTGCCGGCGATCATCCGCATCAATTACTTTTCGACCTCGCAGGTGCTCATCGTGCTGTTCGTCATGCTGACGATCACGCCCTTGACCGCGCTCCTGCTGAAAAGCGCCAAGACCACCACCGAAATGGTATGGGGCCGCATGCCTCCGCGCGCGGGCTACGCGTTGGTCTTGAACGCGGTGATGGTCATCCTGCTCATGACGCTGATGGGCTATGCCCGGTCGTCCTCCAGAGTGCACTGGCACATCTACGGTGTCATGCGGGATTCGTCTCAATACGCCTTTTCTCCGGCCCTCGGCTATGCCGCGGCCTTCATGGCGTTGAACACGTTCTTGTTCTGTCTTCTCGTGGCCTTCATCTTCTGGGTCGCGACGATGGGGGACAAGGGCAAGGCCGGAGGACAGGGCGAGGCGGCCAAAGGAGCGTTGCCGCACGGTATGCCGGCGATGGCAGGCGGATCGCCTCATCACTCGGAGCGCGGGTGATGAGAGTGACGAGTTTTGAGTTTTTAGTTCTGAGTTCGAAAAACTGAGAACTAAAAACTAAACACTAAAAATTCGGGGACTCTATGAGTGAAGTAGTCAAGCTGCAGTTGATCGGTCTGAGCGTCGTCGGGGTGGGGATCGTTATCCTGCTCTTTGTCCGCGCGCAATTCGCCCGCGTCATCGGGTTCGTGGCGATCGTCCTCGGGCTCTTCTCGCTGGTCGCGCTCGCCGTTCCGCAAATGGCTTCGTTGCCGCCCGCGGAAGAGAAATTCGACATCGCGACCGTCAAGACCCCGACGGACATGGCGGCCATCGGCCAGAAGATCTTCTTCAGCAAGGGGCAGTGCGCGCTCTGCCACTCGATCGGCCCCAGCGAATCGGCCCGTTGCCCGGACCTCAAGGGAATCGGAGCCAAGCTGAGCCGGGAGTTCATCTTCGAGAGCTTGACGCAGCCGCAGGCCTACATCTATCTGGACTATCGGCATGAGGGCCTGCCGAAGGAGTATCCGGCGAGAATGCCCTATATCAACCGGAATCCCATCGGTCTGACGAAAAATGAGATTCTGTCCGTCATCGCGTTCCTGCAGCAGATGAGCGGAGAACCGATTTCCGTAAATCCGTCCGAACTCGAAGTGCCGGGACAGGCTCCCGCGGCTCCCGTCAAGGCCGGGGAATCGGATCCTGTCGCCGTCGCGAAAGCGCACTGAGGAGGCATTATGGGAGGGGCGCTGGTCAAGCCAATCATCCTGCTGGTCGCGGTCTATCTGGTGCTGAAGTTCATCGTGCCCAACATGCCGGGCTCGGCTCCGCTGCCGTCCAGTCTCATTTTCCTCTATCTGATGCTGGTGAGTTCCGGGATCGTGATTTTTGCGACGCTCAGCGGAGAGTCGAAGGACGCATTTTGGGGGCCGATCCAGCGGTTTCTGACCGGAGAGAACATCGGCGGGCTGCAGATGCTTCGCTACGGCATTCTCATTCTCTTTCCGCTCCTGGTCGGATGGCAGACCTACGGCAGCACGGCGCCGAGCGATCAGCCGCCTGCCGAGAACCGGACGATTCACCCCGCTCCGCCCGGCGAGTATACGGGCTTGTCGAACCCGGTTCCCAAGACCCCGGAAAACATCATGCAGGGTAAGGGCTTTTATGCCGCCTTCTGCTCCCCCTGTCACGGGGGACAATTCGACGGCAAAGGACCGGCGGCCCGTGGCTTCAATCCGCCTCCGGCGAATTTTTCGGATCCGACGACGATCGCGATGTTGCAGGAGAGCTACTTGTTCTGGCGCATCAAGAAGGGCGGGGTGGGGCTTCCCATTGAAGGGATGCCCTGGAAGTCCGCCATGCCGCGCTGGGAAGTCGAGCTCCCGGACGAATGGATCTGGAAGATCATCATGGGCGAGTACGACGGGGCGCATCAATCGCCTCGTACCTGGGAATAGACCGGCGGCTCCGGCTGCCGCGAAACGAGGACAGCATGAAATCGGCAAAGCGGAAGACACAGTGGCACAAGGGCGAGGCGGCGCTGCTTGCGGCCGTCATGGTCCTGTGCGGCGCGACGGTAGGTTTCGCCCAGGAAAGCGTGGCGGTACGGGCTCCGATGGTCAAGGGCACGCTTCCGGCGGAAGATCCGGACTCAGCCGTCTGGACCAGCGCACCGGTTTCGCAATTTCCGATGTCCCCGCAGGTCCATTGGCAGAACCGCATCCAGGAAGCGACGGTGAAAGACGTCAAGATTCGCGCGCTGCACGATGGAACGCAGGTGGCGTTTCTCCTGGAATATGCCGATCCCACGCAGGATCCGGACGACGCGGCCGCCCTGGAATTCATGGTCGGCGACAAGAAGGCGCACTTCGCGCACGGCCAGCCGATGGCTCAGGTCGAAGGGGGGCCGGTCAACATCTGGTTCTGGAAGAACAAAGAGAACAAGGCCGTCGACATGAGCGCCATGGGCTTCGGCACGTTGAAGGCGCAACCGCATCAGGATGTCAAAGCCAAGGGCGTCTATGCGAACGGCACCTGGAAGGTGGTGTTTTCACGTCCGCTGGCGACCGAGCATCCCGACGAAGACGCGCAGGTGAAGCCCGGCGAATTCATCAACATCGCGTTCGCCGTCTGGGACGGACAAAAGGACGCGAGCGGAGAATTGCGTGAGAAGGGGTCGCAGAAGGCCGTCTCGTCCTGGTGGTATTTCCGAGCCGAGCCGCCCGCCGACTATTCCGGCTATCTCTACGCGGCGATGGCCATCGCGCTGGCCGTTGGATTCCAGTTCGTCCTGATCCGAAAACTCAAGAAAGGGCAGTCAGCATGAAGTCGGCAAGGCTGCAAGTCATGGGAGCGGTGGCCGGCCTGATGGGGGTCTGGGCTCTGGTGGCCGGCGGATGCGCGAGCGAGCAGCAGAAGAAAGGGCAGGAGCTCTATGCCCACTACTGCCTGCACTGTCACGGCGAACACGGCCGTCAGAACGAAGGCTTCAACTGGTCCTCCATGCCCGATCCCAAGCCGAAGGACCTGTCCAATAAATCCGAGATGGGAACATTCAAGGACGAGGATATCTTCAATACCATTTCACGCGACATGAAGGACACGAGTCCGGGCGGCGACAAGATCGGCGACGACGAATTCGCCGTCCCGACCATGCCGACGTTCAAGTACACGCTCTCGGAAGATGAAATCTGGGCCATCGTGGGCTATGTCCGCACCCTGCACGGCATGAAGCTGGAGTTCAAAGTCGAGGAACGCAAGAAGGAACTTGCAGACGCGCTACAAGCCGCGCAGTCCAAGTTCGATCAAGCCAAGCAAGCCTACGATGCCGCCGAAAAGAAGGCGAGCGACGAGGCTGAAAAAAAGAGCGCGCAATTGAAGAAGGACGTGGATGTCGACGAGTCCTCCTATGCGAAGGAACAGGCCGCGATGACCCAGGCGAAAAAGGATCTCGACAACGCACAGGTCGCGCTGAACAACTTCTCGACCAGGCCCGGTAAGGGCGTCAACGTGCCGAGGCCGGACTTGACGGTGAAGCCTGATCAGATCGCGAAGTTGGCGGAGGTCGGCAAGAACTTGTATGCAAACAAATACGGCTGCAACGGTTGCCACAGCCTCGCAGAGGAAGGCGGAAAGGTCGGTCCGGCATTGGATCGCGCGGGCTTCCGTCTCAACGGCACGTGGGTCTATCGCTGGGTGAAGAATCCGCAAGCCATGAAGCCGGAAACCAGAATGCCGGCACTGGGGTTGAGTGACGCGGATGCCAAGGCCGTGGTCATGTACCTCAACACGTTGCGTGCGCCGAAGACCGAACCTCCGAGCGACAAGCCGGGCAGCTGAGACCACTCAAGAGGCGACAACCCTGGTCCGCCTCACCCGGCGCCGTGTCGCATGGCGGATGGCCGGACTTGCCGTCTGACGTGCATCTGCTCACCAGAGAAATCCTGCGAGCATTCCGACCAGAATTCCCGACCCGATCCACACGTGCCGATGAAACAGCGTGAAGGCTCGCGCGGGCGAGATCGATCCCGTCAATTCCACAATCTGTATGGCGAACAGGCCGGCGGCGATAGCGAGCGAGGCGTAGTAGCTCCATCCAATCCCTGTAAGCCGGCCGGCAAGCGTCATGAAGCTCAACATCCCCCCGAGCGACGTGGCCACCGCGAGCCAGGTCCATCGGTCGAAGAACAGCGCGGAGGATTTCACCCCGATTCGCCGATCGTCCTCCCGGTCCTGCAGCGCATAGATGGTGTCGTAGCCGATTGCCCAACAGATCGTGGCGCCGAAGAGCAGCCATGCCGGGCTCTCCACCGCCCCGCGTGACGCGGCCCAGGCCATGATCGTCCCCCAGCCGAAGGCGAGGCCCAGTATCGCTTGCGGAACATGGACGACCCGCTTGGCGAACGGATAGAGGGCAGCCAACAGCACGGCGACGGGGCTCAACAGCAGCGTCAGCTGATTGAGCGTCAGGACCAGGGCCGACGCCGCACCGAGCAGCAGACTGGCCAGCAAGCAGGCATGGCGGAACGACAGTTCTCCGGAGGCCAACGGTCGAGAAGTTGTCCTCGCCACCTCCCGATCGACGGTTCGATCCGCCAAGTCATTGAGCACGACCCCCGCGCTCCGCATCAGGAAAGAACCGGCAGAAAATATGACGATCAAGCTCACCGGAGGAAAACCTCGGGCGGCCAGGACGAGAGACCACAGTGTCGGCAGCAGCAACAGCCATGTTCCCGTCTGGCTGTGCAGGCGGATGAGGCGGGCGACCGCGGACCACGAGAGCCGCGGCACCTGACGTTCGGCGTTCGGCTGGGGATGGCAGTCGGTCAAGGGAGTCATCCGATCGAAGGGACCATAGCCGAGCGGTCTGGGCCTGTCAAATCACCGCGTCTGTTGTGCTCGAACAAGACTTTTCGGTATAACGATTATCGTGCGATTGGCACAGCGAGAACCGTGGGTATCCCTCCCGCGCGCGACCGGGCAAGTATTGGCATGGCTCTCGCTGCTCTCCCTCAGCTCCTGCGGTCTGTTCGCCTCCCGCGACGGTCTTGGATCCGGCTACTACCTTCCGCTCACGGTCCAGGTGAGAATGGCTCCGACGATCGAGGAGGCCCGACTCTCCTATCAAGATGCCTGTGGCGCCGACAAAGTGTTGCCTTTCGGCGAGATGCTGACCGCGGCGATCAAGCGAAGGTCCGGCCGCGTGTTCGAAAAGGTCGTCTTCGACCAGCCGGCGGCCGTGGCGGTGGACGGTTACGAGGATGTCTCGCTCGGACTGGCCGAAGCGAACGTCAACGCCTATCGGAAGGCGAATAAGTCCTACCCCGCGACGGTGGAGATCGGCCTCGATTTCGCGTTTACCACGGCAGACGGGACCGTGCTCTACAACAAGAAATTGAAAAGTCTCGGAAAGGGAGAGGTGGAAACGACCGACACGTCTTGCGACGTCACCGGGTTGGATTCGGTCGCCCGGGAGGCCGTCAACAACGTCACGGACGGGATGGCCAAGCAGCTCGGTACCTCAAGCAAGCTGGCCGTCTTTGCCGACGCCAGAAAGGCCGGCACCGCGGCCTCCACCGGATCTCCACCGGCCTCGTCTTCAGCCCCTCCTTCGCCTCTGGCAGCGACGGCAGGCCAGGCGGGGGCGGTCGCCGCGCAGCCTTCGGCACCGGCTGCGGCGGTTGCCCCGTCGAGTCCGGCCGCGGAGCCCGCGACCATCACGTTTCGGGCGATCATCCGCGATGAAAATCGCAACCAATTGCTCCACACAGGCGAGGCCCTTTCCGTCGAGATCGAGGTCAAGAACGAAGGACCGGGTGACGCAGCCGGCGTGGAGATTCTGGTCAGCGGCACGCCGGAGCTGATCGAGCAGATTCCCGGTGTCTTGGCGGTCGGCGAGCTTCCGGCCGGCGAGGTGAAGCGCATGTCGTTGGACGGGAAGATCGGAGCGGTCAAAGAAGAGATCCAGGCCGAGTTGGTGTTGACCCTACGGAGCCGTTCCCCGTCGGACCGGCTGCCTTCCGCAAAGAAGTTTGCGGTGGCCATGAAGCCGGACACGGCGCCGGAGGCGACGGCTGTGCCGGTGGACGTGGACCAGTTGCCCAAGCGGACCGTCAAGATCAAACAACCGAAGGCCGTCGGCATCGCAATCGGGATCGGCCAGTTCCGGGAAGACGGGCTTCAGCGGGTGAGGTATGCCGCCCACGACGCGGAGGTCGTGGCGGCCTATTGGCAGGGGGTCGTCGGCATTCCTCCGGATCGGGTGCGGCGGTTGACGGATTCGCACGCGCTAAAGGGAGATCTGACAGACGTCTTCGAAGAGTGGCTGCCTAAGCAAGCGGACTCCGCCGCGGTGGCGTATGTCTACCTGTCCGGCCGTGGGGTGGTGGAAGCTTCGACCGGCGCCGTGTCGGTGGTCCCGTTCGACGGCACTCCGTCCTCTGTGGCAAGACTCTACTCCTTGAGGCGTTTGCACGAGGCGCTGGTGAAGTCGCCGATTGGGCGCGCCATCGTCATCCTCGATCTCTCGCTCGAACGGGTGGCGATGAAAGACGGGGTGGAGCCGGTGCCTCCGCTGTGGGAGCAGGCGGGCGAGGGGAAGGAACGAATCATGTGGATGGTGGGGAATCGCGCTGTCCAGGAGGCCCACCCCTATGATCTCGGACAACATGGGCTGTTTACCTATGAAATCCTGAAGGGCTTGGGAGGGGCGGCGGATGTCGATCAGGACGGCACCGTGCTCGCCGGAGAACTCTGCACCTATGCGAAAGGGCGGGTGTTCAAGTCGGCGCGGGAACGATTCGGAAACGAACAGGAGCCGCTGTGTATTCCGCCGCCGGGACAAGGGGCGATGGTTCGCTTGCAGCCCGTTGCCAAGCTCAAGTAGCGGACACAAACCGAGGTAGGTCTCCGGCAGCTGTGACGAGCGCCGAACACCGAAAGCAGCATCAGGGGCGTTGATTGTTATTGGGAAGGCTGTTGGAGCCCGATTCTTGCTGTACTTGGGACTGCCGGTATGAATCGTGGGCCATCGAGATGGCCCGTTGGAACTGGATGGTATTGTTCATCGAAGCAGCGAGCAGGAGCAAGGCTCCGAGCGCCAGGGCAACCGGTCGCGCAGAAGTGAGCGTACCGGCTGCGGTAACGAGGATCAAGAAGGGCATGAAATGCAAGCCGTAAAGAAAGGTCTCATCGCCATAGGGGATGTGCAGCATCACCTGGCCGAGCAGCGTGAGCCCCAACATGACGCGAAGTCGCGCATGCGCTTTCAGTTGAACCCACGCCCACACTCCCAGAAGGAGAAGCCCCACCCAAAGCCCGACGGCAAACAGTCCCCACCCGGATCCCGATCCCGCTGATGACCCCTGAATCGTCAAACGTGGCCCCAGGAGCAGCTGACGGCCATTTACCCAGACATAGGCCGCATGTTGACTGTGGGCGACAATAGTCGGCATGACGATCGAGTGAAGGAACGCGGCCCGTGCAACATGAAATGCCCCTCCCGACTCGGGAAGGAGAGTCCACTGGACTTCGCTCGAGACATTCGGGAAGAAAAACGACCTTGATGGAATCAAGGCCTTCTGGATGATCCACAGCACCATCACCAGGCACAATGAATAGAGCATGAGCCGCAAGACACGCTTCCAAGGATATGTCACCCACAGAGCCAAAATTCCGGCCATCCAGTTGGTCGTCGTGACAGCCAGCGATAAGGCATTCGCCGCGACGTACCAACCGGGGGCGAACGGCCTGCATTCAGCCAAGGCGACCAACAAGAAGGCGCATAACAGGCTGAGCGAGCCCAAACCATACGTCTCGGGGATCACGAACATGAAGATCGAGGATGCGCTGACGGACGCCAGCATGGTGAAGAGCGCTGCATCCGGTCGCCGGCATCCAATCACCCTCAACAACGAGAAGAAGACCGCAATCCACACCGACACCACCGCCGCGTTAAAGACCCTCACCGCCGTCGTCGGATCCAGGGAAAGCGCATGTTTGATTAGATAGACCGGCCCGAACGTGAACAGCGGATAGAGCGGGTGCTTGCGGCTCCGGTTTCCGTAGTGAAATCTGGTGTCTCGCCAGGTCATGACCTGAGACACTTTTTCCGGATCGGCCTGGAACCAGAAATCATCGGTGTGCGCGACGAAAGCCGGCAGGGAGCCGGAAAGGTGGTAGAGGGCGAATGCGACCCCCAAGCTCAAGACCAGCCCAAGACCTACGTCACGCCAGTATGACGCAAGGACGTTTCGCAGTCCGACAGGGGAATCTGTATCGTCCATTATCGGTGATGGAGCGCCAGAAGAGTCGCGCATTGAATGTTCTTCGTCTCGCTTGGGTAAGAATAGCTCACAGTCCGTGATGATCCTATTAAAAAGAACGTTCATTTGTTCGAATCATGGCTTAGCCGACAATTGGGATCAAGATAGGGTTGACAGTGGGGCCGCCACCGAATGAAAATGCAGTCGCGCCGGCGTAGCTCAGTTGGTAGAGCAGCGGTTTCGTAAACCGCAGGTCGCTGGTTCGATTCCAGTCGCCGGCTCCAGGTTGCTTCGCAACTTGGAGCCTTGCCAAATGATAAGAACCAGCGGCCTGAGGGGTTTCGAAGGGGATGTGTCCCCTTCGTGGGAATCGTACAAGGGGGCTTGGCCCCCTTCGTAGGAATCGGTGAGGCAAGCTTCAGAGTCGAACCGATGACTGGTTGCTCCGTTCAATCCGGGTCGCCGGCTCCAAACCGCACTTCGTGCGTTCCGGCGGCTATTCGGGCGCAGATTTCCTCACTTCCTCATTGAGCAGCCGGATACATCCATCAAGCGTTTTGTCTATTGACCCGAGCGCTGTCGGGACGTATCGTGACGATCGCGAGCGGAGAGATAGCAGGATCACAGTTGGTGGACGGACATCCCGGTAAGCCTATGCGACGCTCCACTACCTAACGGGAGATACGATGGCCACACGAAAGAAGAAGAAATCGCTTTCACCCAGGCAATGGACGTTCCTCGCATACATTGCCGGCGACAACAACCTGAGCGACAACGGCATTGAAGACATCGCCGAGATGACGGCCGTGGGCACAGCCCCATCATCCTATGCCGGGGTCCAGATCGATACACAGGGCGAGCATGATGGCTCCGTACGATATGAAATTTCCGAGCCCGATGTGACCGGTCAGGCTCATAGACTCGTCATTGAACGGCTGCCGGAGAGCGACTCCGGCAATCCCGAGATTCTTTTGAATTTCTTGAACTGGGGATTGGAGCGGTATCCGGCGAAAAACACCATCACGGTGGTGTGGAATCATGGAGCCGGTTTCCGCACCGTGCGCCGGGATATTGCCTATGACGATTATGGGACCTCACTCGACATGAATGAACTGAAGACGGCATTCATGCGCGCCGGGCTTGGCAAGAAGAAGAAATTAGCCATCTTGGGCTTCGACGCCTGTCTGATGAACATGCTCGAGATTGCCCATCACCTGCGCCATCTGGCCCAGTATGTCGTCGGTTCGCAGGAAACAGAGCCCGGCGACGGTTGGCCGTATGACAAGGTTCTCAAGGCCATGAACCGCAAGCCGACTCCGCAAGCCATGGCGAAGGCCATCGTGCGCGAGTACATGCGATCGTATCGTGTGGTCGGTGACAGCAACATCACCCAGAGTGCGATACGGACTGATCGTACGGAGGCGGCCGTGCTCGCGTGGAGCCGCTTTGGGGACGCCCTGGCGGCGTCGTTGCCAAGAGAGCGGTCTGTCGTCGATCTCGCGCGAACGAAGGTTCAATCCTACGAGTTCCCGGACTACGTGGATGCGATCCATTTCGCGAAGCTGATTGCGGATGGAACGACTATCCCAGTGTTGCGTTCGCGCGCGCAGGCGTTCGCGAAGGCCGCGGCGCGCTGCATCGTGGTCAGCGATTGCGAGGGTGGTTCCGTGGCGAATTCGAACGGTGTCACGATCTGGTATCCGCCGGAGAAAACCCAATACCTCGCGTTTCGCGGCAAGTATGTGGCTATGGATTTCTCTGCAACCGGGCCGGGCTGGGTCAAGTTTCTGGATGCTGTATTCGCGTAGTCGGATGATGTCTGAACAGGTCATCGGACCTCTCGTTTCTACAGACGTTACAAGACACAAGGCCCTCGACTGAACAGGGCGCGTCACTCGTCGCAATAGGGCCGGTTGAGGCCGGCGGCCTTTGTCTTGCCTGATGTGAAAACTCAAGTCATGTGGCAGAACTCGAAATACCACAACATTGCAGTGGTCGCCTGTCTTGTATGGCCGCTTGCCTCGCTTGGTGAGGCGCGTGGGGCTATCGATTCAATGAAGTTAGGCGCGCGATATGACGCGTCCGGTTCGAATGTCCAATTCCGCGTGTTTTCAGCGCGGGCGGAAAGGATCGAGCTGTATCTGTATCAGAAGCCGCAAAGCGTCGACGAGGCGGGGTCGCTGCCGCTCGTCAAGGACGGCGAGGGCGTTTGGAGCGTGACGATCCCGACGACTACCCTCGTGAGTGACTACCACATATCAGGTCCCGTCTATTACGGTTATCGGGCCTGGGGACCCAATTGGCCGTACCGGGCAACGTGGACCAAAGGCAGTTGCGCTGGGTGTGTGGGTGATTGCGATGTGGACAACGAAGGTAACCGCTTCAATCCGAACAAGGTACTCCTAGACCCGTATGCATTGGAAGTCAGTCATGATCCTCAGAATGCCGCATACAAGGAAGGACAACGGTATGCGACCGGACCGGACTATCGTTGCCTGGATTCGGGACAACAGGCTCCAAAAGGAATCGTCCTGCGGCCCGATACCACCTCAACAGGCACAAAGCCGACCCGTGCCTTGAAAGACGATATTATCTATGAGGTTCATCTCAGGGGTTTGACCAAGCACGACAGCAACACAGACATCCCGCCAAAATATCGGGGGACCTATCGTGGCGCCGCATTGAAGGTTCCTTACTTGAAAAGCCTCGGCGTGACGGCTGTGGAATTGCTGCCGGTTCAGGAGAGCCAGAACGATATGAATGATGTTGATCCCGATAGCGGAAGTGGGGACGGGTATTGGGGTTATGATACGCACAACTATTTTTCCCCGGATCGACGCTATTCGTACAGTAAGACGCCGGGAGGGCCTACAAAAGAATTCAAAGCCATGGTGAAGGCCTTTCATGATGCCGGTATGAAAGTCTTCATCGATGTGGTCTATAACCATACGGGTGAAGGGTACGCATGGAGATCATCGGATCCTTTGACCTATAACGTGAGAAGTTGGCGGGGTCTCGACAATCCGACATACTATTCGCTCAGCGGAAACACATATTCCTATGACAACACGGGAGTCGGTGGGAATTATAATTCGCATAATCCAATCGCGCAAAACCTCATCGTCGATTCATTGGCCTATTGGCGCGATGTTCTGGGGGTCGATGGGTTTCGGTTCGATCTCGCGTCAGTCTTGGGCAATAAATATGAACATGACGATTATGAGTACGATCTTCTTGATTCCGGTACAGCGCTCAATAGGATTCCGCGGGAGATAACCCCTCGTCCGACCATGGGGGGGGAGGGCGCAGATCTGATCGCTGAGCCATGGGCATACAGTGGGAACAACAATTATCAAGTCGGCAATTTTCCGTCCCATTGGTCGGAATGG
The DNA here is from genome assembly GCA_029194535.1 of Nitrospira sp. NCBI lineage: Bacteria > Pseudomonadati > Nitrospirota > Nitrospiria > Nitrospirales > Nitrospiraceae > Nitrospira > Nitrospira sp. The sequence goes on along the minus strand of JARFXR010000002.1, from coordinate 625,639 downwards.
AATGGGAAGTACCGTGATGTCATACGCCGGCATCAAAATAAGGTCGGCTTGACTACGATTACGCCGGGTGAGTTGGCGAGGCGTCTGTCCGGGTCCCCTGATCTCTACCTGGACGGTGGTGATACCAGAAAACCATGGAACTCGATCAATTTTATCGTCGCGCATGACGGATTGACGTTGAACGACCTGTACGCCTGCAATCTCAAACACAATGACCTGGCTTGGCCGTTCGGGCCCTCGGACGGGGGCGAAAACAATAATATGAGCTGGGATCAAGGCGGAAACCCGGCTGATCAACGAAAGGCCGCGCGGAATGGTCTTGCCTTACTGATGTTGAGCGCCGGCACTCCTATGATGACCGGCGGCGACGAATTTTTGCGCAGTCTCCACTGCAACAATAACCCGTACAATTTAGATTCCAGTGCCAATTGGCTCTCCTACAATTGGGATCCCATACAGAAGACATTTCATTCCTTCGTCAAACGGCTCGTTCAATTTAGAAAGGACCATCCTGCCCTGCGACCGTCAGAGTTTTATCGCGGCGATGACACCAACGGAAACGGTATGGCACAGCTGAGCTGGCATAGGCCGGATGGGAATATGGTGGATGACGCCTATTGGAACAATGAAGAGAACTATGCGATCGCATATCGAATTGACGGAACGGAATTTGCTGATCCGGCAAGCGCGATCTATGTCGGATACAACGGATGGTCCGGGGAGGTCGCTTTTACATTGCCTCAGGCCGGCAACAACAAGAGGTGGTATCGAGTGATGGATACGTCGGCCTGGAATGAGGGCCCGAACACAGTGGCCACGCCGGGCTCGGAGACCATGCTTGGAGGAGGAGGCATAACCTATAATTTGAAAGGCAGAGCCGTACTGTTGTTGATCGCAAAGTAAATGGGCCATTCCCGCTAGCGCGCCGCCAAGCTGTCGGATCACGCCCCGCGTTTCTCAAACATCTCTCCGGTCCCGTTCATCCTCATCTGCGACCAGAGCCGGACAAGCCAGCTCCATCCAGGCTCATATCAGGAGCATCCACACAGCCATCATCCCCGGCAGCTTTCATCGAAATCAGCTTCTCACTGTGAGTGTGCATCCGGTTCGGCTAGAATGACGCTTAGCTCTTATGCCAGCGCGGCCCATCGAGTCCGGTGCCAAGGTCCACGGAATGAACGAGTCTAGAGCGGAGGTGAGGATGATGGTACCGTCAAAGAAGCACTTCGTTCTCGTACTGTGTGCGACGGCCGGGCTCGCTATCTTGTCGTCCTGCACCTCGCTCTCCACGCAGCGAAAGGAGGAATCAACGGCATCGATCAAGAAGATCCAGAATATCGACGGAGGACATACGCAGGTGATGACTCTGGGAGAACTGCGTGATGAAGTTCAGCGATTCGCCTATCGGTTTGTCACCCATGTGAACGAGCCATTGCGGACTGTCGGCGGGGCGAACAGCCCACCCGGCGTACGCAAGGTGGTGCAGCGGATGAAATTCTCCAATACATGGTCGGCAGTGGACATCGCAATAGGACCAAACCCTGAATTGAACCTCATCGATATGATGGTGTATGTCACGTTGTCTCGGATGCTGATGGAGGACTACTGGGTTCCAACCGTCTTCACTGAACAGGGAGGTATCCTCACCAAGGCGTTTCGAGACATGGAGGAGGATATCTGGAGCGTCGGAGCTCGAGTCCTCGATCCCGAGCAGCGCGAGGAATTGCGCGGTGTCATCGTGAAATGGCGCGAGCACAATCCTGACGTCCACATGGTGACGGGCGTTCGATTCGGGAACATTGCCCCACAAGCGGGTAATTCGCGTCTCGCCGACATGCAGAAGCCAGGCGGGCTGTTGGGACAGATGCAACGAGCGAACGATGCCGTTGATGAAGTCCGCCTTCTCTCGGAGCGTCTCATATTCCTGATGAAGGCCATGCTGCCGCTCTCGCAGTATCAAGCAGAGGCGACTCTCAGCGACATCCTCGCGGAACCCGCCTTCGAACAGATGTTCTCCGACCTGGACCGTCTCACCACGTCTACGGAACGTTATGCGACGATGTTGGAGCGACTTCCTACCGAGCGGAATGCGACCCTGTCGCAAGTCAGCGCCATCATTGCCAAGGAACGGAACGATTTTCTGACTGAGATCGTTCCTCACGAAGAGCGCCTTCGAGGCGTGCTGACGAATCTGCGCGAGACGCTTGTGGAAGCAAACAAGTTGATCATGTCCGTTGAATCCTTTGCCGGCAAGTATGTTCCAGCTCAGGATCCGTCCGGATCTCACGCGCTCCCTGGAGCCGATCAGAAGCCATTCGATATCAAGGAGTATCAGGACACCGTCAGTGGAGTCACCGACACCGTTCGCGAGGCCCAGAAGCTTGCCCTGATCCTGGAGCAGATCCTCAATTCTCCAGGATGGAAAGAACGTATGCCGGAACTGCTCAATGCCATCGACGTTGTCGGCAAGCAAGGAACCGGGTTGGTTGACTTCTCATTTCGCCGCGCGGTCATTCTCGTCGGGGCTTCCATCCTCACGATCTTTGTCCTGGCGTTCTTGTTGGTGCGATATGCGCTCACAAAAGCCGCCGCCATCCGCCCCTACCAGGATATGGCGGTCAAGTAGGCGCCAGTAACTTCCCGGGCGCGAGCAGCCCGGCGTGAATCACCTCGAAACCAGAACACAACTCCTGATTTCCTGACCACAGGTCATCCTCACCGGTGTGAAAATGATCGCCGCGGCAGGCCGCTGCGCGATAGGGACGAATGGCCTCGCCAACGAGGCCGGATGTCCCTATGGCAAAAATACCTCCGCCACGAGTGCTTCGATCTGATACAGAAGAGCATTGCTCGTATCCGATCTGTCGGATGGCGTGAGTTCGCGAAGGCGGCTGTAATCACCGACAGGCTGCGCAGATGTCATGAACTAGGGGTCTTCCTAGCGCTTCACAACTTCATTCCTTCGTAGGGGGAGATTTTCCTCTCCTCTTGTCGTAAACGAGAAGCGTGCCGCGTGATGTTCGGCGGCGCACGGCAAGCGGAAGAATCCTTTCGTCCGTCTCATCCGTCTCGGACGGGGTCCGAGACACTGTGGAGTGAGAACGAGATGCGATCGCGTGCGGAGCTGATGAGGGAGCAGGCCAAGCTGGTGGACCTGTTGCCGGAGGTCCGCGAACGTCTGCAGCACATACCGGTCATTGCCAATATCGGCATCGGCGCGAAAGAAGTAGCCGGTGAGACGACGGACGATTTCGCATTTCGCCTCTACGTCTCTATGAAGTTGCCGCGCGCAGACGTTGCACCCCAATGGAGAATCCCGCCTCACATCCAGGGCGTGCCGACCGACGTGATACCCGCGGGATCCACAGAGGCGATTGTGGATACCCGGAAAGTGCGGCCGCTCCGGGGAGGCACTTCCGTCAAGAACGAATTCGTGCAGGAGGGTGAGCGGACGCTGGCCGGCACCCTCGGATGCCTGGTGAAGGCCGTCGCGGATTTGAGAGTCATGGCGCTGACCTGCCAGCACGTGATGACGGCGGGACAGGCATCGCTCGGTGTGAATGTCGGTCAGCCGAAGTATGTCGTATCGTGCTGTTGTTGCACGTACAACGCGATCGGGACGCTGTTCCGAGCCACCAAGAACGACAGAATCGACTGCGCAGTTGTCCAACTGGACGACGATATTGCCAACGAGATCGAATCGGCGGATGGCGTCAACGAGATCGAGGAAATCGGGACGTTGACCGGAGCGGCTCAGGCGGTCTGCTTCGAAACCGTCACCAAACGCGGCATCAACACCGGTTTGACCACGGGACGCGTCATCGATGTGTTGTTTGAAGGCTCGCAAATCCTGATCGAACCGGCAGCCCCGACTGCTCCCGCCACCTTCGCCGACCTCGGCGATTCCGGCTCCGTCATTGTGAACAGCGCCAAGCAGGTCATCGGCCTGCTGTGGGCGGTCGATTCGGCCACCCGCACGAGGGGGGTAGCGAACCATATCGGTCCTGTGATGCGGGACTTGCAAATCGTCATCGCTGGACAGGCTGATGCCGGGCTCGATATTCCGGCCACGGGGTGCCCATGAGCGATCAGCCTCGCATGAAACTCGAGCCGTTCGAAGCAGCCTTGTACCGGCTCCCTGACGGCCCAGCGCTGGCCGACGCGTTCCAGAAGCATATCGAGGAAGTGATCGGTCTGGTCAACACCAACCGCCGTGTGGGCGTGGTCTGGCAGCGTTACAAGGGCCCGCTCTTCGTTCGAGCCGCGGTACAGCAACGCGCTTGCGCGGACATCTCCATTCCCGAGGAGGTCGAGGGTGTCTCCCTGGAAATGTTGATGTTGCAGATGGCCGACGTGCTGCAGCGACACGGTTCACAGGGATTGCGTTCGGCGATAGCCGAGCATGCCCTGCGGATTTTTCGCCTGGCGCGCGAGCGCTGCAGCCTGGCGGGCATTCGAGGTGCGGGACCGTAACCCATGCCCGAAAAGACGAAGGAGCAGTTCGACATCGAGATTCAGCATGCAAAGGCGAAGCTGGCGGACGCTCGCGTGAAACTGTTGCGGATTCCTGGTGTGTTCGATGTTCGAGTGGGCCTCAAGGAGACTGGAGGAAAGGCGACTCAGCAGGTCGTCTTCCGGGTATACGTGGCCCGGAAGCGGCCTTCGGCGGACATTGCTTCCACCGATCGAATCCCGACGGAGATTGCCGGAATTGCGACCGACGTGATTGGCCGCGAGCGCGATGTCCGGCACGACGTCATCTGCGGTGGCATGCACATAACGCAAGATACCTGGTGCGGGAAGTACGGGACACTCGGCGCAATCGGATTGGCGACGGCGGGCAATACCCACGTCTCGGCGAACACGCCGCTCCTGCTCACGAATCATCACGTGGCTCATAGTGTCGGCGACGTCGTCGGTCACGGGAACATCTGTGATTCGTGGTGTTGTGAGTGCTGTGATATCGGCCGACTGACCGACGCCGGACTGACGAATCGAGTCGACGGCGCGGTCGGCACACTCCACCCGGAGGTGCGCTTCAGCCACGACATTCTCGGCGTCGGCGCAATACGCGGCACGGGTGTCGCGACGATCGGAATGATCGTCGTCAAGTACGGACACCGGACGGGCTTTACGCGAGGACGGGTTACCGATGACGACGACACGATCGACAGAGATGACGACCACGCGCATTTCGATCATCAGATTCGCGTGGCGCCAGAGCCCGGATTCGACAAGATGAGCGATCACGGCGACTCCGGTTCCGTCTATGTCGAGGAAGCGACCCGGCGGATCGTGGGGCTCAATCACACGGGAACCGACGCCGGAATCGCCAAGGGGAGCCATATTGCCGACGTCATGGACCTATTCAAGATGGATTTCCCCGTCACGGGGACGCCTGGAGCCATTCCGCTTGTCGGGATTCCTGAAGGCCGGTTCCTTGAGCCTGTGCTTGAGCCTGTGATGGCGCTGGAACGCGATCTGGCAGACACCGCATTCGGCCGCGATTGGGCCGATCTCATCCGGGCTCACGCTCCTGAAGTCCGCCGTCTGGTGAATCATCACCGGGCGGCGAAAGTCGCGTGGCAGCGATGTCAAGGACCGGCTTTCCTGGCGCACTTCCTGAAAAGCGCTCGGGAGCCGACGCACCGGGTGCCGCGCGAAATCGCCGGAACTCGAGTCGAGAATGCGATCGTGTCGATGGCCGCCGTGTTCCAGGAATATGGAAGCGCCGACTTGGCGGAGGCCGTGGCTGCACATTACTTGACGGTATTGGAATGCGCAGAACGCACCGGAACTGCCGGGGACGTCATGGCGAACGTGCGGCTTGTCGCGGGCGGGCGGCCGGCCGCACCAAAGGCCGGCCATGCCTGAAAAGACTCCGGAACAATTCGCGGTGGAAATAGCCCGCGCGGAGCGCCAACTGCCCGAAGCCCGCGCGCAGTTGCGGCGCATTCCCGGCGTGATCGACGTTCTCGTGGGGATCAAGGAAACCCGGGGTTTGGCAACGGAGCACGTGGTGTTTCAGGTATACGTCGAGCGGAAGAAATCCACCGCCGAGCTGGTTTCGGCCGATCGGATTCCAGCCGCGATACTGGGCATACCGACCGACGTGATCGGCCGGACGCGTATCGATCCGCATGACGTGCTCTGCGGTGGCATGAAACTCACGCAGAGCCTCTGGGGCGTTTCAAACGGAACGTTGGGCGTCATATGCCTGGCCACGGCGGCCAATACCCACGCACCCGAACAGACACCGTTGGTGCTTACGAATCATCATGTGGCCAGCAGCATCGGCGATCGAGTCGGAATCGGATGTCTGTGCGACTCGTGGTGCTGCGAGTGTTGCGACATCGGAACATTGGTCGATGCCGCCCTCACGGATCACGTCGACGGCTCAATTGCAACCTTGAACGGAGGCGTGCGTTTCAGCCACGACATCCTCGCCGTGGGGGCCATACGCGGGCACGGGGTCGCAACCAAGGGCATGCCGGTCGTCAAGTACGGGGACACGTCCGGGTTCACCCACGGCGTCGTCACGCAAGACAACGAACCGACATTCACGCGCAGCGATGGCGCGACATTTGTCGGGCAGATCCGTGTCGCGCCGACAGCGCCGGATACGGTCATGAGCAGGCCGGGCGACTCAGGTTCGGTGTATGTGGAGGAAGCGACACGCCGGATCGTGGGCCTCCATCATGCGGGGAGCGACGGTATTAGTTTCGGAAACCACATCGCGGATGTCATGGCGCGCTTGAATATTGTTTTTCCGGTCACCGGAACCGCCGGAGCCGTCCCGGTTGGGGGAATTCCCCTCGTCGAATATTCGCGGGGCATAGAGCGGGCGCTCGCCCTCCGTCGTGATTGGGAAGGCACGGAGTTCGGACGGCAGTGGAGCGGGCTGATCCGTCTGCATTCTTCTGAAGTCCGTCATCTGGTGAATCATCACCGGGCGGCGAAAGTCGCGTGGCAGCGATGCCAAGGACCGGCGTTCCTGGCGCACTTCCTGAAAAGCGTCCGAGAGCCGACGCATCGGGTGCCGCGCGAAATCGCCGGAACACGAGTCGAGAATGCGATCGTGTCGATGGCGGCAGTGTTCCGGCAATACGGCAGTCCCGCTTTAGCGGATGCGGTCACCGAACACTATCTCACGGTGCTCGCCTGTGCGGAGCGCGCCGAATCGGCCGACGAGGCGATGGCCAACTTCCATCGATTCGTAGGTGGTGTACCGCTCAAAGGGGTACCACGTGCCTGGTGAACCGGGAACAATCGACAACCTGGTCAGCGGACTTGCCGGCGTCTTTTCGCCGCTTCGCGAACATATCGAGGACGGCACCACGCTGGATCTCCTGGCTGAATTAGGCATCCAATTCCCGAACAGCTTGACTTCGGATCCTGGGTTCAGCAACGCGGTACAGTCGATTTCCGCAGCCCTCGTCAGTCTCCCGGAACTCACCCGCTCTCTCAGCGCGGCTGTCGAGGCCGACGATCAAGCGACCGCCGTTCAGGCGGCCTTCCAGATCATCAAGCGAATTGCCGATTTGATCGCTGGATTCACGACGGTGGCGAACGCGATCAAGGCGAACTCGTACCCAGGCTTGGCGCCGGCCGATGTGAACGCGTTCGCCGACGCGCTGCCGAAGCGGCTGGTGGAGTACTTGGTCATTCGACAAACCGAAGATGCGCTTCCGGTGGCGGCCGCGAGCCTCGACTTTATCGGAGTCTTCAGCCGCACACGGAACAACGTCGGATCACCGGATCCCACAAAGCCGCCGTTCACGAAACGCGAGCTGCATCTCGGCGCGATCAGCGACTTGTTCAAGTCACCCGGCGACCTGTTGCGGGCGAAATACGGTTGGGGAAATCCGGGCTTCGACGGCCGCGACTTGCTCCGCAAGCTCGAGACCCTCTCGCTCGAAATGGGTTTGCCTGCCCTGTACACCGATGGGCCGGTTCCCACGTTGGACCTCGTGTTTTTGGAGATCCAACCCAAAACCGATGTGTCACCGCCGGGACTGCGTGTCGCGGTCCATGAACCGTTGAAGGGTGCGAGCACGTTCACAACCGGAGGGCCGGAGTGGTCGCTCGAGTTCGCCACGGAAGCGCAGGCAGCCGTAGCCGCAGCGCTCATCCTCCAATCCGATGGATCGTTTGCGATCACTTCGCCGTCGGCGCCCGTACAGGGAACGATGCAAGCGACCTTTCGCACCAAGCCGACGCCCGGCGCGAATGCGTACATTCTTGTCGGCGACCCTGGGAAAAGCCGCCTCGAGTTTCAGGAATTCTCGATGGGGCTGAGCTCGACGCTGACCTTCGACAGCGCGACTCTCACGGCGGATGGCGACGTCGGAGCCGATGCCAGAATCAAGGGCGGGCAACTGGTCATCGATCTATCCGAAGCGGACGGATTCATCGGCACGATCCTTTCGGCGGCGAAATTCTCCACCCAATTCGATATCGCCATGGGGGTGTCGCGCAAAGGGTTTTACTTCGAAGGCAGCGGCGGACTCGAAATCCAAATTCCGCTGCATGTGAATCTGGCGGTCGTCGAAATCGAGTCGTTGACCGTCGGAATCGGGTTGACGCCGCAAGGGCTCCCCATCAGCCTCGGCGCGGATCTGAAGGCGAACCTGGGTCCCTTGACGGCGGTGGTTGAAAACATGGGCGTCCAGGCGATGTTCGCCTTCGACGACGACCACAAAGGCAATCTCGGTCCGCTCGATGTCGGATTCGCGTTCAAACCGCCCCGCGGCCTGGGCCTGGCGGTGGACACGGGCGTGGTGAAGGGCGGCGGCTATCTCTACTTCGACTTTGAGAAGGAAGAATACGCCGGGGCGCTCGAGCTGGCGGTCATGGACATCGTGACCGTCAAGGCGATCGGTCTGGTGACGACCCGCATGCCGGATGGGAGCAAGGGCTTCTCGCTGCTCCTCATTATTTCCGCCGAGTTTACCGGCATCCAATTGGGCTTCGGCTTTACGCTGAGCGGCCTCGGTGGACTACTGGGGTTGAACCGGACGATGCAACTCACCGTGATCGCGACGGGCGTGCGGACCGGTGGAATCAACAGCGTCATGTTCCCCAAGGATGTGGTGGCGAACGCGCCGCGCATCATCAGCGATCTGCGAGTGTATTTCCCGCCGATGGAAGGCCGGTTCCTGGTGGGTCTGATGGCCAAGATCGGCTGGGGCACGCCGACGCTGGCCAGCATCTCGCTGGGCCTGATCGTCGAGATCCCGCCGGGGAAGATCGCGATCTTGGGGGTCCTCAAAGTGGCACTGCCGGCCGAGGAGGCGGCGCTGATCCTGATTCAGGTGAATTTCATCGGCGCGATCGAGCCGGACAAGAGCCGGCTTTGGTTTTTCGCGGAGCTGTTCGAGTCGCGCGTGCTGTTCATCAGCATCGAAGGGGGTATGGGCTTGCTCGTCGCCTGGGGCGACGATGCCAATTTCGTGCTGTCGGTCGGCGGTTTCCATCCACGATTCAACCCGCCCCCCTTGCCGTTCCCCGTACCCAAGCGGCTCGCCATCGACATCCTGAACACGCCCGTATCGCGGATCCGGGTCGAATGCTATTTTGCGGTCACGTCCAACACCGTGCAGTTCGGCGCGCGCGCGGAACTGCGGCTGGGATTCGACGAACTCGGAATCTTCGGGCACGTCGCGTTCGACGCGCTGTTTCAGTTCTCGCCGTTCTACTTCGTCATCGACATCTCCGGCTCCGTGGAGCTCAAGGTATTCGGGCTCGGCCTCTTCTCGATCCGCCTCGACTTTTCGCTTGAAGGTCCGACGCCGTGGCGAGCCAAAGGCGAGGGCACACTGTCCCTGCTCTTCTTCGATATCTCCGCGGACTTCGATATTACCTGGGGCGACCGCGAGGATACGTCGCTGCCGCCGATTCCGGTGATGCCCCTCCTGGCCGACGAATTCAATAAGGCCGAGAACTGGCGCGCGGAATTGCCGCCGGGCAATAGTCTGCTGGTGTCGTTGCGCCGACCGGCCGACACGGAGGGTCTGGTCCTGCACCCGGTGGGCGCTCTGGTCGTGAGCCAGCGGCGCGTGCCGCTCGATCTCGACATCGCCAAAGTCGGGAGCCAGAAGGTGGCCGACGCCACACGCTTCACCGTCAAGGTCACGACCACGGGCTTGGGTAAAAACGGCGACCGCAAAGAACAGTTCGCGATGGGGCAGTTTCTCGATCTGAGCAATGATGAGAAGTTGAGCCGCAAGGGGTATGAACTTCAGGACGGCGGGGTCGTGCTGTCCGCCGTCGGCCGGCAAGCGGTGTCGTCGCGGGCGGTCAAGCGCACCGTGCGCTACGAAATGATCATCTTCGACAGCAAATACAAGAAGACGCTCATGCGCTTCGTCGCATTCAGCGGCACGCTCTTCACGCATTTCCTTCGCGGCAACTCGGCGGCAAAGTCGGAATTGTCTCAGGCGACGAAGAAACTGTTTGTGCCCTTCGATGACAAAGTGACGGTGCGGCAGGAAGCCTACGTCGTGGCCACGAATGTCGACAACAAACCGGTCAATCCGACGAAGGCCGTGTTCGCCAGCGAAGCCGAGGCGTACGACTACATGCGTGCGCACACGCTCGTGAGCCCTGAGTTTGCGGGCGCCTTGCATGTGATCCCTGCGCATGAAGCCGTGATGCCGGACAGGAGCCACTGACCGCCATGCCTTCACCCGTTGCCACGTATACGTTTCTGCCATGGCTTCGGCAGGGAATCGCCAATCAGATTCAAGGCGGCGCGACGGCCGTGCGAGCCAAGATCAAGGTGCAACTCGACATCGCCGGTACGGGAATCGGCGACGACGAACACACGCCCGTCGAGCGCGACGTGAGCCTCTACGGTCCCGGCGATATCGTGGGCATCGATCCCAAGGCGATCATCCGCGTCGAGCCGCGAAACTGGATCACGAATTTCGAACCGAACTACCTGCCCTTCATCGAGTTTTACGACGAAGACTTTCCCTGGCGGTACACGCCCGCGCCGGCCGATACCGGTCTCCACAGACTCACACCATGGATCGCGCTGCTCGTCCTCGAAGAGGCGACGGAATTTGAGGACGGCAAGAATATTCAGAACCGGCCTCTTCCGTTCATCACCATCAAAGGCGATCTGACCAAGTTGCTGCCGCGGCATGACGAGCTCTGGGCCTGGGCCCACGTGCACGTGAATCAGGCGCTGCACGCCGGAGCCGAGGTCGTAGCCCCGGACACCGGTGCGGCGCTGTCGCAGTTCGAATCCATCCTGCGAACAAATACGGACATGGCCTACTCCCGGCTGATGAGCCCGCGCGATTTGGCCGAGAACAAGACCTATCACGCCTTCGTCGTCCCGGCGTTTGAAACGGGCCGTCGGGCGGGGCTGAACCTGGACATCCCGCCAGACCTCGATGCGGCCGCGCCCGCGTGGGGCGGCGCCGCGAGACCGGAAGCCGGCAGCTTTCCGTACTACTTTCGCTGGCAGTTCCGCACGGGCGCGATGGGCGACTTCGAGTTCCTTGTGCGTTTGTTGAAGCCTCGACCGATGGACGTGCGCGTCGGCCTGCGCGACATGGATGTGCAAAATCCCGGCGCCTCGCTGCCGAACCTGGGCATGCTCAACGACATTCTGCGATTGGGAGGCGCACTTCGCGTACCGTACTCGACACTGAAGCCCGAAGATAAGGCAGAGTTCGACAAGTACGATCGGTGGGCCACGCCGCCTGCCAATCCCTATCCGCAACCGTTCCAGGGGCGTTTGGCGGCATTGCTCAATCTGGCCGACGATTACGCCGCGACGAGCGCATCGGCGGCCAATGCCGGCGCCGGTCTTCCCCCGATTCCAGCCGACGACAGTGACGATCCGGTGGTGACGCCGCCGGTGTACGGCCGCTGGCACGCGGCTGTCAGCCGGGTGCTCAAGGAGCGCGGCGGCAGCGACGTGGCTCACAATCGGAACTGGCTTCATGAGTTGAACCTCGATCCGCGCTATCGCGTCGCTTCAGGCTTCGGCACAAGAGTCGTGCAGGACAATCAGGAAACGTACATGGACAAAGCCTGGGAGCAGTTAGGCGATGTCCTGGAGGCCAACCGTCGCCTGCGGCGGGGACAGTTTGCGCTGGCGGTGGGAAAACAGTGGCATGCGGCTTACGTGAAGTCGCTCGCGGAAGCGCATCCTGAAAAGCTGATCCTCTTCACTGGGGCGGTCCAGCGGCGAATCGTGGGCGGTGGTGTCACATTGGGCTACCGAGTGAGCGCAAGCCCGCTGACGCGGACCGCCATCTCGGCGCCGTTCCGGAAGTCGGTCCGCTCCGGCAGTCGCGCCATGAAGCTCGCGGGGTTGGGGGCGTTAGCGGGCCCTGCGGCACAAGGCCTGCTGCAGCGGTGGAATAACGGCGATATCGCGCCGGCTGCGCCCAAATCGCTGCCACCCAGTTTGCCGACGATCGATCAAGTCGCCCGGCAGGTGGAGCCCAGGGGCGCGCCGGCTTGGCTGCTGCCGTTGCTGCGTCGATACGCCTGGCTGCCATGGATTCCCTTGGGGATCGGCCTGCTGATTCTCTTGCTGCTCGTCATCGTTTTTCCGCCGGCCGCCGCCGTGGCGGTCGGCGGGCTTGCCGTAGGCGCCGGATATTACGGCTTGCAAATCATGCGGAGCTGGCGGCACCAGACTCAAGTCGCCGACATGCTCGGCGAATCAGGCCGCGCGCCAGAAGCGGTGGACGAGTTGCCCAAGAGTCCGGATTTCCACTTGAGTCAACCCGGCAGCGGATTTCGGCCCGGCACCGGCGATGTCGACAGCCCTGAAGCCACGAATTTCAAGACGGCGTTGCGCGGGCTCTTCACCTTTCAACAGACGGTGGCCGCAGCACCTCGGCCTCCGGAACCCGTAAGGCTGGATGTGACCGCATTCGTCAACGCAACCGTGCTCGGCACGGAACCCGCCCGCACCCTACCGCCGCGGGTCTGGAGTCAGATTGCCGTTCCAGGCCGCATCGCGGGCAACCTCGTGTTCGATTTCGACGACATCATGGAATATCCGAAGATCGATCTGCCGATGTACGAACCGCTGCGGGATATTTCGCCGGAACTGTTCCTGCCCAACATCCATCTGATCGAGCAGAACACCATCTCATTGCTCGAGACAAACCAGAAATTCATCGAATCGTATATGGTGGGGGTCAATCATGAATTCGCCCGTGAGCTGCTGTGGCGCGAATTCCCCACCGACCAGCGCGGCAGTTATTTCCGGCAGTTCTGGGATGTGCGCGCGTATCTCGACCCGCATGATCCCAAAGCGCAGCAACGACGCGAGCAATTGTTCGACATCGAGGAAATACACAAGTGGCCGAAGGATTCAGAATTGGGACGGAACGACCCGAAGGACGCCACGGCGCCCCCGCGCGAAGAGGTTGTGTTGGTGATTCGGGGCGAACTGCTGAAACGTTATCCCAACGCGGTCATCTACGCACATCGCGCCGACTGGCGGCGTGTGGGGGACAGGCCGTCGGGTGCCATCGATCGCGGCCGGCCGCGGGTCCTGGTGGAGATTCCGGCTTCCGAAGAAGAGAACCCGCCGCGCGACAAAGTGAAAACACCGCTCTATAGCGCGCAGGTATATCCCGATATTTACTTTTTCGGATTCGACTTGACGATAGACGATGCCAAGGGCGAAACGCCCACCGCGCCGGATGATCCGGGTTGGTTCTTCGTCATCAAGGAGCGCCCGGGCGAGCCGCGATTCGGTCTCGACGAAGGAAACAACAATGTCTTTCGAACGTGGAACGATCTCGGTTGGGGCGATGTTCAGGAGCAGGACTCTACGTTCCTTCGCGCGGCCCAAAACGATTTACACATCACTCCTCCGGGAGCCGACGATCCCCAGGGGATCCTGCAACAAGCCCATGAGGACGACGACATTCGATGGACCAACGTTTCGAATGCCGCCGACATCGCCTATGTGCTCTATCAAGTGCCGGTTCTGGTGGCCGTGCACGGGTCGGAAATGCTGCCAAGGTAAAGGACGATGAGCGAGTTCGAGCAAGTTCGTCAACAACTGAATCAGGCGCGTGACAAACACTCCGAAGCTCGAAAAGCGCGCGCGGCCGCGAACCGGCTCTTGCAGCGCTTGGACGCGCAGATCGCCCAGCTCGAGCGCCGAGCCGGAGAGCACAATCTCGACGCCGTGCAACGGCTGGTTCAATTGCGCAAGGATCGCGCGAACGCCGCCAATGCGCTCAAGGAAGCCGAAACGCAATACACGGTCGCGCGCAGATCAATGGATCGATTTGCACGCGACTTCTTTGCCTTCAGCGATCCGGCGCAATTTGTGGAGCGTCTTGACGACGGCATCCCTCTGCTGATGTTCCCGGTACGGATTGAGACGCGGTTCATGCGATCCGAACTCTGGGTCCGGATCTATCCCGACGACTGCTTGATCGACACGTTCGAGACGGCGCTCTCGGGCACCGAGGTCAGAGCGGCGAGACGGTATTACATCGAATCCTGGAAGGCCGGCGGGATCGAGGATCAGGAGCGAGCTGCCTGGCGAGGTTTGGTGGGGAGCGTAGGGTCCGGTCGGGCAGCATGGATTCTGCAGCAGTTCGCTCCGCTCAATGCCGCCGATAAGCCCGCCAAGGCGCGACCGGAAGCCATCGTGCTGGTAATCGCCGCCGACCAGCCCTTACCGTTGCCGCAGAATGTGATTGCCGACTACTGGCGGGCGGTCTGGCAGGCTCGAGGCGACGCGACGCTGTCGGACACCGCGTTCCAGAACCTGGCCGGTGCGCCCGGAAGCTCCGTGGCTCTGGCGGAACAGATCGTTCGCGACTTCGTGCCGGACAACATTCGAGCGTGGGCCGCGTCTGCGGAGACGAATCCGGACGTCGCGCTGTTGCGGTTTCCGCCGCTGTCCGAGCTGGACACGAAGAACTTGTCCTGGACCGAGCCCCCCAAGGTATATCTGTTTCCGGACCGCTTCATCTTCATCGGTCAAAACAGCGGGCAGCCGCCGTTGCAGATGCCGTTCAATCCTGTCGTGCTTCCGCTGACGACGGGACCTGATCCGACAGAAGCCCAACAATTCGTTGAGGACGCGGGCGATCTACAAATTGCCGAGGACATTCGGTGGATGACGGATTTCGCAGCCGCGGAGGCCAAGGGCCTCGGCCTGAAGGTGCCTCTCAGTCCCAGCCAAGCCGCCGACGGGTTCGAGAGGGTATTTGTCGTGGGCATCCGCCTGAGTGCGGATGCGGAACGAAACGCTGCAGACTTGCAGGACCTGTTCACACATCATCTGTATAGCCGGAGCGGTTTCGCGATCGTGCCGCAAGGAACGCCGACAAACAATACGGAGGAAGCGACATCGCCCTTCAACCGCACCGACGATCCTGACGACAGCTACGACGTGTTCGTGAAGAGCTCGACGCAGTTCACTCCGAGCGCCGATCCTCTGCGCAAAGCCGACGGCCAGTGGCTGGCCGAGTGGCTGGGACTCGACCCGGCGGTCCTGCAGCAAGTCCCCAACGCAGGGCAGAAGGATCAACTCGAGGCGCGCGCCATCAATACAGCGTTATGGCCCGCCACCTGGGGCTATTATTTCGAGCGCATGCTGAATCCCGTGCTGGACGATACAGCGATACGGCAGACGCGATCATTTTTCTTGAAGTACGTCTCCGGCCGCGGCCCGGCGCCTGCGGTTCGGATCGGCCGCCAACCGTATGGGATTCTCCCGATTTCACCGTTCCGCACTCTGGGTTGGGTCAAGCAGTCGGCAGAACGCAAGGACGCCGACTCGGTGTATACGATGCGGTTGTATGAGCTGCTGCTGAAGCTCGATACGATCTGGCGAGGCTTGGCCGACAAGGTCAAGCAAATCGGCGCGCCGGGCGATCCCGATCCGCAGCAGACGCTGCTCGACGTCTTGGGCTTGCATCCCCTGTGCGAAGAGGTCCACGCCGTGCTCGGCGAGCCGTACAACGTGAGCTACAACACCGTGGTCCTCGGTTTGAACGGCGCGCCGGATACGTTGAAACAGACGCCCGACGCAGCGGGAGGACTGCTCTTGCGCGAGCTCGGGCACCAGGGCATCGACATTCCGGACATTCTGTCGCGCAATTACTTCGGCCGGCCGTTTCAACTGCACGACATCCTGGTCGATGATCGTCCTGCATCGGAAACAGCTCCGGTACGTGAGTACACGCCCGCACCCGCTCCGCTCAATTACATCGGATGGCTGCTGAAGAAGGGGCGCGACTCGGTGGACGATATTCGCCGTGAAGTCGGGTTCACCGACGGGAACAAACCGAACGCCCTCCTGTATCTGTTTCTCCGCCAAGCGTTGCTGCTGGCGTTCGAACGTGCATCGCGACACGTCAAGCGGCCGTTCGTCAGCGCCGACCTATTCGCCGGTTGGAAGGCGCCGCAGACGTTCATCCACGTCGCCGCGCCGGCCCATGACAAAGCGGTCACGTCCGAAAGCCCCTGGGCTCATCTGTATTTGGATTTCCCTCAGGTCACAGGCCGCGCGAACTACCCGCTCGCCCAGTACATCGTCGACTCAATCGAAACGCTCAGCGAGGCGGACGAACTGCGCGACCTCCTGGCCGCGCTCGAGCGGCTGGTCAAGACGCCCACCGCCCCGTTGGAACGGTTGCTGCGCGAACATTTCGATGTGTGCCATTACCGGCTGGACGCCTGGAAGACGGGGCTGAACCATTTGCAATTGTCGTTCATGCGGTTTGCCGACCGCGCCGAGAACGCAGGCGCGCGCCGCGGCATTCACATCGGAGCGTACGGTTGGCTCGAGGGCGTGAAGCCTCAACCCAGAAGGCTGACGCCGGTCCGGCTGGAAGGCGCGCTCGACCGGGTGTTCAACAACGCGCCGGGGCAACCTCAATTGATGCGCGACAGCAACAACGGCGGGTTCGTTCATGCGCCTTCGCTGAACCACGCCGTCACCGCCGCCGTACTTCGCAACGGGTATCGAGCCACCGCCACTCCCTCACATCCGGACCTGCTGTCGATCAACCTGTCTTCGGAACGCGTGCGCAGGTCCCTAGGATTGATCGACGGCATTCGTAACGGGCAAAAGCTTGGCGCGTTGCTCGGTTATCACCTGGAGCGGCGTTTGCACGATGACGGCACAGGATTAGACAAGTTCATCCTCGACCTGCGGAATCAGTTCTCGCTCAACGCCCAGAAGCTGAAGTCGACGCAAACGCCGAACACCCCGGTCGAATTCATTGAAGCGAACAACGTGGTGGATGGATTCGCGCTGATGAACTTCCTTGACAGCAATCAAAGCAACCCGGATCCGCTTGCCGCGATTCTTCCCGGATCGACGCCGGCCGAACGGACTCGCGTGACGTCGTTCGCGCGCGAGTTGTTCGACTCGGCGGATGGAGTGGCGGACGTGGCCATGGCGGAGAGCGTGCACCAGGTGGTGATGGGCAACGCCGACCGAGCCGCGGCGACCATGAACGCATACGCGGGCGCGGACCCGGCGCCGGATCCGGAAGTGGTCCGCACGCCGCGCAGCGGATACACCTTGACCCATCGCGTCGCCATTCACCTGCGTTCGGACAAGACCGCGGCCCCTGGTGACAACCCGCGCAAGCAAGGTGAACCGAGCGTGAACGATTGGCTGGCGGATCACCTGCCTGCGCCCGACGACTTGGGCCTCGTCGTGCGGTACTCCGACCCGGCCGGGAACCCCGTTCGGGTCTTCGTCAGACAGGCCGATCTGGGCCTTGATCCTCTTGACCTGTTGTTCATGGTGAACGAGGCCGCGACTCAGACGGCCACGGCGCTCGAGGATCTGGTCCTGAGGTTTGTGACCGCGCGACCCGATATACGCCCGCACACGCGCATCACGCTCGCTTTCACCGAGCCGGAGGCCGGGAAGATCACCTTGTTCGAGGCGATGCCCTTGTTGACGAGCTTGCGGGCGCTCTTGCTGCGTTCGCGTCCGCTCCAGGCGACGGACGTGCAGTTGCCGGGGGAAGCCACCGTTTCCAACCTCGGGACGATCCGTCTGGATTCGAGCCGGATTGACGCCGTGGCACTGGCGCTGACCGCGCTGCGAACCCAAGCGAACACATTCCTCGCGGGGGTTGAGCCCGATGCAACCGGCAACATTCTTACGAATCTCGACGCCCACCTTGTGCAATTCGGCGGGCTATCGGCGAGGTGCAATCTGTTCGGCGTGCCGCACGCCGGTTTTGCCATGACGTGGCAGGACCGGGGTGACATTTATGCCGCGGTGGTGAAGAAGCTGAACGCGTTGACGAAAGACTGGTCCGATCGCCTGGCGGCTTCCCGCGTGATCACGACCGCATTGGTGGTTCCCACCGGCGCGGATGCCCCGCGGTTGCGGGAGGCCGCGGTTCTGGTTTCGACCGCAGCCCTGCCGCTCGATCTTGCACCGGCCGCCATGTTGGCCGAGGCGGTGAACCGGCAAAATCTGTTCGAGGCGAAGCTCACCGTGCTGCAAAACATCACAGCGGCGCAGCCCGGCACGCTGTTCGGGTTGCATCAGCAGATCGTGGCGCAATTGCCGTTGACAGATTTCGATCCGACGGCGTTCAGCCTGACGGATCAAACCACGGCCATGCGACTCATGCTGGACCGGTTCGTCACAGGCACGCAAGCGATCGTCGCCGAAGCCACCCGCCGCTTGGATGCGGCGTCTGCAGCCGTTGCCGCGCACCATGCATCGGCCGACCCCGTCGAGCAAGTCACGCTGCTCGGCGAGGCTGGACGAATGCTTCTCGGCGACGACTTCCGCATGATTCCGAGCTTCAAGACCACGACGGCCGCGGGATCGGAATGGAAGAACGCGTTGGATGCTTCGGACAGTCTTCTCACATACGTCTCCACTCGTCCGGAAAGTCCGCTGCCGCTGCCGGTGGACGAATGGCTGCACGGCGTGGCGCGGGTACGGGAGAAGATGTTTCACTTGGAAAACACTGTGGTACTCAACGGGGCGTTCGGGCTGACCGAACCGATATTGAGACCGCTGCAGTTGCCTTTTCATGCGGGCGAGAATTGGCTGGCTCTCGAATTCGATCCTGGAAACGGGGCCAATACGCTCGAGACCGAGCGCTTGCTGTACACCGCCCACTACAGCGAGGTGTTCCAGCCCGACATCTTTCAATGCGGCCTGCTGGTGGACGAATGGACGGAAGTGATCCCGCAACAGGAGGAGGTCACAGGCCTGGCCTTCCACTTTGACCGACCCAACGCGGAGCCTCCGCAGGTCTGGTTGTTGGCTACGCCGGCCGCCTTTACCGGAGCATGGCGGTGGAACGACATCGTGGCTTCACTCAACGAGGCCCTCGATGCCGCGCGCACACGGGCTGTGGAGCCTGACGCACTGGGCCGGCAGTTCGCCGCGCTGCTTCCGGCTGTCCTGACTGAGACGTCGTGGTCGCCGATGACGATTTCCGCCGATATCCTGGCTCGTGCGGCTCGGAATTTCACGGCAGTCACTTTGAATAGGTTGTGACGTTATGCCATTGATCAACGCGCTCTCCTCGACTCTCGTCACCGATATGAAGGCCGCGGTGCTGGCTCGCGCCAACCCGTCGATCGTCACCTGGGAACGCACCGAAGGTCGCCCGCGCAATCGCACGAGCTTCGATCGCGCGTTGCGCGCCGAGATTCATGACGCCCTATGGATGCTCAGCCGGCAATGGCAGATGGGCGAATTCAAGGGAGAAGACGCCGGATCTCCCGCACTGGCGAAAATTCATATGGAATCGGCGCGCCCCCACACATACAAGCCTGACGGCCACGCAGCGAGGCCGTTCGACGAGACCATCCCGCTGGAGACGCAGGTCGAGCAGCTGCCGATCGCGTTTCGTCAGGGAGATCAGAAGGTCGCGCTGGATCTGCGGCTGGTGATGGGGCGTTACTGGTTGAAGCTACTCGCCGCGGCCGGTGTCGGCGCGGGTGTGCGAGCCGACTTCCTGACCCGCTTCCCTATCGCGCGGCCCGATCCCGACGCGGCCGCGGATGCGGCGGTGTGCGCGCATCGCGAAGCGTGGCAACAGTTCGCCGCAGTGTCCGGCGGCCGGGCGTTGGACGGCTACGAATTCCATAGCTTTCTTAAGGAGAGCAACTTCGCCCCGGACTGGACGTCGATCACCGCGGGACCCGCCGCGCCGTTGAACACGGCGATGATTGCCTTTAGAGCCTGGTACGAGCGGCAGTTCTATCAGCCGGAAGATCCGCAACAGAAGGCTTGGCGCTCCGACTATCTCGAATATCAGTTCGCCTGCGCCGCACCGAAGTCCGACGGAGAAGACGTGCTGGCGGCGGACGAGTACTATCACGGCCACTTGGACTGGTACAACTTCGACTTCGATACGTCTCAACGCGCTCTGGGTGAACCGGCGGGATCTCCGCCGGCGCCGGCGACGTTCACCCGGACCTTCTGGCCGACCAACATCATTTTTAGCGGCATGCCGCTGACTCGCTGGTGGGCGTTTGAAGATGGAAAAACCAATTTTGGCGCCATCAAACCCGGTACGACCGACCTGGCGAAATTGTTGGTCATGGAGTTCGGCTTGGCGTACGCCAACGACTGGTTTTTGACCCCCTTCCGATTGCCTGCGGGAAGTCTGTCGCGCGTCAAAGGACTAGCCGTCGCAAACGTGTTCGGTGAACGGTTTTGGATCGACCCCGCGGGACGGGGCCTCGATGACCAGTGGTCGACCTGGCGAATGTTTTCACTCAACGTAAAAGGAAACGAGGCGGCGGCAGCCGATCTCGCGCTCCTCCTGCCTTCGAGTACGCCGAAGATACAGGACGGCCCTGCGCGTGAAGAAGTGGCGGTCATGCGTGACGAGATGGCGAATATGGTGTGGGGCATTGAGAAGACGATCACGCTTCCCCACGGACGCCCCAAGCCCGGTTTCGAAGCGGCGTCTGAGACTCGAAAGGTGTTCGAACGGCTGGCGGCAGTCAGCCCGACTCCCGAACCCGAGTATCGGGCCAAAATTCGCTACTCGGTGATGAATTCCGTACCGGAGAATTGGATTCCATTCATTCCCGTGCATGACCCAGGCAGCAACCGGGAGATTCGCTTGCAACGCGCCGCGATGCTGCGCTTTCTCAAGGGCGATGACCACCCGGCGCGCATCCGTCCGCGCACCGAACTCCTGCGGGAAGGGCTGGACGCCAAGCCGAAGCGGACTCCCTATTTCATCCACGAGGAAGAAGTCCCTCGGGCTGGTATCCTCGTGACGCAGTCGTTTCAGAGAACACGGTGGTACGGCGGACGCGTGTTTCAGTGGTTGGGAGTCCGCAAGACGACGGGTCGAGGGGAAGGCAGCAGCGGGCTGGCATTCGACCAGATTCTCGACGTTCCGGAGAAGCCGAAGTGAACACGACTCACGCCCAGGATGGGAGGGCCGACTCGCCCCGATCATAAACATATTTTTCTGGTTGCAAAACCTCGCGCGATTGGTATGATGTCCGATATTGATGGTCGTCAAGAATGTATCGGATGTCTTGACCTACCCATGCGTCCATAAGTAGAAGACCACCAGATAGCCACCATGCCGGATCAAAGGCTCCATCGCTACCTCTGCAGTCCTTCCCAATCCGATCCTCCCGTCAGCACGTCATTCAACTGAATCTCGCTTGGTTCTCGATTTCAATTGCATGCCGGCTTGGGTCACGCGCGACACCGTGACAGGGCATAGAGAGATGGACCCATCCATCGCCCTTACAGGCAAGGAGGACATCATGGGATTCCTGACAAGGATGCCGCTTTCCCGGAACAAGGGAGCCAAACTTCACAGGCTGGAAAAAGCCATCGCCCCGCCGCACGAACGGGTTTCACGCATTGTCGCCGACCTCATGCGTGCGAGGGAGCAGGATGGACCGACCGAAAAGAAACGTGCGCTGGAAGAGTTCCTCGATCTATGCGAATCGGATGAGGGAGTGCGCAGAGTCATGGAGCGCGAGCATCTGTCGCGGGCCGACCTGAGAGGGATCGCCGTCTACTTGATGGTCCGGGGGCTGGCGGAGTGGGTCCAGGGCCACTGCGTGGCATTGTCGACCATCGCCCACGTTGAACCGCTCCTCTACTTCATTCTGGCGGAGAGACATGGCGTCGATCAACAGCGCATGTTCGCTCATCTATTGCAATATTGGGAGGGAAAGATTTCCTCACGGGAGCTACTGGATCACCTGCCGGTGACGTTGTCGCCTGATGCGCCAAGTTCGGAGTTTCCCCATGCTGTACTTCATGTGTGCTAAAATGTTGCGCGGTCGTTGTCCGTCCGTGGGATAGCGCGTTGGGGGGCGTTGATCCTGTTTAACCCTCCACTTGTTCGCCGATGTCCATTCGCACCTCATTCAATGCCGAAATGATGGGGCCGGGTTTTGCCGCATAGGCTGCGGCCGCAAGAACCAACAGATCGGCCGCAAGGTCGATAAAAGCGGCGATCGTTTCGACTGTCTTGATCTTCGATGTGGCCTTATTGATGACCTTCATGAGGTCTGTTTGGGCCAGCTCTAAGTCACTGACGGTGAGCTTCACGGCTTCCAGATAGAGGGCATTGGCTTTGACACGCAACGAGGTCTCGTCTCGGAACAGCGAGTATGCCTGAAACTGCTTGAGTTTCCGTCTTTCGATTTCTTTAATGATCCGGTCATGAATAGCATCAGCGGATCCGACCAAGGCATCGGCCAGATCCTCAACCTCCCTTTTCTTGGATAGTGCCATACGTCAACCTCCATCAAGGTCAGGATCGCAGTTCAATTGTGAAGAGTCTGAAGGTGTCCTCCCAGGACTCGAATGTCGTTCGAGGTGCCCTGCAGCAGGGTTTTCACGTCGGTGGCGCTGATGTTGTTCACATTGTCGACCAGCGCTCTGTGGCCCTGCATGATTTTCCGAATTCCGCTTTCCGCATCATCGTACTTGGATTCGACCAGGCGATACTCCGCGGCCTTCGACTGAACATGCGTTTTCGCCAACGCCGCCAGTAGCGCATCCTGCGGACCATTCCGGAACGGGAGTTCCACTTCATAAAAGCCCAGCACGATGCTCTTCTCCTGGGCGTGAGTCTTTCTAAACAGGCGAACAAGATCACCCATGCCCCCCAAGAGCACCTGGATGTCCGGATCTCCCTTCCGAACCATCTCGCGAACGGCGCTCTGTTGGTACCCTGATGTGATCCATTTCGAAACTGTGTTGCCTATCGATGAATAGGAATCAACCTGCTTGGCCTCGATGCCGAAAGCGGGATGTTGCTTGAGAGTATCGCCGGCGGCCGTCATCTCATGTGACAGGTCAAACGTCTCGTCACCGGCCAACTGTGCCAGTGTCCTGAAATACAGGGAGACACGCTCGTGAATCTTGAGCAACTCCGGGTAGACTTCCTTGCGACCTTTGTCGGTGGCCTCTTCCTGCGCGAGGAGGTCGCCTGTGAGGTAGGGACGCTCGCGGTCGGTGGTGTCGCGAAACCTTGTCGTGAGGTCGGTATAGGTGGAGAATCTTGCTGACTCTGTCGCGAAATCGCGTACTTCTTTGAGATTTGCACATGCGCTGAGCAGGCCTGCGATCAGCAGGACGGGAATGAGACGCTTCATGTGGACTCCTTCCTTTTCTCCATCCAGGGTCACATTCACGCCGACCAGGCGAGGAGGTTCACGTCGCAAGCCCGACCTTTCTCAGGAACTCATTGGTAAAGACTTGTCTCACCTCCGGAGTCAGCAATTGTTCGCGGCTCTGTATCCACTTGTCGAGGTTCGTTCCATACATGTTCTGCAAACGGGGTCTTGTCAGAAAGTCATTGAACTTGCCCCAGTGCATCGTAAACGGAATGCCCTCTTGCTCCAGCTTGCTCCAGACCTGTCTCGCGTAGTCCCACATCCTCGGAGTGTTGAGCCCGTCCATTTCGAGCACGCAGGTCGGATCAAACTTGGTAAATCCGATGAGCGCCTGCGTTCCTTTCACAAAGCGCATGGTATAGGTCATCGGGAGAATGGTCCCGAAATCTTTGTAGATATTGAACAGCACAGCGAGCGCATCGAGCGCCCTCGACAATGGAAGCCCCAAAGCCGACACAAAGACCTTGCCTTTCACGATCTCGCCGCGGAAGAGATCGAGAAAGGTTCCTTTGACTTCATAAGGATCGAGGAAACTTCTTACCTGTGGATTCAGAACAGTCTTTACGAACGGTTGCAGCGGATTGGGGACGGCGCCGAGGAGCGCTCCCATGACCTCCAGACCTGACGCCCCGGGCCCCGGCTTGTCGGCGCCCCAGCTGGGCGGCTGATAGGCGTCTGTGTACGGTTCCTCGAACATCACCGTGACGGATACCTCGTCCGGTGGAGTGCCTTCGTTCGGTAAGAAATGCACTTGAAAGTGATAGAGCTGGGAGGCCGGCTTATTGTGCAAATCCTCAAAAGGCCGGAGCCCGGAGAAGTCCAGGGAAGTAATGGCTTTCTTGATTGGTTCGTCGAATGCATGCCACGATCGGAAGGCGTGCAGCAGGAACCGCTCGCGCGCTTCGATCATCAGTCCATGGATGATCCCAAAGGAGCCGAAGCTGACCAAGGCCGCGTTGAACAACGTGTCGTCATTCTTCAACTCTGCGCCCAGCGCTGCCGCAAAGCTGGGCTGCACGACGGGATAGGATGCGCGCTGCAAATACACATGCTTGGAGGGTCCCGTAATAAGATGGATGCCCACGACAAAGTCCTGGGTGGCTCCGAACTTGAACGCGGACCCGTGTGTGCCGGTGGATATCACGCCGGGCAATGTCTGCCCGTTGTTCGATCCGGAGGCTTTGAGAGACAATCCCTGGTCGAAGAGATAGCGATTGACCTGAACGATCTCGTTGCCGGCTTCCACGAACCGCACCTTGGTGGGATCGCCCGCATAGGCCGGGGAGAAATGGCGGTCGGCCAGTCTGAATGCGAGGCTGAGATTCTTGGTGTTGATGAGCCTGTGCTCCGT